>JASBYY010000018.1 GCA_029983675.1 Bacteroidales bacterium | reverse complement strand
GAGCGTTGTTGCACGACACGGCAAAGAAACATAAAACTCCCATTGCTAATACTAAATTTTTCATTTTTAAGGAATTTGTTGTTGAAGTGTTGTTAACGTATGTTTTTCGAGCGGCAAAATTACAAATAAACAAGGTCGGTTGTTCATTTTATTGCTTTTTTTTCTATTATTGTAGCCATAATATTTTGCAGATATTGCAACTAATAATATAAAATATTGATAATGAGTAGTTTAAAAAATGTAATAATCGTTACATCGTTGGTTGTCAGCGGATTTTGCAATCTGATTTTCGCACAAACAGGTTTAGGGGTGGCAAATGTAGGCATAAAGAGCGTTGAGGGCTTGTTGGGCCGTGGCGAGTCATGCGCTTTGCTGCTTCATATTAATGTGGTTTCTGAAAAGGAAATGCCTTTGAAGGGTCTCGATTTTGACTTTTTCAAGACAGATTTCAGCGATGTAACGGGCTTTGAGCTTTACGCGACCGATACTTTGGCTGTTTTTGACGAGAGACATGTTTCATCCTACCGTCATGTGGTTTCTTTTGTCCCTGATTCAACACGTGTTGTAAAACTGAACTTCAGCGATATGCTTCGTACAGGTGACAACCATTATTGGCTGACTTGCAATGTGTCGGCAACGGCTGTTGAAGGCCATAGGATTTATGCGGTGTTGCGGTCTGTTTTTTTAGATTCCGGTACATATGAAACGACAAACGAATATGTGCTGCGGGGGCGTGAAATTGTGCTTTGCCGCAGCGTGTTGTTCCGCCCTGGCGACTACGGATCGGCCAATTATCGCATTCCTGCTTTGATTACGGCTTCCGACGGATCATTGGTGACGCTTACCGACCGGCGCAAAAACAACGATTTGGATTTGCCGCAGGATATTGATGTGGTGTGCCGGCGCAGTACCGATGACGGATGCACATGGTCGGCCCCCCTTTGTGTGGCGCAAGGAGCAGGGTACGGAAAAGGCTTTGGCGATGCCGCATTGGTAGCAACGGATGCCGAAGGCGGACTGATGACCGTTTTTTGTGGAGGAACAGGTTTGTGGGCATCCATGCCATCGCATCCCCAAAGCCTTTATTATGCCTTGAGCCACGATAATGGCGTGACTTGGTCGGAACCTGTCGATTTCACTTCGTTTATTTATGGGCTTGAATGCCGTGACACGGTCAGGAAGCAATGGTATGGCGGGTTCTGCGCTTCGGGAAATGGCCTGAGCTTGCCTTCGGGAAGACTGCTGTTTGTGTTTACCGTAAGAGAAAACCAGAGCAATAATTTGTCTGATTATGTGATTTTTACCGATGATAAGGGTCAGACATGGCAGGTGTCGGAGCGTGCGGCAACCCAAGCAGATGAGGCGAAACTTGTGGCGCTTTCCGATGGCAAGCTGTTGATGAGTATCCGCTGCAAAGGCAACCGCCGTTTCAACATTTCAAGCGATGGCGGAGTGTCCTGGGCAGACACGACTTCGGCATGGAACGACCTGATGGCCCCGGCGTGTAATGGCGACATGATCCGTTACATTGCACCTGAAAACCACCATTCGAAGGCGTTGTTGTTGCAGTCCTTGCCCTTGGGGACCGAGCGAAGCCACGTCACGGTGTATGCCAGCCGCGACGAGGGCGTTTCGTGGCCGGTGAGCCGCTGCATCGTGCCTTATGCCTCGGCTTATTCTTCGCTTTGTGTTCTCCCCGACGGCACAATCGGTCTGTATGTGGAAGAGGGCGATGGTGGCTATAGCATGGTTTTCTACAGGTTCAGCCTTGATTGGCTGATGGGAGGAACATCGGATAATCCGTGAGAGGACGGCGTGGTTATCAGACTGTATTGTTAAGCTGCTTTGAATACTTGCAACGATAGCCGTTTCCTGAATAAAACGAGTGCTACATCTGTCCCGCCACATCGGGACCAGTCATGCTGAACAACGTCATGCCGGACCTGATCCGGCATCTATTCAGCATCTCCTCAATATCGGCAATAGCCTAATGGAAGTAACCCCTCATGAATAAGGAGATCTCGCATCATGCGGGATGACCCAAGAGTATGATGCGTTTGTGTCTGATTGAGACGTATCATCCCGCCATATCGGGACATGAAACGGAATAAGCTAAAAATCATTGTTATAATACAAATGATGACAAATTAATTTGTCTATTTGGAAAGTTTACTTTACATTTTCGGGGTCAAATCAAAATAATAACATCATGAAAAAGAATTATCTGTTTCCGCACTGTTTTCAAACCGTAGGATGGGTGCTGGCGGTCTTGTCCGTAATTGGCTTTTTGGTCTTTAGGCTTTTCTTCCCCGACTTGCTGTTCAAGATGCCGGCGCTTTATTTTGAGCGCATTCCGATTTTAGGTGATAGTGAATCGTCCGGCTTCTTCTGCATGGCAAACAGCAGCATTCTTTCCATCGTTATTCCAACGTTGACCATCGGTCTGGTTTTCATAGGCTTTTCAAAAGAAAAGATTGAGGATGAATGCGTCAAGAGTCTTCGCGAGCAAAGCTTGGTGTGGGCGACCTACATCACCGCCTTGCTGTTCGTCATCGCCACGCTGACCATTTATGGCATAGCCTATACCTACGTGCCGTATCTTGTCTTTTTCGTGTTCCTTCTCATTTTCATCCTCCGTTTCAAGATGGAGCTGCACCGATTCAACAAAGGAGGCGAACGATGAAGAACCGGTTGAAAGTGGCGCGTGCCGAGAAAGATCTCACACAGGAAGGATTGGCAAAGCGTATTGGCGTCAGTCGTCAGACGATAAATTCCGTAGAAACAGGACGTTACATTCCTTCTGCATTGTTAGCTTTGAAGATGGCTGCTGTTTTTGGCAAGCCGGTGGAAGAGCTTTTTATGCTGGAAGAAAGCGATTGGTAAAGAGGAAGAAGGGGAAGGTCTCTTTTTTCATGGGGAACTTCCCTTTTTTTTGCGTCTTAGGGATTCCAAAAGTGCTTTTTGGGGATGCTATTTCTTATAAGGTATTGATTTTAAATATATTATATATGTTTCGCATTTTCTTTCCGCAATAAGTTGTTAATTTTCGATGGAAATTGTATTTTTGCAGCCCAAATAGGTTTTTGTAACAATACATTCAATTCAAAATACAAATTACATTAGAAATGGCAGAAAAAAAATTCATGACTTGCGACGGTAACTGCGCTGCAGCCCATGTCGCTTACATGTTCAGTGAAGTAGCCGCTATCTACCCCATCACCCCGTCATCGCCTATGGCAGAGTACATTGACGAGTGGAGTGCGGGCGGCCGTAAAAACATCTTCGGCGAGACCGTCAGAGTGGTTGAAATGCAATCCGAAGCCGGTGCTGCCGGTGCCGTACACGGCTCGCTTCAGGCGGGTGCTTTGACGACAACCTATACCGCTTCACAGGGATTGTTGCTGATGATTCCCAATATGTACAAAATCGCCGGTGAACTGCTTCCGGGCGTGTTCCACGTCTCGGCCCGTGCTTTGGCAGCCCAAGCGCTCTCCATCTTCGGCGACCATGCCGACGTGATGAGCACCCGTCAGACGGGTTTTGCCATGCTGGCCACCAGCTCGGTGCAGGAAATCATGGACCTCGCTCCTGTGGCACACCTCGCCGCCATCGAAGGCCGCGTGCCTTTTGTCCACTTCTTCGACGGTTTCCGTACTTCCCACGAAATCCAGAAAGTGGAAGCTACCGACCAGGATTCTGTCGCCCAGCTCGTCAACCAAGACGCACTGAAGGCTTACCGTGAACGTGCTTTGAACCCCAATCATCCTGTCACGCGCGGAACAGCACAGAACCCCGACATCTATTTCCAGACAAGGGAACTGCAAAACAAATACTATGACGCTTTGCCCGACATCGTGGCGAAGTACATGAAGGAAATGAGCCGCATCACCGGACGTGAATACGCTCCTTTCGTTTACTATGGCGCCAAGGATGCCACTGACATTATCATTGCCATGGGCTCGGTCAGCGACGTCATCAGGACTGTTGTCGATAAGCTCAACGCCGAAGGCCGCAAGGTGGGTATCGTGACGGTACACCTCTATCGTCCTTTCTCGGTGAAATATCTCTTCAACGTGTTGCCTAAGTCGGCAAAACGCATCTGTGTCCTCGACCGCACCAAGGAACCCGGCGCCAATGGCGATCCGCTCTACCTCGACATTGTGGAAGCCTTCAAGGAAAATGCTGATAAACCGATGATCATCGGTGGCCGTTACGGTCTGTCGTCCAAGGACACCACGCCGGCTCAGATTATCTCCGTTTATGACAACCTTGCCGCTGCCCAGCCGAAGAATCAGTTCACCATCGGCATCGTTGACGATGTGACCTTCAAGTCGCTTCCTGTCGTTCCAGAGTTCTCCATCCTGCCCAAAGGCACTTTCGAAGCCAAGTTCTACGGCCTTGGAGCTGACGGTACGGTGGGTGCCAACAAGAACTCCATCAAGATTATCGGCGACAACACCGACAAGTACAGCCAAGCCTATTTCGACTACGACTCGAAGAAATCAGGCGGCTACACCTGCTCGCACCTTCGTTTCGGTGACCAGCCCATTTTGGCTCCTTACCTCGTCGGAACACCTGACTTTGTGGCCGTTCATGTGCCTTCCTACCTCAGCAAATACGACTGCTTGCGCGGTTTGAAAGACAACGGCACATTCCTGTATAACTCCCCGTGGTCGGTGGAGGAAACCAAGCAGCATCTGCCCGACTTTGTGAAGAAATATCTTGCACAGCATCATATCAATATGTACATCATCGATGCGACGAAGATTGCCGGTGAAATTGGTCTGGGCAACCGCACCAATACCATCCTTCAATCGGCCTTCTTCAAGATTTCGGGTGTCATTCCTTACGATCTCGCCGTGGAACAGATGAAGAAATTCATCGTGAAGTCCTACGGACGTAAGGGAGAGAGCATTGTAAACATGAACTACGCGGCTGTCGATCGCGGTGGCGAAATCAACAAGGTGGAAATCCCCGCCGAATGGGCCAATCTCAATTGCACGACCGACTTCGCATTCCCGTTCAACGAAAACGATCCCGAATTTATTAATAAGGTGATGCGTCCTATGGTAGCCCAATGCGGCAACGATTTGCCCGTCAGCGCCTTTAAGGACATTATCGACGGCACATTCCCTGCCGGTACCACTGCCTACGAAAAGCGTGGCATCGCTACCGCCGTTCCGCAATGGAAGGAAAGCAATTGCATCCAGTGCAACCAGTGCTCATTGGTATGCCCGCACGCAGCCATCCGTCCCGTTGTGATGACCGATGCCGAGTTGAAGAACGCCCCTGCATCGATGAAGACGGTTGACGTGAAGATGCCTAAGGAACTTGCCGGCATGCACTTCCGTATGCAGGTGTCTGTCCTCGACTGCACAGGTTGCGGCAACTGCGCCGATGTGTGCCCCGCCAAGGAAAAGGCATTGGTGATGCAACCACTTGAAAGCCAGCTCGGCGAAGTTGACAATTGGGAATATGGCCAGAAGAAAGTCACTTATAAAGATGAGTTGATCGACAAGTTCGCCAATATCAAGAACAGCCAGTTTGCACAACCTCTCTTTGAGTTCTCGGGCGCTTGCGCCGGATGCGGTGAAACACCTTATATCAAAACCATCACCCAGCTCTTTGGCGAACGCATGATGGTGGCCAACGCCACAGGCTGCTCTTCCATCTATGGTGGATCTGCACCTGCAACACCTTACTGCAAGAACTATCGCAGCGGCAAGGGCGTGGCATGGGCCAACTCCTTATTCGAGGATAATGCCGAATTCGGTATGGGTATGGCTACCGCCACCCGTAAGATGCGCGACCGTGTGGAACGCATCATGAAGGATGCCATTGCCAACTGCGATTGCTGCTCTGCCGAACTGAAGGCCTTGTTCCAAGAATGGATCGACAACCGCGAATGTGGTGTCAAGACTACGGAATTAGCTGACAGGATTGTGGCAGAAGCCGGCAAGTGCAACTGCGACTACTGCAAACAAATCGTTGATTTGAAAGACCATTTGGTGAAGAAATCGCAATGGATATTCGGTGGCGACGGCTGGGCTTACGATATCGGGTTTGGCGGCTTGGACCATGTGCTGGCCAGTGGCGAAGATATCAATGTCCTCGTCCTCGATACGGAGGTCTATTCCAACACGGGCGGACAGTCCTCAAAGGCTACTCCAGCCGGTGCGGTGGCCAAGTTTGCCTCTTCCGGTAAGAAAGTGCGTAAGAAAGACCTCGGCATGATTGCCAAGAGCTACGGCTATGTGTATGTGGCACAGGTAGCTATGGGCGCCAGCCAGGCTCAGTACTTCAAGGCCATCAAGGAAGCTGAAGCCTATCCCGGCCCGTCCTTGGTGATCTGCTATGCACCTTGCATCAACCACGGTATCAAGGTGGGTATGGGTCGCACCCAGCAAGAAGAGAAATTGGCCGTAGAGAGCGGTTATTGGCACCTCTGGCGTTTCAATCCCGAAGAGGAAGATGCCGGACAGAATGGTTTCCACTTGGACAGCAAGGAACCCGATTGGAGCAAGTTCCAAGAGTTCATCATGGGCGAAGTGCGCTACAACTCGCTGTTGAAGACCTTCCCCGAAGAGGCCAAGGAACTCTTTGCCAAGACCGAGCAATTTGCCAAACTTCGCTACGAAGGCTATAAGAAGCTGAGCGAAGGGAAGTAAATTCCAGTAACAGATTTTGTAAAGGCGTATCTGCACAGCGGGTACGCCTTTTTTGGCATAATTGTGTAGATTTGCAAATGCTGATGAAACGCAGTCGCGTTTCATCAGGGCAACCATAATACTACAGATTATGACAGACAGATTCAAAAATAAATATCGCATTTTATCCTCACGGGCACCATGGCACGATTATAATGGAGGAATCTATTTCGTCACAATAAACACCTACAATCGTCAGCGTTTTTTCGGCGAAGTCGTGGATGATGGTGATTGCCATTTTAGGATGGATTTGTCGGAGATTGGGAAATATGCAGATGAATGCGTCATAAAAATGGAATCATTGCACGATGATATTCATGTTCCGTTGTACCAGATCATGCCACATCATATACATTTGATAATCGTTGTCGATTCGCCGTCCATTGTAGAGACGTCACATTGTGACGTCTCTACTGAAGACGACAGATTAAAAAATGTTCAAATGCAGACGATTGCCAATCGATGTGGACGTTTGTCCCTTATCATTTCGGGATTTAAATATGCTGTTACATTTTTTGCCAGAAAAAACGACATTTCGTTTGCGTGGCAGTCACGTTTCTACGACCGTATCATCCGTGATGTTGATGAATTGAACCATATTGCCGCGTATATTGAGAATAATGTTCCAAAATGGGGGTGCGATGAATTAAATGGTATAAACAACGATTGAACATTGTAGAGGCGCAACAGTGGGGTCTCTACAATGTGGATTTAACCATTATTTTGACTATTTTTGCCCCAATAACTACAATCTATTTATTAAAACATCAGGAAAATGAAGAATTTTACATGTGCTATTGTGCTTGTTTTCAGTTTTTTTTATGTCTGAATCCATTCGGACTGAAAGCCGAAAATGGCAGCGAAAACGACCCTTTTTTAATTAATAACAAGGCGGATTTGATCGCCTTCCAACAGGGTGTCAACAGTGCCGAAAGTTTTGAATATCACGGTGGAACGGTAAATGTCGATGCCGAAGGACAGTTTTTCAAACTTACTTCCGATATTTATTTCAATGAGATGGCCTTTGATGAAAGCGGAGGCTGGTCTGGCAGCGTGGCTCCCGAAACATGGACGCCTATCGGATATTATGATACGAATACATTTACGGAAGTGTATTTCAAAGGCGTTTTTGATGGTGCCGGTCATACGATTTTCGGCTTGTATTTCAATGACAATACCGTGGACAATGTGGGTCTTTTTGGAGAGATTGACGATGCCACGGTGAAAAACCTCCGCATTTCAAAATCGTATTTTTGCGGAAAAGTCTATGTGGCGGGTATTGCCGGATTGTTGGAGAGCGGTTCGAAAATCATGAATTGTGTTTTCGACGGCTATGTCCGTGGAACCAATAAGGTTGGCGGCATTGCCGGTTTAATATGGACGTCTGAAGCAAGCCGATGCGTGAACTTGGGAACAGTTTTCTCACCGGAAGTAGGCGGCGGTGTGGTCGGTTTTGTCTGTGAAAATTCTACGATACGCGACTGCTTCAATGCAAGCAGGGTGGTTGGAACCAACTTCATTGGCGGTATCTGCGGCTATCTCGACGGTTCTTTGGCGGAGTCAAATGTGAATGTCGGTGTGGTGACCGGTACGACGAATACAGGTGCCGTCATCGGAGGAGAGATTTTCTCTACTTTCACCACCTGTTATTTTGATCGTCAGATGTGTACTTGTGTATTGGGAGAGGGAAATCACGATGAAAGCACGGATATGGCCTTGTTGACCCGGGCGCTGACCAACGGGGCTTTGTTCGGCAATGACAATTGGATGGAAACAATGGGACGATACCCTGTGCCGGCTGGCATGGCCGCGGAAGGATCGCTTCACGATGCGGTTTTGGTGGCTTCCTTGCCTATCTTTCTTTCACAAAGCAGTCCTGTCAATGGGGAGTATGAAGCGGCGGAGCATGTCTATTTCAGCTTCATGGTCGCTACGGACAGTGACGTGACATGGGAAAGTCTGGCAGGGCATCTTTCGATAGAAGGCGACGGGGTTACTTTTTCGGCTAACGAAGTGGCTGACACCCTTGTCGCTACTTGTGGAACGGCCAGCAAACAGATAGCACTATCCTTGGATTTCAAACCTGATAATGTATTTGAAAGCCAGTCGGTTGAAGTAGAATTGTTTCCCAATCCGACAACGGATAGGGTGCATATCAAGGCCGGTTGACGTGAAACAAGTTACCCTGTACCATATCTCGGGACAAGCAGTATATGAAACGTTTCCGGAAACCGATAATCTTTCTGTTGATTTACAGCGGTTTGCTCCAGGAACCTACCTGCTTCGTGTTGTAACAAGCAACGAGGAGACGGTTCGGAAAATAGTCAAAGGCACTGTGGCAGAATAAAATACGGTACGTTTTGGAGTATTGAGAGTCATCGGAAGGATTTTTCGGTGGCTCTCTTTCCTATTCGCTGTGAGCATAGGTCTGGAGTGAAAAAAAGTAATCTGTAAATCCCTGTTTTCCAAAAATATTGACTATCTTTGGCGACTATTTTCTTGAAAACATCAAATTATTATTATAATATCCAACAAATGAAGAAGTTATATCTTGCATTAATGCTATTGTTAGCCGGTATTGCGACCACCGCCCAGACGGTCGAGGCTACTTATCATTTTGCCCAGCCCACCATGAGTGTGCTTGAGGGTTACGAACAAATCCATTTTGACGGCTGTATGCAGTCGGCTCTTGCCGGGCAACCATCCTTGCCTTGGCAAAGCGTCAGCCTCATGCTGCCTCAAGGCCAAGAAGCGGTTTCCATAGAAGTCCGTTTGTCTGATTTCGTCGAGGTTGGCGGAAACCACCAGCTTTTCCCCTATCAGCCGGCACGTGCCTATTCCATGCCTGAACGTACCAAATTCATGAAAGACGAAGCCTTGTATCAGTCGAGGCAGTCGTATCCCGAAATAAATTACGGAAGGATTACCACGCATTACATGAATGGCATCGGTTTTGCCTTTTCGGCTTTCACTCCTGTACAGTATGTCCCTGCCACCGGAAAAGTGATGTATGCCCGAACAGCCAACGTTGTCGTTAAGACCACTGCGAGCCGGACCGATAAAAGCAAGGCTTTATGGCTGACATCCAATAACATCAACAGAGCCAAGACCCTTGCCCAGAACCCTGAAATGCTGGATAGCTACCAGTCCAGAAACAAGACGGCGGGCGGATACGACCTGTTGGTCATCACACCGGAGCAGTATGTGGCTTCATTTGACGCATACAAACAGTTTTATGAGGCACGTGGTCTTGTCACCAAGGTTGTTGCCTTAGAGAACGCCTTGTCGGCTTCCGAAGGTCGCGACGATCAGGAGAAAATCCGTAATTACATCAAGAGCGAGTACGAAGGGAACGGTATCATGATGGTGCTTTTGGGTGGCGATGTCGCCCTGATCCCTTACCGTGGCTTCTACTGCTCGGTGCAGTCAAGCACGCTTCAGGTGGACTCGAATATTCCTGCCGATTTGTATTACTGCGCTTTGGACGGCACATGGAACGACAACAACAACAGCAAGTGGGGCGAGATTGGCGAGGACGACCTGCTCCCCGAACTCGGCATTGGCAGAATGTGCTTCAACGATGCGACCGAGTTGCAGAATATGATGCACAAAACCATGACCTACCAAACCACTCCCGTATTGGGCGAGTTCAGAAAAGTAACCATGGGCGGAGAACATCTGTATGATGACCCCGTCAGCAATGGAAGCCAATACCTTGAACTGCTGATCGGTGAGCATAACGATAACGGTTACACCACCATCGGCATTCCTGAAGACTATAATTTCACACGCCTGTATGAGGAACAAGGCACATGGAGCGGCAGTGCCCTCATGGAAGCCATCAATCAGGGAACGCAATATGTGCACCATGACGGTCATGCCAATACCGATTATGTTGCCGGTTGGTTCACCAGCTCCATCAGCGACAATAATTTTAGCGGAGCCAATGGTGTCGATCACAACTATACCTTTTTCCATACCAGCGGTTGTATCTGCGGTGACTTCTCCAGCAATTGCATTCTTGAGAAAATGACGCAAATTTCCAACTTTGCCGTCGCCACCTTGGGCAACTCGCGTTTCGGATGGTTCAACGAAGGCCAGACCGAAGGACCTGCTATCCATCTTCACCGTGAGACCGAGGATGCCTACTATCACGAACGCATCCCTTACACGGGAATGGCCCTCAGTGAAGGAAAGACACAGACAGCACCTTGGGTGAATGCCCCGGGACAATGGGAAGAAGGCGCTTTGCGCTGGAATTTCTACGACCTCAACCTTATGGGCGACGTGGCAGTCAGTCCTTGGCATGATGAACCTTTCGATCCTCAGGTGACGTACCAGTCCGAACTGCTTGTGGGTAGCACCGGCACACAGGTGACGGTCACCAACGCCAGTGGCAACGGTCTTTCCAACTTCCGTTGCAGTATCTTCATGGGAGGAGAGCGCATAGGCATTGCTACTACCGATGCCAATGGTGTAGCCAATGTCACTTTTGAACCGGCCATTGCCACGGTAGGTGCCTTTACCCTTATTGTAACGGGAAGCGATGCACGGCCAAAGACTTTGACGGGAAATGTCATGCCCAATAATTGTGCATTTGTGATATATGATGAATTTCAAATCAATGACGGTCCCAATGGTAACCAGCAAGCTGATTTCGGCGAGACATTAAGTCTGAATGTCCGTCTGAAGAATGCCGGTTCTGTCAACGCCAGCAATGTCACCGTCATGCTTTCGAGCGATTCGCCTTATGTTACAATCACCGATGCCACCGAGAACATCGCCTCACTGCCGGCTTCACAAAATGTCATGCTTGATAACGCCTTTACGTTGACAGTCAGTGATGTGGTTCCCAATAAAACCGATATTCCTTTTGTCCTTACCTGTACCGATGGAAACGATACTTGGGTGAGCCGTTTCTTCATGAAAGTCAATGCTCCTGAGATCGTATTCACTTCCACCACCATGGAGATTACGCAAGGCAACGGCAATGCGGTGCTTGACCCAGGCGAGACTGCCGTTTTGCACTTCACCATCAAGAATGTGGGCGGAAGTGCGGCTCCTGCCACTTCGTTCGATGTCTATTGCTCCGCACCGGAAATCACTTTCGGCCAGAACCATTTTTCTTGTGGAGAAATCGCCGTCGGTCAAACTGCCACGGTTGACTTTGAGTTCACTGTGAAACCTTCTACGCCCACAGGCATTGCATATCAATTGCTTATCGCTGCCTATTGCGGCAGGTATTCCTTCGGCGATTCGTATATCTTTGCGGTAGGATCGTTGACCGAAGACTTTGAAACGGGCGACTTCTCGAAATTTGAATGGACGTTCGAGCAAAAGGATTGGACAATTGACAGCACCAACGCTTATGCTGGCAGATTCTGTGCCCGTTCGGGTGAAATCGGCGACGAGCAATCTACCAGTTTGATGATAACTGTTGACATTGCCTCTGACGGCGAAGTCAGTTTCTATAGGAAAATATCTTCTGAAGGAACATACGACAAATTGCAGTTCTATGTCGATGGAAACGAGATATGCAGTTGGGCCGGACTAATGGAGTGGGAAAAGGTCGTTCAGCCTATCGGATCCGGAAAACACACCCTCGAATGGAAATACTCCAAGGATTTCATGATGTCGGCTGGTGAAGACTGCGCTTGGGTTGACAATGTTACATTCCCGCCCACCAGCATTGTTTGGAAGGTGGAGACCAAGGTCACCGATAACAGTTTGATATATCCCAACCCCAACAATGGACAGTTTGTGATGAATTTGACCGATGAGCAAAGTGCGGTTTCTGTTTTCAACAGTATCGGTCAAGTGGTGTATTCACAGGAAGTCGTCGGGAAAACAGCTCGCTTCAACCTTGAAAACCTAACTCCCGGTATGTATTTCATCAACGTGAAGTCGGCAACGACAAACGAAACCCACAAGTTTGTCAAGAAGTAAGCGCGTACTTCACATTTTGAGAATGAACATCTGCAAGCGGATCCAATCGGTTCCGCTTGCTTTTGTTCTTAACTCTCAAATAAAAGTCTTATTTTTGTAACCTAATCAAAGCTATCAATCGATGATTAATTTTATTGAAGAACTGAAATGGCGAGGCATGGTTCACAGCATGATGCCCGGTACGGAAGAACAGATGCTTAAGGAGATGACCACGGCTTATGTCGGTATTGACCCGACCGCCGACTCATTGCATATCGGCCATTTGTGCGGTATCATGATGCTGTGTCACTTGCAGCAAGCCGGTCACAAGCCTTTGGCCCTTATTGGAGGTGCAACGGGCATGATTGGCGACCCTTCGGGGAAATCGGCAGAGCGTAATTTGCTCGACGAGCCTACCTTGCGACACAACCAAGAATGCATCAAGAAGCAACTTGCAAAGTTCCTTGATTTTGACAGTCAGGCGCCTAACAAGGCCGAACTCGTGAACAACTACGACTGGATGAAGGATTTTAGCTTTCTTGCGTTTATCCGCGATATCGGCAAGCACATCACCGTAAACTACATGATGGCGAAGGACAGCGTGAAGAAACGTTTTAGCGGCGAAGGCGATGGCATGTCGTTCACCGAGTTCAGCTACCAGCTTGTGCAGGGCTACGATTTCCTTTACCTCTACCAGCATAAGAACTGTAAACTTCAGATGGGCGGTTCCGACCAATGGGGAAACATCACCACAGGCACCGAGCTGATCCGTCGTAAGTTAGGTGCTGAGCAGGAGGCTTTTGCGTTGACGTGTCCGCTCATCACCAAAGCCGATGGCGGCAAGTTCGGGAAAACCGAAAAAGGCAATATATGGCTCGATCCGGAGAAAACTTCACCCTATGCTTTCTACCAGTTTTGGCTGAATTGCTCCGATGAGGATGCCGCCAAATACATCAAGATATTCACCATGCTTGGCAAGGAGGAAATCGACAGTCTGATCGCACGTCATGCCGAAGACCCCGGTCGCCGCGAATTACAGAAGACCTTGGCGCGTGAACTGACCATCACCGTCCATTCGGAAGACGACTTCAGAATGGCCGAAGAAGCCTCGCAAATCCTTTTCGGGAAAGGCACGGCGGAAATGCTGCACAAATATGATGAGCAGATGCTGCTGAGCATCTTCGATGGCGTGCCACGCGCATCGGTATCGAAAGCAGCCTTGACGGAAGGTATTGCTATTGTTGAGTTTCTGACCACGCATACCGATATTTTCCCTTCGAAGGGAGAGGCGCGCAAAATGATACAAGGCAATGGTGTTGCAGTGAACAAGGACAAAGTGAACGACAGTAAGACCGTCAGTACAGACGACCTGCTGCGCGACAAATACATCCTCGTTCAGAGAGGAAAGAAAAACTATTACCTGGTCATCGCCGAATAAAGGTTCGCTTTGACCGAAAAAGGATAAGGGACAACCTTGTTGGAAGCGGCGGGGTTGTCCCTTTTTTATTGGCGATGCCGAAAGAAAAAGTCCGATATTATCCGTTATTTGTCGTGTATTGGATAAAAAAGTTATTGCTGTCCGGTAAAAATCACAGAGACATTTATAACATGCTGAATAACAAATTGTTAAGTCAACATTCCAAAGAGAGGGCTTATCATACCAAACACTTTGACTATCAACATCCTAGATATGTTTACCGGACAGCAATGTAAAAAAGTACATGTTTTATCCACTATAAGTGTTTTATTGGATAAAAATGGAAGTTTCGCAAGAAGGTTTTTGCTGCTCATGCAATGTAATGGCGAAGAGTTGCGTTATCAGGAATAACATATGGGTCAAACGACTTACATTAATTTTCTTTCAACATGCGTACAGCGATTATCTTTGAGTCTTATCATCACCATAACACGGAAAAGATCGTGAAAGCCATAGCTGCGGCTTTTCCCGTCACCCTAATCAACATCAGGGAACAGACCGACTACAACGTGAAAGACTTCGACTGCATAGGCTATGCCAGCGGTATTGCTTACAACAAGTATTACGAGGGAGTTGTGAAGGCAGCCGAAAAGACGATGGAGGAGGGTAAAAAGGTGTTTTTTATCCATACCTGTGGGAAAAACGACCGCGATTTTGCCGCCAAGCTGAAGGACTTGGCGCAACAAAGGGGCTGCCCCGTCTTAGGAACTTTTGGCTGCAATGCCTGGGACAGCTACGGACCTTTTAAGCTCATCGGCGGTATCAATAAAACGCACCCTGATGAAAAAGACATCCAAGGATCTCTTGATTTTTACAGGAAGTTAAATCTGTAGATATTGTTCAGACTTACAGTTTGTAATAGGAGCGTAGCACATTGGAGAACAGTTTGGCAGGGAGAAAGCGTTTCAGCGTGACTGATAGTTTTTGTTCGAACGAAGCTACCACATAACCATTTTGCGGGTGCTTTTTCATGATGATTTTTCCCAATTTCTTTGCAAGGAAAGCAGGTTTGAGGCCTCCATTTTCATCATGTTCAATCTTGCCCATTGCCCTTTTGTAGGCAGGATAAACTTGTTGGACAGTAGCATCGGATGTCTTTTTCCGGCTGGCTGTGAATTGGGTGGAAAAATCACCGGGCCGAATAACAATAACTTGAATACCAAACTGCTGGATCTCAAGGCGTAAGGCTTCGCAATAGCCTTCAATGGCAAATTTGCTGGCGGAATAGAACCCTTGAAAGGGTAACCCCATGAGGCCTCCGATGGAGCTCATGGCGATGATTTTGCCATGGCCTTGTTGTCGCATAACGGGAACCGTGGCTTTCACACAATGTACGAGACCTATGAAATTGGTTTCCATCTGTAGCTGTACTTCTTGTGGCGTGGCGCATTCAATGGGACCGCCAATACCTATTCCAGCATTGTTCACTAACACGTCGATGTGTCCCTCGTTTGCAACGATTTCGTTGACGGCTTTTTCTACAACTTTTGCATCGCGGACATCGACCGTGAGATAGTGAATGCCTTCCAATCGTTCCACGTTGCGGCGTATTGTTCCGTAAACACAATGTCCTTGTTGCACTAAAAGTTTTGCTGTTTCTAGTCCGAATCCCGAAGAAATGCCTGTGATGAAGATCACCATAAAGATTATAGGATTTTGTAGTTTTTGAAGGCCTTTGTAATCTTGTCGATAGCTTGGTCAACTTGATCGAAGGAATGGGTGGCCATGAGTGCAAAGCGTATCATGCTATCGCTGTCGGGAACGGCGGGAGCGATGACAGGGGTGACAAATACACCATTATCGATTAGTTTAGTACTGAGAGCCAATGCTTTGTCAGTATCACGCACAAAAAGAGGAATGATGGGGGTTTCGCTTACTCCGGTGTCGAATCCGCGTTCCTTGAACTGTTTGCGGGCATAGTTGGTGATGTCCCCTAAATGTTGCAGGCGTTCCGGCTCACTAAGCATGATGTCGATGGCTTTGCTTACTGCGGCTACGTTGGAAGGTGGCATGCTGGCACTGAAAATCAGAGAACGAGCATTATGTTTTAAAAAACCGATAATGTCGACACTCGCAGCGATGAATCCGCCCATCGATCCGAATGATTTTGAAAACGTACCCATGATCAGATCCACGTTGTCGGTAAGGCCGAAATGGGAAGCCGTACCCCGTCCTTGGTGTCCGATGACACCCATGGCGTGCGCATCGTCAATCATGATGTTGGCATTGTATTTTTCAGCTAAAGAAACCATTTCGGGCAGTTTGACAATGTCGCCTTCCATTGAGAAAACACCGTCGGCGATGATAAGCTTGATGGCTGAAGGGTCACAAAACTGAAGTTTTTTTTCAAGGCTTTTCATGTCGTTGTGTCTGTATTTCAGCACCTTGCTGAACGAGAGGCGGCTGCCCTCGATAATGGAGGCGTGGTCAAGTTGGTCAAGGAGGAGGTAATCGTTTTTGCCACAAAGTGCCGATACCACACCCAGATTGACTTGAAATCCCGTACTGAAACAGACAGCGGCTTCTTTGCCAACTAACGCGGCGAGTTTCTCTTCAAGTTCCACATGTATGTCAAGTGTGCCGTTCAGAAATCGTGATCCGGAGCAACTCGTGCCGTATTTGTCGATGGCAGCCTTTGCCGCTTCCTTCATTCGGGGATCGTTCGATAGGCCAAGATAGCTGTTCGACCCGAACATCAGCACGTCTTTGCCATGGATGCGGACAACTGTTCCTTGTTCCGATTCAATGGGTATGTAGTAAGGATAACTGCCACGTGACATGCTGTCTTTGTGGGCAGTGTATCTTGCACAGGAAGTTTGCAGCAGGTTTTCGTTTGTCATTTTTTGTTTGTCATTTCTGTTTTTTCAATTGTGCGAAAATACAGAATAGTGATCTTTTGTTACTGTAAAATTCTCTCAACAGCTTGGAATGTTCAATCTAATATCTTTTTATTTCAAAAAAAGAATGCTGATATTCTTCAAAACAAGGCGAGGATGCAAATTTTGCTGCTTGAAATTAGCAAGTTCCCCCTTTTTGATAAAAGATTGAAAGCAAATGTAATAAAGGATGTTCAAAATGCTGAAACGGGTTAAAACTGTTGGCGGAGAGTGGTTGCTTTATTCCATTACCTGTGACATTAGAAAAGGTTTCGTAAGTCTTCAACAAAAATCCTTACCTTTGCGCTTCAACATAAAAACACATAAATCCCATGAAAATCGTATTTCTCGAACCTTTAGGTTTACCGATGGCCATGATAGAAACAGCTTGTTCCGGATTGAAACAACTTGGGCATGAAGTAGTCGTGTTCTCCGACCGCGATGACAATCCTAAGGTGCTGAAACAACGGGCTGCAGGTGCTCAAGTCATTGTGGAAAGCAACATGCCGCTTCGCAAGGACTTTTTCGATGCTTGTCCGGACCTGAAAATGCTATCTATCGCTTTTACTGGCCTCGACCATATTGATACGGAAGAATGCGTCCGCAGAGGTATTGTGGTGAAAAATGCCGCTGGATATTCTACCGAGGCCGTTGCTGAGTTGGCGTTAGCCATGATGATAGACGTATATCGTAAAGTTATTGAAAATGAAAAAATCACACGTGGTTGTAACGTCAAGGGCATCATGCCGGGACGTGAGATTGGAGGTAAGACGGTGGGTATTATCGGCATGGGCAATATCGGGCAACGTGTGGCGCAGCTGTTAAGCGTTTTCGGCTGCAAAGTACTGGCTTGGAACCGCACTCCCAAAAACATCCCTGGCGTTTCTTTCGTCGATAAGGCGGCGTTGTTGCGTCAGTCAGATATTGTTACGGTGCATATCGCCCTGAATAGAGAGACGAAGGACTTTATCACAGCCGACGATTTGGCGATAATGAAGCCTTCTGCCATCCTCATCAACACCGCTCGCGGTCCGGTTGTGAATGAACAGGATCTTGCCGATGCACTGAAAAAAAGAGTGATAGCCGGTGCCGCCACCGATGTTTACAGTAAGGAGCCTCCTTTGCAAAACGATCATCCGTTGTTGGATGCGCCCAATCTGATCATGTTGCCGCATATCGGATTTGCCACCGAAGAGGCTTTTGTGCAGCGCTTGGGCATTGTGGTGGACAATGTCGAAAAATGGCTGCGATAAATCCATTCTGGACTTGCAGCCGATGGATGTAAATACTATAGGATGCAGGGCTAAAACAGACGTGGCGTTAGTCGCCTTGTTCTTCCGCATCGGCATTTTGCGCTGAAGAACTCTTGAATTGCGGAGGAAAGATGAGGTCGGCGGTGACAAAGGCCTCACTATAGGTCTGCTTGATCAGATACAGACATTTTTCGGCTTCCACACGGTTGCGAAAATCACCCACACGCAGCCGGTAGTAGGGCTGGTCGTAGGTGAGGTAAACAGGAATGTCAGGATGGGCATCTTCAAACTTCTGTTTTACCGAATAGGCATGGGTGACGGCGTCGTTTCCGATTTCCATGAAAATCTGCACTCTGTAACCCTCCGAAGTATTGTCAAGGGCGAATAACTCGGCTTGCTTGGTCATCAGTGTATTAATGCGGTTGTCCTGATCCACGGTCAGCGACCCCTTGTTTTGGGCTATTCCGCTTATAATGAGCGAAATGAATAATACTATCAACCCGAATCTTTTCATGGCAATGACATTTTGAGGCTGCTAAAATACGTTTTTTTTGCCAAATGCCGGTATTGTACGTTTCCCGTTACGCTATCGGAAACGACTGCTTCTATGGCCGTTGGTTAGTCGGGACGTTTTTTTTTAGTTCTTGTGTCAACATATAGGTTCATTCCGGAAATTTAACTATTTTTGCCCCAAATTCCATTATGATGTCAGATACTAATTTCTCAGACATGGCTCCTGAAAAGGACGATAACTTCATTCGGGAAACGGATTCAAATGCAGGCCAAAAAGCTGCTGTCGGAACGAATGCGGAGGAAAACCTCATCAGTTCGAAGGAATACGAAGATATTCGACCCTTTTATGCTTCGCAATACGGATGGTGTCGGTTGTTTACGGCTCAATACAATGGCAAAAAGGTCATTATCAAGACACTGAAGGCTGCCTTTGCTAAGGATAACGTCCGCCGTGCTGCGTTGTGTCAGGAATATGAAGCTACAATTCAGCTTGAAAATAAATACATACGTCGGGCGATAGACTTTGTAACGATCAAAGGATTAGGTGATTGCATTATCTTTGAATATGTTGATGGTGTCACTTTGGCAGAACATGTGCGTGTTGGCACCATTACCGAGAAACAGATAAAGTCTGTTTTGCTTGAGATTTGTGATGCCCTTCAACACATGCACCAGCGTGGTGTTTACCATTGCAACCTGATGCCAGAGAACATTTTGGTCACGTCCGGAGACATGCGGGCCAAAATCATCGATATCGGTATGGCTGAGATGGACTTCAGCAAAGACCGTGACCTTATGGTGAAGGAAATGGAGTTTAATGCACCGGAAGTCATCAAAGGAGAGGATCCCGACGGTCGATCCGATGTTTTCTCTTTGGGTAAGATTATGGAGTTCATCGGCGAAAGGAATATTTCGCGGAAATTCGACAGTGTTGCCACCCACGCTACCCAGTTTTCACGCGAGCAGCGTTTTGACACGATTTCTGAATTGAGATCGGCTATCACCAAAGGACATTCCGTGCTGAAAATATTCCTCGTTCTTATCGTACTGGGTGCTCTTGGGGCTTTGGCATACGTCTATGTGCCCAAGTTCAAGGCCAAGGCGGATCAGGAAAAAGAGGAACGTATGCGGGTCGAATTCCGTTACGAAGCTGATAAAATTCAAGCGGAAACGCCTTCATTGTGCGAAAAGTTCAGGCTTACCTCCTTGTCCGAACCGGTTGGCGTTTCATGGACGGATGACAGCCTGCGTTATTGCCAGCAATTGTCACCTTTTATGGCGAACGAGAGCTTGCGTGCTGAGGCCGAAGCCATACTCAACGGGCAGCGTAATGCCATTGTCAGCAGTCGCCAGCGTGATTTTGACAGGCTGCTGGTCTCTACGTTCCGAAACGCACAAGACAGCCTCGCCCTTCAGATGAAAATCGATATGGGCGAATTTGACGACACGGCGGCTTTGGTCGTCGCACGGCAGTGGCACGACCTTGCAAAACAAAATGAGGCAGGGACAAAATAAATGTGCTTGAAATCAGTTATTGCTTAAATGACAACGAAGTGCTGAAAAACAATCATAGAATCCCATTATTTGTCGGCTGCATGTTACTCATGCTGCTGGCCTTGGGCTGCTCGACGAAAAAGAATACCATTACACGTCGCGCCTATCACAACCTGACAAGCCATTACAATATCTACTGGAATGGCGAACGGAGTTTGAAGGAGGGCGACGAACAGCTCAGAAAGAGCGTAAAGGATGACTATTCTCAGGTGTTGCGTGTCAACAATTATGGTACCAAGGCCGAAGGCATGGCCTTGAATGCCAAGATGGACCGCGCACTCGAAAAGACTTCGATATGCGTGCAGAAACACTCTATGCGTTTCGGTCGCAAGGAACGCGTTAAATGGATCGATGACGCCTACCTTGTGATGGGCAAAGCGCATTTTTACAAGCACGATTACATCCCGGCCGCCCGTACCTTTGATTTTGTCGCCAATGAATACAGCTACAACAACATCGCCTATGTCGCCAACATGTGGCTCATTAAGACATACATCCAGACCGAGCAGTACCCCAAGGCGGTAGCCCTCATCGAACAATTGATGAGCAGGACTTCGGGGGTCAGCAAGTTGCCAAAGGAGTTGTTGCGCAATCTGGACTTTACCATCGCCGACTATTATATTGCCGTGAAGGATTATAACAATGCGGCAAAATACATCAAAAACGGACTTTTGGAAAATAACGACCGCGACTTGCGCACCCGGGCCATGTTTATACTTGGACAGATTTATATGCAGCAGGGTGACGACCAGCGTGCCACCGAGCAGTTCCGTAAAGTGATTAAGCGGAGTCCTGTTTACGAGATGGCTTTTGAGTCGAGGATGAACATGGCGAAAGTAGGATCGGCCGATAACGCCGGTGCGCTTTACAAGATGCTGAACAAAATGTTCAAGGATACGAAGAATGAAGAGTACCACGACCGCATATGTTTTGCCATGGCTAATCTTGCCATGAGGGAAGGCGATGTGGAGAAAGCCATTCTTTTTTATAGAGAGTCGGTGGCCGCGGCCAAAAACAATGCCATTCAAAGAGGCATGGCGTCGTTGAAAGTCGCCACCATACTTTTCGACCGTAACCAATACGAACTCGCCCAAGCCTATTACGATACCGCCGTGAGCGCCTATACCAAGGAAACTTTTGTGGGTTACGATAGTATCATGAATATTTCGCAGACGCTCAATGAGCTGGTGATGCACTTGACATCCGTTCGCGATCAAGACAGTTTGCTGCGTGTGGCTGCTATGGATTCGGTAACCCGAAATGCCTTCATCGACAAGATTATTGCCAATGTCATCGAACAGGAACGTCTTCAGGAAGAACAACGCCAATACGAGGAGCAACTTGCCATGATGGGGTCGGCAGTAGGTGAGAGCACTGCTAATACTTTTGACAAAGGCGGTGGTGAAGGAGCATGGTATTTCTACAATCAGGCGACCTTGAGTCGAGGTTATACTGAGTTTACCAAAAAATGGGGTATGCGTAAGCTCGAAGATAACTGGCGCATCAACGACAAGCGCAGTATCTCCCAGGCGATTGCCGAAAATGGGGGCGATGTGGGTCAGGAAGAAGGAATAAAAATGCAAAACGATTCAGTGAAGTCCTATACCAACCACGAAAGGGGCTACTATATGACCGACTTGCCTTTTACCGAAGAGCAAAAAGCAGTTTGCCACGAACAGATTGCCACCGGACTGTACAACATCGGCTTTATTTACATGGACAAGCTCTCCGATTATCCGCGTTCCATCGAGTCGTACGAATCGTTAGTCACACGCTATCCTGGTAATGAAAATGAGCTGCCAAGTTGGTATGCCCTTTACAGGATGTACAAGGAAAACAACAATACCGAAAAGGCTAACGAATACAAAACTCAGATCCTCGCCAATTATCCCGAGTCAAGTTATGCGCAGTTTATCCTTGATCCGGAGTTCTTTGTGAAATTAGAGGCCCAGGAACATGCCGCCTCCGATTTCTACTCAAAGACATACGAAGCCTATCAGAAAGGCCAGTATTACAGGGTGAAGTCGAATGTGGAGCAAGCCATGCGCACTTTTGAGTTGGACACAGCTTTGTTGCCACGCTTTGCTTTGCTCAACGCCTTGTCCACCGGCCGCCTTGAAACGGTGGATGTCATGGCGGCGCAGCTTCTTGATTTGGTGCAAACCTATCCCAATAGCAGTGTGAAGCCCTACACCCTCGAAATCTTGCAAGCAGTCAACAAGGATTATGGTTTGGGAATGGATTTGACCAAGGTGGCGCCTGAGGAAGGCGAGAAAACCGAATCCGGAAAAGAATCTCCATACACTTATAAGGCTGATACGGAATATCTTGTGATGATTGTCTGCAATACAAAACAGGTGCGCATCGATCCGTTGAAAGTCAGAATCAGCGACTTCAACAAAAAAGAACACCGCCTCAAGACGTTCGAAATACGCAATGTGATGCTCGACACGGAACGCGGCATGGTATCGATAAGCCTGTTCAAGAATGTGCAGGAGGCAAAAGACTACGTCACCTCGATGTTCTTGACAGACTATATTTTCGGCGGTATGAATCAGAACGATTATTCGGTATTGCCGATTTCGCGAGAAAACTATCCCATATTCTATGATGAAAAAGATTTGGACACATACAGAAGATTCTGGGAACACGAAAGTAAATGATCAAAACACACAAAATCACGAATCTATGGATACAACTACAGTAAACAATCTGTTAGGCAACGGTTCCGTCTTTAAAGGCGACATCGATTCCAGCGGAGACATCAGAATAGAAGGTCGTCTCATCGGATCGTTGAAGACGAATGGCAAGGCCATTGTTGGTCAAACAGGAATTATCGAAGGCAATATCACTTGCAAGCAGGCGGAAATTGCTGGAAGGGTAAAAGGCACTGTTCGGACAGAAGAGCTTACCGCACTGAAATCCACGTCGAAAGTAGAAGTGGAGCTGATCACCAAACAGTTGCTGATCGAGGTGGGTGCCGTTTTCACTGGCAAATGCTCCATGGGTGAGCAAGTGCAGCCCGTTGTGGAAGAAAAGAGAAAACTCGTCTGATGCTATTCCGCTGAAAATGAATGAAGAAGAATTGAAAGAGCCACTTGGGTATGCAGCTATCGAGAAGTATGATCCCGAGAAGCTCGAAAAATTAGAGTCACATTATAAGGTGATACTTGAACTTCTGGGTGAGGACGTGAATCGCGAGGGTTTGCAAAAGACACCGCTTCGCGTGGCGAAATCCATGCAGTATCTGACTCAAGGCTACCATCAGGATCCGATGGAGATGTTGTTGTCGGCACGCTTCAAGGAGGACTACCGCCAGATGGTGATTGTCAAGGATATTGAGATTTACTCCTTGTGTGAGCACCACCTGATCCCTATCATCGGGAAAGCACATGTGGGCTACATCCCAAACGGCTATATCACGGGACTGAGCAAAATAGCAAGGGTTGTTGAGGCTTATTCGCGCCGTCTGCAAGTGCAGGAACGCCTCACCACGCAAATCAAGGACGCCATACAGGAAGCCTTGCACCCGTTGGGCGTGGCGGTCGTCATCGAGGCACGGCATCTTTGCATGTCGATGCGTGGCGTGCAGAAACAAAATTCAGTCACCACCACCAGCGATTTTATCGGTGCTTTCGAAAGAGAGACGACACGGGCAGAGTTTTTCCAACTGATAAGCGCCAACCTCCATTAAGGGCGAAGCTGTTGGCAATGCCGCAGATACTGCCATTGGGCGGCTGGATGTAACATCCGTAATTGACAAATACTTTTTAGAGACAGAGATTTAGAATCAATATTTTATTATCAAATAGATTTATATGAAGGCTTATGTTTTTCCCGGACAGGGAGCACAATTTCCAGGCATGGGCAAGGACTTGTTCGACAAGTCGGCCAAAGCACGAGATTTATTCAATAAGGCTAACAGCATCTTGAAATTCAAGATCACCGATATTATGTTTGATGGAACTGAAGAAGACCTGCGTCAGACCAAAGTGACGCAACCCGCCGTATTCCTTCATTCCGTCATTTTGGCTTCGTTGTTAGAGGACTTCCAGCCCAATATGGTTGCGGGTCACTCTTTGGGCGAGTTTTCGGCTTTAGTGGCCAGCAAGGTCATGAGTTTTGAAGACGGTTTGCGATTGGTGTCGAAACGCGCCATGGCCATGCAAAAGGCTTGTGAAGCCAATCCGGGCACAATGGCGGCCATACTTGGCTTAGAAGATGCCGTTGTAGAGAACGCATGTGCGTCTATTAATGACGAGGTGGTCGTCCCCGCCAACTATAACAGCCCCGGACAATTGGTGATTTCGGGTTCGCTGAAAGGCGTGGAGAAGGCCTGTGAAAAACTGCGTGAGGCAGGTGCCAAACGTGCATTGCAGCTTAGCGTCGGCGGCGCATTCCATAGCCCGCTCATGGAGCCTGCACGTGTTGAACTGGCCGAAGCCATCAGCGAGACCAAGTTCAATGTGGGCATTTGTCCTGTTTATCAGAATGTGACGGGACAGTCGGTCACCGATCCCGAGATCATCAAGAAAAACCTCATATCCCAGCTGACGGCACCCGTCCTTTGGACACAGATCATGAACAACATGCTGGCAGCCGGGTTGCGCACCGTCGTAGAAGTGGGACCGGGAACCGTACTGCAAGGTCTGTTCCGTCGCGTGGACAAGAACCTCGACGCATCGAGTGCCACAGTTTAACCGCGTGTAACAGGTTGTCGGGACGGACATTAAAAGAAAGAGGAGGGTGTGTCAGAATCCGATTTTTGGCACAGCCTCTCTTGGGTGTAAAAGAGTGCATAAAAGGCAAGATGCGGGGACTTAGGTGGAAGAAAACATACTGAAAGATGTGACCGGAGCCGAATGTCGCAAGTAGCGCAGCAATTTATGCAGGATGACATACCGATCCTTTTCATGGTATCGGCGTGGAGAGGTGAAACGTATCAATAAATAGGTGTCAATCATGGAAGAAAAGAGACAGACGCTTCCCATCGTGTTGGCCGTGGCATTGGTCATCGGCATTTTGTTGGGATTGCTTATCGGTCGTGGCCGCACGTCACGACGTTCGTCTTTATTGCCTACGGAATCAAGCCGTTTCGACGAGGTGATGTCGCGCATCGAGAACGAATATGTCGATACCGTCAACTGGAAAGAAATCGAGGAGGCTGGCATTGTGGCGATGATGGACAAGCTCGACCCACACAGCCAGTATGTTTCGTTGTCGGAGTTCAATGCCATGAATGATCCCTTGCTGGGCAGCTTCGAGGGAATCGGCGTTTCTTTCCGCCTCGAAAAGGACACCGTGACCATCGTCAACACCATCAAGGGCGGTCCGTCGGAGCATGTCGGTATCAAGGCTGGCGACCGCATCATCTATGTCGATGATTCGCTCATTGCCGGTGTCAAGCTGAAGAATGAGGAGGTCATGCGTAAGTTGAAAGGCCCGAAGAATACCAAAGTAGCCATCAAAGTGTTGCGACGCGGTGAGCCGAGATTGCTCGATTTTACAATACAGCGCGATGTGATTCCAACCTATAGCGTGGATGTGGCGTATATGCTCGATGATGAAATCGGCTATCTGAAACTTGGCAAGTTTTCCGCAACCACCTACCGCGAATTTGTCAAGGCGATGAAGACTTTGCGGGGCGAAGGCATGAAAAAACTTATTTTCGACCTTCGTGGCAACACGGGCGGCTATCTGAATGCCGCTGTTGATGTCGCCGATGAGTTTTTGCCCAAAGGCAGTCTCATCGTTTACACAGAGGGTCGCAGCCGTCCTCGCAACTACATGAAGGCCAGTAGAAAAGGCATGTTGGAAAAAACGCCTGTCGCAGTGCTTATCGATGGTGAATCGGCCAGTGCGAGCGAAATTGTGGCAGGAGCCTTGCAGGACAACGACTGTGGCATCATTGTCGGCCGCCGTTCTTTCGGAAAGGGTCTGGTGCAGGAACAGATGCTGTTGAGCGACCAGTCCGCCATACGTCTTACCGTTGCGCGTTATTACACGCCCACAGGACGCTCCATCCAGAAACCTTTCGATGAAGACCATGAGAAATACATGTACGAGTCTTTCGAACGGTTTGAAAATGGAGAGCTGTTCAATGCAGACAGCATTCATTTTGCGGATTCGTTGAAATATGTCACCCCAAAAGGGAAAATCGTTTACGGCGGCGGCGGCATCATGCCCGATGTGTATGTGCCCTTGGTGGATGATAGCACGGAGTACTTTTTCACCCGCATTGTCAATACGGGCATCCTTTTCCAATATGCTTTCGATTATGCCGATGGGCACAGGGCGCAACTCGATACGTACAAGACGGTCGAGCAGTTTACCAACTCATTTTCCGTGAGCTGCGAGATGTTTAATGAGGTGCTGAAGCGTGCCGAAGCGAAAGGCCTTAAAGGAAAGGATGTCGAAATTGAGGTGGCGCGTCGGAAAACCAACGTGCTTCTAAAGGCTTACATTGCGCGAGAAGTCTATGGCGATGAGGGTTTTTATCCGATATATGAGCCGATGGACGACATCTTGAAACGGGCGATGCAAGAATTGAAGAGGACAGAAACGGAGGACTTTTGAACTGTAGTTCCCACATGTTGAAATGATAGTGCATCTATTAGGTTGTTGAGGAAACAAGAAGTTTTTAAATAATTGATAATCAAATATATATAATCTTCGTAAAAGAAGTTGTCTATAATTGTTTGCTCAGTTACAGATATTTTTCTAATTTTGCAGCCCGATTTTTCAGCGAAAATGGAAAATAAGAACGTATTTACGGTACCGGTCAGTGGACTTGCCTTGGGCAATCATTCTTTTCGGTTTGAAGTCAACGATGACTTTTTTGCCGAGAGGGATTATTCCGAGGTGCAGCAGGGGCATGTCGTTGTGCAGCTTGATATTGAGCGTAGCGAACATCGACTTGTCCTGCACTTTGACTTGGAAGGCTCGGTTCGTGTTGTTTGCGACCGCTGTGCCGATAGTTTTGATTTACCCATTGCTGCTGAACAGGAGTTCTTTCTTAAACTGGGGAGCGAATTAAAAGAAGAAGCTGACAATGTCATTGTCCTTCCCGCCGACCAGCAGGAGTTTGATCTCGGAGATCTGATATATGAATTCATCATCCTGGCCATTCCCATGCACCGTGTGCATTCAGAAGGACAGTGCAATGAAGAGGTGATGCAATATCTGTCGGAACATGAGTATGTGGAAGAAGAGGAAACAGAAAATGATCCGCGTTGGTCAGCTTTGAAGAATTATAAAATTGAAGATAATTAAACGATTGAAAATTAACATTTTAAAGTAATAATAAAATGGCACATCCTAAGAGAAGACAGTCTCACACCAGAGGCGCGAAAAGAAGAACGCATTACAAAGCAGAGGCCCCTACATTGGCCGTTTGTCCCGTAACCGGAACCATGCACGTCATGCATAGAGCATACTATGTTGACGGTGACTTGTACTATAAAGGAAAACTCGTGATGGCTGCTAAGTAGTAAGCTGGCCTCACACTTCCTGTTGTAAGGACAGTTTTTGTCCGGACACATCTACCGCTTCACGATCATCTATTGTCGATTGACAATAGGTGATTGTGTTTTATATTGTCTGAATCTGGATGTCAGCAGGAGAAAGCGGTGCATGTAGGTTGTTTGATGGGCAATTGGATCGATTTTGTAAGAAGTCTATGGTCTTATCTGTTTGATTTAGAATTAGATAAATGTTTTGTGGCTCTTTTTGATAAAATAGTGCTCAAAAAAGAACCTACCATTGAACGAACTTTATTATCTTTGCTTCGTCTTATTCGATAAGACGATAGGATTTGGATTTTTTTCATAATCTTTATATTGTTTTTCCGCACCGTTCTCCCAGTTCGGTGCGGTTTTTTTTCGGTTAGCTGTAAAAAAGAGCCAATGTGCCATCCCCTTTTTTGGTGGTATTTGGTGTGAAAATAGCACTTTATGGCGATGTCCCGTGAAATTGTAAATCCCTTTTTTTGCAATTCAATCAATTAAAAAGTACTTTTATGTTAAGACGTATTTCTATGCTATTTCTTGCAATGCTATTTGGCACTGCATGTTTTGCTCAGACTGTAGCCGGTCTTTCAACGAAAATCACGAATCAAAATGGAAGAAGGAGGCATGACATCCGAGGAGCCCAATCCTACAAGTATCTGAACGACAGTTCCTGTGTGTACTATGACAATTTTGAGAACTTCGAGAAGCCACGTTTCGCCAATAAGATTTCCTATTCCATCGACAGCAGCTTGATTGTTCGGGAGGATGTGTATGAAAACATGTTCGGCACCTACGAACTATACGGTTACGATGTGTACAAGTATTACGACTCATCTGCTAATGATTACAATTACCTGAAAATCATCAATTGCAATGCTTCAAATGAGTATTATTCAAGGGAGATTTGCGAGTATGACGGTTCAAAGATTCTTTCCTATTCGTGTGAGCTGTATGATGAGAATGTATGGAAAAACAACATCAAACACCAGTATTCCTATAACGATAATGGCACCATAAAATCCATTCAGGTCTGTGGCGGCGATAATTGGGACAAGCTATACATGGATAGCTACATGTATAACGGTATGGGTAAGATTGACAAGATAGAAAGGATTAACAGCATCAGCGGGCTGCCTTTTTCAAGAAAAGTGTATGTTTATCAGGGCGATAGGCTCGAAGAGATTCTAACCGAGGTGTATGAACAGGAAAATTGGACTCCTAATTATAGGGTGAAATTGAGCTATGATAGCGATAATAACATTTCGGAAAGGATTTCCTATAGGTATGATGCTGGATGGGTGGACAATTTCAGGTTTACCTACAAATATGACAATAGCATCAATATCGATGAAATTTATTTGTCAGCGCGTTATGAAGATTTGTTTGATGATATCTTCGGGCTGTTTGTCCATCCTGTTATCGAAATGGAATCCTACCTGAACGACTTCGATGGCTGGACGAAGAGTGCCGTCAACAAGTATTTCTTTATCAGGAATACCAATGTTTCCATTCCGGCTTTCCACGGTTCAGATGAAAAGTTTGTCATTTTCCCGAATCCGAATCAAAACGGGAAAGTCAAATTGCATTTTGATGGTGTTTTGAAAGAAGCTGTCGTTAAAGTGTTTGACATCAGAGGATTGTGTGTCCTTAATGCAACCATGCAAAACGATTTGGAAACACTTGATGTTTCGCAATTGGCTCCGGGCGTTTATGTTGTTGAGCTTAATAATGGCGGCTCCCGCCACATTCGGAAACTTACGAAGAAATAATACGGCGTTTCTGTTTGGATAGGACTCTTGCTATCCGAAAACACCTATTGTTTTCCTTATCGGTTGATGACCATAATATAAAGGATATTTGTTGTTGTTTCCTGACAACAAATATCCTTTTGTCATGAAGGTTACCGTCAAAGTGCTTTTTCGTTCCAACCATTGTTGTTCCACTGCACCACGCTGCGGTAGCCGGCGTTGCGCAAGGCTTTTTCTGCCGCATCGAACTCTAACGAGATTTCTTCGTAGCGATGTGCATCGGCGGAAACGAGGACGGGCACGCCCATTTTGCAGGCGGCTTCCATGAGCCATGGCGAAGGATAAAAACCGTTGTAGCGCTTTTTGTAGATGCCGCGAGTGTTGATTTCCATGACCAAACCTTTTTGATGAATCAGATCGAGGGTCTCAAGTGCCAATTTCCGATACCAGGCTTCATCTTCGCTGAAATAACGGTCGCGGTTGTGCATCTTGATTTTGTCGAAATGCGCAACGATATCAAACTGTTCATGTTCTATCATCTCGTTCGACTGTTCGTAAAAACGACGTACTGCCCGACGGATGTCGCCGTTGAAAAAACGTTGCAGACCTGCATCATAAACCTCCCATTTCGGACCATCGATAAACCAGATCTCATCGGGGTTGGCTGACTGTCCGACCAGATGTACGCCACCGATGACATAATCCAATTGGTACTTTTCCTTTGTGATGGCGAAAGGCTCCGACGTCCCTGTGATATAATCTGCTTCAAGGGCGCAGTATAGGTCGATGCGGTCTCTAAATTCGTTTTTAAGTTGGTGGATTTCCTCCACATATCTGGGCATGTCGTCTTGCTTGACCGAGAAGTCGTTGTCAAAGGGCAGAGGGCTATGCTCCGAAAATCCCAAGGCGCAGAATCCTTGGCGGATGGCTTCCTCGACCATTTCGCGCGGTTGCGACTTGCCGTCGGAATAAAAAGTATGGCTGTGCAGGTTATAGTTTTGAATCATAGTCCTTCTTTTAGATCAATGACTTTTATATTAGTAAATATTCTAATATTGTGGCGATTAAACACTTTTGCTGATGGGTTTTCTTGAGTACAGCACCTTTCCCTCACGGATAATGCTATCAGTCAAATCTGGATTTTTAAGCATGGAAAAAAGACTTAAATCCACGAAATAGGGCAGACACAAATCGTCGATTTTCTCATCAAGAGGCGCCAATTGCAGATAGGTTAAATCCTTGCCTTTCAGAGTAATATCAATGTCGGATGCGACACGGTTTGTGCCCCTTGCCCTCGAACCGTAGATAATAGCTTCCTCGACTTCAGGAAATGAAGCCAAGACCTTGCGTAAGGCTATAAGTTCATGGGGGGCGAGTCCGAAATCCATCGTTTTATATTTTTAGGTAAACAAGCTTCTTTCCGAAGTGAAACGGATCATCTTTTCATACAGATCTACAAAAGCCTTATAATACGAATCCTTGACACGCAAACTCACTTCAACAGACAGATCTTCATCATAAGTATGCGAGGTTTCATTTCTTCTTTTGACCATTTCCATTCAAACATCACTCTGGTCGATCAGTCGGCTTTCAAAAGCCCAACGAACAGCATCTCGCGACCCCATTATTTCCTTATCAATGCCTTGATACTCAGCATAGCTTTTTATCAACTTCCAAGCCAATTCAAAGGTAAACTCGAACGTTGAATCAGACCATCCGCTTCAATATCATTCAACTGACGTTTATTCATCTCCTCCACCGCTTCTGCCAGTCTGGTCAAGGCCTTGCGGTAGCTTTGTAGTTTCTGTTCCCATCTTGGAAGAATGTTATTCACCATGCTCTTGATTTTTCTGCAAATATATGAAGATTCTATTGTTTTTGTGCGATTGTAGCCGTTTGAAGCGCATGACCTCCTAACTTTCAATCAGCTTATATACCTTGTCTCCCCGTCTTATTGTCGATGTAACGGGTATGGAAAAAGCCTCTCCTTTTACGGTCTGGGGCACGGATTTCAGATCCACACGGATTTCGGTGACGGTGTCTTCGTAAACGCCGGTCGTCGGCCCGATAATCATGAGGTTGTCGCCGACGCGCAGGTCGTGTGTCTCCATGCGGATTTCGGCAACGCCGATTTTGCTGAAGAAGTTGGTGACCTGTCCGACATACAATTTGGTTTGTGTGGCTTGTGAGCCGTATTTTTGCGTCCATTCCCCTGTTTTGCGCCCCAAGTAGTAGCCGTCCCAGAAATCGCGGTTATAAACGCTGCGCAGTCTTTCCATCCATTGGTCGATTCGTTCTTGTGTGAAACGGCCTTCAGCGATAGCGTCAACGGCTTCGCGATAGACCGAGACGGTCACCTTGGTGTATTCCGGCGAACGTCCGCGTCCTTCTATTTTCAACACTTCCACACCTGCATCGAGCAGTTTGTCCAAGAAAGGCAGGGTGCAAAGGTCTTTGGGCGACATGATGTATTCGTTTTCGATAGCGAGTTCAGTGCCTTCCTCGCGGTCGCGAACGGTATAACCACGTCTGCAAAGCTGGAGACAGGCTCCGCGGTTGGCGGAGTAGTTGTAGTTGTCTAAACTCAGATAGCATTTGCCGGAGATAGCCATGCACAATGCGCCGTGACAAAACACTTCGATACGAATCAAATCGCCTTTAGGACCACGGATTTGTTCGCGCTCAATGGCTTCGGCAATATGTTTCACTTGTTTCAGGTTCAGCTCGCGTGCCGTCACCATGACGTCGGCAAACTGCGCATAATAACGCACCGCCTCAGTGTTAGTGATGTTGGTCTGAGTGGAGATGTGTACCTCTATGCCGATGGAACGGGCATACTGAATGACACTCTGGTCGGAGGCTATGATGGCAGTGATGCCGTTTGCTTTTATCGTGTCGAGCAGTTGTTGCATTTCCTGCATCTCTTCATCGTAAATCACGGTGTTTACCGTGACATAGCTTTTTACGCCATTTTTGTTGCAAATGTCGGCGATCCGCTTCAAATCGTCGAGGTCGAAGTTTTTGGCGGAACGCGAACGCATGTTCAGTTTGCCAATGCCAAAATACACCGAACCCGCACCGGCTTGAATAGCAGCCGACAAGGCTTCATACGACCCCACGGGAGCCATGATTTCGATTTTTTCTTTCATGGCTGCAAAATTAGGCAATTAATGCGGATGGCAACCAGAACTGAAACCATTGGACCATGCAAAGTTTTGCCATGCATTTGCAAGGCCTTGCCTATCCGGGTAAAGCGCCTATTCGAGCATCCTCGCTTTCAAGGCTTCGCTTTGCTGTTCGTAGCCTTTTTTGCCGAGCAGGGCGAACATATTTTTCTTATAGGCCTCGACTCCCGGCTGGTCAAAAGGATTCACACCCAACATATAACCGCTTAGGGCGCACGACATCTCGAAGAAATAAATCAACTGACCAAGTGTTGTTTCCGACAACTCAGGCAGCAGGATGCGGATATTGGGCACATCGCCGTCTTCGTGGGCGAGAATGGTGCCTAACTCGGCTTTGTGGTTGACTTCGGAAAGACGACTTCCGGCAATGTAGTTCAACTGGTCGAGATCGTCAGCCGCATCAGGAATGCGAAGCTCATGGTGGGGTTGCCCGATGGAGATGACGGTCTCAAATAGGTTGCGCAGCCCTTCTTGGATATATTGTCCCATCGAATGCAGGTCGGTGGTGAAAGTTACCGATGCAGGGAAGATGCCTTTGTGCTGCTTGCCGTGGCTTTCGCCAAAAAGCTGTTTCCACCATTCGGAGAGATAATTCAGACAGGGTTCGTAGTTCACAAGGATTTCATTGGTTTTTCCTGCCTCGTACAGCGCATGGCGAACCGCAGCATACTGTGCCACGGGATTGTTGTTGACGGATTGGCTCGACAGGCATAACCGCTCCATTTCGCCGGCTCCGGCAATCAGTTTGCGGATGTCGAACCCGGCAACTGAGATAGGAAGCAATCCCACGGGTGTGAGCACCGAATAGCGGCCGCCGATGTCGTCGGGAATGACGAAAGTCCTGTATCCCTTGTTATCGGCCATTTGTTTCAAGGCACCCTTGGCCTTGTCGGTGATGGTGACGATACGCGACGAGGCTTCCTGCACGCCGTATTTGTTTTCAAGGTGTCGCTTGATGATGCGGAAAGCAATGGCTGGCTCGGTAGTGGTGCCCGACTTGGAGATGACGCATACGCTATAATCCTTTTTGTCGAGGACTTCAAGCAAAGCAGCCAGATAGTCTTCGCTCATGTTGTGACCTGCATAGACGATTTGGGGCTGTGTGCCGGTAAAAGGGTTCGATAACGCCTCGATGACAGCTCGCGCCCCAAGATAAGAACCTCCAATGCCAATGACGACAAACAAATCGGATTTGGTATGTAGCGTTGCCGCACATTGTACCATTTCGTCAATGAACTTTGGGGAAATGCTCGAAGGCAGTCGCACCCAGCCGAGAAAATCGTTGCCGAGACCGTTCTTATTATAAATGGTGGAAAAAGCCTTGTGGATGTCGGTTGCTTTCGAGGCCAGCATTTCAGCACTCGAAAAAGAGGAAAGGTGGCTGAGTTCTAGTTTCATGACGTATGAATATTTGCCGCGAAGATAATCCTTTTTTGCGAATGGTTTTTGAAGATGCACTTTTTCGCGATGAAAGCGGTTCATATTGTCATTGCCATCACTGTGTCATAATGAAGTGCAAATCCCCATAACAAGAAAACCCCAGCGAGAGCCGGGGTTTTCCGAACCAAAAACCAAAATTTATGAAACCTTATTTTGCACCAAGAAGTGCAAGTTGCACTTTTAATAGTGCAGGTCATTATGATAATGAACCGATGCAAAAGTAACACTTTTTTCTTGCTTGTATGATGATTTTTCGACTTTTTCATCAATAGCATAGACCTTTCAATAAAAATCCTTAAAACATCAATAAAAGCAGCTTTTCATCCGCTCAAAATTTGGTAGAAATAAGGGCTTTTTTGCTCAAATAGTAAGGCTCTATACGATAAGTCTTGTCTTGTCATCTGTCTTTTTCTACTGTTTCCAGGAAGATAGCATGCCGTTCCCTCATTTATTATGCTTGTAAAAGAGCCGTTTTGTGTTTTTGTCGGCAGCATGGATGTGTTTGGATTTATTTGCAGGTTGCAGCTAATAATAATGACAAATAGTGATAATGAAACAACAAGAGTTCTTCAGCGTTCAAAAATACATGAAGTCCACTTCAAAAGGGCAAAATATGCAGAAATAAAAGTTAATCTGGTTTGTTTTTATTTTCTGATAATCAACATATTATATTTTATCTTCTAAATTATTTGCTGTTTTTTTTAAATTAGTTGAACAATGTTCTTTGGTTTTTGCTATATTTGCCTTCCGATTTACAAGGAACAAATTCTTATGGGTTCAAAATTTGTTCTTTGTCAATAGATTGGTATTATTTTGGAATTTATTAAGGGAGATATTTATATGTCACAGATTAACATTTTAATGGCCGAAGATGATAAAAATCTCGGTGCAATTTTAAAAGCTTATTTGGAAGCCAAAGGCTGTCCCACCACTTGGTGTTTAAATGGAGAAGAAGCCTTAAAAGCGTTTGGTCATGGGGAATTCAATTTATGTATTTTTGACGTGACAATGCCGATTATGGATGGCTTCACTTTAGCGGTTGAGGTACGGAAACTCCAGAGTAACATTCCCCTCATTTTTTTGACGGCGCGTTCCGGTCAGGAAGATGTGCTGAGGGGATTTGAACTCGGTGCTGACGATTACATCACAAAGCCTTTCAGCATGGACGAACTGTTGATGCGCATCAAAGCCGTGTACAGACGTGCATCGCTTACCGAGCCACTTCCGACAACATTCAAGTTGGGATCGTTTACGTTTGACGCACCCCGTCATTTGCTGATAAGAGGAGAAGAAAGTAGAAAGCTTACAACGAAAGAGGCCGACTTGCTGCTGCTGCTTTGCGAGTATAAAAACAAGACCTTGGAACGTCAGGTCGCACTTAAACGGATATGGTGCGAAGAGTCTTTCCTGAACGCACGCTCTATGGACGTTTATATTACCAAACTACGCAAGTATTTTAAGGAGGATCCTAATGTGCAGATTTCCAATGTGCATGGAGTAGGATTCAAATTGGTTGTTAATAATTAGTTTCTGAATCCCGATTTACGGCGAGATAAAGGGGAGGTCTCCAATTATGGTGGTCATCCTTTTTTATGGGAGTTTGGGAGGTTGATCTGTTGTTCTTGTTTCCAAAAGCCGATGTTCAAACACGATGGGGGCAATACATGGACACTGTCGTCTAAAAGATCCCAAATCTGGCTGCATCCGCAATCACGATCGGTATTGGTGAGCACAATAAGCAGACGGTCGTATTTCAACTGCCGGATGATCATGCTTCGGTAGCCTTTCCACCATCCGAAATGATAAACAGTCTCAGGATGTTTTTCATGCAAACGCCAACCGAAACCATAGTTCTGCTGTCGTCTCCATTTCTTCGATCCGGGTTTGAACGCCTCCGACTGTATGCTGTCAGGTAGTAAAAGGCTGTAGTCGAGTGCCATGCAAAACCGGTACAGGTCTTTGACGTTCGAGAACATAATCTTATCACCCATGACGCCGTTCAGGTAATCGTTTTGTGCTTTGGAGGCACCGCACCGTTGCATGTCGTGTCCCTGCACCGCGCATTTCATGTAAATGGAGACTTTGCGGTCGCCCCGCATCGAATAAATATAAGAACTGTCCATGTGCAGCGGGGCAAAGATATTGTCGTGCATGAAATCTTCAAAATGAGTTCCTGTCACTCTTTCCACTACACTCGCTAACAAGGCATAGTTGACGTTGTTGTAATAAAAAATGACATCGGGGGCGAAGTAAGGCTCAGGCTTGTGCTTGGCGTAGAGCCGTATCATGTCGTCGTTTGTAAAGGGAACGCTTTTGTCGGTCCAGAACTCATCGGCAAGGTACTCATAGCGTGACAATCCCGACCGGTGGTTGAGCAGGTTGCGTATGGTGATGCCTTTATAGGGGAATTCCGGAATATATTTCGTCACGTCGTCGTCATAGTTGAGCAGGCCTCTGTGGTGCAACAGCATGATGGCTTCGGCGGTAAACATCTTCGAATCGGAAGACAACTGAAAGGCGTCTTCAACATGCAGCGAATCACGTTGTCGGCTGAGGTTGCGCCACCCAAAGGCTTTCTCGTAGATGATGCGGCCGTGTTCGGCATACAGTGCTACGCCGTTCAATCTGCAGCGTCGGAAAGTGCTATCGGCAGAAAAAGCACGCTGCGCCACTTGTTTTTCTCCCAAATCGATGAAAAGGCTGTCGATGTTCAGTTTGACCTTTGAGGCATAATCCGATACGCTATCGGAAAGGGAATGGCGACATGCCGCAAAAGGCAGCATGAAAAAGAGCAGGAATATGGCGGTCGTGGTAGTACGCATAACGGAGGGCAAAATTAGAAAAATCCCGTGGAGCGAGGTGGGTGAAAAGGCTAAAAAATGTATCAAAAAACGGAAAAATCCTCCTAAGTGACCAATTTTTACTATTTTTGCCGCTTATTAATGACGAGTAGCGCAACGACATTGTGGGGTTTGTGTTAGGGGTTGGAACATCCGAAGATGGAAAAACATCGGCAAGATGTACCAACAATAGGTTACCACTCACTGATCATTGGCATCATGTTGCGGACTTGTCGGAGTAACAAACAACACATACTATTTATCAATGTCACAGTTTACTGATTTTGGATTGAATCCCGCTCTTTTGAAGGCTATTACGGAGCTGGGGTTTGAGAATCCTATGCCGATACAGGAGCAGTCTTTGCCTGTATTGTTGGAAAAAGATGTCGATTTTGTCGGCCTTGCACAGACGGGAACGGGTAAGACGGCGGCTTTCGGGCTGCCGCTGCTGCAAAAAATCAATGCCGATGAACGTTGCGTTCAGGCTTTGATACTCTGTCCTACCAGAGAACTTTGCATGCAGATTACCAGGGACCTGAAGAGCTATTCGAAGTTCATTCCCGAAGTTTTGGTTGTTCCTGTTTACGGAGGAGCCAGCATCGAAGTCCAATTCAAGGACTTGTCCAAGAAACCGCAAATCATCGTTGCCACTCCCGGACGTTTGCGCGATATGATTCGCCGCAACCGCGTGGATTTCAGCCGCGTCCGTTACATGGTTCTTGACGAAGCCGACGAGATGCTCAACATGGGCTTCCAAGAGGAAGTCGATGCCATTCTCGAGTACATGCCCGAACAGAAAAACACTTTCCTGTTTTCTGCCACCATGCCGAGGGAGGTGGAAGCCATCCTGTCGAAGTATATGACCGATCCGGTGAAGATCGCCGTTGGTCAACGCAATTCGGGCACCGTCAATGTGGACCATAAATACTACATGATGGCCGCTAAGGACCGTTATGCCGTGCTGAAACGCTTCATCGACTATACGCCTGCCGTGTATGGCATCGTTTTTTGCCGCACGAAACTCGAAACACAGGAGGTCGCCGACAACCTGATTCGTGACGGTTATAACGCCGCCGCCCTGCACGGCGATTTGTCGCAGGGCATGCGCGACAATGTGATGGAGCATTTCCGTCAGAAGAGCCTGCAACTGCTTGTCGCTACCGACGTGGCTGCCCGCGGCATCGATGTCAGTCACCTGACACATATCATCAACTATAACCTGCCCGACGACATCGAGACATACGTACACCGTAGTGGCCGTACGGGTCGTGCCGACCAGCGTGGTATCTGCATCAGTCTGATTAACCTTCGTGAAAAGAGTAAAATCAAACGTATTGAGAAAATCCTCGGTCGTCCCATCGAACGCGCCTTGATACCCACGGGTAAGGAAGTCTGTGAGAAGCAGCTTTTCCGCCATATTGACCGCATCGAGCAAGTGGATATCAACCGCGAGGATATCGACGACTACTTGCCGGTTATTTTGCGTAAGCTTGAGTGGATGTCGCGCGAAGAACTCATCACCAGAATGGTGGCCTTGAACTTCAACCGATTCCTCGACTATTACAAGGATGCGCAGGACCTTAACGTGAACGAGAAAGAGGAGAAACGTTCCAAGAAGGAGCGTAGCCGTGAAACGGATGGTAATCGTGATGCCGGTCTGAAGCGTTTGTATTTCGGCGTGGGCAAGCGCGACCATATCCTTCCGCAAAAGCTTATCGTCACCATTAACGACGTGACCCGTACCAAAGATATTCGTATCGGTCGCATCGACTTGTATGACACTTTTTCATACGTCGATGTGGAAGAGTCCTACATTCCGTTGATTCTCGATAGTTTTGCCGATCCCGACAGGAACCCGCGTGGCATAGAAGTCGAGGTGGCTAAGGAACAGCCGTCTGGTAAGAAACGTTCCGAACGCAGAGGGCGTGGCGAACGCAAAGACCGCGATGATCGCAGAGGGCGTCGTGAAGATTCGAAAAGAGACCGCGACTGGTATGATGATTGGGGGAGAGGAAAATACGGCAAGATGGATGTCTTTTTCGATGAAGACGACCGTCCCAGCCGTAAACAACGCAACTCTGAACGAGGCTTTGGCCGTTCTTCACGTGATTCGGGCCGCGGATCACGTCGTGGAGGAGGCCGCCGTTAAAGTGCGTTCCTATCCATGAAAAATATTGGTATTTGGTGGAGAGCATCGCGCCCCAGGACGTTGATGCTCTCTTTTTCAGGCATCATGACAGGCGGGTTTCTGGCTTGTGCAGCCGGTTCTTGCAATATTCCGGTCATCGCTTTGTGCGTGTTGACCGCCATGCTGCTTCAAGTGCTGTCGAACTTTGCCAATGACTATGGTGATTTTTATAGTGGTGTCGATGGCGCTGATCGTATCGGTCCGACACGCGAGATGCAGTCGGGAGAGATTTCCGAAAAGGCCATGCTTCGTTGCATTGTAGTTACGACCTTGCTGACCTTGCTTTCGGGCGCGGTACTGGTTTTTGCGGTGGCACGCCTCACTTGGCAGGAATGTGCTGTATTTGCCGCCTTGGGTCTTGCCGCTGTGTTTGCCGCCGTATGCTATACCATGGGGAAACGCCCCTACGGCTACCGTGGCTTGGGTGATTTGTCTTGCTTCGTCTTTTTCGGATTGGCGGCTGTGGCAGGCACTTATTATCTGGCTGTGCGTCAACTTGACTTTGCGGTATTGTTGCCGGCTTCGGCGCTGGGTTTTCTTTCCAATGCCGTGTTGAACATCAACAATATGCGCGATGTTGAAAGCGACAGGAAAAACGGGAAGACCAGCCTTGTCGTCCGTATCGGACTGAAAAAAGCTTTCCTGTACCATGTCGCGCTTATTACAGGCGCTTTTATTGCACTGACGGTCTTTGTCCTGCTCCAAGGGAAAGGCTTTGCCGCATACGCTTTCTGGATGATGGCGCCTTGGTTTGCCATGGACCTGATAGGCATTCACAACACCTCCGATTTGGCTCAACTCGACCCTTTTTTGAAAAAACAAGTCATAAAGACCTTTCTTACAGCCCTGCTTTTCGGTTTAGGCATGATGGTGTGATGGAGGGATTAGGGAATAAAGTGCAAGTAGCAGAAAAAGGTAGAATAGATTTGTGAACCATTGAAAAATTAACATCTGAGCTAATTGCTTACTGCAAAATTCGTGGGCTTAGATCCAATGCTTTTATCAGTTACGGTGTGGAGGCTAACGAAAACAATATTGATCTTATAGAATGATGATATTTCATAAGATAAGTAAGAGTTTATTCGCTTTGTTCATAATAATACGAATAGTCAATACCCTTCATAAACATTTCTCTGTCATCAATCTTTGTTGTTAATGCAGGCTTTACTAATGCCTTTATATGTGTACTATCAGCCACACTTTCGCGCATGGCATTCAGATAGTCGTTCTTATCTATTTGGCTCCAATCCACACACCGTTTGAGTGAACGCTTCAGTATCATGTCAAGCCAAATGCGAGTGCTACGACCATTGCCTTCCATAAAAGGATGCGCCACGTTCATCTCAATGTATTTGTCCATAATCTCATCAAAAGTTGTTTCAGGCATTCGTTCGATGGCTTGCAGTGTATCAGGGAAGTGCATGCAATTGGCAAAAGTAAATCCTCCCTTTGAAATGTTCTTTGTGCGGATCTGCCCTGCAAAGTCGTATAGCCCACCAAACAAATAAGCATGAATCTGTTGCAGGCATTTGATGCTTCCCGGCTCAACGGTTTTCAATATTCCGCTCTCAAACAACTGGTACGCCTTCTTCTTGCTTTGTCCATCAATGGTATTGTCGCTGTATAGAAACCAGTCGAGAAAACTCATTGCTTTAGCATTGGGAATGGCTTTAGCCAATAGCGTTACGCCTTCGCTATCAAGGGTGTCCGTCAAATAGAGTTTGCCATCCGATGCTCGTAGTTTCAGTTGGTTAGTGTCGCTAACCAACTCGCTGTTTTCTTTTTTAAGTTTTGTCTTAAGGTATTTCCAATAGTTTCTGGTCTTTTGATAGTCGTCCTGCTCATTGATGGCCGCCACAATATCAAGCACAGAGAACCACCATTTGTTGTTCTCATCATCCCACACAGCCCGCACTTCGCGGTCGTTGAAGAAACGAATGGACATTTTATGTTCTTTCTTTTCTTTCATAAACTTCCTTGTTTTTAACCTCCCAGTAGCCGTTGCGACGACCATTTTTACGTTCAATGATGCCTTGTCTCGACAATTTTACAGTCATTGTCTTCACTGTGCGCTCCGACTTTCCAATATGTGCTGCTATCTCTTTTTGTGTTGCGTTAGGCTTCTCTTTAATGAAGTTAAGCAATGCCAACTCTCCCAAAGTGCAATTCAAAGTGCAAATATTGCACTTTGGAGTGTTCTTCGTTGCACTTTGAGTTTGTCCAGATACATGCAAATATCTGCTCCTTAGCTCATTCTGCTCTCCTAAAATCAGATTGCGGAAGAAAGCTTCAAGGTATTGCGTTGTGGCAAAGATCCCTTTGGGTATATTGTTGTAGTTGGCGCGAACCAACGCATTGCGAAAATACCACGAATAGTTGGCAAAGGTTTCATTACTGATATCGAAGCCAAAAGTGCGCAGATACTTGATGGTGAATACTGCTGTTGTACGCGTGTTGCCCTCGCCAAACGGGTGTATCTGCCAAAGGTCAGAAACAAATTGGGCTATATGGCTCACAGCCTCCGCCATGTCATGATGCTTATAATCGTATTCTTTTTCATGGGCGAAGTCATACTCCAATGTTTCACGAATACGATCTGCACCGGCATACAGCACGGTTTCGCCATTTAGCACCCATTCCTTTTTGGTGATGTTGTAATCTCTTATCTTGCCAGCATGGTTATAAATACCCTCAAATAATCGGCGATGAAGAGCAATATATTCCAATGGAGAGAACGTAAAACTATGTTCCGAAAGGATTTCGGTAATACGAGCCGAAACCTTGTCCGCTTCTTCCGTTCTGTCCGCTACACCTATGCGAGAAGTCTTCGATTCGTAGTAGCTATTGACAAGCTGCTTCACTTCCGCTATCGTAATGTCGCCTTCAATATGTTGTCGAGCCGTTTCTCGCAGATAATGGGAAGTTTTCAAGCCATCAACAGCCTGCAAACCAATAGCAGTCTGCCATGCATAGCCCTTTTCGCGCTTATGCGGTTCACTCTGTCGGATATATTCTTCAAAGTCGGTCATCGTGTTATATGTGTAGAAATCAACAGCCGTGGAAATCTAGGCACGTAGATTCAACGCTTTTACTTTGGTTCATTGTTTTCTTGTCCACAAAAACAATCAGGTCTTTCGGATTAATTTGCAATATATCAGCAATTTGCGCAATTGTTTCAAGGCGCGGTCGGTGGTGGTTACCCACGTATGCATAGACCATAGCAAAACTCTTGCCTAACTGTTCTGCCAGCCACGTCTGTATAATACCTTTCTTACCGAGCATTTCTTTGATCCGGTTCGTGGGTTTATCCATCACTTTCAATATTCTGTTTGATACTGCAAAGATATGAATTTGTATGGCATAAGAAAAGATAGTGGGGTGTTATTTCTCGCTTTGAAAAGACTGTATGGCGTAGGAAAAGAAGTTCTCCTGTTACTTTATAAAAAAAGTCGCTGCGAACTCAGGTTTGCTGCGACTTGTTATGCATTATAATGGTAGTAGGGGATTTACTTCACCTCTTCAAAACAAATCTATATTGATTTACAGCAGGTTGTAATTGTATGGTACAAATATGATTTCTGAAATCGATTACAAACAATCGCTTATATTGTCTTTATTGCTCTGCTTTTTCAAGTTCTATTCGAGCTGTGAGTTCTTCTTGGTATGTGGTCATAAACTTGTTTAAGTCCATAAAAGCATACCCAACCAAACGATAGAACAGATTTTTGTATTCTATCTTTTCTGTTGCAGTGAATAGAGTTTTATCTCCTTCCATCGGTTCGAATGTTGCCTGCCACTCTCCTGTGAACATTCTACTATCCATCTCAAAACTGTAGAAAGAATGTGGTCTCTTCTCAAGTGTCTTGAATCGGATAGTTACACCATTGGCAGTCTCTTCCCATTCTTCAAGATCCCCTTGGGTACGGATGATATCCAAATTATCCAAAGAACTTCTGTAATGCCATTCCTGATTGTTGGTAACGATAGCAAAAACGGCATCAACAGGAGCATTCAAAATGCACTGTTTTGTCTCTGTTCTGATTCTTGGCAGAAGTGTTCCCATGAGCACGACAACCAATACAAGTAATAAAAGACCGCTCAATATTATGTACAACACATTCTTCACATTCTATTTGATTATTATCCACTTACCAGCCTTTGTAGAGCCTTCGTGCTTGATGAGTCCTTGCTTAGTCATTTTCTCAATGTAATACTTTATTTTACCCGTTGAACATCCGAGTATCATTTCCATTTCTCTCCGTGTAATCTCTGGATTTTCTTGGATTATGCCTAATAGTTCTTCTTGGATATTTCTTGGATATTTCTTGGATGCTTCTTGGATATTTCTCCTCCAAAGTCTTCTTCAAAGTACTTTTGAGAAACGTTCTCAACCACCCGAAAAGCCGTAATCAATGAAAAATCAAAAGTGGCTTGCCCATTACCGTTTTCTTCCAACTCCTTCCTCAACGTTATAATCAGGTTTAATATTCAAATGCCCCTTTTGAATGCTTTGTAAATGAGCTTTAACTTATAGCTTATCTTTCAATTGCTTGCCCAAGATTGTTAGCCGATATTTTTGCAGACTACTATTAGGTTTATCGGGGATAGTCATTTCTATAAATCCTTGTTCTAATGCAGGCTTTAAATAATTTGAACGGAAATTTTCTCTATGAGAAAGACCCAATTTTTCTTGTATCTCTTGCCTATCCATCTCCTTGCTCATCATCCTAACCAGTTCTTTAACTTGCTCGGTAACTTGCTCGGTAACTTGCTCGGTAACTTGCTCGGTAACTTGCTCGGTAACTTGCTCGGACGCTGGAAATATCATTCGTAAAAAGTTCTCTGTAAACTTGAAACATTCTTTTCCGTAACTTTTCAAAATACGTGGGACACCAGACCCCAAGTGTTCTACTAAATCTAAATCTCGAAATACGCGCATCAATTCTTTATTGCGTGGCACCGAATAGCCTTCAAAGAACTCCTTCTCTGTCATGCCTTGTGGCAAACTGCCAAATGATGTAATCTCAATTCTATCATCAAAGAACTCAAATTTAGGTGGCACTTCCGAGGTATAATCGTTATGAACAATAGCATTAATCACAGCTTCACGCAAAGCGACAGGGTTCCATAATTTTGTTTCTTTCCGTTCTTTGGGTGTGATTTTTGCCAGTGTTTTATTTTCGACTTCAATTTTATCCAATACTTGTTTGGTTGCCTTTATTAACGAACAATACCCATACTCGTTGTTTTCGATCAAGTCAACACGGTCAAATCCATTGTATTTTGCCACTTTCACAGATATTCCATTGATATCAGCCAATAAGTATGCTACATAATTGTATTCGCCTTCTTCTGTAATCAGCTCCAAATTGGACGTAAACTGCTGATTTAGTGTTTTCCCTGATCCCTCGTAGTATATCTTAAGTTGCTCAAAAGTAAGGTTCTGGTTTGGAGACTTGATTTTGCCAATGGAATTCCGAGTACGTTTAGCAAATAGAGATTCTATCATTTTTATGGGCATTGGTTCAGCAGCAGTCCCGACACGAATGAATGTCCCTCTTTCCGACATCCCAAGTTTCTTGATATAGTACGGCTTTTCCGTTCCGCTTGCCAGAGTAATTTTGATCACGTTTTTTGAATCAACTCCTTCTACTGAGACATCAAACAATCCCATACATGATGGCATAATATTATTCTTCAGTCGATCTTTGATTTTGAGCATATCGCCATCAATATCTGAAACGCCAACAGCCTTCCCTGTTTTGTCAATTCCAATATAAATTACGCCTCCTTCATGATAATTCAGAAAAGCGATTGCCTCTTTTTCCAAATCATCTATAAGTTCTTGTTTGTATTCTATACGGTTGCTTTCAGAATTCATATTTAAAGTTATTTCTATAACCAATGAAGGAAATATTGAAAATTAGTTCTGAATACTACTCATTGAGGAGTATTTCGTTTTCAATATTTGTCTCAATCAATTTATACTTATCTTTCAATGATTCTCCTTGATAAAACGCTAATAAGTCTTCCTTTGTTAACATCCCACTCTTCAGAAATTTCTTCAAATATTCTTGATTAAATTCCATCAAAAGAATACTCTTCTCTAGCTGTTTCAGAATAACCTTGTTGTTTTCAATATTATTATTTATCAATGATCTAATGCTCAAAATCTCATTGATGTCTTTAATCGTGCGATTAACAAGCATCAACAATATATTTTTATCAAAGTCAATGGTTTTAGCATTCAAGACAATGTCTCTTGCCAACATATAGGCAATAGAAAGATTTGAATAGTCCCCTTTTTGAGAATCAACAATAGCAACAAACCCTATATCAGGGATATATCCGACGTTTTCATATTTCTGTAGTATTGAGTTGTCTGTTAGAGAGATATCCAATACAATAATGCTTGCTTGGGCTTCTCTATTGGCTTGCGCCTCTATCAGCTGACTCCAAGCCGTATCTGTTTTGCGTGTGAATATCTCTTTTGAATCGATATCTCCTAGCTTAATACTTTTATCAAATTTACATTCGAGTACGATTTTGAATTCATCTTGTCCATTCAATTCGCAGACAATATCCCCTGTTTTATTTCTAGGCAATCTTCCTATGATATTTCCTGTCAAATAAACTTTATCTGGAATTTTTTTGTCCTCGAAATATTTGATAAGAAACTCTGCAATGTCATTCTCTGCTAAAACTCCTTTTATCGTTGATCTATAGAAGATCTCCTTTTTCATTTCAAAAATCATTTTCAGGCTTTCTAATTCAGTGCCCAATTCGTTGGTTGTCTTTGAAAGAAAAGATGAAAAGCGATCTTCCATCAAGGCCAAAACTCCGATATAAACAGCTTGTAACAACTTCCCATCTCTTTCAGAGGCTGAAGTGCTATTAAAGAAATTGAAAACGATTTCATTCTCGATTTCAAATTCCTTTATTTCTACTCTTTTAAGTTGTTTATTTATCTTTATTACGGACATAATCTTAGACTTTGGAGTATCTGTATTTCCCTTTTATGTTTGCTGCAAGGTATTTGCCATGTGATTCTGCTTGCATTAAGCCTTGATATTCTCGGTGCGGAACATCATAGTAATGATAAACACTTCCATTAAGAAATTCTATTTCTAGTGTACTTGTTGTGTCGTCATAGCCTATAGAGGCGATGTTAGATGAACTTACGATTTGTCTTTCCATTTTTTTTGATTTTTTTGTGTTATTAAATTAGGATTCTGAGAACGCCATACTTGCAGAAATTCTTTATAATTTGGTTCAGGCTCCATTGGAATTCCCCAGCCTCCCACTTCTTGAGAGCACTCCTCATCTTGGGTTTCAAAAACAATCGGGTCCTGGCTATCAGGTCTGCGATCTTTGGCTGGAGCATCAATTAATGTGCGCATTGGCAATTTAACACCTTCGCCTAATATGATGGCCTCTCCTGTTTTTAGTATTGGAAGCATACTTGTTAATCCCTCCAGATTATCAGTTATAGCAGAACAAATGTGCCCTCTATCCGTTGCATTTGACAGCCTAAGAGAGATAAATGTTCCACATTGAGAAAGTATGGTTGAATTTATTTCTGAAGGTCTTTGACTCACAATCATTGCGCCTATTCCATATTTTCTTCCCTCCTTTACTATTCTCTGGACAACAATAGAAGCTGCCCCGTTAAAGTTGTCGTTCAAATAATTATGAGCTTCTTCCATTACCAATAATAATGGTCTTTGTCTTCCGCCCTGAGAAAGATTTCGAGTCCAAAAAAGAGCTTCATATAATATCCTCAATAGAACACCTATGACTGTGTTTAGAATTGAAGAGGGAATGCCAGATAAATCAAAAATTGTAACAGCCCTATCACTCCCAATCCATTCTTTGAATAACTCATCAAGATCTTTTTCAGTCTTCCCGTCTAAATCGGGAGTCCATTTTCCAGGATTGAATAAAAAATCAAATCTGGGAACTCTCAATTTTGAACCTAAAGCAATAAGTTGACTACTAGAACTCAATCCCATATTTAAAAAATTGATCTTTTCATCGTCATTTTTGTCATTTTTAGGCTTTCTGAATTGAGGAGGAATGCCTTTCAGCGGGTTTCCTTTTATTTCTTTACCTGTCGAATCTTTTTCATAGGCGAGATTGTCTATTGGCAGACCTGCATGTTTGCTGTAGTATGTTCCAATAGTTTCCTTATATAATTCATACCAGAGTTTATGTAGACTAAAAGGAGTAGGGCTATCTACATTCAACGTCTCTCTATCTATCCCTTCTTTGGGAAACTTATCAAAGGCTTCTACTTTACTTTTTAATATTCTCTCCAGAATAACAATTTTATCTTTTTCCTGACTGATAGCTCCAAAACTTATTTCAAGTAACTCGTCAAAACTTAAAGCCCAATAAGGCAGACATAGCTCCCTTTCATTTTTTTTACTTGATTTATCAGCATTAATTCTATATACAATTGCTCTATCCCCGAAGACTGTGGTGTATTCCCCATGGATATCCAATACAATAATTCTTGATGATGGATATTTATTAGGATCTGATAGTGCACTTAATATCCCCGCGACTGTCGTTGATTTACCGGAGCCAGTAGTACCAACAATGGCAGAGTGTCTAGTGATTAACTTGTTAACATCGATCAATGCTGGGATTGATTCTGCTCCTGCAATATGACCAACTTTGACGAAATATGGTTTTTCTATTTGACCATATATTCGCTTTAAATCATTTTCTGAGACTAAATGAACTTCATCTCCTATTGTTGGATATTGTGAAATTCCTCTTTCAAAGCCTCCATTTCCCTGTCCTTCCCCAATAAGCTGGACAGTCATCCATCTATTACCATATGGCTGAATCTCTATCTGTTTTTCTGGAACGGCGTTAGCTCCTACTTGCGAAACAATACCGAATAAATCGTTATATCCCAAGGGAATCTTTACAAAGCTTCCAACTTGTCCTATTTTATATCCTTCTCCATTAACATAGGTGAGTCCCGAAATACAATCAGTGGATAAAGATATGCTAACAGTAGTCCCATCAACACTCTGTATCTCTCCTATATAAGTTGCTTTATTTGCCATCTTCTTCCTCCCCTGAATATCCAATAAGAGAACTCAAAAACTCCGAAAACACCTTGAAGTCTCCTATTTCAGTATATATATTGGAAGTGCTTCCGTCTTCCTTAATAAAATGCAATACATCATCAGAGCCATCTGATATTTTGCTCCACTTCCCTCGATTGGTGCCAATTATTGCTTCATCCTTAGTCCAAAAACTCATGTTATGTCTTTTTTGAGCTATTTCAACACCTCTTGGATAGCTTTCTTCCCCCGTATTTGTTTTGATGTTGCCATGCATCAATGCTATCACAATTGCAGTGGGGTTAGATTTTAAGGCATTTACGATTGTATCGTTGATATGTTCGTCATTAAAAGAATATCCGCACAATATGAGAGCGGCAGAGGGTTGTCTTAGGAAACGACTTAATTGGTCTGATAATGCGAGAAAAGGCATCTTTCGACTTTGGTCATACTTCAAATGAGAGGGATAAATCAAAAATGATGTGTCTGTATCATCCTTGAACATATCAGAGCGAAAAACTTCTTTGTTTGCTTTTTGATACCAATTTATGGAGCCATGTATTTTCCATAATCTAGACCAATGCTTGGGCATTAGATTATCTTCAATAGATCTTAAATCAAAGAATGATTGCCTAGAACCAACAAAACCATCAAAATACGGAACACTCAACTCTTCGAGAGCTTGTTCCATCAGCAAGTCATAGTTTGTCGTAAAAATTTCTACAGGCCTATCTCTATCAATCGCACTTATCCACTTTGCAAACTTATGATAGGGAGTTTCTCTATCAGGTAGATCTACTCGGATTTTTTTAATGATATGTTTGCATATGCTAGTTTCCAATTCAATAAGTTCCTGCTCATTAAGTCCTCTTACCTCTCCCCCTCCGCATGCCACACTTTTTAGCGAGCGAACAAAGCTTAGAACGTCTTCTAAGTTATTTTTATCCTTGTCCGCTGATTCGAGTTCTTTTATCAATCGGTCAAAAGCAGTTTGTTCATTAGGAAGTTTAGATAGTTTGGATGAAACATACTCGGATAATCGTTTCATATCAGGAATGAGAGGCCAATCTCCCTCTGGCATTGGGACAGATAATGGGCAACCTGCAGAAATAAAGAACCCAATAGGTTTTTTATCCTGAGAGAGAGTTTGACGAAGAGCCCTAAGATGCCTTGTTAAATCATGCGTTAGTGTAGTCATCATATCTTCTTTTATGTTTTCAACTTTTTCTGATGTTGTTTTTTTACAAATACGTCATCCTTTGAGGCAAATTTTAAAAATCCGCATTTTTTGCATGAATGATTAATTCTTTCACGTCCACTCCCAATATCTCTGCAATCTGGAAGAGGGTTTCGAGGCTTGGTTGTCGCCTGTTGCAGACATAGGCATTGACAATGCTGAAGCTCTTGCCAAGTTTTTCGGCAAGCCATGTTTGCTTAATTCCTTTCTCCTCAAGCACTTCCTTGATTCGATTCATGGGTTTATCCATCGCGTTCAATGTTCTTTTAATAGCGCAAAGATATGAAATGAAATAGCATAGAAAAAGGGAATGAGAAAATAAATCCTCATTCCCTTAAATCTTTTCAACTAGTACAAGAAAGAAGCTTTATTTCCGTTGTTTTATGGATTCTGCCTGCTTATGAAGTTCGTTTGCTTCTAGTCAGAATACAGGTTCAGTGATGTGTGGAAGGAATATTTGAAGCTCGTAGATTACTGACAGGGGCTATGCCGATAACGGCCTTTTACTGGAATATTTTGATTTGGACTTCCAAGAGGAAATGAAAGAAAGCTATGCGACAAAGAGAAAATCAACCGTTAGCTATCGAGTAAAAGCCCGAAGAATAAGTTCTCAGTATTTCCGTAAAAGAGCATTTCATTTAAGTCACATCTTATCCACTAATAAGTCCCGGTACCAAATGGTAAAATCAATAAAAGAAATACTGATGACGAGAAAATTTTAAAATAGCTGAATTCAAGTTACAAATGCAACTTTTTTGGTTATACATTGATTTAACTCTG
>JASBYY010000017.1 GCA_029983675.1 Bacteroidales bacterium | reverse complement strand
ATGCTTCACTGGATTTCTGTATTTTACGGTTTATACTTTATAATTATGCACAACGTATTTTTTACGACGCAAATATACAACATTCGTAAATATGAAACTTATAACATTCGTATATCATTTCCACTTTCATGTTCTTTTATCCTAATACAACGCCATCAATCAAAGAAATACAGCAAACAACACCTACTAATATGTTCGAATTTACGAATGTTTTATTCTTTTGCAAAAACAAAACACCATGCAAACCGGGCAGGTTCAAATAACAAATACAACAAAAAGAGGAAATCGGATCCTGAAATACCAAAGCCATCTGTAATAATACCTTTTCCCGATTACGTCGTAACACAATTGGGCTTTCGTACATCAAAAGCAACCATCAGTTCGACACCAACTTAAGCCCAACGATTGAGGCAATAAGCGTGGTGATAAAAAACAGTCTCCAAAAGTTGGCCGGGTCTTTGAATACGAATATCCCGACTAACACGGAACCTACTGCACCGATACCGGTCCATACCGCATAAGCCGTCCCAATGGGCAGGGTTTGCGCCGCCTTGATCAAAAGCCCCATGCTGATGCTCACCGACACGATAAAGCCTGCATACCATAGGTACATCTCTAAACCGGTGACTTCCTTGGCTTTTCCAATACAGAATGCAAAAACCGTTTCGAACAATCCTCCAATAACCAATAATACCCAATTCATTTTATCGATTTTTACGTGATTAGCAATAAACACACGGCACTAATAGAAGGCCATAGCATTCATCGGTTGCTTCAATAATCCTTCAATTTGGCCTTCATATAGTCAACTTCATCGACACGGGCTGCTTTGTGCTGTAGCAAAGCCGATTTCCACTTGCCATAAACCGGATTGGGCAGTACGATCCAACGGGTGCCGAAATCCGCCTGCAAATCCACAACCGCCTTGTTGCGCGTGGCTTGATCATCCGATTCAAAAACCGTCGCAAAATCCGCCAAATTATCGCCGCATAGCAAGACGATGTCAAAGTCCTGCAACACAATATCGCGTCGGGGTTGCTTGGCGGTGCTTTCATCCATCAGCATGAGATGCTGTTTATCGGCATCGGGGAAGCCCAGTTCCTTCAAGTTTCGCAAAGTGGCTTCGTCACCCTTTTCCTCGCGATTGCTGATGTAGAACACCTGCACATTATGTTGAGCGGCATATTGCAGGAAATCCAACGCTCCTGGAACTGCCTGCGCCACGCCCATATCCACCCATGTATCCCAATACTCAGAGAACGATGTGCCGTTGATGACCGCTTTGGCATCGACAGGATAATTGTCGAGAACGGTTTCGTCGATATCCACCACAATAGCCAAAGGCTTTTCATGCACCTCCTTCAGTATCTCGTCGAGACGGAAACGCGCCGTATTGTAGGCCTGATAACACAAAGCCTTGTATTCCGCCGAGTGCTGGACAAAAGCAAGCGGCTGCAACATGGGATCGGCTGATGAAACCGTATGGGAAACACTTCGGCAGGAAGCGAAAGAAACGACAACCAACAGCAGTGGCAGTTTCGAAATAATTCTATGCATTAAATTCATTTTCAACATCTTCTCTTTCAATTTGTAATTGTGTCCATTGATCCATCAAAGCCTGAAGCTGAACTTTTTTCTGACCATAAGCCGAATACCATTCATTATCCATCTTGATGTCGGGATCCGCCATAACGGCATCTAACTTCGCCACTTCATCCTCCAAGGCGGCAATGCCTTGCTCCGTCTTTTGGATTTCCTTGTCAATCTTGCGCAACTGGCTGTCGAACCGCTTTTTACGCTCATAGTTCTGCTTGTTTTGCGACTGCGGAACTTCCATCGTGGTTTTGGTTTGACGGCGTACTCTCTCCAATTCCTTGAGATGCGACAGGTTCTTCTCGCGTAAAAAGTCGTAAATGTCGCCCGAATATTCCTTGATGTTCGGCTTGCGAAACTCGTACACCTTGTTGGTCAATCCCTGTAAAAAGTCGCGGTCGTGCGATACGATGATCAAGGTGCCATCGTATTGTATCAACGCATTTTTCAAGATGTCTTTCGAGAGCATGTCCAAATGGTTGGTCGGTTCGTCGAGCACGAGCAGATTTGTGGGGTACAAGAGCATCTTAGCCAACGACAAACGCGCTTTTTCACCGCCGGAAAGCACCTTGACCTTTTTATCAATATCATCGCCACGGAACAGGAATGCGCCCAGCAAAGCCTTGACTTTCAAACGCATCTCCCCCACCGCAACATCATCAAGGGTCTCGAATACGGTTTTATTCATATCAAGCATATCCTGCTGGTTCTGTGCATAATAGCCAATTTTCACCTCATGACCCAGCTTCACTTCCCCTTCGTAATCAAGCACGCCGCAAATGATTTTCGACAGTGTGGATTTGCCTTCGCCGTTGCGTCCTACGAAAGCGATTTTTTCACCGCGCGGAATGAGCAGATTGACATTGTTAAGAACCGGCTTGTCGTCGTACGACTTGGAAACATGAGCCAGCTGCAATGTCACCGTCCCTGAATGGGGCGCCGGCGGGAATTTAAAGTGAATCGCCGTAGCATCAATATCATCGATGGTGATTTCTTCCATGCGTTCCAACTGTTTCACGCGCGACTGCACCTGCTTGGCTTTGGTGGCTTTATACCGGAAACGCTCGATAAACTGCTCAATCTCTTTGATTTCGCGTTGCTGGCTGTTAAAGGCCGACCGCTGTGAATCGACACGCTCCTCGCGCAATGTCACATAATCGGAATAAGAAGCCTTGTAATCGTAAATCCTTGCATTTGAGATCTCCACAGTACGGATGGTGATATTGTCAAGAAAAGCTCGGTCGTGCGACACCATCAGAATTGCGCCGTAATAGGATTTCAAGAAAGTCTCCAACCACTGTATCGACTCAATGTCCAAATGGTTGGTAGGCTCGTCGAGCAACAACAAATCGGGTTTGCGCAGCAATATCTTGGCAAGCTCCACGCGCATCTGCCAGCCATTGCTGAACTCACACATCGGACGCTGCATGTCGTCATGTTCAAAGCCCAAACCGACCAAAATACGTTCCGCCTCTCCCTCAAGGGAATTGCCCCCCATCAGCACCAGACGGTCATTGAGGGTGCTCATCTTATCAATGATACGGTGATACGAATCACTTTCATAGTCTGTCCTTTCGGAAAGTTCGTCTTGCAGCTTTGCCAACTCACCTTCCATCCGATGAAATTCATCGAAAGCCGACATGGCCTCATCGAGAATGGTTTTCTCGCTTCGAACGTTTTTCTCCTGAGGAAGATAACCGATTGTGGTTCCTTGCGGCACAACGACATCACCCTTTGAGGGTTGCTCCAAACCGCAAATCAGCTTCAGCAAAGTCGTCTTGCCGGCACCGTTTCTGCCCACCAAACCGATTCGGTCTTTTTCACGAATGAGAAACGAAATGTCGGTGAAAAGATCCTCACCGGTAAAATGCATGCTGAGATTTTGTATCGAGACCATTGAACCGTTATTAAAAATGCAAAAATAAGGATTTTGAATGTATCTGGCATTACAAATACTGCTTCAAGCATGAGGATGGCGGGAACAACACGGCCGGATTCCCGATAAGAAGAGCTGCGATAAAAGTCTCTCCGTCAATGGGAGATGATGATTCTTCGGGAATAACGGTAGTTCTCTCCGGTAATCCGTAGCATGAAAATTCCATTGGGCAGGTGGGAAAGGTTCAACACCGTCTCATCACTGACAAGAGACTGATCGATAACCGCCTGTCCCATAGCATCAAACAGGGTCACTCCACGGATGCCGTCAACACGGATGTACAATTCATCACGGGTCGGGACGGGATAGATACGCACCTCTTTCTCTTTTTCACCCACCGACCACGGGTTGGCAACGTGAACATAATGCTGATCGGGATGAAGCTCCGAAGCCGCAGGAAACGACTCGCATTCATTCCCGTATGCATCCACGTAGTAGGCTGTCAGTCTGTAATACAACTCAAGTTCCGGCTCATCCACATAATTGTCGAAATACGTGTAGTATTCCTGTCCGTGAACCGTATCGATAGTGGCAATCTGCTGATAATTCACATTGTCGGTCGATCGATAGAGGTTGAAATGCTGCATATTGTAGGCGGGTTCTTGAACATCCAACACCGACCTGTTCCCATTGAGCATATTGGTCACGAAACAACGGATCATCCACGTATTGCTGCCGAGATCGAACCAGTCGATGCCGTCCATTGACACCCAGCGTCCATCGGGATTTCCCGTATTGGCACAGGCGGGAGCCGGATCACGGTATCCGATTTGCGAAAACACAATCCACAAAGGTTGTGTCGTATCGATGGGAATCACATTTGACAACACCTCCTCGTGCCATGAATAGGTTTCGATCAACGAAAACGACTGGAAATGCAACGGGGTCTCCGGTGCCGTTTCACCCCCTTGGTAAATGGAGACCGTATATTCTATTGCACGGACATCATAAATAGCGACTTGGGTCAAGGCACAACCCATATAATCCGCCAAATCCTCCTTATCGAAGCGGATGCCCCAATATAGCGTTCCTTGAAACCCCAAACAGCCGAGATAGGCATTGTCGTCATAGTGCAGCCAATCATTGACAGGATTAGGCTTCGGCCCCCACGAAATCAATGCACCGTGTTCCATTTCGTTCAGCCATTGCACCGATCCTCGCAGCAACTCCGGCGGATCACACAACATGGGCATGTCGATATGCACGCATTCCGCACACGACATGGCATAGTAAGTACCGTCATACGGTCCATTGCGAATGATGCGCACACAATAATCGGCCTGCTGATTGGCAAAAGGAGGGTTGGCATCGACAAAAACGCTATTGCCCGTAAATCCCAGCAGATTACCATCACGGAACACTACCGCCCCCACTACATTCGTATCGGGATATACCCAAGCCACTTCAACATTATTATTGGTCAATGTGGCAGTAACACCACTCTGGGTACCAGGAAAATGGTCACATGATCTGTAAGTCCAAGCATGGTGTATCCATTCACTCACTCCGGTAACGAACTGGGCACGGACAGAAGCGACATGTTCCACGCTATCGCACAGACCGTCCACATCGAATTGGAAATTTGTATTCGTGACAGTACCAACCGACATGCTGTCAAGCATAATCTCATAGCCTACAACAGGGCGTTCCTTATCGACCGGCATGATCCACGTCGCCCAGCCAGTATGTGATACATAAAGTGCTTCGGGAGCTTGAATCTGTTCCATAAGCTCACAGTGAAACACAGATGGCTCAAGAATGGGAACCACTGTATCATTCTGATACGGCAAATAGCCATTGAGGGTGATTGTCAGATCATAATGGGCACGCAGCACCGCTTCAAAAACACAATGTCCTGTGGCATCCACTGTGGCCCGATACTCATAAGCCGTACTATCCGCTCTTGTCAAAATGATTTCGGCTCCGGTAGGAGGTGCGGCTGTATTTGTTGTCACATAAAACTCGGCTGTCGTCGTCAGGTCTTTTTTTACACCATTTGACCACACAACGGGAGATTCGCCGCGATTACCCTCGTAAGTGCAACTAACGCCCCATTGATATGTTCCCCACGGCAAATGTTTCCAGCTCATATCCATATAAGCCGAATCAAGGATATGCGAGGCGATCATTAGCGTATCGTCTCCCAAACGGGTCCTCAAAATATTGAAATAGCGCAATTTACGTTCCGTTGCGCATTCCGTCATTTGTTGCAGACGCCCCGTCGTATCGATAACATAAGCAGCCGTCATCCAAGCACCGTGCCCCGATTGCGACCAAGCCGTGCCATTGCCCCACCATGTGCCATTTCGTTCAGAATCAGGCTCTGTACAAGTCGTTGCCTGATAGGTTGGCCGTTCAGCAGACCAAATAATCCAAAGGTTCTGGGTGTCATCAATTTCGATGGGTGTTGTTAAATCGAAAATAGCATATCCGTCAAGCGAATCAGGGAGTGTCGCATCTTGTTCTGCCAGCAAGGTAAGCGGATAGCTGTCACCCCCGACATAGAACCCCACCGTGTACTTTCCTCCTGCATGTCCTGTGGAATCGGAGAACAACGACACCTTGGTGAGCGATGCACCGGCATAACGGGTCAACTTATCGGAAGGCCAGAGGCTTCCCCAGTGGGAATGGTCTTCAGAACAAGTCACATTGGTATTGTACAAGTCATTGCTATATGAAAACCACTCCTCACCCGAGAACGGAGGTTGCTTGTAATAAAATCGGATGTCGTCCACGTAAAAACAATCATCGCCGGCATCGGTGGAGACATCTTTTTCAAACTGCCATCGGAAAAGATGTTCGCCTTGCGAAATATCGAAAACGCGATCCTGCCATCCGTGAATCCCCGAAAACTCACACATCTTGACACCATCAATGAAAAACGATCCGACATCCCAAGTCTGTTCGCAGGAGGCCTTTCCGAAAAAACTCATTTTGCCATCTTTCGGCACCGTCATTTCAACCTGTATGGCCGATGTGCTAGCTCCTTGTCCTTCATTGGTCGATTTCATGCAGTATTGGCCTTGATGCGGTGAGGCAGTCGTGATTTCCCATGGAAAATCAGAAACGCTATTATCCCAATCGAACTTTGAGAAGTTACCAAGCTCAAAATCTTCTAAAAGCAAAGGCTCTCCTTTCCCCCAGCTCACCTTGACCATATCTTCATTCAGTTCTTCTGCCATCACATAGTTCAACGGATCGTATGCTTCGTGCATGATTATGGATACATTATGCAGCGTGTCGCTTTCGGGAATCACCAATAAATCAGGCAAAGTGGTGTCGGCATAACCTATGGCCATCGCTCCTGCTTGATAACTTGCCGCTTGCCATGTTCCGACAAAAAAACCAGAAGAATCCGTTACCATCTGGTATTCCACCGTGTCACCGTTAGATCCGATGGTCTTCAACCACACGACAGCCCCAGAAATAGGGCTTATCCCATCCTGATCAAAAACATGACCCGTAATACTGCCCGTAACACGTCCGCCATTGCCAGCCAAGGCTGTGAAAGACAGCAATATGCAGATGAATAATATGAAGGTCTTTTTCATTGTTCTATTGGTTTGGACAACATCATGCAAAACAAAGGTATCTATTCCTTAATAAACTTGGCGGTTTGACAATCACCACCACCTTCCACGACAATGACATACAAGCCCTTGGGTAAAGAAGTCGTGTTAATCATCACACAACCTGACACTTGGCTTTCATATTGCGACAGCACTTCAACACCTTCACTATTCAACACCCGAATGCTACATGCCTCCATATACAAACCCAATAAATACAACTTGTCATGTGCCGGATTCGGTGCAACGCCAAAATCCAATTGCGCCTTTATAGATTGTGGAATGCCTCGGACAACGATTTCCCCATCCCTTCCCAACGCAAGAGATACATTATCAATCCGTTCCATACCGGGTGTCAACGTGATGGTTTGAGAAACACCAAGACCATATCGCGGCAGATCGGCCATCAAGATGTATGTTCCGTATGGCAAACCTGCAAACCCGAAACGTCCTTCTGCATCGGTAAGTGAAAAGCCAAGCAACCGATCTTTGCCGACATTCATCAACGAAACACCCACATTGGAAAGTCCTCCGTTGCAATACTCCAAGCTGTCGCCGCCATCAAACCATGAACGGCAGAAGAACCCTGAAGCCTTAAATGTGCCATCGGGAAGGTCGAAAGTCCCGGTAATACTTCCTAGGCCATGAGGAAAGTCGGGAGCAAGCTCAGGAAGTCTGACATCAATATCGTAGGCATTGCCATTGAGAGGAACCCGAACGGCTTCCTGCCACTGCCGCGCATTGAGGTAATAGGATGTTCCCGAACGATGCTCAATCGTATCGGCAAAGGCATACAGGACGTATGTTCCGGCAATCAGATTGTCAAAGTGAAACTTGCCGTCCGCTTCGGAAACAGTTCGGTAATATCCACTGATAAAAGGCAAATCGGACTCCTCTAAAGACACAGCCACGACAACAGCACCCGGAGCCTTCACCTCACCGAGCCAAACACATCCCTCCATGGAATAACCTTCAAACAAAGCGTATGTAACCGTATCGGACACCTCGCCACAAAGAGAAAAAGCCTTAAGCACCAAGGTGACAGACCGGGATTCCAAGTCACGTTCGCCGAGATGGTATTCCGGATTGATCGCTGTAGCATCGGAAAAACTGCCATCGCCAAGACTTTGCCAATAAATAGAATCATAGAAAAACGCAGTGGCTTCATCCAGCACAATCGGTCCATGTATTCCAGAATAATAGTCGTTTCCAGCAAATATTTCAGGAATGGCTTTCATGTCGAGATGCAAAGAAGAAGACTTCGTTATCCCGCCAGACACCACATTAAGCGTCAACTCGACAGAAGTGCTTTCAAAATCGGCTTCGGAAGGAAAGTAGTAAGGCTGCAACACCGCGGTATCTGAAAATCTCCCCGTGCCGCTTGTGCTCCAATAGAACGAATCGTATTCGTAGGGAATGCTTGCATCTTTCAGGTGAAGTTCCCCTGCACCGACACACAACGAACTGTCAGCTCCCGCATAAGGATAGTATGCGGCAAATGCAAAAGCGCTCTTCCCTTTCAAAGCATATTCGTCAGGATGATGGGCACCATCGAATGCCGCCACGGCAATCGTTTCATAAGCAGGATCAAAAGCTATCGAATTTCCCTGAATCATGTCAATATGATGTTCAAAACGATAGTTTGTGAATCTGCCATAATACAATGCATAATGGTCAACATCGGATTCTGGATTCCGATCCCACGAAATCCTCCATTCCCCTTTGATCCGCTGTATCTTTACATCATGTGGGGGAGAAACAGGTGCCACCGTATCGCATTCATCCAAAAAATCATCAAAAACAACAGGCCCCAACTGCGGATTATCGTTGTCATCTATCAGCAACATCTCAATGGAATCCGCCGACATCACCTGCCAGAAATTCTCACGCACATCGATGGCGGCGGCGCAGTTGTTTTTCAGCAAGATATTCTTGACACCATAACTCAAAAAGTTGTTATGTCTAAAAGAAACAAGATCGGAAGGTATCTCAGCTATTTCGTCCTTGGTTTTGCTGAAAACATTATTGGTGAACCGAATGGCACATTGACTCTGTGCATTTGAAAGGACACTAGCATTATCATAAAACGTGTTCCTATCTACAAACAAATCACACGGCCTTAACATACGAATTGCCTCATCGTTGTTCCAAAAAATATTGTTTTGCAACACGAGCGAATCCATTGAAGTTTTCAAGCCAAACGACAAGTAACCTGCATTTTCATCCGGCAAATCCGATGTAATGATATTATGCTGTATGAAATTTTTCCTGTTTCGAAATGACAGCGTTCCATACGCCTCAAAATACAGAGCCGTGGAAGCTCCCTGAAAGCAATTCCGCCTTACATAATTACCGTAACAATAGTATCCGGGGCGGTTATTCGAGACTTTCAAATTGATTTGTCCACGGTCGAAAATATTGTTAATGAAACAGTTGCCAACACTATTAGCCGAAACTGACAACAGTTCTATTCCGGAGACACATTGGTAGAAAAAACAACTGTCGATGGTGCAGTTGCTACAATCGGTAAGCAGGACTCCATTTCCACCATAGTAATTGTAAAACTCACACCGTTTCACGTTAACATTACGTGCATTTGAAAGGCTGATGGCCGAAACCGCCCCTCGAAAAGCCGTGCAACGGATGCTTACATGACAAGTGTCGGCAATGTTTTTAAGATGCATACCCGGCCAGTTGCGAGAAAGTTCGTAGCACAACAATTTAACCGAATCAGCTACAGTACCGTTTACCCACAAATTGCCGCCATTGACATTCAGTGCCGCATCTTGCATAAAATACGCCACCACACCGGGATCTATGGTCAAGGTGATACCGGCGGGCACCCCGATGGATTGCGTCACAAGGTAAACAGAATCCGCACCGAGTTTTCGCATCCTTGTGTCCTGGGAAAAGGTGCCGCCAAAACTGACATAATGCTGGCAAAAAGCGGTCGTATTTCCTCCCAACAGCAAAAAAAACAGGAGCCATATATGTCGGAATGCTTTCATAGCCTAAAAGTAATAGTTCAAACCCACTCGTGCATTCCAAAGAAACTGTCGCAAATCGACAGGATATTTATGTCGGTATAAGGAACCGAAATAATAATGCAGGCTCACCTCGGGAAGGACCTCAAACCGCTTGTAAATCTTGATTCCCGCTCCTATTCCGACAAAAGACGATGCTTTAAACAACGCCATTTCACGGTTCAGGGTTCGGACATGGAAAGGTGCTTCGGTAGCAAACACGCTCCCCGATGCCGACAATAGAAACTCAGCAGAAACACCCGCTTTCACATACATACGCCAATATGTCTTTTCTATGACATCGAAAGCCATATAAACATTCAGTCCCATATACTGCATTCGATTCATATCGCGATACTCATATAAAATACGTTCTTCGGGCTGATAAGTCGAGTCAATCACATAATAGAATACGGTATCAAAAGAGGCACCATTCACCACATAAAACACCTCGGTGGTGTCATTCAGAAAATATCCGCCATGGCGTATCTCTCTGTCGAGCATAAAACGATAACGTTGTGAGCGGTAAGATAGAGAAGCACCAAAAGTAAACCGTCCTTGCCGATGTCCGCCACCAGCAGACAATTCAAGGTTTGAAAATGGTTTCAAATTGACTGCGCTATCATGCAACTCGTATAGCTCGCGGTAGGCAGGGGCACTTGATTTCGTCGTAAAATAGCCGTTCCCACCCGCTGCTGAAAGCGCGAGAAACCAACCATTCGCCTTGAAGCGTCTGTTCTGATTCCAGAAACGCTTGACGATATACATGGTGTCGTGCTTTAATACCGTTTCATATTTCACAATGGTATCATGCTGAAGCACTTTCTGAATCTGATAGATGGTATCGACAACCACGATGGTATCAGGTTGTGTCACAGTCTCCTCCTTTTCGCGTTCAACACGAGGCGGAACTGGTTGGCTTTCCCCTTTTATTATCACATATTGGCTGCCAATTTTTTTATACACAAATCCAGATCCTTTCAGCAAATCCGCAATCACTTGGCTTACAAGCTTGTTACTGGCAGAATAGTTCATGACATTAGTTTCAGAAAGCTCTGATTTGCTGAATGCCACATTCACTTGATGCTCCTTAAACAGTTTCTCCATAACAATATCCAGCGAACAATCGCGCACCGAAAAAGAAATTCTTTCTTCAGTTTGTGACAAAAGAAGCACAGGGATACAAAGCAGCAAAATGCCGCACAAAACAAAGCGTGTTGCAACTACTGCAAAGATATTATTCTGATTATCATTTGTTTCTTTCTTGTTATTGGCCTTCATATTGTGCCTTTTGTAAGCATTTAGGCTGCTAATATACGAAGAAATAGCAAAGCGAATGCTAATTTACAAGCAAAAAAAACATCTTGTAGAATAAAAATCGGAGAAATCGTTATCGGATGGCGAAATGTGTGGAATCCAAGGCCACAAGTTCCAAATTGTACACGGCAGCTATGGTTTCAAGCACATGCTGTACGGTTTCGTCGGAAAAGCGGGCTGTGAGGCGATAATCCTGGCATCTCTCTGCCAAGTCGATTTGAATGTCATAGATGAACGCTATTGAATTGACAATGGTTTTCAAATCGGCATCGTTGAAATCGAGGACATGGTCGTTCAACGCTTTCTCCTTCATCAGGTCCAAAGCCGTATAGCGTTTCAATCCGTTGGTATTGACGAAACACACACCTCTTTCACCGGGCATCACCCGTATCATATCCGAAGATTTTCCAGTGTTGTTTGCCGTCATCACCACATGACCTTCGAACAAGTCAAGCACATATTTGTCATTGCCTTTTGTCGCATCAAGACGGAAACGGGTACCTAGCACCTCCACATCCATACTTCCGCATTGGATGACGAACGGCTTCGCAGGATTCTTTATGATGTCGAACACTGCGACTCCATCAAAAGCAATTGCACGTGACTCGCCGTCAAAAGTTTCCGGATAAGTGACTTTCGAGTCTCCTTCAAACATCACAGAAGATCCGTCGGGCAGCACAAAAGGCTGATCCGATTTCCAATCGGAGGAGGACAGCGACAGCATGGGTGGAGCGGCAGGTTTGCGCAAAAGAAGGCCCACTGTAACCGCCATCACCAACACGGCTGCAACAGCCGAGACACGCTTCACATTGCGTCTGAACCACGACACCCGAATTGGCTGACTGACATTTTGTTCCATACTGTCAATCTGTTCATTGACAAGCTGTAAGGCTGCTTCAACATCAACCTTGAGTTGCGGGAAGTCTGTCAATTCCCACACACGTTTAATGGCATCAAAATATGCCTGATTATCAGATGATTCCGCTACTGACACTGAAATAAAACGAGCCTCCTCTTCGGAGCAATCGCCCCGTAAGAAGCTCATTATCAGTTCATCATATTTTCCAGTTGTCATATTCATCTGACTATTATCTGCTTTTGTATTAGTATGACTTAAAACCGCTGCTTTACCCTTAGTCCCGACAGATTTTTTTCATTTCTCGTTCACTTCGGCATAAAAAACGGTTACAAATACGCTTTCAAACCTTCACGAAGTTGTTTCAACGCCGCAGTAACATGCGCTTCGACGGTTTTCACCGACAAGTCGAGCCGTGTACCGATTTCCGCATTTCGGAGACCGTCAAAACGACTCATCATAAAGACCTGCCGTCTTTTTTCAGGCATCTCTGCTATGATGCGTTGATAAGCCGCTTCAAGATCATCGACATAAAGATTGGAGGACGGATCCGCCGCATCGGGTTCTTCATCCAGCACTTGTCCGCTCGTTTCCGGACGAACGCGTTCTTTATTAATATAGGTGATCGACATGTTTCGCACTGCCCGAAAACAGTATGAGTCAAGTGACTGCCTGATATCCAAACGATCTCGCATCATCCAAAGCTTCACAAAGAACGATTGTACAATATCACTTGCCGCATCGGCATCAACCACAAACCGAACGCAATGATTCACCAAGGAATCATAATAGGCTCTGAAAATGCTGTTGAAAGCATCGCGGTCGCCTGCCTGCAAACCCTCAACCAGTGCCTTTTGCTCCTGTCTTTCCATTTACGATGCGGTTTCCAATTAAAACGCGCAAAAATAAGCAATTTTCGACAACCATTGAATCAGATTGGTTTTTGTTTCAGTGAAAACAGAAGAAAGAAAGCCCTATTGACTTTGAGGAAATTGGGGCCAGAAAAGGTCCTCCATGCGGAAAAGTCGATGACAAACCATTTTCACATAAATAAATTGCACAACAACGGTTATATGTAACAAGACACAAATGCAGTCCTAAGCACCATTTAGAGAGAGGGTTGAAGCCATCATAAAAAAAATAATCCACAAAAAGTCAGGCAAAGGCTTGTGATATAGAAAAAAGTTGTATTTTTGCAGTCCGAAAAAAACGGAAAGAACAATTAATCTACAACATAATAAGGTATCGAAGTATGTACGCAATAGTAGAAATAGCAGGACAGCAATTCAAAGTGATGCAAGGTCAGGAGTTGTTTGTCAACAGATTAGAAGGCGAAGAAGGCAGCAAGATCTCTTTCGACAAAGTCTTATTGATTGAGAATGGCGGCAATACCAAGGTGGGTACTCCGACCGTTGCCGGTGCAAATGTCAAAGCCACTATTAAAGAGCACTGCAAAGGCAAAAAAGTCATCGTCTTCAAGAAGAAGAGAAGAAAAGGATACCAGACCTTGAACGGTCACCGTCAGTACCTGAGCAAGGTTCTCATTGACAGTATTACAGAGTAAAAACCCGAAAAAAGAATAAGATATGGCACACAAAAAAGGAGTTGGTAGTTCCGAGAACGGCCGTGAGTCAGCCAGTAAACGACTTGGAGTTAAACTTTTCGGTGGTCAGGCTGCAATAGCCGGCAACATCATCGTGCGTCAACGCGGCACGAAACACTATCCTGGCAAAAACGTCGGAATGGGGAAAGACCACACGCTTTATGCAAAGTGTGATGGCATCGTGGAATTTGTAAAGAAGAAAGACAACAAGTCATTCGTTTCCATCCTTCCCGTTGAAGGCGAAATCGTCAATTGAATTTTATTCATTACATTACATATTTTTGTTCCGACTATCTCCCCGGTAGTCGGTTTTTTTGTTTGTAGCAAAGCATTCGCCACATCCCTGTTGCAAAACGCGAAAAAATCTGTTTTTTCCGTACAAAAGCGTAAAAAAAGCTATCTTTGCACAAATTTTTCAGAACGATGTTAGTAGTATCATACATCAGAGAACACAAGGAAGAGGTGATCGAACGCCTTTCTATCAAGAACTTCACAAAAACGGAATTAATCGACGAGATTCTACGCCTTGACGACGAGCGTCGTGCCACGCAGTTGGAAAACGATGAAACGCTGGCCACCATCAACAGCAACGCCCGCACCATCGGCGAGATGTACAAGCAGGGCAAGGCTTCGGAGGCCAACACGTTGAAAGAAACGAACAATGTGCTCAAGGAAACCGTCAAGACACTATCCGACCGACTGGAATCCATCAAAAATGAAATCCAGACAAAACTTGTCGAGATTCCCAATACTCCAAACCTTTTGGTACCGCGAGGCACCTCTGCCGCCGACAACCTGAACGTGCATCAGGAAGGCGACATCCACGAGATGCCGAAGAGCGCACTACCGCACTGGGAGCTGCTCACCAAATACGACCTTGCCGATTTTGACCTTGGCAACAAGGTGACCGGTGCCGGATTCCCGTTCTACAAAGGCAAAGGAGCCAAATTGCAACGGGCACTCATCAATTTCTTCCTTGATGAAGCTGCGGCTGACGGCTATAATGAGGTGCAACCTCCTTTGATGGTCAACGAGGCTTCGGCTTATGCCACCGGACAGCTTCCCGATAAAGAAGCACAGATGTATGCCGTTCCCCTCGACGGATTCTACCTCATCCCCACTGCCGAGGTGCCTTTGACCAACATGTTTCGCGATACCATTGTCAAAGAAACGGACTTTCCCATCAAGACGGCTGGCTATTCAAGCTGTTTCCGCCGAGAAGCAGGTTCATACGGCAAGAATGTGCGCGGACTGAACCGTCTGCATCAATTTGACAAGGTGGAATTGGTGGAAATCGCCAATCCTGAAAATTCATACGAACGTTTAGAAGCCATGAAAAGCCATGTTGCCGGATTGCTCCGTAAACTTGAACTACCGTTCCGTGTTTTGCGTCTCTGCGGCGGCGACATGAGTTTCATCTCCGCCATGACCTATGATTTCGAGGTCTGGTCAGCAGCCCAGAAACTTTGGCTGGAAGTCAGCTCGGTCTCGAACTTCGAAACCTTCCAATCCAATCGTCTGAAACTTCGCTTCAAGGACAAGAATGGCAACATGCAACTCGTCCATACCCTAAATGGCAGTGCCTTGGCCCTGCCCCGCATTGTCGCGGCACTGCTAGAAAACCATCAGACACCGGAAGGCATATACATTCCCAAAGCACTTCAAAACTATACAGGATTTGATATTATCAAGTAAATCACCGTTCGTTTTAGGTCTGTTCATCAGCCTGTCGCTTGCTTTCTCCGCTTGCCGACACAATAGCATTCAAGGTCCGATGAAACAAATTGCCGAGCTTCACGAGCAACTCGACAAGGATTCCATCAGTATTGATCTGCTTGAAAAAGAGGTGCTTCCACCGCTTGAACGCGACTTTCTTTTCTGCGATTCCATGCTTGCTTTTTTGAGTAGCGATTCGGTAGAAGCTCATTTTGAGGCCCTGCGGCTCTGCAACTCGTATATCGTACAGTTTAAGGAGGTTGTCCCTGTCATGAAACGCAGCATCAGCTACTCGCGCCATCAGCTCGACAATCTTGCCCTTGACATCAAAGATAGCATGCTCACCGACTCCCTTGTCCAGATTTATATAGATGACGAAACCAAAGCGGCCGATACAACACACCACCGCGTAATCTATTTTCAGGAACGCCTGAACGAACAGCAAATCGAAATCGCCAACAGAAAAAAGGCGATGCTGGAACCTCAATAATCAGCATGAGCCATGAAACGCCGATTTCTGTGCCTCTTGCTGCTGTTTGCCGTTGCCGGTTGCTCATTCGCGCAAATCAACCTCTCGAATGCAAAGAAACGCCAGCAAAACAACGAACAGCGCTCGCTTGACGAACAGATTGCCGGCAATTTTCTGAAAAACAAGGAATACGATAAAGCGCGAGATGCCTATCGTAGCTTGTACGACAAATACAGACAACTGCATTATTTCGGCATCTATGTGGACTGTCTGATCCAACTCAAAGCATACGGCGAAGCTGAAAAAGCACTTTCCGGCTTCGTTGATGCGCATCCGAACCGATGGAAAGAAAAGGCCGATTTGATTTTTGTCTATGCAATGGGAGGAAAAGACAAAAAGGCCGAAAAAGCTTTCCATTCGCTTTTGAGCCAGCTTCCCGACCAACGCAACCAAATCATCGCAGCCCATAACGCTTTTGTGGCAAGGTCGATGTTTAGCCAAGCCCTCGCCATCTTAGAAAAAGGAGCCAATAACAACACCGAACATTATCCGTTCTTTGCCGAACGTGCCGTCATTTATCGCACCATGGCCGATTACCCGAAAGCCTTTGAGTTTCTTTTCCTCGACATGGAAGCCAATCCCAATCTGTTTGATGCCACGAAGAACCGCTTGCAGACCATGCTGTACTATGATGTCAACCACAGCATTGCGGACGAGTTGCGCATCGCCCTGCTCAAAAAAGCACAAGACGATCCCGACAACACTTTGTTTGCACAGCTTTTGGTTTGGTTCGCCCTTCAGGAAGAAGACTACGACATTGCCCTTGCACAAAGCATCAGCATTGACCGACGCAACGGCGACCAAGATTCAAGGATTCTCAGCCTATCCAACATCTGTTTGAATAACATGCAATTCGATGTAGCAAAAGAAGGTTTCGAATATGTGGAAAACAAAGGCAATGGCAACCCGCTTTACGGGGAAGCTGTCACAGGGCGTATCGAAGCGGAATACCTGCAAACCAAAGCCGGGAATACGCTTTCGGCGAAGCCCTACGAAAACCTGTCGGCACGCATCACGAAAGCCATGGGGTCCGTTACCGGCAGTAATGCCAACAAGTTGGGATTGATTCAGGCCGAACTCCTCGCCTTTCACCTCGACCGACCCGATGAAGCCATATCCATACTCAGCGCATTGCTTGAACAATCCAAATCAAAAACAGAACAATCGCAGTTGAAGCTCAAATTGGCAGACATCTTACTCTATCAGGATAAGGTATGGGATGCCACATTGCTCTACAGCCAGGTTGACAAAAGCATGAAAGAAGAGCCACTTGGACACGAGGCGCGTTTCAAGAATGCCCAGCTTCGTTATTTCATCGGCGAATTTTCATGGGCGGAAAGCCAGCTACACATCCTGAAAGCCGCCACTTCAAAACTCATTGCCAACGATGCCATGACCTTGTCACTGATCATCAAGGACAACCTCGAAGCCGACACAACAGGAACCGAACTACGACGTTTGGCACGTGCCGACTACCACCTCTATCAGCGTAAAGATAGCAAAGCCGCCGCAATACTCGATTCCATCATTGCAAACGGCAATATGGTGAGTATTCCCCACGCCCTTTTCCGTCAAGCCAATATCAGTGAACACCAGCAGCGATATGATGCCGCCGACAGCCTCTATACCATTATCTTCAGCCGCTATCCCGATAGCTACATGGCTGACGATGCTCTTATGAAAGCGGCCAGCATCAACCAAACCTTGGGAAACCAAGATCAAGCCATGCGATACTATGAACAGCTTATCGACAGCTGGCCCACAAGTATTTATGCCGCCGAAGCCCGAAAAAACTACAGGAAACTGCAACGATAGAACTCTACGTTTGAAAATATTGCATTGAGTTCCTTGGTCTCATCATACCAAAAGATGATATAGGTTTTGAAACACGTATAAAAAATACTATCTTTGCACTGGTATTAAAAGTACAAAAATGACATTCTACGAAGAATATATCAATAAAATTATTTGTGGAGACAGTCTGACAATAATGCGACAAATGCCCGACGAATGTGTGGATTTAGTCGTAACCTCGCCGCCATACAATTTAAAAAACTCAACGGGCAATGGAATGAAGGCTTGCACTACAAGCGGAAAATGGGCAGGTGCTGCTCTTCAAAATGGCTACAGTAATTATAATGATAACATGCCTCATGACCAATATGCCGAATGGCAATATAACTGTCTTAAAGAAATGTTTCGACTACTTAAAAAGGACGGGGCTATCTTTTACAACCATAAATGGCGTGTTCAAAATGGATTAATGCAAAACAGGCTGGATATCATCCGAGATTTACCAGTTCGGCAAATCATTATCTGGCGAAGAAAAGGGGGGATAAACTTTAATCCGGGCTATTTTTTACCCACATACGAAGTAATTTACCTCATACCCAAACCCGACTTTAAACTTGTTTCTAAAGCCAACGCATACGGCGATGTATGGGAATTTACCCAAGAAATGAAAAATGAACATCCTGCACCATTTCCTGTTGCTCTCATCGATAGGATTATTTCATCGACAAAAGCACAAGTTATCCTTGATCCTTTTATGGGGAGCGGAACAACTGCTGTAGTGGCTATGGGCTTAAATCGCAATTATATAGGCTTTGATATCTCTCCAGATTATTGTAAAATGGCAGAAAATAGAATTGAGAAAAACAAATCACAAAGTGAGTTATCAAGGTTACATCCCCTGCTACTTTTTAATGAATAAATATGATGAAAATATACACAAAAGAACTGTTAATAAATGAGTTAAAAGCAATAGCAAAAAAAGGATGGATTCCAAATGTTCGTCACGGAAATAATGGTGGCATTGGCAATACACTTGAAGATTTATTGGGCATTAAAGAAAACAATCTACCCATCCCAAATGCTGCGGAGTGGGAGCTGAAATCACAACGTATTAATTCAAAATCTCTTACAACTTTATTTCATATTGAACCATCTCCGAGAGCCATACATTTTGTTCCTCAAGTTTTTTTAACTCAACATGGCTGGACACATCAAGAAGCCGGATCTCGTTATCCAGAAACAGAAATGAGTTTCCGACAAACAATTCATGGAAATTCGCCAAGTGACCGCGGATTCATGGTGAAAATCGACAGAAACGAAAGGAAGATTCTCATTTCTTTTGATTATAAAATGGTATCTTCAAAGCATAGTGAATGGTTAAAATCGGTCGAGCAACGTACTGGATTGAAGGAATTAAACCCACAGCCATATTGGGGGTTTGACGACTTAGAACACAAAGCCGGCACCAAACTATTAAATTGCTTCTATGTACAAGCCGAAGTTAAAAGAGAAGGGGAACAAGAATTTTACCATTATTCCAAAATAATGATGTTGCAAAAATTCAACTTTGATGGTTTTTTAAACCAAATTGAAAGAGGAAATATCCTTGTTGATTTTGATGCAAGAACAGGGCATAATCACGGAACTAAATTCCGCATGCGTCAAAACTGTCTCCCAACACTTTACGAAAAAATGACAATGATTATTTAAAACACGAGATGTGAGTTTATCAATATTCTCTGATAGAAGAATATGAAAAGTCTTCCAACCTTTGCATTGATCCATTACATGACCGTGGAAACAACAACTAATATCACAAAAGATGCCATCCGTTAGACCCAAAAAAAGCCTTGGACAACATTTCTTGACCGACCAAAACATTGCAAAAGCCATTGTGGATGCATTGGTTTGCCACAGTGAAACAACCGCCACACCCATTCCCGTCCTCGAAGTGGGACCGGGCATGGGAGTACTCACCCAGTACTTGCTTCAACGACCTGAAATTAATCTTACGGCTGTCGAAATCGACCATGAGTCCATCGATTACCTTCACAAGCAGTTTCCTCAGCTTGAAGGCAGGCTGCTGCAAGATGATTTTCTAAGGATGAACCTTGGCAAGGTGTTTGAAGCACCTTTTCGCATCATCGGAAACTTCCCCTACAACATTTCTTCTCAAATCTTTTTCAAGATATTGGAACACCGCAATCTAATACCTGAGGTTGTGTGCATGATACAAAAGGAAGTGGCAGACCGCATCGCCGGGAAACCCGGCAGCAAAACTTATGGCATTTTATCCGTACTGCTTCAGGCATGGTACGACATTGAATACTTGTTTCCTGTCGGGTCGGGGGCCTTTGCCCCTCCGCCCAAGGTGATGTCGGCCGTAATCCGGCTGCGGCGTAACAGTCGGCAATCACTTGACTGCAATGAAGCTTTGTTCAAAACCATTGTCAAACAAGCATTCAATCAACGGCGTAAAACACTGCGCAATTCGCTGAAAACGCTGATCATCGACAAAGGCATCGATACCGATGATGCCGTCTTTGACCTCCGTCCCGAACGCCTCAGTGTTGCAGACTTTATTGTACTGACCAATAGGTTTTCATCAGCAGGACAACTGCAAGACGAATGAATACAAACACCTGATTATCATTATATTATTATTAAACAATCCCAATATGAACATGAAAACAAGATTTCTCACGCTGATTCTGGTGGGTTGGGGCATGATGGCCACAGCCCAAAATGACGAAGCCCGTCTCCTTAGGTTTCCAGCTACAAACGGCAGCGATGTGGTATTTTCCTATGCAGGCGACCTTTACACCGCCCCTCTATCGGGAGGATCTGCCCAACGGCTGACCTCACACATTGGCTACGAGGCTTTTGCAAAATATTCACCAGATGGTAAAACCATCGCTTTCACAGGTGAATACGATGGCAACCGCGAGGTGTATCTCATCCCTGCCAAGGGCGGTACTCCGCAACGGCTCACCTTTACCTCTACAAATGCCCGCGACGACATGGGCGATCGCATGGGGCCAAACAACATTGTGATGGGCTGGACACCTGATGGGAAACGCATCATCTATAGAAACAGAACCGGCGACGGCTTCACTGGCACCCTTTGGACCATCTCACCCGAAGGCGGCATGCCCGAAGAGATTCCTTTGCCCGAAGGCGGCTTTTGCTGCTATTCTCCCGATGGGAAAAGCCTTGCCTACAACCGTGTCATGCGCGAGTTTCGCACTTGGAAATACTACCGCGGCGGCATGGCCGATGAAGTGTGGATTTATGATGGAAAATCCGTCAAACAAGTGACTGACAATGACGCACAAGACATATTCCCATTATGGGTGGGCGATGAGATCTATTTCGCTTCCGACCGCGACATGACCATGAACCTGTTTGTGTACAACACCAAGACAAAAGCCACGACCAAAGTCACTGATTTCAACGACTACGACGTGAAATTCCCCTCCACCAACGGTCACTTGATTGTGTTTGAAAAAGGCGGTTTCCTTTACAAGCTCGACCCTCGTACCAAACAGTCTGAACAGATTCACATCACCCTTGCTTCTGACGAAATTTATGCACGGAGCGAACGGCGCAATGTTGGCGACCTCATCCGCAGCATCAGCCTTTCGCCCGATGGCAAGCGTGTGGCGGCATCGGCACGCGGCGAGGTGTTCGACATCCCCATCGGTGAAGGCATCACTCGTAACATCACCCGCACACCCGGCTCCAATGATAAAAATGTGGATTGGAGTCCCGACGGGAAATACATTGCATTTGTCGGCGACCAAACCGGTGAAGCGGAATTCTATCTTTACTCGATAGAAACCGGAACGACTGAACAAATCACTGAGGACAACGACTCCTACATCCTGCACATACAGTGGAGTCCCGACAGCAAACACATCCTCTACACCGACCGCAAAAACCGCATTGTCGAGTTGGATCCCTTTTCAAAACAAAAAACCATCCTCATGCAAAATGAAGCCGGAGCCATCTGGGACGTGACCTATGCCCACGACAGCAAATGGATTGCCTATTCCAGAACCGCCCCCAACAACATGAATATCGTTTACGTTTATAACATCGAGACTAAAAAAGAATATCCTGTCACGGAAAAATGGTACAATTCCAATTCCCCATCCTTCAGTAGCGATGGCAAATATCTGATTTTCAGCTCCGATCGCGACCTCTCTCCAAATTACAGCTATGTTGAATGGAATTACTCGTATGGCGACATGAGCGGTGTCTATTTGACACTTTTGGCAAAAGAAACGCCCTCTCCTTTCCTGCCCAAAGACTCAGAATCTGTCAACGAGAAAGGAAAGGACAATGCGGATAAAAAGGAAGGGTCAGAGACTGATAAAAAGAAATCCGACAAAAAGAAAATCACCAATGTCATAATCGATCCTGACGGGTTGGCGGAACGCACCATCAAACTATCGATACAAGGAGGTGCACGGAACTTTTTCTGCGATGGCAAAAAGCTATGGTTCGGAACAAAAGGCGACACAAAAGTATTTGATTTTGAAACCAAAAAAACAGAAGACTATGCCTCAGGCAGCATCTACTACCGCAATGGCGACAAGAAAGCCTTGTTGAGAAGCAAAGGCGAGTATTCCGTTGTGGATTTTCCATCTCCCAAAATCGGGAAAGGCGATGCCATCGACCGCAGCAACATGTTTACCACCATCGACTATGCACAGGAATGGCCGCAGATTTTCAACGAGGTGTGGCGTGCTTTCCGCGACGGCTATTACCTTGAAAACATGCATGGACGCGACTGGAAAGCGGTCAAAGAAAAATACGCTGCCTTACTTCCCCATGTCAAAACGCGCCTCGACCTGAACTATGTCATCGGCGAAATGATTGCGGAACCGGCAAGTGGACACGCCTACGTCAACCCGGGCGAATACCCCAAGCCCGCACGCGTCAAGATGGGACTGTTAGGTGCCGAAATCAGCATCGACAAGAGCGGATACTATAGAATTGACCGGATCATGCAAGGTGCACCCTATCGAAAAGAGCTTCGTTCGCCCCTCACCGAGCCTGGCATGAACATACTGGAAGGCGACTATATCACCGCCATCGACGGCATTCCGACCAACACCGTGAGCAATCTTTATGAACTGCTTATCGGCAAGGCGGATGTACTTACTGAACTCATCATCAACAGCACTGCTTCGGAAGGCGGACGAAAAGTAGTTGTCAAGCCCATCGAGGACGAACACCCGCTCACACATTACGAATGGATTCAAAAAAACATCAAGACCGTGGAAGAGAAATCGGGAGGGAAAGTAGGATACATCTATATTCCTGACATGGGAGTGGAAGGTCTCAACGAATTTGTACGCTACTATTACCCACAGCTCGACAAGGAGGCATTAATCATCGACGATCGCGCCAACGGAGGCGGAAACGTTTCGCCCATGATTCTTGAAAGACTGCTTCGCGCGGTGTACAGAATGACAATGAGCCGCCACTCAACCATGAATGGCACCATCCCTGAAGGTACCCATACCGGCCCCAAAGTGCTGCTGGTCAACAAGTACTCTGCATCCGACGGTGACTTGTTCCCATGGAGCTTCAAGGCCAACAAGGTGGGAACCGTCATCGGCACTCGGACTTGGGGAGGCATTGTCGGCATCAGTGGTTCGCTGCCCTATATGGACGGCACCGATGTCCGCGTTCCTTTCTTCACCAACTACGATGCAAAAACCGGACAATGGATTGTGGAAAACCATGGTGTCGATCCCGATATTGTTTTGGACAACGATCCGATTAAAGAACAGGCGGGCGAAGACCAGCAGTTAGAAAAAGCCATCCAGGTGGCACTCGAACAGATCAAAGACCGCAAGCCATTGCCGAAAACACCAGCGGCAAGGACTTTCAAAGACCTCGGACTTCCTGAAATGAAATAAGAAGCTGTTTTGAATAGTTTCGGATTGAGTTGATAGGGATTTTTGAGTACATTTTGTTCATTGTGGAGCGTGACATAGCGGGCTATGTGAGCGAGACAATGGGCAAAATGAGCCAAAAAGACCATCAAATCAACCAAAAACAAAGGAAAAAAATCCGAAATTATTCAATAATAACTTTGTTGTAAGAATTCAAAACAGCTTCTAAACTGACGGGAAAATATTAAGCGCGTAGCGATACGATATTCATGCGCCTCATGGCTTGTCGGACGGTTAAAAAAGCAGAAGTGCATCCTACGACAAGAATGGTAGCCAATAGAATGACAACATCGCTGAGTTTTAACAGGACAGGGTAGGCATCGACAACATAATTGCCACCCTGTCCGAATTTTACAAATCCGAACCTTTGCTGTAACAAAACCACCGCCACGCCGAGGACAAGACCGATAACACCGCCGGCAACCGAGATCAGCAACCCTTCATCCATAAACAATCGGAGAATGAAACGACGGTTGCAGCCCAAGGCATTCAGCACATCCACATCTTTACGCTTATCAATCATCAGCATGGCGAGAGAGCCAATCACATTGAAAGTGGCAAGGATGAGAATAAAAGTAAGTATGGCATACACCGCCCATTTCTCGGAATGCATGATCTTGTAAAGCGTTTCCTGCTGCTCATGTTGATCTTTGACTGTGAGACCTGTCCCTACGACAGCTTTTACTTCCCGCTTTATCGCACCCACATCAGCCTTTTCATTTACAAACAGCTCCACATTTGTAGCCTTATCGCCATCGTATTCGAGCAAATCGGAAAGCCATTGGAACGGCACAAGTACAAGTTTCTCATCAGTCTCCTGATTGGTGGAAAATACGCTTTGCACCGTCAAAGCACCACTATTGAAACTATTTTCGAGATTAAAAGAAGAAGTGTTTCCCCGTTTGGGGACATAAACCTGCAACAAGGCATAGGGACTATAGGTATTAATGCCGAGATACCACGCCACCCCCGATCCGGGTACAGCAAAAAAAAGGCTGCTATCCGATGGGCAGATTGCATCCTCCATGGTGAGGGTTTCGCGCACCGCATGCACCTTCCAATAATCGGCGCCTACCCCTTTCACCCTCCCGATGTGCTGTTTGTCATTGGCGCGAAACAAAGCGTCTTCGGTCAGCGTAGGCACCACATAATCAACGCCTTTTATAGCTTTCAGCTTATCAACGGGAAAAGACGTCAGCGACAAAGTCTTTCCCCTTTCAGGTGCAATCTGTATGTCGGGTGCAAGACGGTTGTTCAGGGTACCCACCACATCCTCTATGCCATTGAAAGCCGACAGCACCACGATAAGTGCAAAAGAGGCCACGCTAATACCCACGATGGAAATCCATGTGATGATATTGATGAGGTTGTGGCTTTTTTTTGCCAACAGATAGCGTTTCGCTATGAAAAACGGAGCGTTCAACTTGGTCGCCTATTTGTCAGGATGCAACAAGCTGTTGATGTTTTCGATATAATCGAGGCTGTCGTCTTCGAGAAATCGCAACTCTGGGATAATGCGCATCTGATGACGGATCCGGTTGCCAAGCTTCCCACGCAAAGCCTTGGTGTTGCCGTTCACTTCCTCAACAACCTTCCGTTTGTCGGAAACGCCGAAAACACTCAGATACACCCGCGCATACGACAAATCCGACGTTACATTGACCTTGGTCACTGTAATCATCAGTCCCGGAACGGAAGGCCGTATCTCCTTCTGGAAAATATCACTCAGTTCTTTGAGCATCAATTTGTTGATTCTATCCAGTCTTTTACTGTCCATGGGTGAAGATTTTAGAATTAATTGTCATGATATACTTCGATTATTGCCAAATCGATAATCAATTGCAAAAATAGGGATTTCTTTTAATATTGGTCAGAGGAGTTTTTAACGGAGGGACAATTCACTATCTTTTTTGTAATATACAAAATAGATAGTAAAATATTCTATATATGTTTGTTTCTCAATAAGATAATAATAATACGATGCTAAAACAAACGTATTATTCCCGGTTTTTCGTATCAATAATAATCGTCACCGGCCCGTCGTTGACCAATTCCACATCCATCATGGCTCCAAACTCCCCGCTCAGCACTTCGCCCACATGGCAGATTGAATACGATTTCCACAGAAGTCGTCAGAAAAAATGTAGTTTTACATTGAAAAGTCGTCAGAAAAAATGTAATTTTGCAATGAAAAGTCGTCAATAAAAATGCAATAATGCTATGTATAGAACTGTAATTCAAGACTTAATACACTGGAAGCAAAGCACCATCCGAAAACCATTAATTCTTCATGGAGCACGACAAGTAGGAAAGACCTACATCCTGAAGGAATTCGGGCGCAAGGAATATGCCCAAACGGTATATGTCAGCCTCGATCGCGATGAAAAAGCGCGGCAGTTTTTCAATGAGGGTGGAAACGCAGAAAAACTAATCCAGTTGCTTTCAGCACATTCCGAAATTGACATCATTGCTGACAAAACCCTAATCATCCTCGATGAAATACAAGAATGTCCAGCAGCCCTTGAAGCCCTGAAGTATTTTTATGAGGAAACGCCACAGTATCATATTGTTGTTGCCGGTTCGCTGTTGGGTATCTCGCTTCACGGCAATGCTTCTTTCCCCGTGGGCAAAGTGGACATGATTCGGCTCTTTCCCATGACTTACGAAGAATTTCTCGCCGCCATGGGCAAAACCTCTTTGTTGAAGACTTTGCAGCAACAAGACTGGGACATCATCAATTCACTGAGCGATAGTTTCATCGATCTTCTAAGGCAGTATTATTATGTAGGTGGGATGCCTGAAGCTGTGTTGGCTTATACAGAAGGACACGGACTTCAGGAAGTGAGAAAGATTCAGAAAAGGATTCTATCGGCCTACCGTTATGATTTCTCGAAGCACTCTCCCTTGCGCGAAGTGCCACGCATCAATATGGTATGGGACAGCATCCCAGCGCAATTAGCGAAAGACAACAGAAAGTTCATTTACGGTGCACTGAAGAAGGGGACACGTGCCGCACAATTTGAAGAGGCCATCCAATGGCTCATTGACGCCGGTTTAGTTTACAAGGTAAACCGTGTGACCACTATCAAAATGCCTCTTAAATTCTATGAGGATTTCTCCGCTTTCAAACTGTTTCTCTTGGACATCGGTTTGATGGGAGCTATGGTTGATGCACCTTCGTCCCTCGTGTTGATTGGAAACGACATTTTCAAAGAATACAAGGGTGCTTTCACCGAGTTGTTTGCCTACACGCAATTGGTTACCACAGGCATCCCCATCTATTACCACAGCGTGGATAGCTCCACTATCGAAATCGACTTTGCGCTGCAAATCAAGGAAAAAGTGTACCCTGTTGAAGTGAAGGCCGAAACCAACCGTCAGTCCAAATCGTTGAAAACCTTCATGCAAGACCATCTCGAATTAAAGGCTTTGCGGTTTTCCATGCAAAATCATATCGACCAAGGCTGGATGGAAAACCTGCCCTTGTATGCCATTAAAGAAGCCATAGCAGCGATGCAATCACTCTCGCCGCTTTGAGTCCATCAAAATCGTCACCGGCCCGTCGTTGACCAATTCCACATCCATCATGGCTCCAAACTCCCCGCTCAACACTTCGCGTTGCGACAAGTCGGCAAGCCGCGACAAGAAGCGGTGATACAAGGGCAAAGCCGTATCGGGACGAGCGGCATGGATAAAACTCGGCCGGTTGCCTTTCTTGGTCATGGCGTGCAAGGTAAACTGACTGACCACCAGAAAGGAACCTTCGATTTGGTTAATGTCAAGATTCATGGCTTCGTTTTCATCGGAAAAAATCCTCAACCTTGAAAGTTTAGAGCACAGCCATTCCACATCTTCCTCATTATCGGCCTCTTCAATACCAAGTAAAACCAGCATTCCCTTGCCGATTTCCGATTTTACACGGCCATCGATAACAACCGATGCTCGCGACACCCTTTGAACCACTATGCGCATATCCTGATTTCTTTTGTTGCAAAAATAATGATTTTAGCTTCTTGTAGCGCACATCAATCACCCATGAATACCGATTTACGGAAACCCATCAAAAAGAGCTTTTCATTCCGAAATAATGGTTGTTGATTGGATTTTTGGACGGACTCCAAACAAAAAGTCTAATTTTGCAGCAATTTTGGCAAAAAAGCAAAAGAAAGTTTTTATAATGGATTTGTATCTGAACGTCCCTGAACGTATTTTCGACCTTCTTCCCAAATATGAGAAAGAATTCGGATCCGACAAAGTCATGCTTGCTGGAAAAGAAAATGGGAAATGGAGACCCTACACTATTTCCGAAACTATAGCAATCGTAGATGCCATCAGTCTTTTCTTGCTCAACGCTGGAATCAAAAAAAATGACAAGATTGCACTTGCTTCACGCAATTGTCCCGAGTGGAATTTTATCGACTGGGCCATCCAGCAGGTAGGGGCAGTTCCGGTGCCACTCTACCCTACCATCAGCCAGGAAGACTACATTTACGACCTGAACCACTCGGAAGCGAGAATGCTATTTGTCTTTGGCAATGACATCTATCACAAGCTTCATCCCATCAAGGATGAGCTTCAGTTTATCGAGCAAGTGATTTCCATTCGTCCCACAGAGGGGCTGACCAGCTTACAGGAAGTGATCCGCATTGGAAATGAAAAAGGCGACAGAACCTTATTAGAAACTGCAAAATCCGCTGTCAGCAAAGACGATGTGGCATCCATCATCTACACCTCGGGCACCATGGGAACCCCCAAAGGGGTTATGCTCACCCACCACAACATGTCGAGCAACATCATGAACCTTGACGTGCTTTTCCCAGCCGACCACAACACGGTGTTGTTCAGCTATTTGCCTTTATCCCATATTTTTGAGCACGAAGTCGTTCTTGCGTTTATGAACTTGGGCGCATCGGTGCATTATACCGAAAGCATGGGAAGTATCGTCAATGACATTGGAGAAGTGCAGCCGACCATTTTCGACAGCATCCCGCGCCTGGTTGAGAAATTCCACGACCGCATGTTACTCACAGGCAGCAAGATGAAGGGGTTCAAGAAAAACATCTTCTTTTGGGCCATCAACCTTGGCTACCGCTATGACGAGTGCCACCAAAACAGCTTCTTTTACGAACTAAAACGCAAGGTGGCCGACAAGCTGGTTTACCGTAAGCTACGCGCAATATTCGGCGGAAATGTCCAATTCATCATTGTCGGGGGAGCTGCCATACAGCCTCGTCTGGCAAAGCTTTTCACCGCCATGGGCATTCCAGTCATGGAAGGCTACGGCTTAACCGAGACCTCACCCGTCATTGCAGTCAACAGCCCCGTCACGAAGAAAATAAAAATCGGAACCGTAGGAGAGCCTTTACAAAACCTATCGGTGAAAATATCCAGCGAAGGCGAAATCTTGGTCAAAGGTCCCAGCGTCATGCTCGGATACTACAAAGATCCGGAACAGACCGCCCAAGTCATCGATGCGGAAGGTTACTTCCACACCGGCGACCGCGGCATTATCGACAAGGACGGCTTCCTCAAACTCACAGGACGCATCAAAGAGATTTTCAAAACCTCGATGGGGAAATACATCAGTCCTTCGCTCGTAGAAAACAAGCTGTTGGAGTCTCCGTTTATCAATTCGGCAGTCGTTGTCGGCGAAAACCAGAAATTTGCCGCAGCACTCATCATCCCCGACTTCGAGCAACTGCGCGAGTGGTGCACCCAACAACAAATCGCCTATTCCTTTGACTCTGAAATGATCAAGGAAAAGGTCATTATCAAGAAGATACGTGACGAAATCAATGTTTGCAACCAATCACTGGGCGAGTACGAACGTGTCATGCGTTTCGAACTGCTACCGACAGAATGGAGCCTCGAAAAAGGAGAAATCACAGGCACACTGAAAGTAAGGCGCAGCGTCATTACAGAGCACTACAAAGATTTGATCGAAAACATGTTTAAGGAATAAGGGGTTCTCGTCTCGTATTGCGACATGCAGAAAATCCACATAGGGTTATACACGATGCATGATCCTGAAAATCATCTCCTTGTATAACTCTTTCTCGGAGGCTTCACCGCTTTTATACCCCTTTCCCTTCATATCGAACTCGCGAAGAACGCCGATGCAACGCACACAATCGGCAATATTGTAGTTACGAGCCGCCTCAAGATAATCCTTTACAAAAAAAGGACTGACACCCAATATTGAAGCCAGATTAGCCGATGACTTATCCGTAGCATAGTGCAGTTTCAAGAGCTTGGAAAAATAGCCAAACAACGAAATCGCAGTGAGAAACAACGGATTATCCTTGTTTTCGGCGAAATAATTTACAATACGGTTGGCTTTCAAAATATCGCCGCTCCCGATTGCATTTTGTAGTTCGAAAACATTATAGTCCTTAGAGATGCCGATATTGCGTTCCACATCCGTGTCATCAATCTTTTTCGATTTCGGAACGGCGATAACAAGCTTGTCAAGCTCATTGCGCACTTTGTGGAGATCGGTACCCAAAAAGTCGGTCAGCATCCGCACCGCCTTGGGAGTGATGCCATGAGGCGAATCGCAGTTTTGCAGATAGTTCTGTATCCACTCCGGTATCTTGTTCTCGTACACTTTTTTCGACTCGAACAAAACACCTAATTTATCAACCGTCTTCGACAGGGTGCGGCGTTTGTCTAATTTCTTATACTTGTAATCGATGACAAGGATGGTAGTAGGCGGAAAAGTTTCAAGATACGGTGCCAATTCCTCAATATCCTTGACATCCTGCGCTTCCTTTACAATGACCACCATGTGTTCGCCCATCATCGGGAAGCTGCGGGCATGGTCCACTATGGTCTTTACATCCACATCCCGTCCATAAACGACAATCTGATTGAAAGCCTTATCCGCTTCGTCGAGAACACTTTCCTCAAGGGTATCGGAAATGAGATCGATAAAATACGGCTCTTCGCCCATCAGAAAGTAAAGCGGATCAAAATGACGCTTGTGGATATCGGAAAGAATCTGTTCGAAAGTCTTTGCCATTTGTAGCTATCAGTATTTCAAATGTTTGACTGTAATACCGTTATTGATCAGTTGATGCAGCGAATCGATGCCGATGCGTAAATGCTCTCCAGAGAAGTTGCGGTTTACTACTTTGTCGCTGGCCTCGGTCTTGATGCCTTCGGGGACCATGGGCTGGTCGGAAACGAGCAGCAGCGCTCCCGTCGGGATTTCATTGTAAAACCCGACCGAAAAGATAGTGGCCGTCTCCATATCGACCGCCATGCACCGGATGCGACGCAGATAGTCCTTGAAAAGCTCGTCGTGCTCCCAAACGCGACGGTTCGTGGTGTAAACCGTACCAGTCCAATAATCCCGGCCATAATCGCGTATGGTGGTCGAAATGGCTTTTTCGAGGCTGAAGGCGGGCAAAGCGGGCACTTCGGGCGGGAAATAATCGTTCGATGTTCCTTCTCCCCTGATGGCGGCAATAGGAAGGATAAGGTCGCCCACCTTGTTTTTCGGTTTCACGCCGCCACATTTGCCCAAAAAAAGCACGGCCTTGGGATTGATGGCACCCAGCAAGTCCATAATCGTAGCGGCATTGGCACTGCCCATACTGAAATTGATAATGCTAATCTTGCCGTCCGAGGCGCAGGGCATAGGCTTGTTGCGTCCAACCACCTCGACCCCTTGCCATTCGGCAAAATTATCCACGTAATTCTGAAAGTTGGTCAGCAAAATGTATTCGCCAAAGCCGCTCAACGGCATTCCTGTATAGCGGGGCAGCCAATTCTCAACGATTTCCCGTTTGGTATTCATAGTGATGATGCTTTCGGCAAAGATACACTTTTCGCACAAGCTGTCCCTAAAAAACAAAATAAAATCATCTTCCTTTTTCCTCTTCCACAACAAGCTTTCCTTTTATGCATAGGGAATCCGCCCTCCATGTCAATCGCAGGTTCAATTACCCGCAAAAAGTGGTATCTTTGCACCTTAAAACATTGGAATGTAACCATGTCGATATTATTTCACGATTCAATTTTCGGTCCGTTGAAAAGCAGAAGATTAGGCATCTCTCTGGGTGTTAATCTTTTGCCTGCAAATGGAAAAATCTGCACTTTCAACTGTATCTATTGCGAGTGCGGCTGGAACAAAAAAGGAAAACCCACGGGAACATTAGCCGACAAAGAAGCCGTGGAACATGCGCTTGAAGAACGTTTAACCACCTTGCGCGGCACAGAGCTTGAACCGGACAGCATCACCTTTTCGGGCAACGGCGAGCCCACGCTGCACCCACAATTCCCCGCGATCATCGACAGCACCATACGGCTACGCAACCAATATTGTCCGAAAGCCAAGGTCAGCGTGCTCACCAACGGCACACGCGTATTTGCCCCTTCCGTTTTTGCCGCCCTTCAAAGGGTGGACAACAACATCATTAAGCTCGACGGCGGCACCTTGCACTGCATCGATGCCCTTGACCAGCCAAACATCCAATTCAACCTCAAAGCCTACATCGATCAACTGAAGCGTTTCAACGGAAATCTCATTATCCAGACCCTGTTTTTGCGCGGCCGCCACAATGGAGTAACCATTGACAACACTACTGACGAGGAAGTGGCACTATGGTTAGAACATCTCGTTGCCATTCAGCCTAAACGTGTCATGATGTACGTCATCGAACGCGAAACACCTGAGCAGGATTTGGAAAAAATCGACAAAAAAGAGCTGGAACTTATTGCCGAGAAAGTGAGGAGTCTCGGAATCGAGACCGACATTTACGCCTGATGGAACACTATCCCGTAAAAATACTGATGGCTCTTGCTTACACTTTCGACGGCAACATTGAGTTTTTCGAATGGCTCATGAAAAACGGCTATCCGGAACTGTGTGCGTTGAGCAATGCCATCAAAGGCGATGGCGAAGCAAAGGAATGGCTGATGAAAAACGGTTTTCCACAATATGCCGCCTTCGATAGCGCCATCGACGAAGAGGAGGAGGCCGAAAAATGGCTAGCAAAAAACCATTTCAACCTGCTGCTTGTGCTTGCCGCAGCCGTCAACAACGATGAAAAAGCACTGCAATGGTTTGAAAAGAACGAATTGGGTGTCTTTATCATTCTTGCAGAAAAAATACGCAACTACCTAAGTAACAAATATTTAAACTATCATAAAATTCCATTATAGGCTCAATTTACAGAATATCTTATCGTAAGAAAAAAAATCATCCCGATGTACGGAAAAAAATAATACCTTTGCCGCACAACTTTAACTAAGCAATCAAAAGAAAGTATCGAATATGAATTCAAAAGTTAAATCCATCATTATCAACATTGTACTGTTTGTAGTTGTTGTATTTTTAGCCTTCAAAGTCGTTCAAAGCATCAAAGCACCTATTAAATTTGGCCAGGCAAAGCAAGTCCGCGAAGCCCAAGTCGTTCAACGTCTCAAGGACATCCGCGATGCTGAGTTGCAATACAAGCAGGTGTACAGCAAATACACTTCGAGTTTTGACAGCCTGATTGCATTCTGCAATACTGCCCAGATTCCGATTGTGAAAATCATTCCGGATCCTACTGATACCACGTTCACAAAGACCATCAATGATACATTGGGATTCATCAAGGTGATCGACTCGCTGTTTGGCGGCAGGGACAACTTTAATGTGGCAGACCTTCGTTATGTTCCTTTCAGCGAACCACAACAGGAGTTCGAACTGAGTGATGGCAACATCAAACGCGGTGGTATCAATGTACCCGTTTTTGAAGCAAAGACCCTTTACGATGTTTATCTTGGTAAACCTGACAGCAAATTCACGGAAAAAGAATGGACAACCCGTGTTAACAACCTGAAAGCCGAGATGGAACAGATTGAAAAATATCCCGGCTTGAAAGTGGGTTCCATGGACGAAGCCACCACCGACGGCAACTGGGAAAAACTCTAATGATTGCATGAATGGCCGCATCATTAATTCCTTATATCAGTTGTTTCGACAAAGGTTTTGATTCCGGCTTGACACAATCGTATCAAATAGCCATCCAACTCGCGTTGGATGGTTTTTCTTTTTTAATTCACGATGCCAGCGCCAACCGCATCATTGCCTTGGAATCCTACAGATTGGATGCGGAAAAAGAAGACAGCAACCTGCTGCAAGCGCTTACCCTGACATTGCAGGCAAAAGGATGGGACTTGAACCGTTTCTCCTCGGCACAGTTCATCATCGAGAACCCGCAAAACACGCTTGTCCCCACTTCTCTTTACGACAAGTCGGAAGCCGCCATGCTGTTCGCCTTCAACCACATGCTGCCTCCCGATGCACAAGTCCATTCCGACACCATCGAAAATGCCGGCTGCATCAACCTCTACCCACTGTCCAACACAATATATAACGGCTTAAGCCGATTGGGCAACAGGAATCACATCCAGCACCAAACGAGTATTCTTATTCGTAACTGCATGGCGAAAACAAAGTCGGATATCGCCGAAGTCCATGTGCATGTGAGAGAACGCGAATTCAACATTATCATTGCGAAGAAAGGCCTATTGTTGTTTTCCAACAACTTTCAATTCAACACCAAGGATGACTTCGCTTATTTTTTGCTTTTGGCGATGCAACAGCAAGGACTTTCCGGACAACACACCACCGTCAATTTTTCGGGGATGATTCTAGAAGGTTCAGACATTATTGAACTGTGCAAACGTTACATCAAGAACATCCGTTTCGTTCAGCCCGAGGCACACTCCACAGCAAGCGAAGTGCTTCAGAAAATCCCGTTCCACTATTACTACTTAGCTTTTCAATCGTTGACATGCGCATTATAAGAGGAAGATACCAACGGCGACAAATCACAGCACCCAGCAACCTGCCGGTTCGCCCCACGACCGACATGGCCAAGGAAAGTTTGTTCAACATCCTTGAAAACTACTATGACTTCGAAAACACCGAGGTCCTTGACTTGTTTGCCGGGACCGGCAACATTTCGTATGAATTTGTGTCGCGGGGCTGCCCAAAAGTCGTCGCTATCGACCATGACGCCGGATGTGTGAAATTCATCCGCGAAACAGCCAACAAGTTCCAAATGGATGAACTTATCGTCATCCGTTCCGATGTGTTCCGATTTCTCAGCAGCCACAAGAACACCTACGACATCATCTTTGCCGACCCTCCCTACAATTGTCAGGAATACGATGCCTTGGCAAGAATGGTTTTCGACAACCACCTGCTGAAAGAAAACGGCCTATTCATCATTGAGCACGACAAACATTTGCACTTTGACGACCATGAACATTTCATGGAACAACGCCGTTACGGGAAAGTCAACTTTAGCTTTTTCGCTCAGAAACTCGAAGACGACGAGCAGGAATCGTAAACCGTTTCACGCTTTACCATAACACTGTCCAAGGGCAGGGCATCCGATATGCTTTTGTAGCTCCAAGGTGTTTCTATTACATTTCCCTTTGCATCCGTAGTAACAATGCCGGCGCATTCCTCTTCCGTCCATCGGTTCAGAATATTACCCTGAGCATCGCAAAGGATTCCTACCGGAACATAGCTCACTTTCCGATAATCCTTGAGCAAGGAACGGCATTCGCGGTTAATCCAGATCTTGTCCAAACCCGAGAGCGATTTCTTATTGAGCACCAACACGTTTTCCTTAGCCCAATCCGGCTGCAACATATCCTTTTGTGCGCCAATATACACAATCACTATGCCCAATCCTTGCACCTCATGCTCCAAATAGGGCTTGACATTTTGCGCAAACATGCAGGGACTCGCCGGACACCATTCCGGCCGGAAAAACAAAATCGTCCGTTGGTTTTCCGACATGAACTGCCTGACGGCATCACGTTGATATGCTTTGAAATAGGGGTACTCCGCCTCGAAGTTTTCGTTGCAAGAAGAGAAAAGCAAGACCGCCACCATCAAAACAAAGTGTTTCATCGCTCAAAACATTATTCATTAGGAAAACAAAAATACAAAAAACGCTTAGGTCTCCCCAAGCGTTTCTTTGAATTGGCTATCAATCCGTAAACGGCAATCAATATTCATCTTCGTGGAAGAAGAAATCATCTTTTGTGGGATAATCCGGCCAAAGGTCTTCGATACGTTCATAAATTTCGCCTTCATCTTCCATTTCCTGAAGGTTTTCGATCACTTCCTGTGATACTCCTGTACGAAGCGCCCAATCGAGCAATTCATCGCGCGTTGCAGGCCACGGCGCATCTTCCAATTTTGAGGCTAATTCTAATGTCCAATACATCGTGCTATCTGTTTGATTTTTGAAGGTGCAAAAATACACCTTATCGCCATATTCCCAAGCACTTTTGAAAGAAAAAGGCAAACTATTTTCTATTCAACTGGTTTCCAGCAACTTTCAACATGTCCCGATTGGTAGTCAAAATAGCGTGCCAACACAAAAAACAAGTCGGAAAGTCTATTGAGATACTTCAAATCGACAGGATCGACGGGGTGTTGCGCCGCCAAACGCCATGCCTGCCGCTCGGCGCGTCGGCAAACGGTACGGCACACATGCGCTGCCGAAGCACGTTGTTCGCCACCGGGTATGACAAACGACTTCAAGGGAGGCAACAAGGCATTCATGCTGTCGATCTGCCGTTCGACAAAAGTCAGATCGGTTTCGGTCAGTGAAGGTATCATCTTGCTCACCTCCGATTCTGCATCCATGGCGAAATGTGACTCCAAGGTGAACAGCCTATCTTGAATGTGCGAAAACAACTGTTTGAGTTCAGCAGAAACACCATCATGGTCAGACAATACGCCAAGAAATGCGCTCAACTCGTCAACCGTTCCGTATGCCTCTACGCGGTCATCATATTTCGGGACACGCTTGCCGCCAATCAGAGAAGTGGTTCCCGCATCACCGGTTTTTGTATAGGGTTTGCTCATAATATGTTGATTTAATAATATTCCATCAAAAACATGAAAAAAACGGCTTTCACCATTTCAGCACGAAATCGCCCTTTTCAAAACCCACCTTGAAAAACACCAATCCATAATAATAAAGGTCAATGGAAAGGGTGACGGCCTCATCTTTGCAAATCATTTCCCAAGCATCCTCAATGTCGCTCGACCCATGAATGCGTTCAAAGATAAAAACGGCATCGGAAGTCCGGCGTAACAAACAGTCTGTCAGCTTGTTCCAGTGGGTAGAATTAAAAGCATCGTAGCTGAAGAAGACACAAGGCATCTTTTTCGACTTGAACTTCTCCGAAAAGAGGTCGGCAGGACGCAACCGCTCCACATTGACCACTCCCAATGCATGCATGGCATCGACAAATTCTTGTGTCTGTTCGGTATAAAGCTTCGCCTTAAGATTGCCCAATGCAAGCGCCGAAGCGCTGAGGGCTGATAATGTGCCGAACGACAAAATAGCATTCGGTTCGAAATACCGCATCAAACGATACAAGAGGCGGCTCAACTTGCGATTCCGATACGAGATGCGTTTCCGCCCGTCCAACAAATAACCCATACGGGAAACCAAATTGTAATCCTCATTAAAGCCTTTGTCGTTCAGCACTTTGACGACAAAATCATACACAAAAGGCGAATGTATCTGATATGCATTCTTGCGACGCGTGATATAACGAAGGTAGCTTGACAACATGACTATTCAAATTGGATTTTTTGCCAGAAAAACACCATCCGGAGCGGTTTCGACCTTACTCCATTCCGTATGATTTGCTCTCCACTGACGATGAAACGATTTCCATACCAATGCGACACGAAGGTTTGGCTTTCCTGTGTCAAGAAATCGGCTTCATAAAGCAGGTCAAGCGGTTGATTCTGTTGATTGAGCAACAGCTGTCCCGACTCATCCAACACCTCGTAACGAAGCCTATTGTCGCGAGACGAAATCACTTGCAACTCACCAAGGCAACAAGTGACATTCGAATGCGGCCACAAAGTATGGTTCAGCGCGTTGTCGAACTTCACCGACGACTGCCATTGCAGGTTTCCCGATGCATCGAACGCCCATAAAACCGTACTGACGAAGTCATAACCGTCGAACACGGAATATGAATATGGGAACATACCGTAAAAACCATAATCCATGCGGGTTTCGGTATGATATTCAGGGACAAAGGCTTCCGCCGAAAAAACGTTCACACCGCCTATCTTTGTCAAATGCGGCGCAAGAAACTGAAAGCCAATTTCTTTTCGTTCCTTCTGCTTGCCGCTCTTTTGTTTCAATTGCTCCTCACGCACCTTGACACGGTCGGACGTCGTCATCGCCCGTTCAATATCAGGCATATCCTTGAATAAAAAGGCATGTGCCACAGGCCGACCTCCTGTAAAACGAATGCAAGCCACCCCGATTGACACTTTGTCAAAATCATCGGAAAGCCCCTTCAAATCGACTTTTCTTGCCTCCTGCCGCTCCAAGGTGGCGTACACCGACAAATTGCGTTCGGCATCGAAATCGAAGCACATACGCCCCAAGCATGTACCGCCTTCATCTGCATAACGGTCACACCGAAGCAGGGTCCCATCGGGAGCATATTGCAAAAAGGTCGTTGCCAAACAACGCCTATCTTCAAATTCCTTGGCAGCGACAACCACGATATGCGCCGCCTCGTGCGCTTCGGCATGAAAAAACACGAAGTTACCATTGACACAGGACAACAACATGCACTGCACACTATTTTTCGAATCATAATGCAACACCATGCCGCCAGCCTTGTTATTGACAACAACAAACAACGATGCATCCATCAACGCCACATCAAGCACAGCACTGCCTGGCGGCATTTTTTTCTCAAAGGTGGTGAAAGTATTTGTCGTCCGATGAAAAAAAACAGATTTAATTCCAACGGAATCGGACTTTCTCGCACGCCCGTCCGTAAAAAGGAAAACAGACATCTCTGCATTGCTTTGAGAGGTACAAAACGTGTAATGAGCCGGTAAAGGAATCAAATCGCTGCGCACCTCCAGCAAATTCGTATCAAGCCTGACAAAATTCCACAAGATGTCGTCTTCATTGACTTGGTCGGTTTGATAGGCATACAAAACGCCTTGTTTTTCAAGAAGTTCAAATGGACACTGCTGTTCTTCGTCTCTTTTTTCAAACTCATGACGGACGGGTTGCACCTGTTGGGCAAACGAAGCAAACGCCGAAGCGCACAACAAAAGAACAACAAGACGTTTCAGCATGAGTAGTGTACGATTTAGCAATGGTCACATCGGCTCCGGCTTCATCTTCATGATGTTTTACCGTTCACCGCTTCAACAGATTTAATTTGAGGAAGAATTCTCTTCATGGTGGATTCGATGCCGTTTTTGAGGGTTTGCTGGCTATGCGGACAGTTGCCGCAAGCACCTTTGAGTTCTACCATAACGACCCCGTCATCCGTTAGTTCCACAAACTCAACATCGCCTCCATCTTGTTGCAGGTAAGGCCGAATTTGTTCAAGTATATTCTTCACTTTGCGCAGTATCGCATCTCGATTTTCCATATTCACATTATATTGGCGTTCAAAACGTTATACTAATATATCACATCATTTACGATGGCAAAAATCTTGTACCTTATTGTCCGCACTTGCCGATGATCGTCATAGCGACAGCATCGAAAGCCTTTGTGACAGGAGAAGTGGCATCAAGTGCAAGCGGCGTACCGTTGTCGCCACATTCGGCAATGCGTTCCTCTATCGGAATTTGTCCCAATAGCGGAAGGTGCAGTTCGTCTGCAAACTGTTGCCCGGTTTCCTTTCCAAAGATATAATACTTCTTTTCCGGTCTATCGGAAGGCACAAAGTAAGCCATATTCTCAATCAGGCCGTACATTGGGATTTGCAGGGCCTCGTCGTTGAACATCATCACAGCGCGGCGCACATCGGCAAAAGCCACTTTTTGAGGTGTGGTCACGATGACGGCTCCACTCACCTTAAACGACTGTGCAAGTGTCAGTTGAATATCGCCTGTTCCGGGGGGCATGTCCACAACAAGAAAATCGAGTTCTCCCCAATACGCATCGTTCATCAGTTGGTTCAAAGCGCTGGTAGCCATAGGGCCACGCCATATCAACGGACGATTGGCATCAACGAAATATCCGATTGAAAGCAACTTGATACCGTATTTTTCAATAGGAAGAATGACCGACTTGCCGTTATGCTCCACGCAACCGGGTCTTTCGTTCTCCGTGCCAAACATCATCGGGACCGACGGTCCATAGATATCCGCATCGATGAGACCCACGCGCTGATTGGCGCGTGACAACGCCACGGCAAGGTTGGCGGCCACCGTCGATTTCCCGACACCACCCTTTCCCGACACCACGGCAATGATATGCTTCACTTTCGACAGCGCAGTTTCCTGCTCCGCAATTTCAATATCCACATTGACATCATCGCCAAAGACATCCGCCAACGCTTTCCTTGCCGCTTCCACCACGATGTCGTTCTTGGGATCATCCTTGCGTTCAAAAATTAGGTCAAAACGGATATTTTTATCCTTAACATGAAGATTGTCAACCATTTTCAGACTAATGATATTATCTCCTTTGGGGAAATAAATCACCTCTTTCAAAATCTCAACTACATTCTCTTTTTCTATCATGATTCCATGTTTTAGCGATTTGCAAAGATAAGCAATAATGGTCGAATAGCGGTGGCTGTTTATTGGTTTCAGACCGCACAGCACCAAGCCAATTTGTAAAAAAAAGGCGCAATGGATTTCCGTCTTTCAGATCCTATCCGACAATGAGATCCGCCACGGTCATGGCAGCAGCTTTTATCAGGTCTCCGGGATGCGCCTTCAGCTGCAAACCTCGTTGACCTGCACTGACATAGATGGCCTCGAAGTCATTGCAGGTCAGATGAATGAAAGTTGGAAAATGCTTTTTCATACCAATAGGCGAACAGCCTCCCCTAACATATCCTGTCAGCGGATGCAATTCCTTCATGGCAATTAGGTCACAGCTTTTATTGCCTGTCACCTTGGCTGTTTTTTTCAAGTCAAGTTCCGCCATGCCCGGTATGACACAGACGAAATAGCCGCTTTTATCACCTTTCAGCACCAAGGTCTTGAACACCGTCTCGATATCTTCCCCCAGTTGTTCGGCAATATGCTGCGCACCCAGATCATCCTCATCGACGACATACGAAATCAGTTCATAGCTTATTTTCTGCTGGTCGAGGATGCGACAGGCGTTGGTCTTAACAATCCTAACCTTACTCATTTTGCCTTTTTGTGCTTTGCTATCCAATTGCGGGCATTCACAAATGCTTCGATCCAAGGTGTCACCTCGTCGTCCTTGCGTGCATCGGGATAGTACGACCATTGCCAAGGCAGGAAGGCGCGTTCAAGGTGCGGCATCATGGCCAAATGGCGCCCATCGTTGGAACAAAGTCCAGCCACCGACCAGTTGCTGCCATTGGGATTGCCGGGATATTCATTTTGACCGTAAGTCATCACAATATTATACTTATCCTTGAAACATGGGAAAGAGAACTTGCCCTCGCCGTGTGCAATCCAAACACCCAAACGTCTTCCCGAAAGGGAGGAGAGCATCACGCTGTTGTTTTGTGCAATCTCGACATTCAGAAACGCCGATTCGAACTTATGCGAGTCGTTGTGTTTCATTTTTGGATGCTCCTCATGGTCAGGATAAAGCAGTCCTAGCTCCATCATCAATTGGCAGCCATTACAAACGCCAAGGCTCAGCGTGTCGGGACGTGCATAGAAGCGGTCAATGGCCTTTTTGGCTTTTTCATTGTACAGCAAAGCTCCCGCCCATCCTTTTGCCGATCCGAGCACGTCGGAGTTGGAGAAACCGCCTACAAAGACTATCATGTTCACATCGGAAAGGTCTTCGCGACCGCTGATCAGGTCGGTGGTGTGAATGTCCTTCACATCGAAACCAGCCAAATAAAGCGCATAAGCCATTTCACGGTCGCCGTTGACACCTTTCTCACGGATAATGGCAGCCTTTATACCGGTAGGCTTGCGACGGTGCATATCGATGCCAAATTCACCGGCCTTGCCCGAAAAACCTTGCCCGAAACTGTAATGCAGGTATTGGTTTTTGTAGTTATTGTAACGTTCAAGCGCCTTTTGTTCACCACTCTGCCTACGATCAAGCAGATAGGACGACTTGTACCACACATCGCGAAGCGCATCGATATCGAAGACGTGTTTCTTGCCGACATGGGTAATGGTGAGCTTGCGGTTAGCGACGGGTTTACCAATCACGACAAAGCGAATACCCGCCTTGCGCAACATGGCTTTCGCCTCGCCATCATCGGCCACTTGTAACACCAAGGATGGTTTTTCACAAAACAGCACAGCGACAAGGTCTTCCGCGTCGAACGCCTTCAAATCAATGTCCATACCGTGGTCGCAGTTTGCGAAATTCATCTCAAGTAAAGTCGTAATCAAACCGCCTGCTGACACATCGTGGCCAGCAAGAACCAGATTCCGTTCTATCAGGCTTTGAACAGCATTGAAGGCCTTTTTGAAATAGGCAGGACTTTTTACATCCGGGGTTTCCTGACCGATATAGTCTGTGGCTTGCGCAAAACTGCTACCTCCCAATTTGAAGCCATCGCCCGAAAAATCGACATACAACAATTCTGTATCGCCATTGGTATTCATCACAGGACGAACAGTCTGACGGAGGTTTGACACCTCGCCTGCCGCCGACACAATGACGGTTCCAGGGGCCACCACCTTGTCGCCGTCAGGATATTTCTGTGTCATCGACAGCGAATCCTTGCCTGTAGGCACATTTACTCCCAACGCCACGCAATAGTCGCTCAAAGCTTTGACGGCACTATACAGCCGTGCTGTTTCGCCTTCCTGCTTGGCAGGCCACATCCAGTTAGCGCTTAATGACACACCGGAAAGATTGCCATCAATAGGTGTCCACACAATATTGGTCAATGCTTCGGAAACAGCGAGACGAGAACCCGCCGCCTGATCTATCAGTGCAGGAATTGGAGCATGACCCATAGCCGTGACAATGCCCTTTACACCTTGATAATCCAATGCACTGACACCCAAATTACTAAGTGGCAATTGAAGTTCGCCTACGCACTGCTGTTGCGCTACCCGTCCCGTCACCGAGCGGTCCACCTTGTTGGTAAGCCAGTCCTTGCAGGCCACGGCTTCAAGCTGCAACACCTTGTCGAGGAACTTGTGCAAATCGCGTTTAGTATAGCTTATTTTCTTAAAATGATAGGGCTTATTGGTATCGTGCAACACCGTTTTAGGAGCACTTCCAAAGAAATCGGACAGAGCGAGGTCGATAGGAGCTGTTCCTTTTTTTCTAACGAAACGCAATCTTTCGTCTCCAGTCACCTCACCCACTTCATAATAAGGCGCACGTTCACGTGCAGCGGTTTCCTTGATGACCGCGATATCTTTCTTGTTGACCAACAACCCCATGCGTTCTTGGGATTCGTTTCCAATGATTTCCTTGTCCGACAATGTGGGGTCGCCCACGGGCAGATTATCGACATATACCACGCCTCCTGCATCTTCAATAAGTTCGGACAGACAGTTCAGATGCCCGCCTGCACCATGGTCGTGGATGGAACGTATCGGGTTGGCGTCGATTTCGGTCATGGCGCGAATGACGTTTGAAACACGTTTCTGCATTTCGGGATTGGCACGTTGCACGGCATTCAGCTCGATGGCATTGCTATATTGCCCCGTATCTACACTTGACACGGCACCGCCACCCATGCCGATGCGGTAATTATCGCCGCCAAGCACCACAATAATGTCGCCCGGCTCAGGTTCCATTTTCTTGGCATCTTGTTTCTTGGCAAATCCGATACCTCCTGCCAACATAATGACTTTATCGTAGCCAAGCCTTTGCTCCTCCTGATGTTCAAAGGTCAATAAACTTCCATTGATGAGAGGCTGACCAAACTTGTTGCCAAAATCGGAAGCCCCGTTGGAGGCCTTGATAAGGATTTCTTCCGGAGTCTGGTAGAGCCACTTGCGAGGGGCACATCCCTGTTCCCAGCTACGATTGTCTTCGCTACGCGGATAGGAAGTCATGTAAACTGCTGTTCCCGCCAAAGGAAGGCTGCCTTGTCCGCCAGCCAAACGGTCGCGAATCTCGCCACCCGTTCCCGTTGCCGCGCCGTTAAAAGGTTCAACGGTGGTGGGGAAGTTATGCGTTTCCGCTTTCAGCGAAATGATGGTGTCAATATCCTTGATATGGAAATAATCGGCCTGATGCTGTGTCTTTGGTGCAAACTGCTCAGCCTTAGGCCCAAGGATGAATGCCACATTATCCTTGTACGCTGAAACCAACTTGTTGGGATTTTCCTTCGATGTTCGTTTGATGAGGGCAAACAACGATTGTGCCATCTGCTTTCCATCGATGATGAAAGTGCCGTTGAAAATCTTATGGCGGCAATGCTCCGAGTTCACTTGAGCAAAGCCATACACCTCGCTATCAGTGAGTTTTCTACCTATCTTTTTCGAAATCCCTTCTAAATATGCAACTTCCTCTTCGCTCATGGCAAGACCTTCTTGCATGTTATAGGCCGGAATATCGTCGATATACTTCAAGGGTTCCGGCTTTCGATCAACGAAGAATACCTTTTGGTCAAGACCATTGTAACGTGCTTGCAGCATCGAATCATACGGAGCTTCTTCGCTTTCCGTCCGCCGAAACTCCTCAATACGGACAATGCCACCGATACCCATGTTCTGCGTGATTTCAACAGCATTGGTACTCCAAGGCGTAATCATTTCCCTGCGCGGACCTACAAAATGGCCCTTCACCTCTATTTCTTCAACAAATTGGGCATTGCCGAAAAGCCAAGACAATTTGGCAATATCGTCATCGGATTGCTGTTTCGAAGCGTCAACTGCAATAAATCGTTGATTATCAGACTTAAAAAAGTATATCATAACTAAAAAACATTTACAGTATTGGTGTCACAAAAGTAGCGTTTTTAACGGCAACAGCCAAGTATTGGAAGTTTTTTTTCTTTATTGCCTGCAAAGCACCTTCCATCGGGGAGGTATCGTCTTTCAAGGCGTGCGCCATTTCGACATGGAAAATTCTCGTCAGTCGAATGAGGCTCATGATTTTCTTATTTTACGATACGAACAAAGTATTACCACACAAGCCCTTTTCATCCCGCAAAATTGAAATCGCCGAACAGGTAAACCATCGCTATGACAAGCATGAATACCGATGCCGAAAACGTGACAAAAGCAACTCTCTTCATCACTTTAGGCGAATAGCAAACCCCTACGGAAGCTATGGCCCATAGGAAACCCGCCAGTGATACGAATACATAATGCCATTTCCCGAAAGGAAGAAAAGTACTGGCAAACAACGACATCAGAAAAGCATTCATTGCCGAAGCCACAGCCAAGAAAAGGAAGCCCCAGCTTGACGAAAAGGCAAAAAGCATCTTTCCTTTGACAATGTGAAGCGATTCTAAAAACATCCTGACTGCGATGATTATCATCATCGCAAACACCATGTAACGGGCGATGTAAAGGAAAAGATGGTCAAACAGGCCGCCCAGCAATGTACCCATTAAAGCCAGCAGTCCTTGTGTCAAACCAAAAACAAGTGAAACCAGAAATCGATGCCCGAAAGCGTGTTCCGTCCTTGGCTCAAGGCTAGTAGAACGCGGCACAACGCTTTCTGTCAATGCAACAATGTAAACCACGGAAAGGATAATGGCCGGTGTATCCATGCAATTTATTTTGAATGCACAAAAATAGGCATTTTTTAGATGTCGTTCCTGATGCAGAAAGTGAAAAAATCCACCCTGGCTTTTATCATTCCACACGACCTATTCTTGTATGAATCCTATCGGACACGTTTTCAACCGAATGTTTGCAAGGCCGGCAAGATAGCACAGGGGATTTCTGGGATGGAGCTGGTCATCAAAGTCGAGGAACATGGGATGCGGGTTGGTGACAATGGGCTTTCAATAAATTTTCCGCAAGGTTTTACACTGCAAATATTCGGTCTTTTGCCGAATTGACCAAACTTTTTCAACATTATTCTATTGTTAATCAATAAAATAAACACTTTTTTTAAGAGACGACTATTTACGAAACATTACCGGCCAAATCACCACCAACGAAATGCTGGGAAATGTTTTTCAGTAAGTTTTGCATTGAAAAGTAAAGGATGTTAGCCTCACTTTCACTCTTTAAAAACTGTATTCCTCTCCAGATCTTTTTTGGCAAAAGTTCAAGGTTGTGGCTGTGTTCTACAAATCAGATTCTGCCAACTCCCCAACGCTGCTTACAACCCTATATTCAATCTCGTCGAATTGCTTGAAATGGGCCTTTCCACATTTTATTTTTTGTTGTTCTACGTCACGAAGCCTGCTTAAATCAACAGATTTTGTCCCTGTATTTTTTGTTTCCGCAACAAAATAAATTTTCTTATCATCCTCAAAAACGATTGCCCAATCGGGATTATACAAACCAATAGGCGTAGGAATGGTAAACCAATTTGGCAGCTTAAAATAGAATTTAATTTGTTCGCTTGATTCACAATCACGGGCAAATTGGTTTTCTGTTTCTGAATCAAGCGGAACGCATTGCTCGTAAATTGTTTTTGAAGCATCTGAAACTTTGAAAGAAAAATCGTTCAGATAAATTTCCAGTTCCTGCCCTTCAAACAAGCGCATCTCATACTCCTCACCACCAATTTTTTGATATTTAATGCCGTTTATCATCAAATCATTTAATGTACGGCGAATAGCTTGCGATGCCAAATCCATAAATAATTGCGGATTAATAAATATGTCATTTATTCGTCCTGATAGTTGTAGGATTTGCAATATTGCATGCCGTGTTAGTTCTGTCCGATTTTGAATATTTCCGAGAATATCAGGAATATCCCATTTGTAATTTCCGTAGCTTTCAATTTTATCCCCCAAATAAGACGTTTCAACACCTTGATCAGTCATTGTAATATTGACTTTCGTAGAACGAATAGAAGGTGCACTTATAATAGGTAATTCTTTAATTGCTTTTGAAGCTTGTCGTATTAACTCATCGGTGCTATAATTTACTCGGTACGTCGTTTTCTTGCGAATACGGTTCCAAATCTCCAAAAATTTCGGATCGGCTTCAAAACCTTTACGATATTTTACTGAAACACGTTCTCTTTTATTTTTAATTCGTCCTTTGAATTCCACTCCAAAATCGTCTTCAATTTCCTGTTGAAGTGCTTTTGCAAAATCGCCATAAGCCTCATTTGCAATTACAGTAAGACGATTTACATTGGAGTCGTAAATGCGTTTCCCCTCACTATCTACGGCAAGTCGAAGTCCACGCCCAATTTCTTGGCGTTTCTTCATTTCGGATTTAGTTTCGTTTAGTGTACAAATCTGAAAAACATTTGGATTATCCCAACCCTCGCGTAAAGCTGAATGCGAAAATATGAATCGCAACGGATTATTGATATTTAGTAATTTCTCTTTGTCTTTCATTATCAAGCTGTACGTGTCATCATCTGCCAAGGTTTCTCCTGAGGTATCTTTCAGTTTTCCTTTTTTATCTTGTGAAAAATAGCCGTTGTGAATAGCTGCTACATCGTAACGATTCAGAGTCTTGTACGCATTTTTTTGAATAAGTTCAGTATAAATTTCTTCAAACCAGCGTGCAAATTTGCCTTGTTCGGGGTTGTCATCTTGTGTATATTGACGGTAATTTGCTACTCTGTCAATAAAAAAGAGTGAAAGCACCTTTATGCCTTTTGATTGCAGTTTCAACTCTTTTTTCAGATGTTCTTCAATCGTTTTTTGCATCTGAAACTTCATCACTTCGTCCGTTAAAGCACCTTGCGTTGTACCGGCATAAAGGACATTTCCGTTTGAAAGCGAAATACATTGATTAGACGCATCAATTTCTTCTACAATATAGCCGTTACGATATACCTCCCGTTCTTTTGACAATTTATAAAGGTCGTCACCAGCTTTCACTGTTACAGATTTTTTCGTAACACCGTTCTTATCATTTATATGAATAGATAATTTAGCAGTAACTTTTGTCTTGGTGGGCGTTATAGTTTCCACTGCTACAAAAGCATCATTTGATGAATTTTCTTCGATGACCGAATCTACTTCAATTTGTTTTACCAATCCCAAATCGTATGCTTTTACCGGATTAAGACTATAAATAAGATTGTATGTGTTTTTATGAGTAGCCGAATAACGAAGAGTACAAAGTGGATTTAGATTATCGATAGCAGTTTTTCGTTTGTCGGTTTCCATATTTTGTGGCTCATCCACAATCACGATAGGATTAGCCGAACGGATAAATTCAATAGGAAGTTTGCCGTTGAGTTTGTCGTTGGGCTTGTTGATGATGTTTTCGTCTTTGGCAAAAGCATCAATGTTGATAACAAGAATTTCAATGTTGTTGCCCGTGGCAAAACCTCGCAACGCCGATATTTTTCCGCTGTCGTACACCTGATAATGCACCGGAATGTGGTCGTAGAGGTTTTGAAAATGCTTGTGCGTGATTTCTAAATTTTTTAGCGCACCCTCACGAATAGCTACAGAAGGAACAACAATTACAAATTTCTTAAAACTATATTGCTTATTCAGTTCGTAAATAGTTCGCAGATAGACATAAGTTTTCCCTGTTCCTGTTTCCATTTCTATGGAAAAATTCATTCCATTCAGGTTTGAAGAAATAGATATTTCATTTTCCTCCTGCACTTTTTGCAAATTAGAAAGCAATTGCTCATCCGAAATCAGCAAGCGATTGGCAACACCATCAACAAAATCAAACGTGCCTTTTTCCTGCAAATTAAAATCCATTATGGATTCCTCCATTGGCTGTCCTTCAAACAGATGGACGACCGAGTTTATAGCATCAAGCTGGAATTGGAGGTTGGGTTCAAAGTGGAGGATCATAACTTACTTGGACATTACTTGGACATTACTTGGACATTTTATAGATGTATAAATAGATGAAAATGAATATATTATTTTTTATCAATTATGATATTTAATAAAAACTTGGACATTACTTGGTCATTTAATTTCTCCTCTTTTTTTGAGTTCTTCCATTCCAATAGATAAAGCTTTATGTACGATAGTAGAACTTTCTTTATAAGAATCACTAATTCTGTAGTAAGTTCCATATCCCTTTCCCTCAGAAGAAAGAATTCTACTTTCCAACATCTGTTGTATATAGACTCTTACTTGTCTTCTTGTTAGATGTCCATCTAACAAAGTGACAAAATCTCCCATTTTAGCTTTTTCATATTTTACTAAATAAGGTATAACAACAGAAACAACTTGTTGTAAATCCCAATCACTTTTCTTTGAATACTCGGCTTCATTTCCAGTGAATTCGTAATAGCTTCTACTTAGAATATAATAAATACCGCTTGTTTTTCCTCTTTTCTCAATTAGGTTTCTATCTTCCAATTGCTTTATGGTGTTTTTGTCTAACTCTTGCAAACCGCAACCTTTTCGTATTTTATCCAATGTGATTATTTCAAATACTGATAACTTTTCATCTTCTGAAAGATTTTGCTGTATAGATTCTAAGAATAATGCAAATGCTTTGTCTTGAATGGATGCCGATAAGATAAGTTCCACCTTAAATGGGTCACTATGTGAATAATCAGGTGCTTTTTTCCCTTCAGATAAAGTGTTGTAAAATATTTTATCAATACCTTGTCCTGAGCGTTCCACAATACCTGTTTTAGACAATACATCAGATAATAAACGATTGCGAGGAGTACTCGGGACTGTCAAAATATTATCAATAGTTACTCCGGGAGGAAATCCTCCAGCATTAATGATTGTCATTTTTTGAGGAAACTGTTTTATTACAGTTTCACTGTTTCTGCGATAATCTCTATGTGCAATGGCATTATTTATTGCTTCACGTATGACCTCTTCATTAAAATAAGGTATATCAAAAATGTAAGGTCCTTCTTTTATTTGAAATGAGCCATTACGTAAGTCAATATCATGCCATAAATGGTCTATCATAATATAGAATGGCTGACGATATGCAATACGATTGTCAAAAGGGATTTGCGATTCGTTATTTCTATATTCCAACATCACCGCTGCCTGAGGAAAATTCATATTTAGAAAAGTTTCTTTACCCAGAAGCAGAACTGCTGCATTAGTTATCTTTCCTGAAACTGCCAAATCCAAGTCATTCAATATCTGTTCTACACTGAGAGTTAAAAACTTAGGATTTTTTTGTTTTTTAGCGTATTTTTCTTTGAGTATTTGTATGGCTTTTTCATCTAAATCTTGAATAGTTGCTGTTTCACATATTTGTTGTGAAAAATCAGGTTCTTGCTCTTGGATGATTTTTAGATAAACTTCGTCAGACATTGGCTTTAGCTCCTCGCCAACTCTCATTAATGCTACATCTTCAAACTTGAACACCTTTCCGGTTGGTCTTGCTGGTATTTCTATTACTAAAACTCTGCCTTCTTTTAAATCTTCATTTTCATACAATTCATAAATAGTAGGACGAATACCAGTGTCTCTATAAATATTAGCCTCAAGTTCTCCAATACGATCTTCATTCTGCGTTGTCCCAACCACACTGTGAGGATAATAATCGTCCATTCCAATTACCAATGTGCCACCTAACTCGTTACATAATGCCGTTACATAGCCTAATATGCAACGCCGTCTGTCTGCTGGTTTTATCTTAGAACCACCGTCATAAGAGATATTACCATGTTCTCCTTTTTTAAACTCAACCTTATCTTCAGACTCACTACAAGTCCTTAACTTGTCTATTGTCCACATAATTTTCTCTCCTATATCGTTTTAAACTCCACGCCGGCATCTTTCATTTGCAGGGCGGTGTTGGTTTTTAATTGGTCGTTATTTTTGAAAATACGGTCAAGAGCGATGACTTTTTTAGGCTGTTTGGCAAGCAGATCGGCGATGATCTGTTCATCAACTCGTTCTAATATAAGGGCCAGGTCATTACCATCAATCAGGTAATAGCCGTTGTCGGTTTCGATTTTCGCATTCAAATCCTTACCGCTTTTCAGAAGCAGCTCATACACCATATTTTCCATATTAGCGTTTTCTGCTACGGGGTCAATAAATAGCTTCAACTGTTTTTCCAATTCTTCGGCGGTGTATTCCGTAGGTTGTCGCCATTGCTTGAAATTGCTTTCAGACAGTTTGAAAACTTTAAATCCCGTATCTACTTTTTCATTAGACGGACGACCGTCCGTCTCTACGTCAAAATTCAACTCTGCTTTTTTCTTTTTGTTTTCTTCTGCTATTTCGTCTTGAATTTTCTTTCCCGCTCGGCGAATACGTTCTTTGGCAATGTCGGCAATCGTTTTGTAACCTGCTTTGTAGGCTTCTGATTTTTCATCGCAAAGCTCCGGTAGCTGCACAAGAATAAATTTACGGCTTCCACCATCTTCCTTGTTGAGTTGCATTACAGCATGAGCAGTGGTGGCGGAACCGGCAAAGAAATCAAGAATAATGGAATCCTTATCCGAGCCAATATTTAATATTTGTTTTATGAGACGAGTTGGTTTGGGAGAATCAAAAGGCGGTTTTTCAAAAAGCTCTTTAATCTCTTTTCTCGCCTCATCGTTATGTCCACAATCATCATAACTCCAATATGTTATTGGGACAACACCATCTTGAACTTCATTTAGATATCTTTTTAGTTGAGGCGCACCTTGTCCGCTTTGACCAAAAAATATTCTCCCCTCATCAATCCATTTTTGAATAGTTTCCTTATTTGTCATCCAGCTCCTACCACTTGGTGGATTGTAAGACACTCCTGTGTCAGGATTGGTTATTGGATAGTCGTAGTTTGCGGAATATGTCCTTACGGAAAGATTATCGGAACGCCATTTCCCTTTTCCATCATTGCTGTCATATTTGTATAAAACATTTTGCTTTGCTGTACGTGGCAAAAGATTTCGTGAAAACTCATTACTTTTAGAAAAAACTAAAATATAGTCGATTACACTTGAGAATGTTTTAGAATCATTTGAAGAAGCATAATTCTTATGCCAATTCACGCAAGCTACAAAATTCTCCTCTCCAAAAATCTCATTCATCAGCAGCCGCAAGTTATGCACCTCGTTATCGTCAATGGAAACGAATATCACCCCGTCGTCCCTCAAAAGCGTTCTGGCCAAATAGAGCCTTGGCATCATCATGTTGAGCCAGTTGCTGTGATATTGTCCATTCTCTCGCGAATTTTTTCGGAACATTCCCTCTCCGGTCATATATCCTTCTTCGTCTTTATCGCCTACACGTTTTTGGTATTCATCCTTGGTTTCCGAGAATTTGTCGGGATAAATAAAGCTGTCATTGCCTGTATTATAAGGAGGGTCAATGTAAATCATCTTCACTTTGCCGAAGTAAGATTTTTGGAGTACTTTCAGCACTTCCATATTTTCTCCTTCTATGAAAATATTCTCGGTCTCGTTAAAGTGAACAGACTCATCTTTCACAGGAATAAGCGTTTGAGAGCTCGGGTGTTGCATTACACGGAAGGCATCACTTTTTCCTGCCCAATTAAGCACATAGCGTTCGTTGGCAAAGTTGATGTTTTCGCCAAGCGTGGCACGCAGTTTTTCCCAATCAATTTTTTCTTCCGAAAAAACTTCGGGAAACAACTTGCGCAAAGTATCCATTTTTTTTTGTTGCGGGCTTAGGCTTTGTCCATCCATATCCTTTCGTGCTTTTCGTTCAATTAACCATCTGATTTCTATATCATTGTATCACATGACACCTTCCCCATTATCCTGTTCAATGTTGAAAACGCTTCCAAGTTTACAAAAATAGGAAAATCATCTCATATTTCAATCCGTTTGAAACTGTTCATAGATTCAACAGGCAAAGTTATAAAAGGCTGAATTCAAGTTACAAATGCAACTTTTTTGGTTATACATTGATTTAACTCTGC
>JASBYY010000016.1 GCA_029983675.1 Bacteroidales bacterium | reverse complement strand
CTGTATAGATGCTGAAGAGATGCTGAATCAATTCTGGATCAGGTCCAGAATGACGGGTTCAGAATGACTGGTGTTAATAAGGAAAGACGTTGTTTAGCATGACTGGATCCTGATGGAGCGTGGCAGAGCGGGCTGTGTGAGTGAAACAATGGTCAAAATAAGCCCATGCGGCGCATCAAGTCAACCTAAAAAATGATTTCGAATAATAGAATAATAACTTTTTTTGCATTTTTTTTGTTAGTAATAAAGTAATACAATGAAAACAGCTCTTATTACGGGTGTTACGGGACAGGATGGCTCATACTTGTGCGAATTTCTGCTGGGGAAAGGCTATGATGTCCATGGCACCATACGCCGGTCTTCCACTGATTATCGCGAGCGCATATCCCATCTTGAGGGACAGCCAAACTTCCATTTGCATTATGCCGACATGGGGGATTCCATGAGCCTCATTCAGGTATTGAATAAGGTAAAGCCGGATGAAGTGTACAACTTGGCGGCTCAGAGCCATGTTCAGGTGAGTTTCGACTCGCCGGAGTTTACGGCGGATGTGGACGCAACCGGGGTGCTGAGGATATTAGAAGCCATACGCCAGACGGGTTTGGCAAATCGCTGTCGTTTGTACCAGGCCTCGACATCAGAGCTTTATGGCAAAGTGGTAGAAGTCCCTCAGAATGAGAATACGCCGTTTTATCCTTACAGTCCTTACGCGGTGGCCAAATTGTACGGTTATTGGATCGTGAAAGAATATAGGGAGGCCTACAACATGTTTTGCTGCAATGGCATCCTGTTTAACCATGAATCGGAACGTAGGGGTGAGACTTTTGTAACCCGAAAAATCACGTTGGCGGCAGCGCGTATTGCCCAGGGGAAACAAGAAAAGTTATTGTTGGGTAATTTGAGTTCGTTGCGCGACTGGGGCTATGCTAAGGATTATGTGGAGTGTATGTGGCTGATGCTACAACATGATCGTCCGGAGGATTTTGTGATAGCCACCGGAGTGCAGCACAGTGTCCGCGATTTCTGTCACCTTGCTTTCAAGGAAGCCGGTATCGATTTGGAGTTTGTCGGCGAAGGATTGGACGAAAAAGGGTTGGATAAGGCTTCCGGTAAGGTGTTGGTGGAGGTAAGTCCTGATTTTTACCGGCCTACCGATGTGGTGAACCTTTGGGGCGATCCGACAAAAGCCAAGGCGGTCTTGGGATGGAACCCTACCAAAACATCTTTCGAAGAGCTTGTGCGCATTATGGTGCGGCACGACATGAAAAAAGTGGCGGCAGATGACGCTGCGGATCAAGTTAGAAAGATGAATCTGGTGGAGTATCTCGAAAAGGGTATTGTGAAATAAGAAGCTGATAGATCATGGAGAAAAACGCGAAAATATATGTCGCAGGACATCGCGGCATGGTGGGATCTGCCATTGTGCGCGAATTGAAACGGCAGGGGTACGACAACATTTTGACACGCACCCACCAGGAATTGGATTTGACACGGCAGGAAGCAGTAGAGGCTTTCTTCGAAGCGGAAAAACCGGAGTATGTATTCCTCGCGGCAGCCAAGGTGGGCGGAATCGTCGCCAACGAAAGTGCGCTCGCCGATTTCATGTACGACAACATGGTCTTAGGGATGAATGTGATCCATGCCGCATGGAAAAACGGATGTAAGAAATTGGAGTTTTTGGGTTCATCTTGCATTTATCCGAGAATGGCACCGCAGCCCATGAAAGAGTCTTGCCTGCTGACAGGTGCTTTGGAGAAAACAAATGAGGCTTATGCGCTCGCCAAAATCAGCGGCTTGAAGTATTGTGAGTTTCTGAACCGTCAGTATGGCACCGACTATATTTCCGTGATGCCCACAAACCTCTATGGCCCGAATGACAATTACCATCCCACGCACAGCCATGTGTTGCCGGCCTTGATTCGTCGCTTTCACGAGGCAAAGACAAATAACCTGAAATCGGTGACATGTTGGGGGGACGGTTCGCCCTTGAGAGAATTTCTCTATGTGGACGATCTGGCCAACCTTTGTGTGTTCCTGATGAACCGGTATAGTGGCAACGAAACCGTGAATGCTGGGACAGGAAAAGAACTGACCATTAAGAAATTGACGGAATTGGTGGCGAAAATAATTGGCTATCAAGGTGAGATTTTATGGGATGTCACAAAGCCGAACGGGACACCGCGCAAGCTATTAGATGTGAGTAAGGCAAGACAACTCGGATGGGTCTATAAGACGGAACTGGAGGATGGCATTCGTCTTGCCTACGAAGACTTTCTGAATAATCCCATGCGGGCGGAAAGGTGACAAGGGAAGTTTTTCCAACGATTTGTATTGACAACAAAAAGAGCTAGGATGTGTTGACCGGGCGTTATTTATGAAGGAAGAGAAGGGCGGAAAATGTGAAAAACCGACATGAATATTGAGCGGATAATGTGAAAGTCACCTGTTATTTTGGTGCGGATAATGTGAAAATTGCTATATTTGCAAACGGATTATAATTTCGCTTGTGTGGTATGGATAAACCGTTGAAAAGAAAGGTCGATGCATATTTGGCGGCTTGGAAAACCAATCCCAATAGGAAACCTCTCATCATCAAAGGCGCACGTCAGGTTGGAAAGACACGCTCCGTGGAATGGTTCGCCGACCGGAATTATAGGAGCGTCATCAAGATTAATTTTGTAGAACAGAAAAAATATCGGGATGTTTTCAGTGACGGGTTTGAAGTGGATACGATACTCAAGAATATTTCGTTGCTGAACCCTGAATTCGAATTTATACCTGGAGAGACAATCTTTTTCTTCGACGAGTTGCAATCATGTCCCAACTGTGCTACTTCTTTGAAGTTTTTCAAACTGGATGGACGGTTTGATGTCATCTGTTCCGGTTCGCTAATGGGAATCAATTATCAAGAGATCGAATCCAATAGCGTTGGTTATAAAGATGATTATGAGATGCATTCCATGGATTTCGAAGAATTCCTTTGGGCGCAGGGTTATTCGGATGATTTTGTTGAAGAGCTTTATGGGCACATGCTCGCGCTTGAACCTCTTTCCACCTTGCAGATGGAAGTTCTCTTAGATTTGTTCCGTTGTTATGTCATTACCGGAGGAATGCCGGAAGTGGTGGATAGATATGTGAAGAACAAGAACTTTAGTGGTACCTTGGGAATCCAGAAGCAATTGTTGAAGGACTACGAAGAGGACATTACGAAGTATGTGGAAGGATTGGACAAGGCAAAAGTCAAAGCAGTCTATCTCCATATCTCTACTTTTCTGGCTAAAGAAAACAAACGTTTCCAGATAACCAAGATAGCGAAAAATGCGAGAAACAGAGATTATATCGGTTGCGTAGAATGGCTTGCAGATGCGGGAGTCGTCAATATCTGCTACTGTTTGAACTTGCCGGAACTGCCCCTTAAAGGAAATTACGATCCCAATCTTTATAAGTTGTATTTCAAGGATACGGGGCTTCTAATTGCATCGCTTGACGAAGAGGCTCAAGAGGATTTGAGAGCAAACAAAAATCTCGGCACCTATAAAGGAGCTATTTACGAGAATGTGGTAGGGGATATGCTTGTAAAACAGGGATACCGGCTTTTCTACTACAATAGCGATAAACCGTCTCTTGAAATGGATTTCTTTGTCAGAGATGCCGATTCGCTGATACCGGTAGAGGTGAAATCTAATGACGGAGCAACGGCATCGTTGAATAATCTGTTGAAAGGGGACAAGTATCCCGATGTGAAGTATGGTGTCAAATTGGGGTATAAAAACATCGGCTTCAATGGCAAGTTTTATACTTTTCCATACTTCCTGACTTTCTTGTTGAAGCGATTTCTTACCAATAGGAAGTGATAGCTCCTGTTGGGGAAAAGTCATGACTTCGCCAAAAACAGCATCTAAACGTTTTGCGTAAAGCAGAAATATATAATTTTGCATTTGAATTGCAAATGCGTATAGATAGCATAAGAGCTAAAAGCGTTGATAGGGTATCATTTAAGAAAGGCGAGAAAAGCGGGAAATGTGAAAAACCGGTATGAATATGGAGCGGATAATGTGAAAATTATCTGTTATTTATTGTGGATAATGTGAAAGTTGCTATATTTGCAAACGGATTATAATTTCGCTTGTGTGGTATGGATAAACTGTTTTGGCATGGGCATCATGTTGTCCTAAAAACACACTTGGGCACGTTGTGAAACCTTATCGGATTTTTTGAAACCCAATTCGGTCATTAGGGTTCGTAATGATTTTTGATGGATTTACGATTAGATTTTGTTTTTCTTTTCGTGAAGCATAGCGGGCTATGGAAACGAGAAGAAGGACGAAAGATGCCGAAAAGACGCAAAAATCATCGAATAGCAATGAAAAACTACCTACATTCAAGCGTTCTAATGACCGATTTGGGTTTAAATCGGAGATTTTGTATATTTTTACATACGCGAAAAAAATGGGTTATGATTGGAGGGTCGCAAAATGATTTTTTGATTTAATTGTTTTTGTCATTTTATGATTATCATTTTATAATAAAATCGTATCTTCGCAATACGATAATATAGGAGAGATATGATAAATCCTTTTGTTACAAATGGTTATGCAGGCTCGGAATATTTTTGCGACCGGCTTAAGGAAACGTCTGATATCATCACATGGCTGTGCAATGGCAACAATCTTGCCCTTATTTCGCCCCGTCGTTATGGAAAAACGGATTTGATTCGTCATTGTTTTGACCAAGAAGAGATCAAGGAGCATTATTATACGTTTATTATTGACATCTATTCTACAAAGTCACTGTCTGAGATGGTCAACAAGATGGGAAAGACCATCCTTGAAACCTTGAAACCCAAAGGAAGACGTCATTGGGAACTGTTTCTTAATGTGATTCACTCTCTAAAGACGGGTATTACATACGATGCTTTGGGGCAACCTTCATGGAACGTTTCGGTGGGCGATATTGTCAACCCCAACAACACGCTTGACGAGATATTCCGATACCTGCAGCGGGCCGATAAGCGTTGCATAGTGGCCATTGATGAGTTTCAACAGATTCTTAAATATGAGGATGCCAACGTGGAAGCTGCTTTACGGACACACGTCCAATATTGCAGTAATGCCAATTTTGTTTTCACGGGTTCGCAAAGGCGTCTTATGGGAGCTATGTTTGTATCGCCCAACAGACCGTTTTATCAGAGTGTCACCATCATGAATCTGGATTTGATTCAAGAGGACATATATTTTCAATTTTGCAAGGCACATTTTGGAAAAGCAGGAAAATCGATTGACAGGGATGTGGTGAAACAATTGTATGCTTGTTTCGGAGGAGTCACGTTCTACCTCCAAAAAGTGATGAATGTCCTCTTTATGCAAACCGAGGATGGTGGTTGTTGCGACATCTCAAAATGGCAGCCGGCCATTGATTATATTGTGGATTTCACTGCTCCAACATACGAAGATCTGATGTATCAATTGCCTGAGAAACAAAGTCTTGTATTGAAGGCGATTGCTAAGGAGGGGAAAGTGGTGCAGATTACTTCCGGAAGATTTGCGAAACAGCACGGGCTGGTTTCTCCAAGTGCGGTGAAATCTGCTGTCAATGCACTGTTGGACAAGGATCTCATAACACATAACAAAGGTGTTTATCAGGTTTACGACAAATTTCTCGAATTTTGGTTGAATAGGTCATGAGCTGCCGGTTTTCCATTATCACCCCCCCTATACAATAAAGCGCTCTACGTTGCCAAGTCCATCCGATCTGTGCAGGCGCAAACTTGTCAAGATTTTGAGTTCGTTTTGTTCAGCGTGAAGTGTAACATAGCGGGCGGTGTGGTGAAGCGAAGGGCAAAAGAGCATCAAATCAACTGAAAGCAAAGGAAAAACTCGAAGATAGAAAAGCAACTTTACTGTAAGAATTAGCTACACTGAATGCACAGCATTTCAAAAACAGCGTCTAAACGTTTTGCGTAAAGCAGAAATATGTAATTTTGCATTTGAATTGCAAATATGTATAAAATGATAGGGCGATCCATTACGCCGATATTGAGAAACAGGCTGTCAAAGTTTCCCGTTTTAAGTCTTACCGGTCCACGTCAGTCAGGTAAGACCACTTTGTTGCGAGATGCGCTGCCGGACTATAAATACATTAATCTTGAACGATTAGACCTAATTCGACTCATAAAAGATGACCCTATGGGTTTTTTGGAAAACCAAGGTGATAAAATCATTTTCGATGAAGCGCAGCGCGTCCCCGAACTTTTCAATTATATCCAAGTAGTCGCAGACGAGAGAGGCGGTGCCGGACAATATGTGTTGTCGGGTTCGCAAAGTTTTTTGATGAACCAAAACATTTCTCAGACTTTAGCGGGAAGAGTTCATATAAGCCATCTGTTGCCTTTTGATACCGCAGAGATAGGGCTTGACAGCAATATTTACTCAGCTATTTACAAAGGATTTTATCCTCGGATATATGATTTCGGAATAGATCCGAACGATTTCTACCCATCTTATATTCAGACATATATTGAAAGAGATGTAAGGATGATAAAATCAATCGGGAATCTGGGTGATTTCACTCGATTTCTTGGTCTTTGTGCCGGACGGATAGGGCAAGTTCTCAACATCAGTTCGCTGGCGAATGATGTCGGCATATCGGTAAACACGGCAAAGTCGTGGCTTTCGCTTTTGGAGGCGAGTTACATCATTTACCAGTTGCCGCCCTACCACAACAATTTCAATAAACGTGTCATAAAATCGCCAAAGATCTATTTTTACGATACGGGCGTTGCTTGTTCATTACTTGGAATACGCACAGCCGAAATGGTGCAGACACATTATATGTACGGCTCTCTGTTCGAGAACTTTGTGATTAGTGAAATTGTCAAACAGCACTATCATGCAGGACTTAAGCCCGCAATATATTTTTGGCGGGACAACAACGGCGTGGAGATAGATTGTATGGTGGATAGTCCGAATGGGAGGCTCTTCGCCATTGAGATAAAGGGTGGTGCTACAATGAATAGCGACTATTTGAAAAACTTTAAACGATTGCCGATAAATCAGGAGAACTCGCGATATGTGGTTTATTCAGGCAAAGAGAATATAATAATGCCTGAATATCAAATATTGGGTATTACGGAAATCGACCGTTTGATTTTGGATATAATAGGTGGCAAAGATTAATTTTTATGTAAATTTACAATTTGATTACAAATTTGTATAAAACAACAGAAGTCAAGATATGTTCTCAGTCATCATACCGCTCTATAACAAAGCACCTTACGTAGCTAAGGCCATCCAATCGGTGCTGTCGCAAACCTGTCAGGACTTTGAACTGATTGTGGTGGACGACGGGAGCTGGGATGAGTCGGCGGCCATTGTGGAAGATTTGTTGCGACAGAGTGATGCCTTCCAATGCCGCTTACTACGACAGGCCAATGCCGGTGTGAGCACCGCCCGAAACAACGGCGTGGCGGCTTCGCAGGGTGAATACCTGTGTTTCTTGGATGCCGATGACTGGTGGGAACCGACCTTCCTTGAAGAAATGAAACGCCTGATAGAGGAGTTTCCTCAAGCAGGTATTTATGGGACAGGCTATACCATTGTCAATGAAACAAAAAACAAAACCAGAATAGCCCCTATTGGGGTTGAGCCTGGTTTTGTTAAAGGAGAGATCAACTACTGCCAAGTATATGCCAAAACGCTCTGTATGCCATTAACTTCTATTTCGGTCTGTATCCCTAAAGCTGTTTTTGATCAAGAAAACGGCTTTAAGCCCACCCTGAAACTCGGCGAGGACTTCGACCTTTGGATTCGTGTGGCATTGAAACACAAGGTGGTGTTTTTGAACCAACCTTTGGCGTATTACAATCAGGATGTGGATGCTCAAAACAGAGGGATCGGGCGCTTGCATGAGCCTGAATGTCACATGCTGTGGAATTTGACGTATCTCGAAGAAGAAGAGAAGACGAATTCTGATTATAAGTTGTTGATTGACAAATTGCGAACATATAGTTTGCTGCCGTATTATCTTTCAAAAAAGTACCATAATGAAGCAAAAAGTGAATTGATGAAGGTGAATTGGTCGCAACAGGAGGCGAAATGGAGGAGATTATACAGGAAACCATTGTTCGTTCTACATGTCAGGCAATTCGTATTGGTATTAGGTTCAAGGATTAAACAACTTATGTTTAAGTAAATAGGAGATGATGCCTGAAACAATTCATAGCTATTGGCCTGTTTGTGGTGGGATGAGACATTTGGCAAGTGAATCCGTTTTTTTACCAGTTTTTGGTTACGAACTTTTGGTAAAAAATGTGTACCTTTGCAAAAAAATAGTTTAATATGAATCCGTTTGTAATCAGAGGGTATGTGTCGCCCGATTATTTTTGTGACAGGGCGGAAGAAGCTGAATTGTTGTTGGAAAACATTATCAACAATGCGGATACCACCTTGATTTCGCCCCGGAAATTCGGCAAAACCGGGCTGGTTCTGCATGTTTTCGACAGGATAGCAAGGGAAAAACTTCCCTTTTCAACGGTTTATGTGGATATTTTCGCAACCCTTAACCTTGACAATTTTGTAAGCACTTTGTCGGAAGCCGTCATTTCTGAGTTTCCTGAAAAGACTTCGATGGGGAAAAAGTTTCTCCGATATATCAGGAGCTTCCGCCCAGTCATTTCATACAATGCACTTACGGGTAATCCCCAATTTTCTTTTGAATACCAGAGCGTTGCAGAAAAAGAGTCGACTTTGAAAGGCTTGTTTGAATTTCTCAATTCACAGGAACAGACAGTGGTTTTGGCAATAGACGAATTTCAGCAAATCACCGAATATCCCGAAAAGAATGTGGAGGCGCTTATCCGTTCATGCCTACAGCAAATGCACAATCTCAGGATTGTCTTCAGCGGGAGCAAGCATAGGATTATGACAGAAATGTTTTCCACGGCGGGTCGTCCGTTTTTTTCAAGCACGAGGACACTCTCCTTGTCTGAAATAAAAAATGACGTTTATCGGGCTTTTATCAAGGAAAAGTTCGGCGAAAATGGTATGCGTGTCGATGACGGCACTGTTCAATACATCCTTGACTGGTCATTGCGCCACACATTTTATACCCAAAGTGTATGCAATGCGGTATTTGCCACACGTAGCAAAACCATTACTACGGAGTTGGTGAAACATGTCTGTGCTGACATTTTGAAAAGAGAGTCGGTGAATTATCTGCAAATCAGAGAACTAGTTACAAAAAAACAATGGGATTTGCTCATTGCCTTAGCCAAGGAGAGCACTGTAAAGCATATCTCGTCGTCGGCTTTTCTGAGCAGGCATAAGCTTGGGGCTGCCACAACCGTTTCCCATTCCTTGAAATCACTGATGGAAAAAGAACTTGTATTGAGCGTTTTTTCTGAGGGTGAAATAGGCTATCGTGTTTATGATGTGTTCTTTATGAGATGGTTGGCAGGACAATATGTTTGATTTTTATTACGAACTTTTGGTTGCGAACTTTTGGTAGAAACATGATGCCTAAATAATCCATTACTGCAGGTTTGGTAGCGGCGAGATGCCTTTCATTTCATGCGGGAAGGGTTGTTGTTTGGAAAGAACATGGCGTATTCGATAATTTGTTGTATTTTTTTGCATCCGAAACGGTGGTTTCCGAAATGGCGGTTTCTGCGCTTGATATACTGAATAATAATAGAGTATGAAGTTTTACGATAGGGAAAATGAGATAGACTATTTGCAAAGGGCTTGGCCGCAATCGGAGGTATCGGCTCGTTTTACAGTGCTGACAGGAAGACGGCACATAGGCAAAACCTCGTTGGTGCTGAAGGGAATCAAGCGGAATGCGAATTGTGCCGATTTGGAAGTGTTGCATGGGAAAGCGATGAATATGACCGCCGCAACCCGCGCTTATAACTTATAAAGGGTATGCTGTTGCCCATCAAGTGTTGTCAATGGAGGATATGTGATGATACCTAAAAAAATACATTATTGCTGGTTTGGTCGGGGCGAAAAGCCGCAGCTGGCCAAGGATTGCATAGACAGTTGGCATAAAAGGATGGATGACAGCGATTTTCGCTATCTGTTCGAATGCTTGGCGTCGTATTCTTTGCAGCTCCGCTATTTGAATAGTGTCAATAAAAAAAGTTGCTCGGACTTTATCAAGAATTAATTGGGGCATGCACGAAACCAAGTACTGTTGGTATTGTCAAAAGTTGTCTCGGTAAGCAAGATGTTGCATAGATTGGTTTAGCATTAATTGAATTGTAAAAAATGAAAAAAATACTATTGGTTTTTGGCACGCGCCCTGAAGCTATAAAAATGGCGCCATTGGTCAATAAGTTCAAGGAGTATCCTGATGATTTTCGGACCATTGTTCGCGTTACGGGACAACATCGTCAAATGCTCGACAGTGTGTTGAAACTCTTCGATATTGTGCCTGATTACGATTTGGATATCATGAAAGCAGGGCAGGATTTGTTTGATATTACTTCGCGAGTATTGCTTGGCATGCGCGATGTGCTGGATGAAACATGCCCTGATGTGGTATTTGTTCATGGCGATACTACAACATCAACGGCTGCGGCATTGGCGGCTTTTTATCATCAAGTACCTGTGGCACATGTGGAAGCGGGATTGCGCACTTATAATATCTATAGTCCTTGGCCGGAGGAGATGAACCGTCAGATTACAGGACGCATTGCCACCTGGCATTTGTCACCCACCGAGAGGTCAAAGGAAAACTTATTGAAAGAAAAGGTGGATGAGCGTTCTATCTCAGTAACAGGGAATACGGTGATTGATGCCCTGCAATGGGTGAATGCCAAAATCCACTCGGAACCAGAAATAGCGACACAGTTGGCCAACGAATTGTATGAATTCGGATATGATGTGGGACGACTGAATGGGGATAGACGTTTGGTGCTTATCACCGGGCACAGACGTGAAAATTTCGGGGAAGGTTTTCTGAATATATGTCAGGCAATCAAGGCATTGTCAGAAAAATATCCGGAAGTGGATTTTGTGTATCCCATGCATCTTAATCCCAATGTGCGTAATCCGATTTATGAGACTTTTGGTGATGTGAAAAATACCGGAAGTAAAGGTAATCAACATAATATTTTCTTTATCGAACCGTTGGATTACCTGCCGTTTGTGTATTTGATGGGGAAATCTTACTTGTTATTGTCTGATAGCGGTGGAGTGCAGGAAGAAGCTCCTGGGCTTGGTAAACCGGTATTGGTAATGCGCGATACCACCGAACGCCCTGAAGCATTGGAAGCAGGAACGGTTGTTTTAGTGGGAACAGACTGTCAAAGGATTGTTGAGGCTGTGTCACACTTGATAGAGCGTTCTGATTTATACAATAAGATGGCACAGGCACGTAATCCATACGGTGACGGTAAGGCGTGTGAAAGGATTGTGGAATATTTGAAAGAACACTATGATAACGAATAAGGAGACATTAAAGTTTTATTTGGCAGCGGATAAGTTTGCATTAAGAAAGACCAAACGCTGTCCTAAATTTCTTCGCGATGAAATATGGCGTTATGAAATTCTACTAAGGAAATGCGAGTATTATGTCAATGTAAAGCCAAACTCCCCCTTGGCTTTATATTATAGGTTTAGATTTCGATTGTTATCTATTAGATTGGGATTTAGTATTCCTTTCAATGTAATTGGGCCAGGCTTAAAGATTAATCATATTGGACCAATAGTATTGAATGGTAGATGCCGAGTTGGTAAGTGGTGTGATATTCACCAAGGTGTCAACATTGGGGAGAACGGATATCTTTCCGATACTGGACAGTGGGTGCATTGTGTCCCAGTGGTCGGCGACTATGTTTACATTGGTCCAGGTGCAAAGATTTTTGGTGATATTAGTATTGGTGATGAGGTTCGAATTGGAGCTAATGCGGTTGTTAATAAATCTGTAGAAAGCGGGATGATGGTTTATGGTAATCCAATGAATATCAAACGATCAAGAAATGTTGTAATGTCCATTGCCGAAAGAGAGTTTGAGCAAGATTTTTTGAAAAAATTTCCTCAATATAAGAGCTATTTAGTATAGTATATAATAAATGGGATTTTTTGACCGATGACCATTGACGAAGGCTATGACAACTGTTGTCATGCTCTCAAGCCCTATATGTAAACTAAAATTGCTCATTTACTATAAACTAATATAATAAATCGTATGGATGTTGATTACTGAAAAGACGTTTGTTGAGGGGGTGAATTGTCAATGAATTATGGGAGTTGTGATTGATTTAGAGTGTTCTGCTTTTTTATTACAAAATGGCTAAGACACATGATAACAGAATAACTTATCAACGAATTGTAAAACTGTTTTATTATTAGTAAATGATACCAAAGATTATCCATTATTGCTGGTTTGGCCGTGGCGAAGTGCCGGAGTTAGCACAGAAATGTATCGAGTCATGGCATAAATTCATGCCTGATTATGAATACAAACTGTGGAACGAGGATAATTTTGATGTGAATAGTACGCCTTATACAAAAGAGGCTTACGAGGCGCGCAAATTTGCCTTTGTTACTGATTATGTGCGTTTGTATGCGTTATATACAGAAGGTGGGGTTTATATGGATACTGATGTTGAGATTCTTAAACCATTGGACGATTTGTTGCATCTCACTGCATTTACTGGTTACGAAGGCAGTAAATATCAACCCCCTGTTACCGGTATCATGGCCAGTGAAGCGGGGGGAGTATGGGCTAAAGAACAATTAGGAGCTTATGATGGCAAGCGTTTCCTGAATAATGATGGTACATACGATTTGACGACAAATACTGTAACCATTTCTTCGTTGATGAAAAAAAATGGTTTTGTCCCAGATGGACAATATCAAGTTTATAAAGACATGCACATATTTCCAACAGAGTATTTTTGCCCCATGCAAACGACAGGTGAGTTCAATAAAACGGAAAACACCTATTGCGATCATCATTTTATGGGATCATGGGATGTGAAACATCATAATAATTGGAAAAACTTTATTATGAATATTATAGGGGAAAAAAACAGTACCCGATTAATAAAAATAAAACGAAAACTATTCGGATAATATGCTTGCTTATTTTCCCAAACAGTTTGCCCGTAAATCCATAGGGATATATGTATTGGCTTTGATGATTGTTAGCATTGTCTTCATGGATTATGCCATGAAGGGTATGTTTATGGCGGCTGGTTTCGTTTTGGTGGGTGTTTTCTTTTATGGAAGCCATGCCTTTACGGTATCGTGGAACAGCATTTCCGAAAAGCGCTTTGTTAAAAACTTGTTTTGGACGGCACTTGCCCTTAGGGTGGCTTGGGTGGTGTTTTCCTATTATTTTTATATCGGGCAGACCGGGCAGCCCTTCGAGTGGGATACGGCCGATGCCAAAGGTTATCATGATGAAGCCACTTGGTTGAGCGGCTTGAGTTGGTTTCGGGTGTTTGACTACCTTTTTTATTCCAGAGCCGGTTATTCCGATTCGGGCTATTCTTTGTATTTGACTTGCTTGTATAAACTTGTGGGTTCTTCGGTGGTGGTGCCGCGTTTGATCAAGGCACTATTAAGTACAGGAATTTGCTTGTTGATCTATCGGTTGACCCGGCGGACTTTCGGTATTCCAACAGCGCGTATGGCAGCAATCTGTTGCATGTTGATGCCCAACCTGATCTATTATTGCGGATTGCACCTGAAAGAAACGGAAATGACTTTTTTGATCGTACTGTTTTTGGAGCGTGCCGATTTTGTTTTAAGAAATGAAAAAATAAAGTTCTGGAACATACTTTTGCCGATTCTGATAGCCGGAAGTCTTTTTCTTTTTCGGACAGTAGTGGGTGTTGTCGCTTTGTTTTCATTGATTACGGCTTTGGCGTTTGGTTCTAATCGTATGGTGAAAAAAGGGCGGCGAGTTGTTTTGGCATTATGGGTCGCTATTGGTATTTCAATACTGGCTGGAGGAACCATCATCAATGAGGTGGAGGAGGTGTGGCTCAATAGGCATACAAACCAGGAGTATAAAAGAATGGAGCAAACCATACGAGGTAACCAATGGGCACAGTATGCTACAGGTACGGTGATGGCCCCCATGGCCTTTGTTGTGCCTTTTGCCACTATGGTGGATGTGGATGAGCAGTATGCCCAGCAGTTGATCCACGGCGGTGCTTTCACGAAAAACATCATGGGGGTATTTGTATTGTTGGCCCTGTTTTATGCAATAAAAGAAAAAAAATGGCGCGAATTCTCCTTACTTGGTGCCTTTGCCATAACCTATTTGGGTGTTATTTCTTTTAGTGGCTTTGCCAACTCGGAACGTTTCCATTTTCCTGCATTGCCAATAATTATTGTCATGTGGGCGTATGGGTTGTCAAAACTCAACGTCAAGAACCTACGTGTGGTGAATATGTGGTATGTCGTTGTCTTGCTGATGGAGTTGGGCTGGGCTTTCTTTAAGTTGGGAAGCAGGGGTCTTGTGAACCTATAAGCAATGTTATGAAAGTGTTGGTAGTAGCTTCGGATAAGGGCAATCATTTTGCACCGTTCATTGAAGAACAAATGCAAGCTCTTCAGCTTGTTGGTGTTGAAATAGTGAGGTTTGGCATCAAAGGTAAGGGTGTTATGGGCTATCTGAAGTCGTTGCCCTTGTTGAAAGCCACTATTCGTAGGGAACAACCGGATATCATCCATGCCCATTATGGATTGAGTGGTTTGTTGGCCAATTTGCAATGTCGTGTTCCTGTGGTGACCACTTATCATGGAAGTGATATTAATGTGAAGAAGGTATTGCGCTTGTCGAAAATGGCCATGAGGCTTTCTGCTTTTAATATTTTTGTGTCCAAACAAAATGCCCTTACGGCGAAAGCAAGAAAAAAGTATACCATTCTGCCTTGTGGGATTGATTTGGAGCGATTCGAGGATCGTGGCAAGGAAGCGGCACGAGAGGCGTTGGGATGGAAGAATGGAGAGAAAACAGTCGTGTTTGCCGGTGCTTTTGACAATAAGGTGAAAAATGCGGCATTGGCAAAAGAGGCGGTTGCTCTGTTGAAAGATGTTCGGTTAGTGGAACTGAAAGGATACGATAGGGAAGATGTGGCCAATATTTTTTATGCCGCCGATGCACTGCTGATGACTTCCCTTTCCGAGGGTTCACCACAGGTGATCAAAGAAGCCATGACTTGCGGATGCCCGATAGTGAGCGTAGATGTGGGAGATGTGATGGAAAGGGTTGTGGGTTTGGATGGCTGTTTTGTAGCAAAATCCCGTGAATCCTTTGAACTTGCCGAACTGCTGAAAAAGACTTTGGCTTTTGAAGGCCATACGAAAGGTCGAGAGCGCATCGTTGCTGATGGATTGGATAACCGGCAGGTGGCGGAAAGATTGGTGGAAATATATGGAAAGATGGTTTGAGTTTTCTAACAATTAACCGATTAATGGAATTGCTCTGATTTTCGGATATTCTATAATTTAGATGGCTCTCGAAAGGCCCTTGCTCTGTAAGTAATTATGCAAGAGAAATTTACAATATTAGATTATCGTTCTGTAAAACCGGAATGCTGGGAAGGCTATGTCTTCAACCATAAGGATGGAAATGTTTTTCAAACCTACGCTTATCTTCAATTGCACCAGGACGTTAGAAATACCTTCCCTTTCGGCTTTGCATTGATGAATAATGGCGACATTGTAGGTGTTGTTGCAGGAGTGGTATATCAAAACTACTTTTTCCCAATCAATGTCTTTACAAAACGAGCTGTGATCATTGGCGGGCCTTTGGTCGATGGGGATGAGCCGAAGCTTTCGTCTTTGTTATTGGAGAAAATGGTCAGTTACCTGAAAAGAAAGGCAATATATGTTCAATTCAGGAATATTAGGGATGTAAGTAAGATCAAGGATTCTTTTCTTGGGTCTGGGTTTGTCTTTGAGGATCATTTGGATATTATCCATGATCTTCGTATGGATGGTGAGGAAATAAGGAAAAAGGTGAGCAAAAATAAGCGAAACAATGTAGTGAAAGCGCAAAACAGAGGGGCTGTGTTTTCGGAAATCGCATCTATTGAGGAGTTTGAGGCTGCAATAGGTTTGGTGCTTGAAACCTACAAGCGGGTCGGGCTGCCTTGCCCTACAAAAGCTTTTTTCATTAAGGCATATCATGCTTTGCAGGGGGTGCTGAAAACGTTTGTCGTGGTTTTTGAGAGAAAACCTGTTGGTGTCAGGCTGGAACTTTGCTACAAAAACATGGTCTATGACTGGTATGCGGGTTCTGACGAGCATTACAAGAATTGTTATCCTAATGATGTGCTGCCTTATAACATACTTTTTTGGGCAAAAGAGAACGGTTACGACACTTTTGATTTTGGCGGGGCAGGAAAGCCGAATGTGGAGTATGGAGTAAGGGATCATAAATTAAAATTCGGAGGAGATTTGGTTGATTATGGTAGATACGAACACGTGAATAGCAAAATGATCATGTTCTTTTCAGAAAAGGCTTTTGCCTTGCTGAAAAAATTGAAATCGAAGTGATTACTTACAAGCGGCATATTGGAATAAAACAGCTTTTAGGAGGGAAGGGCGAATTTCGAATCGAAAATCTTCTTCCTAAAGGAAAAATGCTTTTTTCCTCTGCAATACGTTTAGGTTTGCTTGATGTGATTGACAGCTTATGCTTTTCAAAGAATGAATGCGTAATGCTTCCGCCAATATGTCCGCAAGGCTTATACATCCCTTTTAATAGAAAAAAGATTCCCATTCGATTTTATCATTTAAAGGATAATTTTGCTGTTGATACGAAATGGTTAGAAGGTTCTCTTGAGGATATAAATTGCAAGGTTTTCGTTTTTATTCATTATTTCGGTATATATAATCCGCAAGTCGTTGAAATTAAGGAGCTTTGTACGAAGCATAAAATGATTTTGATTGAAGATGCGGTTCATGGGCTTTTTTCTACTGATTGCGAAGGTGTAGCACTTGGCTCTGTCGGCGATGTTTCTCTGTTTAGTTTTCCCAAGTTCCTTCCGGTTCCCGATGGCGCAGCTTTTGTCATTAATAATCCTAACCTAAATATTGTTTTTCGGTATAAGAAGAATCTGTTGATGCGTTTTTCAAGGTTTTTCCATACTCATTCATTGTTGTTGAATAATTTAATAACGAATGATACAAAAGGAATACCTTATAAAATAATCAAGACGTTTTCATTGTTCAATTATGCCTTGTATTACTTTTTATTGTGTCTTACCAAACAAAATCAGGACATCTCGAAAATATCAAGACGGATTTTGTCAGGCATTGATTATGATGATTATTTAGCACGAAGGCATAGGATTCTTCAGTGTTACAATTCGGGCTTGTATCAGTATGAGTACCGGCAAAAAGTGCAAAATTTTTCCGGTTATTTGTTGGAAGTAAAGGAAAACGACACGAAAGACGTAATAAAGGAACTCAATAGCATGGGATTAGAAACGCTTTCCTATATAAAAGGGTGGAATTATGTCCCCGATACTGAAGAATTTGAATATGAAAGATTCTTAATCAGACATCATTTGCTGTTGCCAATAAACGCAGATGTTCCATTGACTGCTTATGAACAGAAAATACAAAAGATAAAATCAATTTTGAACAGATAAGTTTTAAATGGCATTATCCATCATACCAAGACTGAACTACAAATACACATTTAGTGATGTGGTGAAATCGGTTTCCGGCCTTTTCAAAAAAAAGTGGAATATTGACGATCTGAAATTGATGTTTCAAGCAGATGAGGTCTTTTTTTCCAATCATGCACGTACAGGAATGAGGATGGCTTTCAATTCTCTTGGTTTGGAAAAAAATGCTACCATTGGTCTTATGGGCTTCAATTGCCTAACGGTGATGAATGCCATAAAATCTGCTGGGTATAATATGCTTTTTGTCGATGTTACGGATGATTTTCAATTGGACATGGTGGATTTTTACGCCAAAGTTGACAAAATGGATGCTTTGGTAATTAACCACATGTTTGGAATCCCCAATGCTTCTGTCATTGAGATTCGCGAGCGGTATCCGCAACTTCCCATAGTGGAAGATTGTGCCCATTCTTTTATGACCAAATTGAATGATAAGCTAACGGGGTCGTTTGGTGACATTGCCGTGTTTTCGTATGGAAGAGGAAAATTTCCTTCAGTGGGTGATGGAGGGTTTGTAATCATTAATAACAAAGATTATCGGGCTGCTTTTGTCCGACAATACAAGGCTTTACGCACTATGACTTTGCATGATGAAGTGAAGAATATTGTTTTAGGAATCTTATTGAGTTTCTTGCGCTTCCCGTTTCTATATAAGAATATTGCTCTAAGGATGTTCAAGGGGATGGACAATAAAAAAGATATTGTAGGGAAGTACTCGACCAAGGAACGGGGCTGTTGCAAATCGAGTCTCAATTTGTTTCTGTCGAAATTAAAGAGAAGAGAGCAAATGCTTGCGAAGCAAAAGAAGAACGGAGAGGTATTAAAAAGTGTGATAAGCGAAAGTGTTATGGCATTTAAGGGTGATTATAATTACTTCATGCTTCCAGTTTATTTGGAAAAGCGAGATGATTTTATAAGATATTGTTATGATAATGGAGTTGAGGTTGGGAAGCATTTTTCTAAAACCATACAATGGGCTAAAAGTTTTGGTTATGTTGAAGGTGATTGTCCCGGTGCGGAAAAAATCGCAGACCATATCGTTACTTTGCCCTGCCATTATGCATATAATGTGAAGAAATTGTTGAATTTATTATAATAGAAAATGGCCAGTATTTTTAGTAAATGCCTTAAGCTCGTTTATTCCAATGCTCCTTTGAATAGACTTAGAACACTTGCCTTAAGATTAGATGGGAATAGTGTTGGGGAAGACGTTTATTTGGGACCCTCTTTATTGGTGATTACTGACTCAAAATCAAAAGAGGTTCATGTTTCGGTTGGTGATAGGGTGTCAATAGCACCGAGAGTGACTGTAATATTGGTTTCAGGAGCCAATAAATCCAAGTTGTCATCGATGATTCCATGGAAAGTCGGATCGGTTCATTTGTCGGATGATTGTTGGATAGGTACGGGTGTCATCATTTATCCGGGAGTAAGTATTGGCAAGGGTGCTGTTGTGGTTTCAGGTTCTGTTGTAACTAAAAATGTTGAGGCTTTTAATGTTGTAGGAGGTGTTCCGGCAAAATTGATCAAAGTGCTCGAACCTTTTTAATAGTTTTATTTAACCAATGAAAGTACTGTTTCAACTCAATCATCCAGCCCATTATCATCTTGTGAAAAACGCCATTAAAAACTTAAAAATGGCAGGGCATGAAGTGCATGTTTTGGCAAGGGGAAAAGATGTGCTTAAGGACTTATTAATAGGCGAGACCTATACGATGTTGCCAACCGGAAAAGGATCGAACATCTTTAAAAAAATCATTAAAATGAGAAAAGTCAAAGAGGAGATTCTTAGCTTTTCCTTAAATTATAAAGCCAATCTCGTTGTTGGAACGGGCACTTTTAGCTATATCACTAGGAAATTGAAAATACCGACCGTGTTTCTTGTAGAAGACGATGCGAATCTGAATCTTCCTATTTTTATTGGTGCCTTGACTTGTTATCCTTCATTTTCAGAGATTCTTGCTCCCCAGATTTGTGATAACTCAATATGGAATCGTAAATCAATCAAATATAATTCCTACCATGAATTGGCCTACCTGCATCCCAATCATTTTCAACCCGACAAAGGCATTGTCGAAAAATACTTTAGCACAGCTTTGCCTTATTTCATAATTCGTTTTGCTAAGCTCAACGCATATCATGATATTGGGATCAAAGGTATCAATACTGAGATTGCGCAAAGATTAATCGACATTTTGAAACCTCATGGCCGAATATATATTACATCTGAGAGGGAGTTGGAGCCACAGTTTGAGCAGTATCGCATTAAAATCAATCCCTTGGACATGCATCATGTGATGGCTTTTGCAGATTTATATATCGGTGATAGCCAGACCATGGCGGCAGAAGCCGGGGTCTTGGGTGTTCCTTTTGTCCGGTTCAATGATTTCGTCGGACGAATCGGATATTTACGTGAATTGGAAGATCATTATCAATTAGGATATGGCATCAAGACTTCCCAAGTGGAGCGGCTATATCAAGTTGTGGATGAATTGGTCAATATGCCGGACAGAAAGGCTGTTTTTGAAACACGGCGACAAAAAATGCTGTCTGAGAAAATTGATTACGCCCAGTTCCTTACTTGGTTTATTGAGAATTATCCGGAGAGCAAACGAATCGTGAAAGAAAATCCGGATTATCAATATCGGTTTAAATAATATTGTTTAAGACAATGAAACTAATTCTTGTTGCGGGAGCGCGCCCCAATTTCATGAAGATTGCACCTGTTATGCATGCACTTTCCGGTCATGCAACCATTTGTCCCATCTTGGTGCATACTGGACAGCACTACGATATAAAAATGAGTGAGCAGTTTTTTAGGGATTTGAGAATACCACATCCGGATTATAACTTGGAGGTGGGTTCGGCTTCCCAAGCGGTTCAAACGGCCCGTATCATGGAACGTTTCGAACAGGTGTGCCTGAAAGAACAGCCGGATGCCGTTTTTGTGGTGGGCGATGTCACCAGTACGGCGGCATGTACTTTGGTGGCTTCTAAATTGGGAATAAAATCCATTCATTATGAAGCGGGCTTGCGCAGCCGCGACCGCTCTATGCCGGAAGAAATCAACCGCCTTGTTACCGATGCCATCAGCGATATTTTCATCACCACCAGTGCAGATGCCGATGAAAACCTGTTGCACGAGGGAGTGCCGGCGGAAAAGATATTTATGCTGGGTAACCTGATGATAGACTCTTTGGTGGCGAATCGAGAAAAAGCCTCGAAAACCGATTTGAGGTTCAAATTGCTTGGGAGGGAACGACAAATTGCCTTGGGTGTGGATTTCATGAAAGGCAACTACGGCATCATGACTTTCCACAGGCCCGGTAATGTGGACGAAAAGGACTCCCTTTCCTCGTTGATAGCAATATGGGGAAAGGTTTCCGAACAGATTCCTTTGGTGTTTCCCATCCATCCGAGGACGTGGAAAAATATTCAAACTTTCGGGTTACAGGAAGCCGTCGAAAAGTACGAACATTTGTTTTTGATCGAGTCATTGGGCTATTTGCAGTTCATGAATTTGGTGCAACACGCCAAGTTCGCCCTTACCGATTCTGGCGGCATACAGGAAGAGACGACTTATCTCAATGTGCCTTGCCTTACCGTGCGCCCGAATACCGAGCGACCCATAACCATTTGGGAAGGAAGCAACAAGCTGATACGCATTGGGGATATTGTTGCCGAAGTGGAGGATGTTTTGGCAGGAAGAGGCAAACAGGGTAAAACACCCAAGTTTTGGGATGGCAATACGGCAAAAAGGATTGTGAACCTTTTGGAAACCCTTTGATGGATTTTACTTTAACCACCTATGAAAAACCGCCGCCGGCGCTAAAATCAGTCGGTTATACCTTCCAGACCTTTGAGCAGTTTTTGCAGCATACAGTTGAATCAATAATGAGTAGGTCGGTCGTTAATTCGTAAAATGTATATCTTTGCAAAGTATATTATAGTAGTAATTAATATTGATATTTTTTTGATAATAGATACGATAATATGAATAATGAGTATTCGTTTATTATTGAATCGCCGGCAGAAATGATGGCTGCTTTGGCCGAAAAAGTGCGTTGTCGCAGGCTTGAAAAGAACATGTCACGCAAAGAATTGTCGGAGCGTTCCGGCGTTCCGGTCGCCACACTTGCCAAGTTTGAGCAACGCCATGCCATTTCTATGCAGCAGTTCGTGGCAATTGCAATATCCTTGGGCTATGGAGACCAAATTGCGCAGTTGTTGGCGGAACCGAGATACAAGACCATGGCGGAATTGGAGATGATAAAGGCCAATAAAAACAGGAAACGTGGGCGTGCTGAAATCAATAGATAAGCTGTCGGTAGGGTATCGCGGCCAGCTCGTTGGCCATCTGATGCTTTCGCCGGATAATACGGTGGCGGTATTTCAGTATGCACCCCAATGGTTATCCGAAGGTTTTTCCATATCTCCATTGGATTTGCCGTTGAAATCCGAGGTCTTTGTTGCCCCTAAAAAGCCGTTTTATGGCAATTTTGGGATTTTCGAGGGTAGTCTGCCCGATGGTTATGGCCGGTATCTGCTGAATCGTATGCTAAAGGTGCAGGGCATTGACGATTTTGCTCTTGATCCGCTTCAGCGTTTGAGCATTGTGGGGGAGGCAGGCATGGGAGCCTTAACCTATTTACCCATTACAAAAATGGGGGAGCATAGGTTGATGCCTGAATTGAACGATCTTCAACAGATGGCATTGGATGTGCTTTCGGAAAAGACCATAGAAGGGGCTGATGTTTTGTATTTCAATAGTGGAAATTCCGGTGGATGCCGACCCAAGTGTCTGTTTCATGATGCCGACGGCGATTGGCTTGTGAAGTTTCGTCACACCTACGATCCCCAAGATATTGGACGCCGGGAATATGAGTGCATGATGCTGGCAAAGCGGTGCGGTGTCGAGGTTCCGGACTGTAAATTATTACAAGGTAAATATTTCGCCTCGCGTCGTTTCGATAAGAACGCCGATGGCCAACGGCTGCATGTGGCAACGGCAGCGGCATTGCTTTCGGTTTCCATCAATCCGCCAATGATGGATTATAAGACACTGCTGCATTTGACGGGCTATCTGACGCAATCGCAGACTGCAGTGGAGCAAATGTTTCGTCGCATGGTGTTCAATGTGTTGATGGAAAACAAAGACGATCATGCGAAAAACTTTAGTTTTATTTGCGATGATGGTGTTTGGCGCTTGGCTCCGGCCTACGACCTTTTGCCTTTCCCGGAAGGCTATCACGGTCAACACGCCACCTCTGTTCTTGACCATGGAAATCCTTCCGATGAGGAAATGCTGCGCGTTGGCGAAAGTGTGCGAATCAGTCGCCACTGCGGAAAACAAGTGATCGAGGAAATGAGAGGCATTATCAATGCTTCGAAGTCGAGTTGAAGCAACATATTTGTTGCGATGGTAATTTGAAATAACGATGGGAAATCTTAGGATGGATTTTACACTGACCACCTATCGGGAACTGCTGGTCGCCCTTCAATCGGCCGGTTATGCTTTTCAGACCTTTGAACAGTTTCTGACGCATCCGGCTGAAGGCAAGGTGGTTGTGCTGCGGCATGATGTGGATTTGCGTCCCCAAAATTCTTTGGACGTCGCAAAGATTGAAAAGGAATTGTCAGTAAGTTCGGTCTATTATTTCAGGGCAGTGCCGGAAAGCTGGGACGAAGACATCATCAAGCAAATAGCGGCATTGGGGCATGAAATAGGCTATCACTATGAATCGCTGACGACTTGCAAGGGCGATGTGGTTGCAGCCTATAATGATTTTTGCAGCAACTTGGAGCGTCTTAGGAAAATAAAGCCTGTAAAAACCATTTGCATGCATGGAAGTCCACTGTCTAAATACGATAGCAAGGATATTTGGAAGAAGTTTTCGTATCGTGATGTGGGAATTGTTGGGGAACCCTACTTTGATGTTGATTATTCAAAAGTGTTTTATTTGACAGATACCGGACGTTGTTGGGATGGTTATAAAGTGAGCGTACGTGATAAAATTGAACATTATCAAGACGAATGGATCCGTAAAGGACTTGTCTTTCATTCTACTTTTGATATGGTTCGAGCTTTAAACAGCAAAGAATTTCCTGAGAAAGTCATGATCACGACACATCCGCAACGGTGGACGGATGATAGGCGCTTGTGGCTAAAGGAATTGCTGCTTCAATCACTGAAAAACATTGTCAAAAGAATAAGGGTAAATATGTAACAATCAAACAGCCATTGGTGTTATTAGGTTGTACAACAGATGTCATTAAAACTAGTCGATTTTGACGTTTATAATTGTGTAAGAACCAGTAGAATAGCTTGCAAGAGACTGAAAAGGCAAAACTTGCAGGGTTTTTAGAAATTACAAATTGGCATAGCAATCAAAAACAATTGATGAATATCAAAAGTTTATTATTTTTGCAGCGTGAAATCTATCCGTATTCGGATTATAATAGAGAATGATGAAAAAAGGTGTCCTTGTATTAATCGTATCTTTTCTTTTTTTGTTTTTGTTAACCCAAACTTCTTGCGTGTCGGTACGTAATGTGCGCTACTTGCAGGATATGGATCACGATAGCCGTGTGCCGCTAAATAATAAGTTTGAAGCTTTGATCTGTCCCTACGACGAGTTGACCATTATGGTGCGCAGCAACGATGGAGACGAAAATGCAGTGAGGCATTTTAACATGGGTGACTTGCAGGATGTGGCCAGAATGCAGGGGTTGGGCTATTTGGTGGATGTGAACGGCAATATCCTGTTCCCTGTTTTGGGTGAAATTCATGCAGCGGGCCTGACGCGGTTGCAACTGCAAGATACCATTAAAACCCGGCTTGAGAGAAGTAAATATTTGGATACTCCTTTGGTGGATGTGCGGTTCAAGAATTTTAAGATCTATTTTCTCGGGGGAGAGGGCGGAAAAGTGATTAACGTCACCAATGAACGTTGTACTTTTTTGGAAGCCCTAGCCCTGTCGGGCGGCATGGACATCTATACAAAACGCAGCAAAATAGGCGTAATGCGCGAAGTGAACGGCAGCATGGTGATGCGTTACCTTGATCCGCGTTCCTCGGAGGTCTTCAACGACCCGTTTTTCCTGCTGCAACAAAACGACATAATATTTACCCAAAGGTCTAAGGGCGTTTATCACAGGGAAAACTGGAATACGGTGCTCACCACCATTACTTCGGTGACATCGTTGTTCACTACCTATCTGCTGCTTGACAATTATTTCGGATGGTCGAGGAAAAACGGCGCCAACACAGGTGCTAATTAATGGAAACTGAGAGTTTATTTTAAGAACCAAAACGTCAAAAAATGGCTAATTCTCAAAACGATAACAACGATTTGTCGTTCCTTGAAGGAAATGACAACAATGGTATGCAGTTCAAGGACATCTTGGTGATCGTGCTTCGTAATTTGCATTGGTTCATATTGTCTGCGCTTATTTGTGCGGGTTACGCCTATTGGAAAGTGCGTGGACAGGAACGTATCTATGCCAGTAAGGCATCCATGATTATCAAATCGGAAAACACCGGTGATGCTGAGTCGATGCGTTCATCGGCGATGATGAATAAGATCACAGCCGGTAGCATGGCGCTAAGTACCATCAATAACGAGATGATCGTCATGCGCTCGCAGCATCTTATGGAAAATGTCGTTCGTGAGCTGAATCTGAACACGGTATATTACTATGCCACAAAAATCTCCAGACGAAATAAGGATCTCTACAAGTCGTCCCCCATAGAAGTGATTTTTCCCGATGCCGGTGAAGACGCTAGTTTCGCTTTTTCAGTAACACCCATCGATGCCCGGAAAGTGGTGCTTTCGGGTTTCACGGAAGGAAATGTGCCGAACATGACGGTAAATGTCGGCGATACCGTACATGCTCCGATTGGAAGAGTTGTTGTCAACTATACTTGGTTCTTAAACAATGCTTATTACAATGTGCCCATCACGGTACAACGATATTCTGTGGCGGTGATGGCTGCCATCTATCGACACAATGTCTCTGTCGAACGCGATGATGAAAAGAATACCATCCTCAACCTCTTTTTGAGAGACACGTCGCCGATAAGGGCTGCCGATGTCTTGAACATGTTGATAAAAAAGTATAACGAGGATGCCGTTGCCGACCAGAAGCGCATCTTGAGCTATTCGGAAAAGTTTATTAATGAACGTATCGAAAACCTATCGGGTGATTTGGATTCCATTAATAAGAGGGTGGCGTCTTTCATGCGGTCGCATAATCTGATCGATGTTGGATCATACGGCCGCGATTATGTTACATCCAGCGCCGAAGCTACCCAAGAGTTAAAGAAGCTGAGAAGCACCGCCAACTACTTGAGCTATTTGCTTAATTTTGTCAAGAAAGTCGATCCCATGACTGCTATCCCGATAGGGTCGATGGAAGGAGACGTGTTGGGACTGATACAGCGTTATAATGTCAATGCCACCGAGCTGGATAAGTACAAAGAGAAAAACATGGAGAACAACCCAACGGTTAAAGAATTATATGCCCAACAGACTACTTTGAAAGGCAGTGTCTTGATGATGTTGGAAAGCAATCTGACGGTTGTTCAGGATAAAATAGAGTCAGCCAATATGGATCAACGCGCGGCGGAAGCAATGGTGCAGTCGGTTCCGCAAAACCAACTTGTGATTGGCAATGTGGAGCGTATGCAAAATGTCAAGGACCAGCTTTTGCTCAACCTGCTTACCAAGCGTGAGGAACTTTTGCTGAACCAGCCTAAGATAGAGGAACCGGGGCGGGTTATTGATGCGGCATTTCCCAATTGGAAACCCGTGGCTCCCAATCAGCAAAAAAAGGTTATGACAGGCTTGCTGATAGGCTTGCTTATCCCTGCTGTCGTTATCGTGCTGATACGCTTGCTCGATACGGCCATCCGTAATCGTTCCGATGTCGAAAGAGGTTCCAAGACTCCGTTTTTGGGAGAAATTCCTTACCATAAGGGTATTTCAAAACACGCTATTGTCGTAAAAGAAAACGGTCGTGATGCCGTGACGGAGGCCTTCCGACTGGTGCGTTCCAATTTGGAGTTCATGAAAAACAAGAATGACAAGTCGCAGGTAGTGTTGTTTACGTCATTCTTGGTATCATCGGGTAAGACCTTCGTTTCTTCAAATCTTGCCACTACATTTGCTATTGCCAATAAGAAAGTGGTACTCGTTGACCTTGACATTCGCAAAGGAACAATGAAAAAAGTATTTGATTCAAAGGCGCGTGCCGGAGTGTCAAATTATCTTTCCGGAAAAATTGACGATGTGAGTGAAATCATTCACTCCAATGACATGGTGCCGAATCTCGACATGGTGTTTGCCGGTCCGGTTCCGCCTAATCCGGCTGAATTGCTGATGAGCAACCGCCTCGATCAATTGGTGGCTTTCCTTCGTGAACATTACGATTATGTTTTCCTCGATAATGTGCCTCTGGGTTTGGTTGCTGATGCTGAGATCGTGAAACGTTTGGCGGATGCAACAGTGTTTGTGCTTCGGGCAGGTAAAACGGACAAACGCCTGTTGGCCGAACTTGATAAGCTATATAAATCAAACCGCTTCCCCAACCTTTCTCTTGTGCTCAATTCTGTGAAATATAAGAAACGCCATGGCTACGGTTATGGTTACGGCTATGGCTACGGTTACGGTTATGGTTACGGCTATGGCTATGGCAATGAAGAAGGCAAGAAAAAACGTCTTCGCTTTAAACTTACGCATCACGAAAACTCAGATGAATAATCCATGATGTTCTCGTTTTTGAAACACGTACTGTCCTCTGATTTCTTTCAGGGGGCTTGTGATACACATTGCCATATCCTGCCTGGCGTTGATGATGGTTTTCAAACATCGGACCTTGCCATAGAAGCCTTGCAGTTGTTGGAAAGACAAGGTGTTCGGAAAACGATCCTGACACCGCATTTCATGAAAGAATATCCCGACAATGTGAAATCTTCTATTGTCGAAAAATTCAATATCTTTCAAGCCAAGGCTGCAAAATCGACCCAGATAGAGTTGCATCTGGCGGCGGAACACATGCTTGATGCATGTTTTCCGGAGCACTTTAAGAATGGTTTCCTGACCTTGGATAACGGAGGTGTCCATGTGCTTTGCGAAACGTCCTATTTGATGTGCGAACCCAATGTCTCTCAGATGCTTTACGATATTATGTTGGCCGGTTACCAGCCCGTCATCGCGCATCCCGAACGTTATCAGTACGCATCGAAGGAGCACTATAGACGTTGGAAAGAAAAAGGCTATCTTTTTCAGATGAACATCTTGTCGCTTGCCGGTGCTTATGGACAACCAGCCAAGCTGAAGTCACACGAGATGCTGTGTAAGGGCATGTACGACTTTGTAGGGTCAGACATGCATCGTATTGATAATTTCCGCAAGTTTATTCCGAAATTGCGTCTCAGCACCAAAGAGATCGAGCAGCTGCATCGCTTGCTCGAAAACAATACTGCACTTTTCAAATAATCCGTCAGCACCATTATTATGACGATGCCCATCGTCATGGTTGCAACGGATAAATTCCCATTTTTTACATGACTTGGTCATGCCGATCGGTCGGAAATGCCCCGTGGCTTTGATCAAAAGACATACCCTAAACTGATGTATGTCCCGAAACGCTTGGTGGCTTCTGACCAATGCGCTTCAATATCGATGGGGCCGACAGGACTGTTGATTGTGTATTTTAATCCGATGCCTAAAAAGTTTTTCGAAAAATCAACAGCCATGAAGTTAGCGAGGTTGTCGGCCGCATGAAGATAGTTTGCCATGACGGAAAGGTAGTGACGACCGTAAAAATTGTAGCGGATATCGAAACGCACGATCGCACAAAAGTCATCTGCGATTTTGGGACTATTTAGACCGATAAAGGGCAGCTGATATTCATGGTAACGGCTGGGGATAAGTCCGCCTACTAAGTTTTTATAGTTGAAGATGTAGTTTTTTCCGATGAGGAAGCGTGTGTAGAGCTGCGGGATGAGTGTTATACGGCCGTTCATTGGAGTGAGGTAGCCTTGCATGTTGAATCCCAAATCGGCAAAATTGGCGATAGGATCAGATAGTTTGGACAAGTCGTCGTCAATGCGCCAGTGTATGTTGATGTTGGTTTTAACACCACTTTTTGCAAAATAAGCATCGTCCATGTCGTCAAAAGTCAGCGTGGCGTAAGGACCGAAAGTGTTGCTGATGGAGGATCGGTTTTCATTGAAACCGACAATGGGGAGGTTGTTGCTTTGAAGCTGGTGGAAATACAGTTTCTCTGCCTCAAAACCTACTTCGGTTGAAAACCGACGAAGGTGGAACTCGGAGATGTAAAACCGTGTGCGGCTGCTATATGAGTTGTTAATGTTGACAAAAAGATCGGTCTTGTCGATAAGGTTGAAGTGCGAATTGTGAAAGTTAAAGGCAAGATTGAAGTTGGCTAAGGAGCGTCCCGCCCAAGTCAAGGTAAGATTGACCCAAGGGTTGGTGCTCAGGCGTGTTGATAACAAGAACCGCCATCCTGCCAAACGCTGCTGGTTGTAACCAATATTAAGCAGTACGGCGGCATTTTCCTCTGAATCAAAACGGAACCCGGCACCGAACGAATGGGGCTCTGAGGGGTCGAAATCGATGGTTAAGTCATAAAGGTTTGTGGCATCTGGACGCAGACTGTCCTTGACCTGATGCAGATTGTAGATGATGTTGGCATACGAACCTGTGCCGTTGTAAATGCCAACAGCGTGCTCGATGTCGGAACCGATGATTTTCTTGCCCACTTTCAAGTGTCCCTTGCGGAGCAGCCATCTGGCTTCGCTTTCGGTGGTGTTGTTCAAGGTGATGGTGCGCAATACAATGGTGTCGTAGCTGATGTTATGCGCTTTGGGGGCTTGAAGCGAGGTGGTGGGAGACCCCCATTCTGATAGCCTTTCCTTGATCTGGATCAACTCGTCGTGATGAAGTTTTGCCGCCCGATAGCCACGAAGTATTAATGAATCAATGGACTCGGAGTCAAAGCTCAGGGTGTTGTATCCGTTAATGTCGGGGCGAATATGTACATCGCACAACTCTCGATTGGCTTTTTTCTTTCCCATAACAGCTATGCTCATCAGTTGGTTGAGCAGCTGTGGTAATGAGTGAAGCTCTTGATCCTTATCATTAATATCTTCTGCCACATCGACACCGATAATAATATTGGCGCCCATCTCGTAACAAACATCGGCAGGAAAATTGTTGACCATGCCGCCATCCATAAGCACATGGTTGTCAATGCGAATGGGAGCAAATACGCCTGGAATGGCCATGCTGGCGCGAATGGCGGTCGGGAATCGGCCACTGTGCATTACCAATTGCGTGCCAGCACTGATATCGGTTGCAACACAAGCAAAGGGGATGGGCAATACGTGAAAACTTATCGAGTCTTGGTAGCCTACGCACAGCCTGTTGAACAGATTGATGAGGTTTGATCCTCTGATAACGGAACTGGGCAACGAGGAAATGAACGAAGGGCGATTCGATATGCCCGAAATGGGCAAGGTGTTTCCCGCTTCATGGTTCGGCTTATGAGGGAACAACATGCTTGTGTTGAATGGAATGGTGAGCAGGTAGGTGCTGCGCCGCTGCTTATCGGCCGACGACATCTTGTCGCGCCCCATAGAGTTGCTCATGTATATTGACCAGTCCAATTCGGAAATCAGTTTGTCAAGTTCATCGGCAGTATAGCCGATGGCATACAGTCCGCCGATGATGGAACCCATGCTGGTGCCGGTCACATAGTCAACGGGGATGCCGATTTCCTCTAAATATTTCAGCACACCGATGTGAGCGGCGCCTTTTGCACCGCCGCCACTAAGCACCAACCCGACTTTGGGACGAGCCTTGATGATGACATCATCGTCGCCTCCTGCATAACAATATGATGCAGAAAACAGTAGCAGGAGTCCTAAGGTTATTATGCCGATGGTAGCCTTCATTTCACATGGTATCAACGCTGAGACTACAAAAATAGTGTTTTTCAAATCCCGAAACCGGATTTTTTCTGAAGGAAATTAGTGCTTTTCGTGAAAAGGGTAAGGCCGTATTGGGACACGGGTGAAGCGCGTATATCAACGCACACAGTTGGCACAACAAAAAAGCACGGCAACGCCGTGCTTTTTTGTTGTGGAAATCAATAGGTTATTCCAAACCGCGTGCTTTCAGATAAGGCTTGTTGTCGGGATCTTGTCCACGGAACTTGCGGTATTGCACCATGCCCTCGTCATTGCCGCATTCTTGCAGGCAGTTCTTGCGGAATGAAGCGGCCAGCTCGGAGTTAAAGAGGTCGCCAGAAGTCTTGATGTAGTTGAAAGCGTCTTTGTCGAGCACCTCGGCCCATGTGTAGGCATAATATCCGGCACTGTAGCCGCCATCGAAGATGTGCGAGAAATAGGTGGCGCGGTAGCGGGGCAGAATTTCAGGTATCAGGCCGATGGCTTCCATCTGTTGTTTTTCAAAGGCGTTGACATCGATGTCGGTGGTGTCAGTCCGTTCGTGGAACTTCATGTCGAGAATGGAAGCGGCGATCAGCTCCACGGTGCTGAACCCTTGGTTGAACAAGGCGCTGTTTTCAATCTTGGCAATCAGGCTGTCGGGCATGATCTCTCCTGTCTGGAAGTGTTTTGCGAACATGCGGATGACTTCCGGTTCGGCCACCCAGTTCTCCATGATTTGCGAGGGCAGTTCCACATAGTCGCGCGGAACGCTACCACAAGTGCGGGAGTACTTTCCTTCGGAGAAGAAAGCGTGCAGGCTGTGACCGAATTCGTGCCACATGGTTTCGGTTTCGTCCCAGTTGAGCAGGGCTGGAGCATTACCGCTGGCAGGGGTGAAGTTCATCACCAACGACACGATGGGATATTCCTTCTTGCCATTGATGTCGTAACCACTTTCGCGGAAACTTGTACACCAGGCACCGCCGCCTTTGCTGGAGCGAGGATAGTAGTCCATATAGAGGATGCCGAGGAAATCGCCATTGGCTTCTTTCACTTCGTAGGTCTCCACACCGGGGTAATATACGGGCAGCCGGGTGTTGGGCGTAAACGTGATGCCGTACAGTTTGTTGGCCACCTTAAACATGCCGTCGCGCACGTTACCAACGGAAAGATAAGGCTTTATCTGATTTTCATCGAAAGCGTATTTGGCTTTGCGCAGCTTCTCGGCATAATACCACCAGTCCCAAGGTTGAATCTTGATTCCGGAGCCTTCGGCATCGGCAATGGCCTGCATCTCGGCCTTTTCTTTTTGAGCGACTTTCAGTGCAGGATTGAAGATGTTAATCAGGAACTGATCTACGGTAGCCGGGTCTTTGGCCATATTGGTGGCCAAAACGTATGCTGCATGGCTCTCGTAACCCAGCAACTGGGCTTTCTGAATGCGCAATTTGCACATCTTGTTAATCAAAGCCTTATTGTCGTATTCATCGTCGTGGTTGCCTCTTGTGAAATAGCCGCAGTAGATTTTTTCGCGCAAATCACGGTTGTCGGCATATTGCAAAAAGGGGATGAGGCTGGGCTTGGAAAGCGTGAAAACCCATTTTCCAGACATGCTGTCGGCGGTGGCCTGCTCGGCAGCGGCATCAATGCTTGACTGGGGTAGTCCGGCAAGGTCGGCTTGGTTGTCAATCACCAACTTGAAGCGTTCGTTCTCTTTCAAGATGTGGTTGCCGAATTGAAGGCTCAATGTGGAAAGCTGTTCGTTTATAGTCCGTAATTCAGCCTGTTTTTCAGCAGGAAGAGCGGCGCCTCTGCGGACGAAGTCTTCGTGGTATTTTTCGACCACACGGATCTGCTGGTCGTCGAGGTTGCCGTCGTTACGATGCTGATATACGGTGTCAATGCGCTCAAAGAGTTTTGGATTCATGGCAATGTCGTCTCCGTGTTTCGAAAGCATGGGGAGCACCTGTTGCGCGATGGCTTGCTTTTCATCATCGGAACAGCATTCCCGCAGGTTGAAAAACACGTTGCTGACGCGGTCGAGAATGGCACCCGATTTGTCGTAGGGAAGAATGGTGTTTTCAAATGTTGGGGCTGCCGGGTTGTTGACAATGGAGTCGATTTCTTGTTGTTGCTGCATGATTCCGGCCTCAAAAGCCGACAGATACTGGTCGTTCTTGATCTGGTCGAAAGGCGGTACCTTGAAAGGCGTGCTGTATTCGTTCAGAAAAGGATTTTCAACGGCGGCTTCTTCTTTTTGAGGTGTCGTCGTGCATGACGCTAAGGTGATGATACTTAATGCTATCACGTTTAGAAATTTTTTGTTCATGGAAGTTTGGTTTAACAAGTTGAATTTACAAAGATAGCGATTTTTTTGTGTATTTTGAGTGTTTTTTTGAGAAGCTATTTTGAATGGTTTCGGGTTGCGCTCATTCCGTGCTTGACACGGAATCTACACAGAATCTGTTTGGAACCCATCCGCATCTCCCCGTCAATATGGAAATAAGTTCCACCAAATGATGTTGCGATAAATTCGGGTTGTAATATTGCAGTTTGTTGCAATTGAAACAAACATCGTTTATATTTGCGGCATTAAAATACATCATGCTATGGACTTACATTTCATTTGGCTCATTGCCGCAATTGTTTTGGTCATTGTCGAAATTGCAACAGCAGGTTTCGGCTCCATCTGCTTTGCCATAGGCGCATTAGGATCGGCGCTGACTGCCTATTTGGGGGCTTCTATTTATTGGCAGCTTGCGATCTTCGCCATCATTTCGGTGTTGGCTTTCGTGTTTTTGCGTCCCGTGGTGTTGCGTTTTCTTGAAAAACGGAGCAAGGATGTCAAGACCAATGCCGAAGCCCTGATCGGACGCAAAGCTGTTGTCTCGGAAACCATCGATCCGGAAAAACATTCGGGCCGCGTGGCCATCGACGGCGACGATTGGAAAGCCGTGTCTTTCGACCACACCTTAATTGATAAAGGTGAGGAAGTCGAAATCGTCAGCAAGGAAAGCATCATTTTAAGCGTCAGGAAATGATAATGCCTGTCGTGGGACTTAATGTAATGATCGGATCAATCGAAAATCAACTTTAAATAACTAATAATCATGGGAACAACCGTATTAATCATCCTCATCATTCTCGTTGTGATTTATGTGCTCAGCGGGATCAAGATCGTTTCTCAGTCGGAGAACGTCATCATCGAACGCCTAGGTAAGTACAACCGAACCTTGACGGCCGGTATCAACATTATTCTGCCTGTCGTCGAGCGGGCGAAGGACACCATCACCCGCCGCCAAAACGGTGCCTTGACACGTAGTCTTCGTATCGATATGCGTGAACAGGTGTATGATTTCGACAAACAGAGCGTGATCACCAAGGACAACGTGATGACCGAAATCAATGCCTTGCTTTATTTCCAGATCGTCGATCCGATGAAGGCTGTCTATGAAATCCAGAACCTTCCTGTCGCTATCGAGAAACTGACCCAAACCACGCTGCGTAACGTGGTGGGTGAGATGGAACTTGACGAAACCTTGACATCGCGCGACACCATCAACTCGAAGCTGCGCAATGTGCTTGACGATGCCACCAACAAATGGGGGGTGAAAGTGAACCGTGTGGAGCTGCAAGACATTACGCCGCCCGAAAGCATTCGCCGCACCATGGAGCTGCAAATGCAAGCCGAGCGTAACCGTCGTGCTGACATCTTGAAGGCCGAGGGCGAGAAGCAAGCCGAAATCTTGAACTCGGAAGGTAAGAAGATGGCTGAAATCAATGCGGCAGAAGCTGAGAAGCAAGCCAACGTCTTGAAGGCCGAAGGTGAGGCCCGCGCCAAGATTCTTCAGGCTGAAGCTGAAGCCACGGCTATCCGCCAGATTTCTGATGCCGTTTCCGACAGAGGAGCCGACCCTGTCAACTACCTCTTGGCGGTGAAGTACATCGAAACTTTGAAGGAAGTCGCTTCGGGACAGGAAAGCAAGACGGTTTATCTGCCCTACGAGGCCACCAATGTGCTCGGATCTTTGGGTGGAATCAAAGATTTGTTTGCCAAGTAAGTAGTAGTATCATTAATAGAGTCGCAATTCGGCTCACAAATGCCATCAGGAGGCTGCCTTTTTTAAGACGGCCTCTTTTCTTTGGATTCGATCCTAAGCCAATAAGCCTAACTATACACCCATCCAGTGCTCTGTCGTTCTGGACATAGTCATTCCGTACCCTGTCATTCTGGATAACTATCCAGAATCTACACGGAATCTATCAGTAAAGACCCTATTTTTATCAAAAATAATGACATATTGACATGAATAATCGCCTATTTTGTTTGATAATATGACAAAATGGCGTATAAAATGGACAAAACAGCTCCGTTTTCGACTTGGCTTAGGATTTGATTATCTAATATCGACTGCGCAAAGGGCGCAGGAAAGAAAAGAAAATCAACAACTAAAAAATAGGAGATTAAAACTATGTTACTATCAAGTAGATCACAGAACTTCATGCCGACTTTGTTCAATGAACTGATGAATATGAACGGCGTGTCATATTCAGAACCCAAAATGAACGTCATCGAAACCAAAGATGACTACAAACTCGAAATGAGCGTGCCCGGACTGTGCAAGGAGGACTTGAAAATCTTCATCAGCACCGATGACAACTTGATTGTTGAGATGACCAAGGAGACCAAGAACGAGCAAAAGGACGAGTCGCGCCGTTATTTGCGCCACGAATTTTCGTGCGAGCGTTTCCGTCAGGAAGTGATGCTGCCCGATGACATTCACAGAGAGGCAATCACTGCAAAGGTGGAAAACGGAGTACTTGAAATCGTTCTGCCTAAGGTGACCCCGGAGGAGAAAAAGCAACTGGTGCAGCATATCGAGATCAAGTAATCGCTTTAAATCAAAAATGGAGTGGGAGCGGCAGAAAAGCTGTTCCCACTTTTCTTTTTTTGGGGCTTTCGTGGAAATGTGTTTTGCATCGCTTTAATTCTTATTTTTGCGGCAATATTTGAAAGGTATGAAAAGAAGGATTTTATTATTTGTGCTGCTGTCAGCGATGCAACTTGCTTATTCACAGAATGGTGTGTTTTCGGTCAACACTTTAAGATTGGAAGCCCGTGCTGATTTCACCTGCGATTATTATTTCAAAGATCGCGGCGCCGAGCATGGTTTTGCGGGAAAATATCTCAACTTCGTAATCGATGGAAACATCACCGACAAGTTTTCCTATCATTTGCGTCAACGTATCAATTCACCCAATTCGGGCTTTGCCAATACCTTTTTTCAGGGTACTGACTGGGCCTATCTGAATTGGCATTTGAACGATAATTTCTTTCTTTCCGCAGGTAAACAGGTGGTGGCCATTGGCGGTTGGGAATACGACACGGCTCCCATTGACATCTATTATGGCACCGATTTCTGGAACCATGTAGTGTGTTACGAGGTAGGAGCTTCCGTCAATTACAAGGATAACTCCGGCAAAAACTGGCTGCTGTTCCAAGTCACCAATTCTCCTTTTATCAAATCCGCCATGGAAGGCATCTATGCCTACAACCTGATGTGGTTTGGCGACTTCGGCGTTTTCAAAACGGCTTATTCCGTCAATATGCTGGAATATGAGCGGGGACAGTTCATCAATTATATTTCATTGGGAAACAAACTGCAATTCGATGGTGTGGAAATGTATTTGGATTTGCTAAACCGCGCTTCTTTCGAACAAGAACGGTTTTTTGGACAGGATTTCACCGCCATATACGGTATCGGTGTTGACATCGGAAAGAAATGGATAGTCTTTGCCAAAGCCGGCTACGACTTCAACAAGGCGCAAGCCCATACCACCCCCGATCCGTTCGACCAGTGGGTCGTTCCCGGGCGTAAGGTCGATTTTGAAAGTATTGGATTTGAATACTTTCCGCTGGGCAACCGCAGCCTGCGTCTCCATCTGTGTGGATCGCACACCAGCGTGGATGGCGACAACAAGTTAGAGGGCAATATTGGCCTTACTTGGAAGGTGGATCTGCTCCATAGTGTTTTGAAAAAATAATCAATGATTTATGCCACGCATCTCATTTAGAAATTTAAGAAAGCGCACGCTTTCCTACGGGAAAAAGACCGAATCGCTGTTCTTGGGACTGGAAAAACTACTGAAACGTCAGTTGAAGTTTACGACAAAGCGCAGTTTCGAAGCCTTTGTTTTTCTTGTTTTTTTCTTTGTCTTTTTCGGACTTTTGGCATGGAAGATGACCTTGCCGCACATGCTGAACACTTTTATGCAAACCGCTTATCACCTGTTGTTGGAAACGGTGTTCTACATCATGGCGATTTGTGTGCTTATGGGAGCCATCAGTAAGTTGCTCGCTGAGTTTGGCGTGGTGCGCTTGTTGGAGAATCTCTTGCGTCCATTGATGAAGCCGTTATACAACCTTCCCGGTGTGGCAGCCTTAGGTGCGATCATGACTTTCCTCAGCGATAATCCGGCCATCATCACACTAGCCAATGACAAGAACTTCAATCGATATTTCAAGAAATACCAATTGGTATCGTTGACCAACTTCGGCACTGCTTTTGGCATGGGTCTGGTGGTCATTGCCTTTATGACGGGTTTGGGGTATGGTAAGGGTGCTTTAATCGGATTGGCGGGAGCCATCGTCGGAAGCATTGTTTCTACGCGACTGATGCAACGCTTTACACTGAGGTCTTTCCCCGAATTGGATGCGCCTTTTGAAGAGGAAGTCGGCGGCGACGAGCAGCAAATCACTTTCAAAAGCGAAGGAGGTCCATTTTTACGTTTCCTCAACTCCATGCTTGATGGAGGAAAGGACGGCGTGGGTATTGGCTTTGCCATCATCCCCGGTGTGCTTTGCATTTCCACCATTGTCATGATGCTGACGTTTGGCCCTTCGGGCGAAGGCGGCACCTATACAGGGGTTGCCTACGAAGGTGTTCCCGTCATCACATGGGCGGCCAACAAGATCAATTTCATTTTCGACTGGTTGTTTGGATTTAAGAACGGTGCTTTGATTTCCTTCCCAATGACGGCTCTTGGCGCTGTCGGAGCGGCAATTGGATTGGTGCCCCGCTTTATCTCCGAAGGCATCATCGATAATAATGCCATTGCTGTCTTTACCGCTATCGGAATGTGTTGGAGTGGTTTCCTCTCCACCCATGCCGCCATGCTCGACTCGTTGGGCTATCGCAAACTGATTTCAAAAGCCATCGGGGCACATGCCATTGGAGGTTTGGCAGCAGGTATTGCCGCACACTGGTTTTATGTGCTGATATCGTTGCTGTAAACGACAAATCGAACATCACGAATAGAAAGAGGAGGATTGTAAGTGGCAATTCTCCTCTTTGATTAATGTACGGGATGACGCGCCTGACTTTTCTGTGCATCATAATGACCCATCAATCGTCAGGTTGATCCATATGGTATTGTGCCAATAGTTCTAATAGTTTGTTGGCCGAAATGTGTAGCAACTGCATTTTTTTTGCCAATTCTGGAACCGATTCGTCAATAAATTGTTTGCGTTTGGTTTCCATGACGGTTTCTTTTGCGTTTTCAGCGATAAAATAGCCTATGCCGCGTTTGTTGTAGATGATGCCGTCATTTTGCAGTTGCTCATATGAGCGCATGATGGTGTTCGGGTTGACACCAAACGCCGCTCCCAGTTCTCTGACTGAACGGATGCGATCGTCAGGCTTTAGATCGCCATTCAAAATGCGGTCGCAAATCTGGTCGCAAATCTGTAGATAAATCGGTTTGTGTGCGTTGAAATCCATGGCTTAGTACTTTTGTTTCTTGACTCTCAGATAAATACCTACAAGCAATAGGGCAAGGATTATGTAATGGATGACCATGCTCACAGGTTCAATATTTCCTTCCGATCCGGAGAATGTTCCGGTGGCCATGATCATCATCTTTCTACCATATTGTGAGAATAGTGTGGGTGTGACAATGCAAATCAATAAAATGATGAGCGCAATCAGACATGCAATGGTTTTTATGGATTGGCGTTTTTTGAACAAAACAATGCCGAAGATGAAAATACAGCTATAGAAAATTTCTTGTAGAAACAAATCTGTAATCAAACGCGTGGACTCTCCAATATAGGATATTGAGAATGAGCCTTTGAATGCGCCGAAAGGAAGTAGTCCGAGGATGCTGTCGGTTATCAAACAGATGATTCCCGCTAAGATTGGGGTCACGATAGCGCAATAGAATACCATGCTGATTGTTTTTTCCAAAGCTGAAGCCGGTAACGTGGCAAAACGAATGCCTTTGCGCGGATCATTGGCATCGCCATAGAGTGTTTCAGGGGCGATTATTGTTATGATAATAAAACAAATAAAGAAATAAGGCAGTCTCATTTCTCCGGTAAGATTGGCTTTTTGTTTTGTGCCGATGAGCCATCCTGCAAACAATACACCAATAATGATAATGATCATCGTTTTGAGGAAACGTTGTGTGTAGTTGAGGGCATCGAGACGGATAACCTTTAGTAGTCTGTTGAAATTCAATACGTTGTTCATGGCATTATTGGAATGAGGTGTGAAAAAGCTGTTTAACGGTGTCTTTGTGATGCAAGGTAGTGTTGAAAAGCGCTTCGATGTTGACTTGGCTTTCCAAACCCTCATGGTTGAGGCAAACATTGACGTATCCACCAGGAAACGGTTCGCTATAAAGGGCTTCGGGGTTTTGTTCGGTAGCAGTCTGAAAGTAGAGCTTCTCGCTGATTTCGCGGTGGGAGGCCTTGAGCAGCACATCGTCGTTGCTGAGAATGATAATAGGGTCGATCAGGTTTTCAACATCTTTCACCTGATGGGTCGAGATGATGAAAAGGGTGTCTTCGTTGCAACTGCGGCTGACGATTTGACGGAACAAAGTCTTTGACGGGATGTCGAGGCCGTTGGTAGGTTCGTCCAAGAGCAGGACGCGTGTGCGCAAGGCAATGGCAGATGCAATCAGCGCTTTCTTCTGCTGGCCGTATGACATTTTGGAAAGGGGACGGTTGTTTTCAACCTCAAACTCCTCGCAGAGCGACTTGAACAATGACAGGTCTGCTTTGGGATAGAAAGGCAGCAACCTTTTGAAATGACTTATCGGCGTGCCTTTGGGGATGGCGAAATCTTCCGAAATGAAGTAGATCTCGCTAAGCGTTTCGGGAAGTCGGGGAAAGGAAGCGATGCCATTTACCGTGCAGCTTCCTGCTTTCGGACTTTGCAGTCCGCAAATGAGTTTCAGCAAGGTTGTCTTTCCCACACCGTTTTCACCCAAAAGTCCGTAAATGTTGTTGGGCGCAAAGTCGATGCTGATGCTCCGGAATACCGGATGTTTCTTGTAGCTGAAATTCAAGTCTTTGATCTCAATCATTGTATGATAATTTTAGTGTATTAGTAAAATATTACACTGCAAAAATAATACAATTATTCTAAATGCTGCAGTTTTGGAAAAAAATTGAAAAAATGCGATTATTTTTTGATACTGAGAATGACACCCAAAGCAACGCCCAGAAATGCCGCAAACAGCACTTGATAGGTACTTGGAAGCAGAAATGTGATGGTGTGGGCGGGATACCAGAACAAGGGGATGGTTTTGGCAAAGATGAAACCGAATTGGATGTTCCAATCTATTTTGTTTGCCATGATATCATTGATATTCAGTTTTTTGCCGAAAAATCCTTTCAGAGTTCCGCCCGTGTCGGCAATATGAATGTCTGTGATTTTATGAAAGGTCATAAATACAGGGGCGAACAGCGTATTCATCAGAACGCTGATGCAAAGGGCGACAAAGAATTTGCCCCAGCTGAGAGATCCGGCAAACCAAAGTCCGGCATCGTGGAGCTTAAAGCCTTTGTCGAGCAGGGTTACGGTTCCACTTTTGAAAATGGTCATGGCGGAGGCGATAACTACTCCTAAAACTCCCCAAATTAGTAGTTTAGGAAATAGACCAAATCTTTCTTTGAGATATTTGCCTTCACGAATGCGTAGCGAGAGCATCTCGCCAAAAGTGCCGAGGATGGCAAACTTGAAAAAGCTCATCAGCAAACCGTGGGCTTTTGTTGTGGTATTGAACCATTTCCATGCACCGGGAATGAAAGCGAAGCCGCAAATGACGGCTACAGTACAACAGATGGCTGCAATATCAGTTTTTTTCATGGAGATTATTCCTATTGGTTATTGATCGTGTCCCGCTTATCAGCTTCTTTGTTTTGCCAACGGCGACCAAGCAAACAAAGGATACACACAATGAATAGAATAGAACCCAGAATAAATCCTGCCTGATCGAGGTTGTGTACGAGATAGAGATAGAGGCCGAAACCGAGGATGCCGAAGTCGGCAAGCAGGCAGATGATGGTGCCAATGAGACGTGTCTTGCGTTTCTTGCTTTGTAGAATCTTATCGCCAAAAAACGTGACCAAGATCAAGGCGGTGTAAACCAAATAAATGAGGGAGCGTGAGGTAATCATGAGTTTTGTAGTTATGAGACTGTGTCAAAATTCAATTTTTGACACAGTCTCTTTGTAGGTGTGTAAGATTGCATAAAGTGCAAGGCGCTAAGACTGAAGCCGAATGTCGCAAGTAGCGCAGCAACTGATGCAGATGACACACCACAACGGTAGTTTATTTTTCAATGCGGATGCGCGCATCAACAGCAACGACGTTCTGCGGATTGCCAAGCAATGGATTCAGGTCCATTTCGGCAATTTCGGGAGCCGCTTGCACCAATGCGCTGACACGTGCGATTTGCTCGGCGTATACATCGATATTGACCGGCTGTTGGCCTCTTACACCTTGCAAAATCTTGAAACCGCGCAGCTTGTGGATCAATTCTTTGGCTTCGGGAGCACTGACGGGTGCCAAGGCGCTTTGAACGTCTTTCAGCACTTCGATGAAAATGCCGCCCAAGCCGAAGAAGACCTGATGTCCGAATTTGTTGTCGCGGATGGCACCGATATAGACCTCCGTACCATCTAACATGGGGTACATTTCCACCGCGTAGGTGTCCTTAATAGCCATCAGGCGGTCAAATTCCTTTTGTACGGTCTCGATGTTACGCACATCCAGGGTGACACCACCGACATCGGACTTGTGGATGGGTCCCACTACTTTCATTACCAATGGATAGCCGACTTCATTGGCAAAATCCACGGCTTGTTGTTTTTGGTCAACGACACGGATTTGTTTCTGAGCAATACCGGCGGCATTCAAGAGTTGGTAGATCTTGTCGGGATCGATATAGCCGTTTTCGCTTTGGTCGATGACCTCACGGATGCGTTTGACATCGATTTGCGGCATTTCGATATGCTCAGGCTGTGGTTTCGGGGTGTTGTATATCTTGCAAAGCGCATTGCCGAATACACATTCTTCGGGGAAGTTGATGCGGTGTTTGTTTTTGATAAAATCTTCAATCTCATCCTTCACGTTGATGATGGAGGGCAGGATGGGGAAGATGGGTTTCTTGCAGGTCTTCATCTTCTTGTCGAGCATTTCATAGACTTCCCAGTTGGCAAACAATCCGGGAGATCCGAAGATGACGCACATGCAGTCGATATTGTCAAAGTCGTTTTCGCAGGCATCGATGATATAACCTAGCTGTTCGGCGGTACCGGTGGCGAGGAAATCGATGGGGTTGCCTACGGATGAGCCATTGTACAACTTTTCAAGCAAAGCCTGTGCTTTGGGACCTTCCAAATGGGGAACATCCATGCCGTTGTTGGAGAGCGTGTCGGTGAGCATCACGGCGGGACCTCCTGCATGGGTGATGACAGCCATGTTTTTTCCTTTCACTTCCGGGTGCATGAAGATGGCGCATACGGTGGTCAACTCCTGACGGTTGTGGCAGCGAACAATGCCTGCCTTGCGGAACAAGGCGTCAACGGCGATATCCGAAGTGGCTAAGGCTCCGGTATGCGAACTGGCTGCACGGCTGCCGGCGGCTGAACCTCCCGACTTGATGGCTGCAATTCTGCATCCTTTCAGAATCAGTGAGCGTGCATGTTTGAGCATCTTTTGCGGGTTGACGATCTTCTCCATGTAGAGCATGATGACACGCGAACTCTTTTCGGGATCAAAGGTGAGGTCGAGGTGTTCCAAAACATCTTCGATGCCCAATTGGGCTGAGTTGCCGACTGCCCATACGCTATTGAATGTCAATCCGTTGCTGATGCCGTATTCTTTGATGAAAACAGCAGTGGCGCCCGATCCTGTGATAAAATCAACACCATGAGGGTCGAGAGTGGGGATGGGCGTGTCGAAAGCACCGCAATAGTTGTTGTTGAGGAATCCGGTGCAGTTGGGGCCTATCAACGAGCCGCCCACGCTGTTGACCGTGTCGGTGATGTGACGCTCAAAAGCAGCGCCTTCTTCGTTTTCTTCACCAAAACCTGCAGAAACAATGATAAAGCCTTTCGTTCCTTTTTCGTGTGCGAGTAGGTCAATGGTGGCGGGACAGTATTTCGCGGCAATGGCGATAATAGCGCAATCCACCTGTGGCAAATCCTCTACCTTGGCAAAGCACTTTACGCCTTGTACCTCGGTTTCTTTGGGGTTGACAGTGTAAACCTGACCTTTGAACGGGCTTTCCAACAGGTTCTTCAGCACCTTTCCGCCCGGTTTGTGAATATCAGACGAAGCTCCAACTACAACTATGGATTTCGGATTGATTAATTCTTTTGCTATCATATTGATTGTATTTTGTTTATAACTTATATTGTTTCGTAACAGTTTTGCAAAGATAGAAAAAATAGTATTTGCTGTCACCATGCCATTGCAAGGATGTTTTCTACCTGATAGTGTGTGGGTGCTGAACGGGAATGATTAGGGGAGACCCCAAATTATTGTTCCGGATTTTTAGCCTTTATATTGACCTTTACCTTTTGGAACGGGATACGGTCGCGGCAGTCCAAAAGCAACTGATAATGGGCGCGTTGAAACAAACCGTCTTCGCAAAGTTGCTCAATTTCGTTGCGGTTCATCCATTTCACAGATTCCACTTCCTCTTCTTGAAGGTGGAGCATTTCGGCCGGTATGTTGCATTTCAAGGTATATAGAAAGGTGAATTTGTAGTCAAATTTGCGGATTTTCACCAAATGCAGCTCCGCTCTCGAAGCAGAAACCCCGATTTCTTCACGCAACTCGCGCAGCATGGCCGATACGAAGTCGATCTCGCCGCTTTTCACATGTCCTGCCGTGGTGGCATAGTAACCGCCCTTTTGTGGGGAAACCTTTTGAATGAGCAACTGCCCTTGGTCGTTATAGACGAATACGGCGACAATGGGAATCATCATGCCATCAGGGATGCGCTGTCCTCGTTCGATGGTCTGTCCGGTAATTCTAAGCGTGCTGTCGTATAAGTCTAACAATTCCATTTTTCAGTCATTTGCATCGCAAAAATAAGAAAAATTGTAATAGTTGGCATCGTTTGTGGATCATCCATATTGCTTGAAATACAGAAAAATCGCATTCGTCCTTTGCCTCGTTCCATACCGCTTGTCAATTCGTGTCATGGCGTTGTTTCGTGAGGCATGGTTTGGATTGGCTCATTCAACCACACGTTGGCTTTAAGGAACAAGATGTTCGTAAATTGACTAATTTTGTCACATCATGACCGATATTTTTCCACCGGAGAAAAGGAGCGACATCATGCGTCGTATCAAGGGCAGAGACACGCGCCCTGAACTCATTGTCCGTAAATACCTGTTTTCTAAAGGATTTCGGTATCGAATCAATGTGAAACGACTGCCAGGGAAGCCGGATATTGTTTTGCGAAAATACCACACTGTCATATTCATTCATGGTTGCTTCTGGCATGGTCATGAAAACTGCTCATTAGCATCGAAACCCAAGACACACAGCGAGTTTTGGACATCCAAGATAGCTCGCAACAAGGAACGTGATTTGAAAACACGTGCCAAGCTGAAAGCAATGGGTTGGAATACTTTGGTGGTGTGGGAGTGTCAGTTGCAACGAAGGGCGGAGCGTAATCGCACCCTGCAAGCCATCGTTGCTGTGCTTGACGACACTTTCCTGAACCTGCACGGCATGAAGCCGATTGCCACCTACCTGCAAAGCGATGAAGTGGCATTGGCGGCGGAAAATGAAAGCATGTATGCTAAAAAGGACTAATTTTGCGGATTGAAATGTTTGTGTCGTAATGGAAGAGAAACTTTTCAACAGGAATTATATCTTTTTGTGCTTGGCCAACTTCCTGTTTTTCTTTTCGTTCTACCTTCTGTTGCCCGTCTTGCCCTTTTTTATTCGCGAGATGTTCATGTCGGGTAATTCCGTGGTAGGTGCCGTTATTTCTTGCTATACATTGGCTACTTTGGTGGTGCGTCCATTTTCGGGTTATCTGATGGACACGTTTAGACGTAAACCCATTTATGTGATAGGTCTATCCGCTTTTACACTTGTTTTTGGCAGTTATGCTTTTGCATCATCTGTCACGCTGTTAGTGGTTATCCGTGTCATACACGGATTGGCTTTCGGACTGAGTTCGGTAGGCGGTAACACCTTGATAATCGATGTGGTGCCAGCCTCCAAACGGGGCGAGGCTATCGGGTTTTATGGAGTGGCCAACAATATTGCTATGGCGGTTGGACCGATGTGTGGCTTGTTTATGTACGAGCATTTTTCTTTCAATGTGATTTTCTATTCCTGTTTGGCTTGTGGGTTGCTGGCTACGTTGTTTGCTTCGATGATTGCCACAAAAGTACGTCCGCCCCTCAAACGCCCGGCCATGTCGCTCGACCGTTTCTTCTTGCTGAAAGGGTTTCCTGCGGGAGTTTCCTTGCTGTTGATAGCTTTTGCATACGGACAAATATCGAACTATATTGCATTGTATGCCAGCGAGATGCATTTTTCCTTTAGCAGCGGGTTGTTTTTTACGGTATATGCTGTCGACTTGATTTTTTCACGCCTTTATGCCGGACAGATGGCAGATAAAGGCAAGGTGACACAGTCGGTTCTGCTTGGGCTGGTGATATTGGGCGTCTCGCTGTTGGGGTTGTCAATGTGTCATATTGTCAACGCAACGAATGCGGCCATTACGCCTTATTTCTTTCTCGGTGTCGCTGTATTGTGCGGTATGGGTTTTGGCACTTGTTTCCCTTCCTTCAACACTTTGTTTATCAATTTGGCAAGCAACAGCCAGCGGGGCACAGCGACTTCTACCTATCTGACCTCGTGGGATGTCGGTCTTGGCATAGGCATCTTATGCGGCGGCGTGATTTCGGAACATTTTTCTTTTGCATTTGCCTATCTGATAGCGGATGTCATGGTGCTCATCTCGTTGCTGTTCTTTGTCTCGATCGTCTCGCAGCATTATCAGCGCAACAAAGTGTAATAGGAGAAGCATTCAACGTCTTCGTTGCCTGACGGCTTCAAACGTGACGATGGCTGTGGTGACCGATACATTTAACGAATCGGCAATCCCTTTCATCGGAATGATGATGTTTTTATCAGCGGCCTTGACCCAGGCTTCGGATATGCCGGTGGCTTCGGTGCCCATGACCAAAGCCGTAGGACCACTGAAGTCGGCTTCCAAATAGTCGATGGAAGCCTTGAGATAGGTGCAAAATATTTTTATTCCGTTGGATCTCAGCCAATGGATACATTCTTCCGTGGTGCAGGCATAGACGGGCACGCTGAAGATGCACCCGATGCTGGCTCGTATCGTGTTGGGGTTGAACAGGTCGGTAGCATGGTCGGCCACAATGACGGCATCCACACCGGCGGCGTCGGCAGTGCGCAAAACCGCACCTAAGTTGCCGGGCTTTTCAACGGTTTCCAATACGATAATCAGCGGATTGTTACCGGGCTTGAAATCTTTCAAGTCCTTGAATTTGGGCTTTGCCAGCACCAGCAGACCGTCGCTGCCTTCGCGATATGCGATTTTGTCGAATACTTCTAAAGAAACTTCTTCTATTACCGGTGCCTGAATGTCGAGGGGAGTGCGAAGCAGTTCGCGACAAACGAACAACTGCTCGATAAAAAATCCGCAGGCTTGTGCGCGTTCTATTTCGCGGCGACCTTCAATGATGATAAGATGTTGCTCTTTGCGCTCGGAAGCCTTTTGCAACTTGACAATGTTCTTGATTTTTGGATTGGTCTTGCTGGTAATCATGGGGTTGTGGAGGTCTTGAATTTCAATTGGGATAGTATTAAACCGAAAATGACAATGGCGATGCCGGTGGCTTTCATGCCCGTGATTTGTTCACGGATGAGGAAATAGCTGAAAAAGGCAGTGAAAATTGGAATGAGGTTGGTATAGACGTTGGAACGGGTCACGCCTAATTTTGCAACGGCATGTGTATAAAGAACATAAGAAATGGAACTGGCCAAAATGCCAAGTAGCAGAATCTGAACGATGTAGCGGTCAACTTGTGCGAGGGAACCTAATTGGTTTCTTTCGACCAACAGGACGAAAAACAGAAAATAAAGGATGCCGATGCTGTTTTGTACGGTCACGATGGTCAGGGCGTGGTAGCGGTTGGTGAGTTTCTTTAATGCAATGCCATAACATACGGCCACAATGACGGCGCCGAATAAAAACAAAATACCCGATAGCGAAGCGGTCAGTTGCATGTTTTTATTGACCAGCATGAATAGGATGCCAATAAACGAAACGACAAGGCCGAGTATGTTCCAGCCACTGATGCGTTCGCGCAGAATGAAAAAAGCCGCAAAAGGTACAAACAAAGGAATGGTAGCGACAATGGCCGAGCATATAGTAGGCGAAACTCGCATCAAGCCGTAGCTTTCACCTATGAAATATAAGAAAGGCTCCAATGTCGCAGCAACGAAAAACAAACCGATATCTTTCCGTGCAATCTTGATGGGACGATGAAGTGCCAGATTGATGAGGATGAGAAAGATACTGGAAATAATCAGACGCAACAGCACGGTGGTGCCGGGTTGCAATACTTTGAAAACCTGTGACGACCAAACGTAGGATCCGCCCCAGATAAACATGGCGATCAGAGCCGAAACATGCGGCAAAAACTTCTTGTTTTTCATCGCGGCAAAAATACAAAATTGACAAAGACAAACCACCACGCTGAATGCCGGTTTTTGACCGACGAAATCGCCGCAATTATTTGCAGTTCGGCATGATTATTGTATTTTTACCATCAGTAAAGCTAAATCAAGGGTCTAATTAAAATCATTAATACTATGAAAAGGTTCAAATCAATTGTTTTGGCAATTTTTGCCGTAATGTTTTTGTTTTCATGCCGTGGCCCGATGGGTCCCCAAGGTCCGATTGGCCCTGCTGGTCCGGGTGGTAATGCCAATGTGGCTTCGTCCACGGTTACGGTTTATCCCAACGATTGGTACTGGGATAATAATACCTCATGGCGTGTCGATCTCGAGTATAATGCGATAACTTCACAAATTCATAACCAAGGTGCTGTGCTGGTCTATATGAATCAGCAAAACACATGGCGTCAGTTACCGTTGACATTCTATTATTCGCAGGTGAACAATGGACAAGAACATTTCTATTCGTCATCGTTAGAGGTGTCAAGCTATGTCGGAGGAGTCAGTGTTTTTTGGACTGAGAATGATATGGTAAATGACTTTCGTCCCGAGCAGCATGATTTCAAGATTGTTGTGATCGGAGGTGGTCTGTACAAGTCGCGCAGCGATATTGACTACAGCAACTATGAGGCTGTGAAGGCGGCTTTCCAATTGGCGGATTGATCAGAATAGGAGACGGGTCTTCTTGATCCGTTCTTGCCATATTTATTTCGTTGTTTTTTCAGGCGGCTCATTTGGCGGGTCGCCTGTTTTCAAAAGCTGTTTTGAATTGTTTCGGATCGAGTCCATCCGTGGTATGTCATTCTGAACTTGATTCAGAATCTGTTTGGGATCTCCATTTGAGGATATGCTTCTATTAAGTTATTACTGGTAGTGAGGAGATGCAGAAGAGATGCCGGATCAGTTCTGGGGCAGTTCCGTGTCAGGCACGGAATGACGTTGTCCAGAATGACAGCGGCATGACGAATACTGATGAGCGGGCTATGTGAGCGAGACAATGCGCAAGATGAGCCAATGCGGCACTTCAAATCAGCTGAAAACAAAGGAAATGATTTCCGGAATAATTCAATAACAACTTTGTTGTAAAAATTAGCCACGCTGAATGCACGGCTTTTCAAAACAGCTTCTTAGTAGGCGGAACTGCTTTGGCTGATGGAAAACACCATGGATGCGACATATACCAGCACCATGATGGAACCTTCAAAACGCGAAATCTTGCGATTCTTTCGTTTTCCGGTGAAGACGAACAACAGCATCAGCGAGTGGGCGAAAATGAGTATCAGCATATTGATGTTCATTTGGGAATCAAATTCCAATGGAATAATAAGGCCGCTGATGCCCAGAATGACAAAAATGTTCAATATGTTGGATCCTAATACGTTGCCAATGGCAATGCCTGTGTTTTTTTTGATGGCGGCAACAACGGAAGTAATAAGCTCTGGCAACGATGTTGCGACGGCGATAATGGTTAATCCAATTAAAGATTCACTCATTCCCAATGATTTTGCGATGATTTGTGCGTTTCGCGAAACCAGTTCGCCTCCTATATACATGCCTGCAATTCCGCCGCAAAGAAATAAAATGGTCTTCAACCACGGCAAGGGAATTTGAATGGTATCCACATCCGAGGCAGGTGCTTTGCTTTTCACGATGGTGAGCCAGAGATAAATACCGGCGCAAATCAATAGGGCGATTCCCTCAATCCAGTTAATCGTGTGTTTGGTGCCGATGAAAAAGTCATTCGCCATGATAAAAAGCAGCGCCGTGGCAATGAATCCAACCGGAATATCTCTTTTAATCGACATTCTGCTGACATCGATGGGATAGATCAGTGCGGCAACGCCAAGGATGAGCATGATGTTCATGATATTGCTACCCACGATGTTGCCTATGGCCATCCCTGAACTGCCTTTGGAACAGGAAAAGATATTGATGATCAATTCTGGAAGCGATGTCCCGAAAGCAACGATAGTGAGACCGATGATGAGGGGCGACAGTTTGGCGCGTATGCCCAAGGAAGTGGCGCCGTCAACCAACCAGTTGGCTCCGATGATGAGTGCGAAAAAACCAACTACGAATAAAATATAGGTGAGTGCCATCAGTGTCAAATGTTGTAGTTTCTCGCCCCGAAAATCTTGCTGCCTAACCGTATCATCGTTGAGCCTTCTTCTATGGCGATAGCGTAGTCTTCCGACATGCCCATGGAGATTTCCTTAAAATAGGGCGCTTGTCCGAAATACTCTTGTTTTAAGGTGTCATAAATGCCGTGTAGGTTCTTGAATTCCTTTTGAATCTCCGCCTCGTCATCCGTGAAGGTCGCCATTCCCATCACGCCGCAAATGCGAACATTGTGCATGTTTTTGAACGTTTCCGATTCAAGCAAGGCCTTGGCTTCGTCTAAGTCCAATCCGAATTTAGTGGTTTCGGAAGCAATGTGAAACTGAAGCAGGCAATCGACAATGCGGTCGCGCTTCTTCCCTTCGGCATCGACGGCTTCTAACAGTCTGCCGCTATCGATGGAGTGAATGAGTGCGACAAACGGAACGATATATTTGATTTTGTTGGTCTGTAGATGGCCAACAAAGTGCCATTGTATGTCTTTGGGAAGCGCTTCATGTTTGTCGCGCATCTCAAGGGCGTGGTTTTCGCCGAAGACAAGTTGCCCGGCGTCGTAGGCTTCCTGAACGTCGCTGATGGGTTTGGTCTTCGATATGGCAATGAGCGTTACCCCAGTGGGAAGTTTGGCTTTGATACTTGCCAGATTCTCTTTTATCATGGCTTTCTGTTTTGGTTGCAAAAGTACTATTTTTTTTGGTCTGTGCATTTTCTTCATAGAGGCTGTTTTGAATGCTTTGGGTTGAGTTCATTCCGTGACACGCCCAAACTCAGTCATCCCGTGTCAAGCACGGGATCTGCTTACAAGGAGATGAGTGTGCGAAAAAATGTGTTGCGAAAATCGTGGGTTGTACATCTTTATGGAACAAATGCGTACATTTGCAAAAAAAATGTCGCAGATGAGGCTGTTTCGTGGATTCTTTACCCAAAATGACCTAACGGTTTCCAAACGGAAACCATTATGGATCATCCTTATCATTGCAGCAGTCTCCATACTCACGTTTCCAGCCATTTCTCCTGACTATGGGACCGGTTTGGATGGTTCCTATAAGTGGGGCCTGAACTGGCTTTTTGCGCACGATTACGTTGCCCTGACTCGTCTTATATATCCGCTTGGACCTTTGGCGGTGTTGAAAGTTCCTGCCTTTGAGGGTGACAATTTGCTGCTTTTTCTCATCGTTTACAGTGTGTTGAAGGTCTTCTTCATCCTGTCGGCGATTCAATTGGCAAAAGATCATGGCATTGCTTTGTGGAAGACTGCATTTGCCGTCCTGATAGCTTGTTTTTTCATTTCAATTGACGGCATCATCATTTTTAGCTGCGCCGCCTTGTTGTTTCATGGCATCATTGTCAAACGAAACATATTTATGGTTTTTGCCGCAGTTTTTGTGGCTGTCGGGCTGGGCATCAAGACGTCTATTGGAGTGAGTGCCGCCGCCGTGGCTTTCTTTTCGTGGCTGCTGTATTATTACGTTCATCGTGATTTGAAATCGCTGTTGGTGCAAGCGGCTGTAGCGGTGATTGCTGGAATGATAGCAGGTTCTGTCATTTATTGCGGACCTTTATCATTTTTTCGAGCCGTAGTCGGACAATTTCATCTTGTGACAGGTTATGGCGGGGCTTTGGCGCTGTATCCGAGGAACAACTGGTGGGCCTTGTTGCCGGCTTTGTTTTTGTTATTTGTTTTTCCCTTCATTGTCGGTGAAAAAAACACACGAATCTGGTCGGTTTTGCTGCTGGTTCCGCTTTATAATGCGTGGAAACATGCTGTTATTCGAGAAGATCTGTCGCATTATCTGGTTATTTTCGAGTTCCTGACGGCATATTGGATGACTTTGTTGCTTGTGCAACAGAAAAAGCGTTGGCTGTTTTACGTGGGTTTTCTGCTTTGCTTCGGGTTGTTTGCACTGAATGGACGAAATATATACGGTTTCGAAACTTATCGCCTTGATTTTCGCCGTGTAACACATTTCCGAGACTTTGTCTTGAATTACAAAGGCACGGAAAAACGTTTCAGTCAAATGTCTGAAGAAGCCGTTGTGGCAGATCGTCTGCCCGATTCCACGATTGAAGTCATCGGAGGTAAGGGTATTGACTTTTATCCTTGGGAACATGCCATGGCGGCCGCCAACCGTTTGAATTGGCAGCCGCGGGCAACAGTGGAGCTGGGAGCCTCTACCTCAAGATGGGCATCGGAACAAGCTGCACGGCACTACGATACGGCTGGCGTGGAAATGGTGTTGTGGCATTTTGGAAATTCGGATAGGCGTTCCGTAAGCCTTGACCAGCGTTACTTCTTAAATGACGATCCTTTGGTGGTTTACAATTTATTCAATCATTATCGCATTATTCAACAGTCTGATTTTCTGTTGCTTGAAAAAACAGAGCAAAAGATGTTTGCAGCAGCGTATCTTGATGAGAAGCAGGAGGGCGCTTTCGGGGAATGGATTGAGATTCCTCAAGTGGATCATGAAGTGTTGCGCTTAAAATTGCATACCCATCCTAACTTATGGGGTTATCTGAAGCAGTTGCTCTTCAAAGGTGATGTTTACTATATTGACTATCAGGATATTGATGGTGAAATCTATACTTATCGTTTTATCCCTTCCACGGCGGTGGACGGCTTGTGGATCCATCCATTTGTGCGTCATCCGGAGTCAAAGGTGATAGAACCGCAAATCCAACGTGTCAGGTTGAGGAATGGAAACGGAGGATTTGTAAAGAAAGCGTTTGAATTGCAATTTGAGCACTTGCCGTTGGCATCACCTTTACGCGTGCCATTTAACAAGACGGATTCGGTAAAGGAAAGGTTGTTGTTTGAAAAGACGTGCCATTTTGATGATGGTACGGTGTACACCAAGAACAGTCTTGTTCCAAATGAAGAGGGCTTTTGTGAGTATGTCGGTCCGAAGGGGTTTTCTCACGGTGTTTTGATGCCTGTGGACAGCTTGTTGCAGCAGGTCGATTCTGTTTCGATGATTCATATTGTGGCATCATGCCGGTATCAAACACAAGGTAATGGTGTCCTGATGGTATCGATGGAAGGCGGTGCGCAGCCCGATGTTTTCATGAACTATTTTGAACCTTCGGGGGGCAAAAACTGGTATCGTTCTGAAGTTGACAAAAAGCTTTTTCCGGAAGCACTTATGGGAAGGCAGTTGCATGTTTATGTGTGGAATAACGGTGAAAAACCATTGAAAATAGACGATGTTAAGATTCGATTCTATGCCGAATAATGACGGTCGTTTGTGATTCTGGTATCTGCTTCTTGTTGGGTCGGACTTTATAGGATGGCTCGATATAATTAGTCGTCCCTTAAAAAAATATCTAATTGTAAATCAGTAAAATAAATGCAAAAACATTTGGTAGATTCCGC
>JASBYY010000015.1 GCA_029983675.1 Bacteroidales bacterium | reverse complement strand
GCCGTGACCATTGATGACTGCATCGCAGTGAGCCGTTTTATCGAAAGCCGCCTCGATCGGGATGCGGAAGACTTTGAACTGAACGTGTTGTCGTATGGTCTGAACAGTCCGTTGGTCATGGAACGGCAACTGAAAAAATATGCCGGTAAGGAAGTCGAAGTGAAAACGAAAGACTGGCTCAAGAAAATCGGTAAGCTGATTGCTTTCGACGACCAAACGGTAGAAATAGAGCTTCTCCCGCAAAAGAGTGCGAAAAGGAAGAAAAAAGAAGAAACAGAGATTGGCAATATGAAATTCGACCGATCCGAAATTGAACTTAAGCCTTATATAACATCCTGATAAATAATTAAATATATAATAATAAAATGGAAACAAATAGCCAGAAAACCTTGAACTTAGTGGAGACCTTCTCCGAGATTAAGGAAACGCAGAATATCGACCGTGAGGCGATCATGCGCATCATGGAGGATGTGTTTCGGGCCATGTTGAACAAGAAATTCGATGCCGATACGGAGGAATTCATCGATATCATCGTCAATGTGGATAAAGGCGACTTTGAAATCTATCACAATAGGGTTGTTGTCGATGACGACAACCTTGAGGATCCGTTGCGTCAGATCAAATTGTCAGATGCCGTGAAGATCGAGCCAGACTTTGAGGTGGACGACGAGGTGAGCGAACGTCTTGGCATCGATAGCTTTGGCCGGCGCGACATATTGGCATTGCGCCAGAACCTTCAGACCAAGATCTTGGAATACAAGAAAGAAAACATCTTCCAGAAGTACAAGGAGAAGGTGGGCGAGATCATCACGACCGAAGTCAACCACGTATGGAAACGTGAAATCATTGCCATTGACGATGAAGGTATCGAGCTGACCTTGCCCCGTGCCGAGCAAATCCCTGCCGACTCTTATAAAAAAGGTGATTCGTTGCGTGCTATTGTGAAGAGTGTCGATAGCTTGAACGGTTCTCCTGTCATCACTTTGTCACGAACATCGGAAGTGTTTCTGCAGCGTCTTTTCGAGGCCGAAGTGCCTGAGGTTTACGACGGGCTGATCACCATCCGCCGCATTGTCCGCGAACCCGGACAGCGTGCTAAGATCGCAGTTGAATCGTATGACGACCGCATCGACCCCGTGGGAGCTTGTGTCGGAATGAAAGGATCGCGCATTCATGGCATTGTGCGTGAGTTGCGCAACGAAAATATCGACGTGATCAACTACACGACCAACCCAACACTGTTTATCAGCCGCGCCCTTAGCCCTGCAAAGATCACCAGTATCGTTTTCGATGAAGAAAATAAACTGGCCAACGTCTATATGGAAAACGACCAGGTCAGCCTTGCCATCGGTAAAGGCGGCTATAACATCAAGTTGGCGGGCCGGTTGACAGGCTATAATATTGATGTTTATCGCAATACGGAAGGCAATGAGAGCGAAGAGGATGTCGATTTGCAGGAATTTTCCGATGAAATCGATCAGTGGGTGCTCGACGCCCTGTACAATATGGGCTGCGACACTGCCAAGAACGTCCTTTCTTATACCCCTGAAGTCGTTGCCTCGCGTGCCGACCTTGAGATAGAAACAGTGAAAGAAGTGTTTCGGATTCTGAAGGCTGAGTTTGAAAACGAAGAGTGATGACTGCTTAACATGATGATGAGATAAGGCAACAGCCGCTCAGCGAAACGAAGTGATAACCTAATGAAAGAGAAAGAAAATATGTCCGAAGAATCAAATATTACCATTCGATTGGGAAAAGCAGCCAAAGAGTTTAATGTAGGCGTTTCGACCATTGTGGAGTTCTTGACCAAAAAAGGATTTCAAGTGGATCTGTCACCCAATACTAAGCTCTCCTCTGACATGTATGAGCTGCTTGTCAAGGAGTACCAGGGTGAGAAAGAAGTGAAAAATGAGGCCAAAAAATTAGGCAAACTCTCCTTCAAAGGTGGCTCCGTTTCTGTTGATACTGCCGCCCAGTTTCAGGATAGTACTAATGGGGAAGAAGATCATGATGAGGTGATTATCCGAACTAGTATTATTTCTCAGAAAAAGAATAAGAAAACCAAGCTTGAAGAGGAAAAGGTGTCCGAACCCGTCGAGATGAAAGAAGAACCGGTAGAGATAAAGGAAGAACAGCAGCAGGAGACGGAAGTTGTGACTGAAAAACAGCTCGAAGAAGTTATTAATGATATCCAAGAAACCGAAGATCCTGCCCGGCAAGCCGATGCTCATGAGGTCGAGGTGAAAGAAGAACCGCTGTCGCAAAACGACACCGAGGAGAAGGAGACGGATCAGTCCTCTATTAAAGTCATCGGAAAAATCGACCTTGAAAGTCTGAATACCAAGACGCGTCCAGGAAAGAAAACCAAGGCGGAACGGAAAAAAGAGGCAGAGCAGAGGGCCAAGGAACAACCCGTTAAGGAGGAAAGAAAGACAAAACCGGAAGTGAGTGAGAAGAAAGTCGAAGAAAGCAAGCCTAAGCCGGTGGAGAATGTAACCACAACTCCCCCAATGGAGACCCCCACACCTGTTGAAACCAAGTTCATCAAAACGGAATACCAGAAGTTGGAAGGACCGAAGATCCTGGATAAGATCGAGCTTCCCGATGATAAAAAACGTTCTGATGACCGAAGCGGACGCAACAAGAAAAAACGCAAACGTATCAGCGAAAAACCCGAAGGATCTTCTGAAGACAATAATGCCAATGCGAAAAAAGCCGATGCAAGAGGCGGTAAGGGCGGAAAACAGCATGGCGGACTGGATAAGAAAAAAGATAACAATAAGGGGGGTAGAGGAGATAAAGACCGTGATGCCCGCCTTGGCAAGAAGGATAAAAATAGACGAGTCAAGGTTGAGGAGAAAGTCGAGCTGACAGACGAAGAAGTTTCGAAGCAGATCAAGGAAACCTTGGCGCGTTTGTCTCCGCTAGGTAAGTCGAAAACCTCGAAGCACCGCCGTGAAAAGCGTCAACAGGTGGCCGACAACATGATGGAGGAAATGGCGCGTCAACAGGATGAGAACAAAGTTTTAAAAGTGACGGAGTTCGTGACAGCTAATGAACTGGCCATCATGATGGACTTGCCGGTGACCAAAGTCATTGCCACCTGCATGAGCCTTGGCATGCCCGTTTCAATCAACCAGCGCCTTGACGCCGAAGCACTCTCTGTCGTAGCCAGTGAGTTCGGCTATGAAGTGGACTTTGTCAGTGCCGATGTTCAGGAGGCCATAGCAGAGACCGAAGAGGTCGATAGTGAAGAAGATCTGGCGTCTCGTGCACCTGTTGTCACTGTCATGGGACATGTTGACCACGGTAAGACAAAGCTGCTTGACTATATCCGTAATGCCAATGTCGCTGCTGGTGAGGCTGGCGGTATTACCCAACATATCGGCGCCTATGAAGTGATGACGCAAAGTGGTAAAAAGATCACCTTCTTGGATACTCCGGGTCACGAAGCCTTTACGGCCATGCGTGCCCGTGGTGCCAAGATGACCGACGTCGCCATCATCGTAATCGCCACTGACGACAATGTGATGCCGCAGACCGTTGAAGCCATCAACCACGCACAAGCAGCTGGAGTGCCTATCGTTTTCGCATTGAATAAGATAGATAAGCCCACTTCTAATCCCGATAAGATTCGTGAACAACTGGCCAATATGAACATCCTTGTTGAAGAATGGGGAGGAAAGTACCAGTCGCAGGAAATTTCTGCGAAAGCGGGTATTAATGTTGACCAACTCCTTGAGAAAGTGCTTCTTGAAGCAGAAATGCTCGATCTGAAAGCCAACCCCAACCGACTGGCAAAGGGTGCCGTCATCGAATCGGCACTTGACAAAGGTCGTGGCTATCTTGCTAAGATTCTGGTGCAGAACGGCACGTTGCATGTCGGCGACATGGTGCTTGCCGGAACGACTTACGGCAAGGTGAAGGCCATGTTTAACGATCGCAATCAGTTAGTGAAAGAGGCCGGACCTTCAACAGCAGTGCTGTTGCTTGGTTTGAACGGTGCACCGCAGTCGGGCGACATGTTCAATGTGATGGTTGATGAAAAGGAGGTCAAGGCTATCGCCAACCGCCGCGAACAACTGCAACGTGAACAAACACGTCGTACCAGCCCGCATATCACACTTGATGAAATTGGACGCCGTATTGCTATTGGAGACTTCAAGGAGCTGAATATCATCGTTAAGGCCGACGTGGACGGATCGGTCGAAGCCCTTTCTGACTCGTTGCTGAAACTCTCTACGGAAGAGGTGCAGCTTAACATCATCCATAAATCGGTGGGTGCCATAAGCGAATCCGACATCATGTTAGCTTCTGCTTCCAATGCAGTCATCGTGGGCTTTAATGTGCGTCCTACCATGCAGGCACGCAAACTGGCCGAGCAAGAGAAGATCGATATTCGAATCTATTCGATTATCTATACTGCAATCGAAGAAATTAAAGCGGCTATTGAAGGCATGCTTGCGCCCGAAATCGAGGAGATTAATACTTGTAACATTGAGATCCGTGAGGTCTTCAAAATCAGCAAGGTCGGTTCCGTCGCAGGTTGCATGGTGCTTGACGGTAAGGTCAACCGTAATACGAAGATACGTGTCATCCGCGATGGCATCGTAGTTTACACCGGCATGCTCGGATCGCTGAAACGCTACAAGGACGATGTCAAGGAGGTTTCTGCCGGTATGGAATGCGGATTGAACATCGAGAATTACAACGACATCAAAGTAGGTGATATCATCGAAGGCTATGCCGAAAAAGAGGTGGCACGAAAGCTATAAAGCTATTTCTATAAAAACGAAAAAAGGAAGCGCTAGCTTCCTTTTTTTATGCCATAGCATCAACAAGACAGGATGTCTTTATAGTTTCTTTACAACGTTGATGATTTGCTCGCCAAGACCGATGGTGTAGCCCTGCTGCACAAAAACAACCTCGTTGTTGCTGTTGGCAATGATGAACACGGGCAGTGTTGACTTGTCCAAATGCATGTTGCTTTTGATTTCATCTAACATTTGCCCTTCGTTGATTCCGTATGTGATACCTTCCGGCAGATTCTCGAATTTCTTGAGCAGGAACTTGTCGTATGCGTCTTTGTCGTTGAAAATAAAGATGGTGTGCAGTCCGTATTTGTCGAAGTCTTGTTTTACTGCAGCAATATCCTGCATGGCGTGTGTGGTAGGCTCTGAACCTTGGTCAAGCAGACCAAGGATGTAGAAATTGCGGCCTGCAATCTGCAGAACGCTTTGGTTTTCATTGTTTTTTAAGTTTGTAAAGCGATTTTCTGCATTGAAGTTACCGATGATTTTCACGCCGGTTTCCGGTTCGCGCAACACGAGTTCCACTTTCGTTGTTTGTCCGGCTTCGATGTTGAAAAAAGTGGTTCGGTTAAGCACACTTCCGTCTGCAAGGCGGGTTCCAGAGGCCAGCACATAGTAACCGGTTTCCAGCGGAATGCCGCCGGCAAATTCCGAATAGCTCATGCCGACATCCATGCCGGGATCCTTGGCATCGTCGTATGCAAGCAGGTTGAAACGGCTGCCGTCGTATTTCTTGATGCTGAAATGCGTGTAGTAACGTGGGTCGGGAATGGAGGCATTCGGTTGGTAGTTGAGTAGCAAGGTGCCCATGTTGCGGCTCACTTGCTGTGTTTCGCCAAAATCGACTTTCATCCACTGTTGACCATCGTGATAGAGGATGGTTCCTGTCACAGGATCTTTTTGGGCGGGAATACCCCAACTGCGAGCCATGGCTACAAAAAACAGGTCTCGCGAATGATTGTCGGCTATTTTGGTCTCTAACACTTTGATGGGAAGCATGTAGATATTTCTGACATTCAAATCATTACGGACGATGATATTGTCCTTGACCCAATTGACCAATTGTTGTGGCTGTGCTTTGAATGACTGTGCTTGTTCCGTATCGAAAGCCATGGAAAGAGGTTTTTTGTACGGGCTGAGCATTTCGTTGCTGATACGGGGATTCAGAATGTAGCGGTCAAAAAGCGTATTGTCCTGATTGGGCGTGTTGTCCAAATGGTCGTTGAGTACCTCTAAGCTGATGTCGCGCAGGTCTTTGTCGCTGACATTGAAAAGCAGGGCAAGGGCTTTCTCGTATTGTCCCTTATCTTGTGCTTGTTTAACGAAGTCTTTGATGGTCTGAAAGTTGCCGTATGTCTTCTCCATGATGCCTTTCAGCGCTTCATCCGAAGGCTCTACTTGTTGATGCCGTTGGCATTCGGCAATATAGGCGTTTCGGATGGAATCTTCCACGGCAAAACGTCGGTCGTTTTCGGCACGTTGCTGTTCGCTAACTTCGGGCATACGTGCTTTTTCTATGGGAGGGACAATGTCGAATGTCAGCGTCTGGGCAAACTGTTTGTCTTTATCGATGACAAGATGGATGGTGTCGCTTTGTCCGAAACGGATCATGTCAAATCCGAATTTTCCGTTGTCGGCGGCATAAGCCATCATGTCGCCAAGACCTGCCGTGAGCCAAGTAACACCGTTTTCATCGGTTGTTTTCGATGCCACGGTGCAGAACTCGGAGTAGTTGTAGATTTTGAAGTCCACCCGAATGCCGTTCTTAGCTTGTCCATTGGCATCAGTGACTTTTACGTAGGCTTTGGCGGTCTCGCCATAGTTGCTCACCACGTTGATTTCAGTGTGGTTGGCCGTACGTTCGATGACTTCTTCGGGGCCGAAATAACGTCCGAAGACCCGTGTGTGGACGAGGAGGCAACGTGATGCGGGCGCATTGAACCAGCCGAGGTCGAGAACAGGCTCGGGTTCACAGGCGCCAAGGAAATGCCATGTGCCGTCAACGTAGGCCTCCACCCAAGCATGATTGTCATCGCAGTGTGCCCAACGGGGCGTGTAAACCTGACGGGCGGGGATGCACACGGTGCGTAGCGCGGCCACTAACAGCGTCGATTCTTCGCCGCAACGTCCCCACGAGGTCTTAATGGTCGCCATGGGCGAGCTGGTTCTGCTGTCGGAGCCTTTGTAGTTGACGTGCTCGTGGCACCAATGGTTGACTTCCAAAACAGCATCGGCAAGCGATAGCCCTTCGACACGTTGTTTGAGTTCTTCGTAGTATGCGTTGCGAAAATCGTCAAGGTTTTCGTTGTTCACCCTCGCAGGAACGACAAAGTGGTTAAACTCGCGTTCGGGTATGTTAGCACCCCACGACATCTCGTGTTTCGCCTTGAATGCCTGCCTGACATTTGTTAGATGGTATTCACCCGAATAGTTGACAATGTCGCTCAGCGGCATGTAGGCGTAGAGAAATTGCATGGCCTCACGCTCCTTTTGACTTAATGCACTATCGAAAATGTTGAAAAGCTCTTGCCGCTCAATGGTTTGTAACTTTTGCTCAAAGTCAGTGACGATTTGAGCGCGTTCTTCCGGATTGGCGATAAAATGGGGTTGAGACTTGGTGCAGGATGTAATGAAAAGCAATGCTAATCCGCTGAATAATAATAAATTGTTTCTCATGGTAATAGGAAGTTAATGCTACAAAAATAGCAAAAAATCCGCCTCTCGAAAAATGAAAGGCGGATCGAGGTTAGTAAATGCTATTTCAATTGGACCCTTATCTATAGATGTTCTGAGTGCGGTCAGGGCCGTAGGAGACAAGTTTGATCGGAACACCGATGTAATTTTCGATGAAACGGATGTAGTCTTCTAACTGTTGCGGAATGCTTCCGTTGATTTTCTGATGCCAGCCTTTGATTTCCTGATATACGGGAACCATGGTTTCCGTGCAGGCTTCAAACGGCAGTCTTTTGACTTTCTCGCCTTTATAATCGTAGGCCACGGCGACCTTCAAGGTTTCAAAGTCGTCCATGACATCGGATTTCATCATCATCAGACGGGTGACTCCGTTGAGCATGACGGCATATTTCAGGGCGGGCAGGTCGAGCCATCCACAGCGGCGCGGACGACCCGTAGTGGCACCAAATTCATGGCCGTTTTGGCGCAGGGTCTCGCCGACCTCGTCAAACAGTTCCGTTGGGAAGGGGCCTGTGCCAACGCGGGTGCAATAAGCTTTGAAAATGCCATACACGTTGCCGATTCTTGAAGGAGCGATGCCTAAACCGGAACAAACACCAGCCGCAATAACGTTCGATGAAGTGACGAAAGGATAGCTGCCAAAGTCAATATCAAGCATGGAGCCTTGTGCGCCTTCGGCCAGTATTTTCTTGCCGTTGTCCAAGGCTTCGTTGAGGAAGTATTCGCTGTCGATGAAACTAAACTGTCTGAGATATTCTATGCCTTCGAACCAACGTTTTTCGTATTCGGCGAAGTCGATATTTTCGAGTTGAAAACCGTTCATGTCAAACCCCAAGGAGGCGATTTGCTGTAAGTGGGATTTTTTCAGAACATCGTATTTGTCATGAAAGTCAGGTGTGGCAATGTCGCCGATGCGCAGGCCTTTGCGAGCTGTTTTGTCAGTGTAGGTCGGACCAATGCCTTTCAGCGTCGAACCGATTTTCATCTTTCCCAGAGATTGTTCGTTGGCGGCGTCGAGAGCGCGGTGTGTAGGCAGAATGAGATGGGCACGGTTCGATATTTTAAGCGTGTCGTGAAGGTCGAAGCCATTGGACAATAAGCCTTCAATTTCGCCTTTCAGGATGTGAGGCTCGATGATGACACCGTTGCCGATGACGTTGATACAACCTGGAGTAAGCACTCCAGAGGGTATGTTGTGAAGTACAAAGCGTTTCCCGTCAAACTCAATGGTGTGACCTGCATTGGGACCGCCTTGAAAGCGTGCTACGATGTCGTAGTTTTTCGTGAGCGCGTCAACAACTTTCCCTTTTCCTTCGTCTCCCCATTGCAAACCGAGGAGTATATCTATCTTGTTCATAGTCATAATGATACTTGTCTGTTTTGAAGTTTACTCTGGCTTGAAGCCACAGTATGTGTGCTACATTGCTGCAAAAGTAATAAAAAATGCAATAGCATAAGTTGCCATTGGGACTTTCGTTCCCGAAAACTTCAAATTGCAATATTATAATTGATAATCAGTGTTTAATAATTCATCACAAGCCTCATCGTTCGCATTATTTTCAAAGGTCGGTGATGTGCTCGACGCGACTGATTTTTTGGACTTCCTTTATCTTCGATAGCCGTTCTACAAGCAGATCAAGTTCCTTTGTGTTGTGTACGTATATTGAAACGAGGGCTTCGATGACATTTTGTTGCGACACCATGTGTAGGGCATGGAGGTTGAGCTTCAGTTCGTTCGACAGCAGGTCGGTGATGCGGTTGAGCAGTCCCATGGTGTCGATGGCGGTGATTTTCAGTCCGGCAAGGAATGATATTTCGCTTTTGGGCTGCCACTTGGCGCGTACAATGTTGTTGCCGTAGTGTGACATCATCTCAATGGCTTTCGGGCAATTGGAGCGATGGATTTGCAGCGGTTCGTCGGGGAAACTGAAAGCCATCACGTCATCACCGGGAATGGGATTGCAGCATGTTGCCACACAAAAATCGAACTCGCTGGATTGCTTGAGGTCGGTTTTCTGTTGCTTCATCTTTGTGTCACTTCCTAACAGTCCGAATGTCAAATATTTAACGATGTTATTACCGCTGGGATGGGGTTTCAGAATGTTGCGAATGCTCTGTTCTGTGATTTTGCCAGTAGTGATAAGAAAATAAAAATCAATAGCACTGCTAATGCCCTCATTTTCCATGATTATGCCGCGATTGGCTTTCGATGGTTCCAAGGCGAGCTTTTTCATGATTTGTTCGAAGGCTGTTTCGCCTTTTTCGCGGAACTGCTTGCGGTAGTCCTTGATGCCGGCTTTCAGTCGCGCCTTGGCGTATGCTGTGGCCAAAAACTCGAACCAATTTTCCTGTGGGTGTTGTGATTCGGAAGTGATGATTTCCACTTGGTCGCCTGTGTGCAGCTCTTTGTTGAGTTGAACGAGACGGTTGTTGACGTTGGCGGCAATGCTGTGGTTTCCGATTTTGGTGTGGATATGATAGGCGAGGTCGAGCACGGTCGCCCCCTTGGGTAATGAGATCATTTTCCCTTTGGGAGTAAAAACAAAAATCTCATCGCTATACAGGTCGAGTTTGAAATTGCCTACAAAGTCAAGGGCTGAATTGGAGTCGCTGTTGATGATAGTCTGGATGCGTTTCAGCCATTCATCGAAACCGCTCTCAGTGTTTTCATCGGATTTGTATTTCCAGTAGGCGGCAAATCCTTTCTCGGCGATTTCCTCCATGCGGTGCGAGCGTATTTGAACCTCCACCCACACGCCTTTTTCTCCCATCAATATAGCGTGTAACGATTCGTATCCGTTGACTTTCGGTGTTGAAATCCAGTCTTTTAGCTTTGAGGTGTTCGGGCGATACAGGCTGGTCAGGGTGGCGTAGGTTTCCCAGCATTCGATTTTCTCCTCTTTCAAGGGGCAATCGATGATGAAACGCACATAATAAGCGCCAAAAAGCTCTTCAAACGATAATCCTTTTTCCTGCATACGCTTCCAAACCGAGTTGATGGTGCGCTCCACCACTTTTGCCTCGACTTTGATATTCAAGCCTTTCAATGCTTCGGTGACGGGTGCGATGAAATCATACAAATCGTTTGTGCGCGATTCCCTGACTTCGTCCATGCGTTTTCGGATGCTGTTGTAAACGGCTGGATCTGTATATTTTAACGAAAGATCCTCCAACTCGCACTTGATGGCGTACAAGCCGAGCCGATAGGCGAGGGGGGCATACATGTAGGCTGTTTCGGAAGCGATTTTCAATTGTTTGTGGTTCGGCATGGAGTCGAGGGTGCGCATGTTGTGCAAGCGGTCGGCCAGCTTGATGAGCACCACACGGGTGTCGTAAGAGAGAGAACTGATGATCTTACGGAAGTTTTCCGCCTGAATGCTCTCCATTTGCTCCGTCTGGTTGATTTTTGTCAGACCGTCGATGATACGCGACACTTTTTCGCCAAAAAGCTCAGTAATGTCGTCGAGCGTGTAGGCCGTGTCTTCCACCACATCGTGGAGCAGGGCGCAAACAATGGAAGTGCGTCCCAGACCGATATCGTGCGCAGCAATGGTGGCTACGGCGATTGGGTGGTAGATGTATGGTTCGCCGGAACGACGACGTTGGTTCTTATGTGCCTCGACGGCAAAATAAAAAGCCTTGTCAACCATCTCAAGGTCAGCAGCTTCCTTGCGTGTCTGCCAAGCATCGATGAGCTGTTTGTGCCGTCGCTCAATTTCTGTTTTTTCTTCCGATGAGTAAGTGTCCGGTATCATGTTGTTGCAAATCTTGCCGCAAAGTTAGGGATATTCTTTTGTGTGTGTCAAAAATTTTGCACAAGTTTTTTTTCGATTACCCTGAAAATGCGCTTTGCCGACTTTAGTCAGGAGAAAATCAAAAACAACGTCTTGTCTTAAAAAATGCTACTTTTGCCAAGAAATATTTTGGTCATGCGCAAACGATACGCCTTTTTGTTGCTGTTGTTTTTCGCCTCGCTGTCGGGCAGGGCCACCCATCAGCGTGCCGCAGAAATCACCTACCGATGGATCGGTGCCAACACCTACGAGTTTACGCTGACTTGTTATACCTTTTCGCCCAGCTTGGCAGGAGCGCAGCGCGATTCGCTGCTGCTGCAATGGGGCGATGGCTCGCAAAGCATGGTGCCGCGTGTCGTGTATCAGGATTTGGGTGACGACTATACCCTTAACGTTTATAAGGCGCGTCATGATTTCTCTTCGGCAGGCTCCTATGTCATCAGCATGGAAGACCCGAATCGCAACTACGGCGTGATCAACGTGCCCAATTCTGTGGCTGTGCCGATGTATATCGAGAGCGAACTTGTCATCAACCCGTATTTGGGGTATAACAACTCGGTGCAACTGCTCAATCCGCCTGTCGATAAAGGCTGTGTCGGCAAGTTGTTTCTTCACAACCCTTCCGCCTACGATCCCGACGGTGATAGTTTGAGTTTTCGGCTGATCAACTGTAAGGGTCTGGATGGGGAAGACATCCCCGGCTATGCTTTTCCGCAAGCCTCGCATCATTTCACCATGGACGCCGTCACGGGAGAGCTGCATTGGGACAGCCCCGTGTTGCAGGGCGAATACAATGTGGCTTTCATCGTGGAAGAATGGCGCAACGGTGTCAAAATCGGATCGGTGATTCGCGACATGCAGATATTGGTGGCGGCTTGCAATAACAACCTTCCCGAAATTCAATGCCTTGACGACACTTGCGTTGTGGCAGGCAGCCGGCTTGTTTTTCAGGTCTCGGCCAGTGACCCCGACGGTGACCAGGTGGCACTGACCGCTTTCGGTGCACCGTTTGAGGATCCTATGAACCCCGCATACATGGAGCCTGAAAGTCCACAGGGGCAGTATCCTGAGGCGGATTTCATCTGGGATTGCGACTGCCGCAATATCCGAAAAACACCCTATCAGGTTGTTTTTCACGCTCGTGACAATGCCGTGCCTGTAAATCTGACCAATGTAAAAACGGTGAGCATCAGTGTGATAGGTCCGCCTGTCGCAAATTTTGCCGCTGTCTCCGAAGGTACATCGGCGCATTTGTCGTGGAACCCGTACCTTTGTTCCAATGCCGAAGCGTTGCGTGTGTATCGGAAAATAGGGATGGATTCGGATGATCCTGGTCCATGTGAGACGGGAGTGGGTGTCGGCTATCAATTGATTGCAGATTTTCTGCCTCCGCAAACGGTGGATTTTACCGATAATAACAATGGTGCAGGTTTGCAACAAGGCATTACCTATTGTTATCGTGTGGTAGCCGTGTTTCATGATGGCGTAGAGGGTAAGGCGAGCGAAAAAGCCTGCGTGACGCTTGCCAATGACGTGCCGCTTGTAACGCATGTCACCAACGATAGCATCAACCTGAATACAGGCTGTGTGATTGTGGCATGGAATGCCCCGCTGGATATTGATAGTTGCCAGTATGTGGCTCCATATTCCTATCGTTTGAAACGCTTGTCCAATGGAAGCGAAACCGTTGTTTTTTCAGGATCGGCAACGCAGACGAGTTACAAAGACACCGATTGGAATCTGAACTTGAACCAGCAAGTCGGTTATCGGGTAGAGATGCGCGATGCCAATCAGCAGCTGATGGGGGTAAGTCGGCAAGTGCTGCCTGTGCAGATTGAGACCGTTCCGGGCGACGGAACGGCAACATTAAAATGGACGTGTTCCGTGCCGTGGATCATCGATAAAACCGAGGTGTTTCGGCAACAAGGCGATGGTTTTGTGCGCATTGCAATCACAAATCAGTCGGACTTTACCGACATCGGATTGGAAAATGGAGCAGAATACCGCTATTATGTGCGGACATGGGGGCATTATTCGATGCCTGAAATTCCTGCGCCACTGATCAACTATTCGGCTGTTGTTGCGGTAACGCCATCTGATAAGCAGCCGCCGCAACCTTTGCGCCTCGAAGTCGTTCCCGATTGTCAGACGCTTGAAAACTTGTTGTTTTGGAACCGGCCTATCGACAACGATTTGGCAGGTTATCAAATCTATTATACAGCATCCGCTGCGGCAGGTTTCACGCTGCTCAATTTACAGCCGCAAGTCGGAGATACTTCGGTCAGGCACGTCGGTCTCGACGATGTGGCTGGATGCTATTATATTAGGGCATACGACATGGACGGCAACTTGTCTGTTCCTTCCGATACGGTCTGCATCGACTATGATGCCTGCCCGATTTACGAACTCCCCAATGTGTTCACGCCCAACGGCGACGGCTACAACGATGTGTTTCGTCCCATCCACATCCGCAAAGCGGCAATCGACCGTTTTTCCATTCACATCTTTAACCGATGGGGTAACATTGTTTTTGAAACCAACCAGCCGATGATAGAATGGGATGGGCGCGACCGCCATACACGTTTGCATTGTGCTCAAGGCACCTATTTCTATGTCTGTGAAATCACCTACACGGGATTGACTGGGCAGAAGGATCTTCGTTTGCAAGGGTCAATAGCCATCGTCCGATGAGGGCTTAATAAGGAGCTAAGATTTGGAACTTCGAAGCCCTCGAAGCACGGACGGCGGATTTTAGGGTGGGGTTGCGGAGCCTCACTTTTGGTATGAGGCATCCTTGGCGCAATTCAAGAAAAAAATTCCTTTCCACCAAGTCTTCTTATTCATTCTCCTGATATTCCAAAATATCGCCGGGCGAACAATCCAAGTATTTGCAGATGGCATCAAGGGTGCTAAGGCGGATGGCCTTGGCCTTGCCCGTTTTCAGGATGGAGAGGTTGGTGTTGGTGATGCCGATCTTGTCGGCCAAATCGTTGAGGCGCATCTTGCGCTTGGCAAGCATCACATCAAGGTTCACGATAATCATGGCTCAGACGGTTAGCTTGTTTTCTTCCACGGCATCGGCTGCCACTTTATACATGAAGGCGAAGAAAAGCAACAGGAAAGGAAGGATGAAATTAGCTCCTTGAAAATGAACGCCACTTGTTCCTCGTAGGATTGGTTGGTTCATCCAACACAAAAAATAGGTGAAACTCGCCAGCGCCAACCAAAACAAAGGCTTGACATTGTTTTGCGGGAAAGCATTTCGCTCACGCATGCCTTTCATTGTATTGAATAGGATTCTAAAACACAATCCTATTAGTGTAACTGTGCTAAGCAAATAAGCGACAAAGAACACTATTTTTGTCGGTTTGTTTTCTGACCATACCACTTTCTCACTCACGCCGCCCCAACCCGTAAATAGACCTATGAACACAAAGGTCTTGAATACCGCCCACAGAACACATAAAACGAAGGCGATGGTGCTGCATAAACGAATGTTCTTTTGAGTTTTGTTTGTCATCATGGTATTTTTTCCTAATTATTAAACACTGAAAATTGGTCTATAAATCATTGATTTCTGATTGAGAAAAAAACGCATCGTTATTGATTAAATAGATTCTTGGTTCCACTCCTTGGCTATTATGCTTAACGTTTTCAAAAACTTGCATAATAGCCGAACGAGAATACTTATACAATAGGTTTGTCCAAAAAACGATGATGCTATACCCGTCATGTTCTTCTATTTCTGCATATATATTTCTATAGGCTGTAAGCGATATTGGATAGCTGCTACAATCGATTGCAGAAAGAGGAGGGAAAGACTCGAATCGCCCCTGATAATTCCAATTCAGTTTCAGCCCTTTAGAGGGCGCAGTACAGTTGATGTGGTAGGAAACCAAACTATCCCCTTTGAAATACAATATTTGGATGGGTTGATACAAACTATGCATAATGGCGGAATCGGATGTAAAATCCATTACTGATTGAAATTGTTCCGCTTCTCCGATAATGCTTAAAAAAGACTCTTTGGGTAGTTTCTCAATAAAAGCATCAATTATTGTTTGATCGAATGTGTTCAATTTCCTTACTCCTACAACCGTGTACCATAGCGAATTACAAGCGGTTGTAATGAGCAGGAAATATATGAAAGGAATTAAGATAAATATTTTATTTTTGACAAAACGGTGTCTCATAACCGATGATATCTTTTCTTAAAACTTATGTTCTGTGTATCATTTGATGAAAATATGCCATGACCTTCCCCTTTTTTTGATCACGGCATCTTTCCCTTCATTTTACCTTTAACAATTTTCATTCTCTGTTTGCCATCACTGATTTGAGGTGTCAATGTCCACTGCAACAGACACGTATTTTCCATTTTCTTCGTCAAAGTATGCAGTATATATGCCCTCTCTAATTATGATGGTATCATTCTGTACCTCACAATAGGCGAACCAACTGCAAAATAGCCATCAGAAGTAAATCCGTTTTCCTCATCTGTGGGGATGATAACTAACTTTCCATCTTCAATGTATCCCACGGCATTATAACTTTGAGAATGAAGACGGCGTATTATGAAGCAGACCCCTGGATAAGTGCTGATGCAATCGTTAGTGTTTGGATCCCAATGCCATTCAAATATGAAATGAATCCTAGGTTGGGCCTTCTCTCCAAATTTACAGTCATTTAACACCTTTTCGCACACGGCAGTGTAGTCCTTAATGGGTTGGTTTTCGAAAAAAGCCTTGCCTTCTTCCCAACTCATGCCTTCGACCATTTCGGCCAGGGTGAGGTCATTTGGATTAGTCGCTTGTTACGTGATAGTTGTTTCTTGTTGCGCCGTCTTCCCCTTGTTGCAAGCAATGATGGTGATAGTGGCTACTGCAAGAGCCAAAGCTCCCGTTACGATTCTGAATGTTTTCATCTTTTGCTTCCTTTCGTTTAATTTTTGATAATTTGTTGATTTTAATTCTGTTTTGGGCTTTTATTCCTTTTTTTTCATTGTCATGACACTGCAAAAATACAATTAATTATCGAAATACAATAAAAAATAACCGAAAAAGATTGAAAATTTATCGATGACATGTATATAATTTCAATAATGATTCGGTAACCTGTTGAGAATCAAAAGTGTAGTTGGTTGCAATTTACAATTCGCATTTAGCGAAAAACGATTATGGCTTTACAAATGCTGATATTCAAAGAGGTCGCATTGCAAATTCGTCTGAATCTAAAAATTGTAAATGCTTGATTTTCATTAAAAAAACAATATTAGTATTATGATGTAGTGCTTGTTGTATTGAAAATCTTGGGAATTTTATATTGAAAATCTTGGGAATTTTACATTAAAAATATTGGGAATTTTGTATTTTTGCAGTCAAAATGGATGAATATGTATTATCAAAGACTTATTGAGAAAATCATCGATCTAAAACTCAAATCGTCGGGAGCCCTGGTTGTTGCTGGCCCCAAGTTCTGCGGAAAGACAACGACTTGTATGCGTTATCAAAAGAGTTTTGTCAAACTCAACACAAAACAAGCCATAGCAATGGCTCGAATGAATCCAAAGGCCGCTTTGAATGGCGACAAGCCTAGATTGATAGATGAATGGCAGAAAGCACCAGATATTTGGAATCAGGTAAAAGATGACTTGGACTTTGACTATCAGTTCGGGAAATACATTCTGACTGGCAGTTCCACTCCTGCCGACAAAACAGAGATGTTCCATAGCGGTGCAGGGCGAATTGTAACGTTGAAGATGCGTCCTATGTCACTTTGGGAATCCAAGGAGTCCAAAGGAACGGTGTCGCTTTCTGATTTGTTTGATGGAGGTAAGCATTTCCCATGGGATTTGAACGGGGATTTTACACTTGATGATGTAGCTTTCCTAATATGCAGAGGCGGATGGCCCATTTCTGTGTTGGCTCCCAAGGATATTGCTCTTGAAATCACAAAAAACTATTACAGTGGTCTCTTTGCTTTTGAGGACAGCGAGAATGAACGGTTCAGGAACAAAAAACCTGAAGTGCTGAGAATGATTCTCAGGAGTTATGCCCGCAACATCTCCACCGAAGCAGCTGTCTCAACCATTATTTCGGATATCCGACAGGGTAACGAACGCACCATGGATGTCAAAACTTATGATGAATATATGAATGCCTTAAAGGATTTGTATATCATTGAGGATATGGACGCGTGGAATCCCGGCATTCGGTCGAAGACTTCCATTAGAAGCACACCTACCAGGCATTTTGTGGACACTTCCATAGCCTGCCGCTCATTAGGTGTAAGTCCCGAAGATTTGAAGAAAGATTTGGAAAGCTTTGGGCTGTTCTTTGAGGATTTTGCAGTGAGAGATCTTTCTGTTTATGCAAACGTGCTTGGCGGCACCGTGAAACACTACCGTGACAATGCGGGGCTGGAATGCGATGCTGTCGTACACCTTGAAGATGGCCGATGGGGAGCCATAGAAATTAAACTTGGTGGTGAAGACCTCGTTGAAGGAGGTGCCTCTTCGCTAAAACTGCTTCGTGACAAAATTGTAGAAAAGAGTGATGAGAAAGCCCCGTCATTCATGTTGGTTCTCACGGCTGTCGGGGGAGCTTATCAAAGAGAAGACGGGGTGTACGTCGCTCCCATAAATCTGTTGAAACCTTAACGGTTCTGTATGAATTTAGAATAGCTGATTTGCTGATTTTCATATAAAAAGAGGCTGTGTCGAAATTCAATTTTTGACACAGCCTCTTCAATATGCGTAAGAATGTGCATAGCGCAAGGCATTGTGACTGAAACAAAAAAGCCTTATTTCAGCAGCTTTTTCTTCAAGGTCTCAATCTTATCGGCAGCCATCTTGCCGAAAACAGGGCAAAAGACTAATAACAGGAGGCTTTTCCGGCGCGTAAGCATGGCTTTCTATCCCAAATGCAATGACGAGAATTGTAACAGAAAAAAATCCATAATCTTCTTACTTTCTTTTCAGAGATTCACCATTACATGGTGATTAAGCAGTAGAAAAATACCAATATGTTGTATGCACCCATGAAAAACGAATGCCATACTTTTACAGCATGAAATTTTCATGGTAATGAAACTAAGTGAGACAAATGAAATATGCCGATTCTGGCAAATAGGTAAAAACAGGTTCATACGACGATCTGCCTCGCAATAAAAGTGTCTGCCGTTTGCGGGGCAAATCCATAAGTGAGGCGGCGGGAAATACCGCCACGGCAAGCCATTTCGACGGAAGACTTGCGGAAAGACACAAAATATGTCAGAAATAATGTTCCAAATCAAATAAATCATTTACAAATTATTATACTTAAAGCAATATGAAAAAGCATAAATTATCATGATGGCGATATTAGCCGTCGCAGCAATCGCAGTAACAGCCGTCGCTTGTAAAAAGGAGAAGAAACAAGCTGAATTTCAAGAATTAAATGAGGCGGATGGCAGAAAACCTATTGCTACTTATGACAATACGACAGGACAGATGACGTGCCATGTAAGCGTTGAACAATTGCAAGGCGCTATGGACGACTACACTGCATCGAAAAGTGTTGGTGAGGTCATTGTTGAATCATGGAGTATAAGCGACAACGAATCATCCGAAAATCCCGTTTTGACGCTATCGGTGATTGAGGTTGACTCAGAGTCAAGTTCGAAAACTGCCATGTACAACACTTTTGTGGAAAAAGTTACTGCTGGTAATTCCACCGAATACTACCTGACCGATTTGGTCCGTTCGGGGAACTACAACTATATTACTTCGGATGGCAAAGATTCTTTTCTTGTGACTGTAGAAAACAACGAAGTGGTATCTGTCGAATTATACAATGCCAAAGCTCCGTGGACAGGTGGAATAACTATTTCTTGTGTTACGGAATTCTGTAAAAACGAGGGTGGGTGTTCTCCGCCAGAAGACCCTTCTGGGGATTGTAGTCAATGTGATTTTGGAACATGTGAACAAACCAAAACAGCGACATATCTATCAAATGCTTTATCAGCATTCTAATACAATGTATTTTAATCACCCGCTGGCGGAATTGAAACAAATCCAACTCCGCCAGCGGGCAAATATCTTGAACCTATGAACAAAAAATTATGTTTTGTGTCAATCTTTTCTATTTTTCTTGTTGCATCATGCTCGTCGCCCAATGCCCCAATCGTAGGCGAAAACACCGAGGCGAAGGAATTGTTTGAAAAATATGCGCAAATCATCTCGCAAAAATCAGACTGGCTGTCGTTCTCTGTCGAACACCACATCGATGGAGAGTTTGTAACAACGTGTAATGCAAGTTTTTGTTACAAACCAGACGAGCAGGCCTGTTGCTTATTCGAGGAAACCGCTCCGGCTAAAATAACCCATCGTGGCTTTTACATGTACTACCCTGAAAACAACGATTTATTCAAGCTCCGCCATTGCGAGGGAGAGGATTTAGACTCTCCTTATCTTTCCTATAAATCCACTACGGAGATCAACCGGCTCACTTATTTGTCGGCGTTGTTCATGGCGCCGATGAAAGAGATGAAGTCATGTCACAAACTTTGTTTCACGGGGGGCAGCGACACCATAATAAGAGGGTCGTCTTGCTACATATTAACGGCACTAACGCCGAAAAGCCATTGGACTTCTCGGCGAGGAGACTCGGTAATTGAAGGAATGTCGCAAGACTTGTGCCTTTTCTACATAAACAAAAAAACCGAAATGGTTGACAGCCTTGTGGCTGAAGAACAGTTAGACAGCACCAAGTCCATACAATGTCGCTCGGCCGTGTTGAAGGATATCTGTTTTGAGGACAAGTCCGACTTCTTTGATTCCGTGTTCGACTTCAATGCCGATAGATTCCGCAATTTCACTATCTACGATGAATATATGTGGTCAGACTCAACCTATGTCAAGCCATCCAACACCGTGACAGACGAATTGCTGAAATTCCCGATGGTGAATCTGAAAAACGACACGGTTTTTCTCAAAGATATGGAAGGGTTTGTGTTGTTGAATTTGTGGACTTTTAACTGTCCGTCGTGCCTTCATAATCTTTATCGCTACAAAAAACAGATGGATTCATTGGATTATCGTATTTTGGAGAAAGAAGGCATTAAGATTTTGGCAATTAATTATCGCTCCAATAATATGGATAGAATTACCGAAATAGCCCAAAAAACATCCACATGCGACATCATGTATTCCGCCAAAGGAATGGGGCGATACATTTCCACACCATATCAGGGATACTACTACCTGATTTCGCCATCAAAAGAATCCATTTATGAGACTTATTCCCTTGGTGACCCTATGGAAAGTCTCGGCAACTACACCGAACTTTTGAAAGCCAAAGCCGATTACGAAAAACAACATCCAAAACAATAAGACATGAGAAAAGCAATGATTATCATATCTATAATTATTGTAGCTGCCGTGCAAGCCAATGCTCAGAATGCCAACAACCCGAAAATCGCTTTTGAAGCAACCACTTACGATTTTGACACCATTGCGCAAAACAGCGACGGAACCCACGTTTTCCAGTTCTCCAACAACGGCAAGTCTCCCCTGCTCATCACTTCGGCGTTTTCTTCATGCGGATGCGTGGTTCCCGAATGGCCCCAAGAGCCTATCATGCCCAAGCAAAAAGCCAGCGTGAAGGTGAAGTACAACACCAGTAAACTTGGGCACTTCACAAAAGTCATCATCGTGAAATCAAACGACCCGGAAACGCCAAAAACGATTCTGAGAATCCATGGAACAGTAGTGGAACAAGCCAAAACGGACGGGCGAAAATTGTAACACCACAAAAAACGATTGTATCTGTTAGTTTTTAACCAATTTACAATCAGAAAGTTACAAAAATAAGAAGCAAATATTCTTGTATCTGCGGAAAATCGAGTTGTAATACTATTGACATTTTATTGCCGAAGTTGTAACTTTGCAGCATTATCTAATGCCAAGGTCGGGACATCCGCTGTAGATGCCGTCATGCAGGTTCCGTATCATTTTTTAATCCGCCTAAACAATACGCTATGAATCAACCAACAGTTAGGCAGATCTTTGCAAGTGCCATCGGAGGAGCCATTGCCTTTCTTATCCTATATCTTATCAACAGGGGAGAGCCAAATGGGTTGGCCAAAGCCATTTGTATAGGAGTCGGATGCGCTATTGGAATTTATATCGCTTTCCGCATCAAATAGGCCTTGAAAAGGAAAAAATCACGCAATTAGAAAAGATACGACCATGATAATGGCAGCCTGCAAGATTAGGCGCTGGCTCCCCAAAGCCGTCTTGGAGGCTTTGCATTACTCAGCCACCAAGCAAAAATCGAGGAGGGTGTGTCAAAATAGTCACATCCTCTTTTTTATGCGTAAATGAAAGTTCAATTTGGAAAGTTATAAAATCGGTGGAAAAATAGTCCCGACATTCTCAGGCGAGGGCTTTGTTATTTCCTAAAGTTTTTGTACCTTTAGGTCTTCAAATTAAGAAGCTGTTTTGAAATGCCGTGCGTTCAGCGTAGCTAATTCTTATAACAAAGTTATTATTGAATTATTTCGGAAATTTTTTCCTTTGTTTTCGGTTGATTTGATGGTCTTTTTGGCTCATTTTGCCCATTGTCTCGCCTTATCAGGATCCAGTCATGCCGCTGTCATTCTGGACTTGATCCAGAACCGACGCGGTATCTCCTCGCTTTTAGTAATAACCCAATAGAAGCACATCCTCGTAACGAGATTCCGTGCCACGTCCCAAACCTGATTTGGGATCTGCACGGAAAGGACTCTATCCGAAACCATTCAAAACAGCTTCTAAAAGAGGGAATGTCATTATGACACACCCTCTTTTTTACGAATGATGGGTTTCGGATATGTTTCCAAAATCAATATTTCATCATCTCGATGAGATCGACCATGCGGCTGGAATAGCCCCATTCGTTGTCGTACCACGACATGACCTTCACCATTTTGCCCATCACCATGGTGCTTTCGGCATCGAAGATGGAGCTATGCGGGTTGTGGATGACATCGCAACTCACGATGGGGTCTTCGGTGTATTCGAGGACACCTTTCATAGGTCCTTCGGCGGCTTCTTTCATGGCCGCGTTGATTTCTTCCTTGGTGGCTTCGGTCTTCAGTGTGCAGACCAAGTCACCCAATGAACCGGTAGGAGTGGGGACACGTACAGCGATACCATCGAGGCGGCCATTCAGTTCGGGGATGACAATGCCTACGGCTTTTGCCGCTCCCGTGGTGGTGGGAATCTGCGACAAGGCGGCGGAACGGGCACGGCGCAGGTCGCTGTGCGGACCGTCGAGGATGACTTGGTCGTTGGTGTAGCTGTGTATGGTGGTGATGAAACCTTGCTCGATACCAAAGCGGTCGTTCAAAACCTTGGCTACCGGTGCTAAGCAGTTGGTGGTGCAGGAAGCGTTGGAGACGGTTTGATGGCTGTCTTTCAGCTCGTTGTCGTTTACGCCTACCACAATGGTGGCATCGATGCTGTCTTTGGAAGGAGCTGAAAGAATGACTTTTTTGGCGCCGTTTTTCAAGTGGTCGCCATAGCCGCCCTTGCTGCTTTCCTTGGAACGGAATACGCCCGTCGATTCTACCACCACATCGGGTGTCTTGCTCCATTTGATGTTCAGCGGCGCACGTTCGGCGGTGACGGGGATGCGCACGCCGTTGACAATGAGTGCCGTCTCATCGTATTCCACCGTGCCGGGGAACTTGCCTTGGGTGGAGTCGTATTTCAATAGATGGGCCAATACCTTGGTGCTAGTCAAGTCGTTAACGCCTACAATCTCCAAGTTCGGACGTTCGCAAATGATGCGGAACACGTTACGGCCAATGCGACCGAAACCATTGATGCCTACTTTAATTTTTTCCATGGGAATAGGATTTTAGTTGTTGTCGTTTGTTGGTTAATGAACGATGCAAAGATAGGTATTCTGTTGAAATATCAATCGATTGTGGATAGAAAAACATGATGGGATCAAAACACGTTGCGATGGCCAATCAAAAGACTGGCAGGGGCGTTTTTTCCATCAAGGAGCATGGTTCTTTTTTTGAATATGGAAAAACAAAAAGGGATACGAAATGCAGTCCCCAAGTCTCCTTTGCTTTTGAACAGGACAAGATGGAAATATTATGGCGGTATTCGAATCGGTTTCTTATTTTTGCATGCAAATCATCCTGTCATGAATGGAACTTTCAAATCACAGGCGCTGGAAGCCAATTTAGCTCAAACACGCTACAAGGATATTTTTATTCCCGATAGGCATAAGGACTTTATCGAATTGTCCGTCAAGTATTTTGGCATTCATAAGCGGGCCAATGACTGCATCACAGAATTTCACCATCCTTTGTCTAACCACACTTTTGTCACTGAGGAGTTACGCAAGATACTCATCGATGATTTCTGGTTTTACACGCGCGACGATATGCCTGTCGATGCACTGCATATCCCGCTTGAGATGGTGGAAAGTCTGCTTCATCCGGAAGTCGAGCTGTCGCTACGCCTCAATCTTGTGATTACTTTGCTTGAGTTTGCAGACTTGGTGCAGAACAAGTCGCCCCAACACGGCGATTATGTGACGGTGGTATTTCGCATCATCAAGGATAGATTTGAAGCCAATACTGATTGTTGCATTCTTGCTTCGAAACACATCAGTCGCTATCTTGACCGTGCCGCACACGATGTGCATTTCGGCGAACCGGCCAAAGAGTTGGCGCGTAAGTTTCTGACCGCGAACTACCATTATTGGAGAACGACCGGCAGGGTGGAGGAATGGCTTACGGATAATGCCGCGCTGTTTGCTGACGGTGAAGCACAAAGGGTTGTTTCCGAAATCGGTTCGCCGTATTTCGATGCGCTTGACCGTTCAGTGGAAACTTCTGCAACTTGGGAAGACTTGATGAATTTGCCTAACTACGATCAGGTTGCGGCACGTTTTTTTCAAACTGAGGCGTTGTTCCCCCATTTCATCTCGCGTTTCCATTTTTTGTTCTATCTGCTGCACCTGCCGGGAATGGCATCGTCGCGCGAACGCCTCATCTGGAACATGGACTGCATGTTGCGCGAAGCGGTCGATGAACTATCAGACGAACAACTGTTGCCATTTATCGATACCGTCTTCAACCTTGCCGACGAGCTGCGCACCGACTATATGTCGGCAGTACTTGATTTCCAACTGACCCTCGGCTTGAAGCTCATCGATATCGACCGGACCGAACAGAAAGAGATTGTCAATTATTTTGAGAAGAAACTCATCGCATTCGGCTTCGTAACGCCCGGAAAGGTGTTTGTGGGTGAAGACTGGCAGCTTTCCGTCGATGACAACCATATCAAGAACATACGGGTGTGGCTTCAGTTGATCGAGCAAGCCAAGACACCCATGGAAAAGCTGCTGTCATCGCTGATTGTCAACCTGAAACTCGGGGGCATTTTTATCAGCGACACCGATTTGTTTCAGCGCGAAATCACAAAGATACTGAACTCGAACATTGCACCGTATTATAAGAAGGTGAAACAGCTCGCTCGCATTTTCCCCGTTTATTTCAATGAAATAGGTGCCGAAGGGGAGATCCGTAATGTGACGACCAATATGGATGAAATATCGGGACGGCAGGACAAGCTCATTCATTTTTTGCGCAAACAGGTGCACACCGAAAGTAACAATACGCTTATCGGATTGACATTCAGTGTGTTTAATTTTTGGAATGATGGTCTTGTCGAAAAATTGCGTCCCTTGCTGCCTGACAATGTTTTCAACAGCATCGACCTGCAAGGCGAATGGTTTGTGTATGTGCATGACATCGTGTTGAAAATCAGCGAACTGTCGAACCTTGATCCCGAGGATGTGCTCATGCTTTCGCGCGATGATTACGAAAAACTGGTCAACCGGTCGATTGCCGAAGTCGGCTTGGAAACGGCGTTGGCGGAGCGCGAGCGTGCCAGGCTGATGGACATCAAGGATTTGTATGCCTTTTTGCGTGAAAAATATTCCTTCGAGTCGGTCAATATCTTTCAATCGCTGCGTAGTTCGCCTTTTGTTTCCGATGCCGACATCGACGCTTTTGAAAAGACTTATGTCCAAAAGGATTTCAGGCAGTCGCTGAAACGCATCTATGCTTTCATGGAGAAATTCAAGGCGATTATTTTCAATCCCGAAGAAAGCGAAGGATGGGAGAACATCTACCACAAGCGCCATATCGCCATAGGCATCCCCTCTATGTATGGCACTTATCGTGAGAACAAGTTTGAAGCCTTGGGACTGACATTCCGTCTCGAACGTGTCGCCACCCAACTGATGGAAAAAGTGGTGTCGAGCATCAACTTGGAATATATATCCGCCCGCACTTTGGAACAGATATGCGACATCCTTGACTATTTCCGTGAAGGTCTCGCACTTGACGGCATCAACAACCAGGGCTTGAACGCCAAACTCGCCATGTTGCGCTACAGCTTGACTTCGCGGAGTTTTTCTTTTGACCAGTATGTGAACATCTTCCAGTTTATCGCCGAAGACGTGCGCCGTATCATCATCAAGTATTTCCTGAAATCCTACGAGTATCCGCTCAAGGTCATCATTCCGCAACTATTTGATCCTAAGGGCGAGTTGAATGACCGGGAGACCGCCGGATTGGTCAGCCGTAAGTCGGAGGCCTTCCATCGCGACCTGCTATCCGATGCCTTTCTGATGCAGCCGTTGGACAATTTCCTCAGACGCATCATGCATTCGCTTCAGGCGATGGAATCGTCCCTTGATGCCAAACTCATCCACGACATCATGACCTACAATTCCGAAATGCTTGTCAGTCCGTTCTGGAGAAGCACCCCCAAGGTGGACAATCAGGTGTTTATCGGGAACAAAGCGAGCAACCTCAAGAACCTCTATCTGCACGGACTGCCTGTTCCACCCGGTTTTGTGGTGACTACCGAAACTTTCCGCCGAAACGAAACCATTAACCGTATTGAGGAGCTTCGGTCGGAGATTTATGGCATGATACAAAAATATCTTGCTGAACTTGAGTATATTACAAAGCTGAAATTTGGTGATCCGAAATGTCCGCTGCTGCTTTCGGTGCGTTCAGGAACGGCCATTTCCATGCCCGGAGCCATGGATACTTTCCTCAATGTGGGGCTGAATGGCGAACTGACCGAACAAATCGCAAAGCATAGCGACAAGGCTTGGGCGGTATGGGATTCCTACCGTCGCTTGCTTCAAAGCTGGGGCATGGCGAAAGGCATAGAACGTGATGTTTTTGACGATGAAATCGACCGTTGCAAACAACGCCATCATGTGCTGAGGAAAAGCGACTTGGATGAGGAGACCATGCGTGATCTGGCGCTGTCGTACCAGAAAATCCTGTTCGACCATGGCGTTGTTTTTGAACAGGATTTGTTCAAACAGTTGATTGCCTGTATCAATATGGTGATGGATTCGTGGAACTCGCCGCGGGCTTTGGCTTATCGCCACCATCTCAGCATTGCCGAAAACTGGGGGACAGCGGTCATCGTGCAGCAGATGATTTTCGGCAATCTGAGCGAGAAGTCGGGGACGGGAGTTGTGTTTACGCAGAACCCGCACCGCGAACGCCCTGGCGTGCATCTTTACGGCGACTTCACCATGCGCAGCCAAGGAGAGGACATCGTAGGCGGATTGGTGCGGCCTTTGCCGATAGGAGAGACGCAGCGCAAAGCCGATAACAGGACGGAACCCTCCATGCAGACCTTGTTGCCGGAGATGTACAAGAAAATCTATTCCATTGCTGTCGAGCTGACCGAGAAGATGGGCTACAGTCCGCAGGAAATGGAGTTTACCTTCGAGTCAGACAATCCGGAAGATTTTCACATCCTGCAAATCCGCGATCAGGATTTGCGTCCCGATGACGAGATAAATGTGTTTGTGCAATCGGCCGCCGGACGGCGTTCCATAGGACGTGGCATGGGCATTGGCGGCGGAGCATTGAACGGACTGGTCGCCTTTAACGCGACCGATATTGAAACATTGCGCAAACAGCACAGCAATGCCGCTATTATCCTGATCCGTCCCGACACGGTGCCTGACGACATCGGGATGGTGTTCGACTGCGACGGCTTGCTGACCGCCCGTGGCGGAGCCACATCCCATGCGGCGGTGACGGCAGTGCGTTTGGGAAAAGTGTGTGTGGTCAGTTGCGCCGGTCTTGAGGTGGACGACGACCGGCATTGCTGCACCTTGAACGGCACAAGGCTGCAGGCAGGTGACAAAATAGCTATTGACGGCAATCTTGGAGCCGTTTATCTCGGTCATCATTCTACGGAAAAAATGGTAAGGTAAAAGAAAGGTTCTGTCGTTTCAAAAGTGAGGAAATGTATGTTTTTTACATACATTTCCTCACTTTCCATTTTATGTTTTAATATAAAAATCAAATTATCAATAAGTTGCGTTTAATGCTTCTAAAAACAAATCATCCATTTTCACTTGACTGTGTACCTCATCGGAATAGCCGCTTTTTGCCAATCCGTATGTGGAAATCAAAGTGAGATGAATGGCTTTTTTAGTTTTGCTTTCGCGCAGGAATACGGCTTTTTGGTGGCGCAGTTTTGCATTGAGGAAATCAAAACGGATTCTGAGGAAACTGAAAAATATTTATCTTTGCCGCGCAATGAAGAACATACGTAACTTTTGCATTATAGCGCACATCGACCATGGCAAATCGACCTTGGCCGATCGCCTTTTGGAACTCACCAAGACGGTGAATGAAAAAGAATTGGTCAATCAGGTGCTCGACAGCATGGACCTTGAACGCGAGCGTGGCATTACCATTAAGAGCCATGCCATACAGATGAAGTATGAGCACGAAGGCGAGATTTACACCTTGAACCTTATCGACACCCCCGGTCACGTTGACTTTTCGTACGAGGTGTCGCGGTCTATTGCGGCCTGCGAAGGCGCTTTGCTGGTGGTGGATGCCACTCAAGGCATTCAGGCACAAACCATTTCGAACCTGTATCTTGCCATTGAGCACGATCTTGAAATCATTCCTGTGATGAACAAAATCGACATGGACAGCGCCATGGTGGATGTGGTGGAAGACCAGATAATCGATATGCTTGGCTGTAAGGCCGAGGATATCATTAGAGTGAGTGCGCGAACAGGTGATGGCGTACCGGCGGTGCTCGAAGCCATCGTGCAACGCATTCCTTCGCCTAAGGGAGATCCCGACAAGCCACTTCAAGCCTTGATTTTCGATTCCGTGTTCAATTCGTACCGCGGCATCATCGCTTATTTCCGCATTTTCAACGGTCAGATTCGCACAAATGACCTTGTGAAGTTTTTTGCTACGGGAAAAGAATACAACGCTGACGAAATAGGCGTGCTGCAAATCAAGCAAATGCCAAAGGCGGATCTTTCGGCAGGCGATGTGGGTTATATCATATCAGGCATCAAGACCTCGCGCGAGGTCAAGGTGGGCGACACCATCACCCATGTGGAAAATCCATGCCTTGAACCGATTGCGGGCTTTGAAAATGTCAAGCCCATGCTGTATGCGGGTATCTATCCAGTCGATGCCGACGATTACGAGGAGTTGCGTGCTTCGCTTGAAAAATTGCAGCTCAACGATGCTTCGTTGGTTTGGGAGCCTGAATCGTCAGCAGCGCTCGGCTTCGGCTTTCGTTGCGGTTTTTTGGGCTTATTGCACATGGAAATCATTCAGGAGCGTCTGGACCGCGAGTTTAACATGGATGTCATCACTACGGTGCCTAACGTCTCGTTCAAAGTGTTCCGTACCGACGGCATCATGGTGGAGGTGCACAACCCCAGCGGTCTGCCGGAACCTACGAAGATTCATCACGTCGAGGAACCGTATATCTTGGCTCAGATCATTTCGAAGAACGAGTTTACCGGTCCCATCATGACCCTCTGCATCGAAAAGCGAGGCATCTTGAAAAACCAAGTTTACATTTCAACCGATCGTGTGGAACTGACTTTCCAGTTGCCGTTGAGTGAAATCGTCTTTGACTTTTACGACAAGCTGAAATCCATTTCAAAAGGCTATGCCTCATTCGATTACCATGTGGCAGGCTATCAGGAAGCCAGCCTTGTGAAACTCGACATCATGCTCAACGGAGAGTCGGTCGATGCCTTGTCAACCCTTATCCACCGCGACCATGCCTACGATTTTGGCCGCCGCATGTGCGAAAAGTTGAAGGAACTCATACCGCGCCATCAGTTCGACATCGCCATACAAGCCGCCATTGGCTCTAAGATCATCGCCCGCGAAACCGTGCGCCAAGTGCGCAAGGACGTGACGGCAAAGTGCTACGGTGGCGACATCTCGCGCAAACGCAAGCTGCTTGAGAAGCAGAAAGCGGGTAAAAAGCGGATGCGCCAAATCGGTAGTGTCGAAGTACCGCAGTCGGCTTTCTTAGCGGTGCTCAAACTCGACTAAATTCCTCGCATGACAAGCGGTTCCGAAAGTTTGTCATGGTTGCTGAAACGAAACTGTAACATGCCTGTCCGTTGAAAATGAACGAAGAACTGCTTTATCAAATCGGCCTGACCTTGCTCCCCGGTATCGGCGATATCGGAGGTAAGAAATTTGTGGCGTATTGCGGCAGTGCTTCGGCGATTTTCAAGGAAAAACGTGCTGCTCTCAAAAAAATAGCGGGTTTACGTGAACCCGCCATCGAAGCCATCTGCTCGAAAAGCGTGCTGAAAAGGGCGGAAGAAGAAATCCGCTTTATAGAAGACCATGGCATCCGTCCTTTGTTTTATCAGGATGAAGACTATCCGCAGCGTTTGTCGCATTGCGACGACAGCCCCATCATGCTGTATTACAAAGGCAATGCCGACTTAAACGCCGATCGTGTGGTGGCGATTGTCGGAACTCGCAACATCACGGATTATGGCAAAGCCAACTGTGAGCAGTTGGTGAAGGATCTTTCCGATGACAATGTGCTTGTTGTTAGCGGTTTGGCTTATGGCGTTGATGCGGTGGCGCACCGTAGCTCGGTGAAATACGGTATTCCCACGGTGGGCGTGATGGGGTGCGGCATGCAAACGGTCTATCCTTCCGATAATCGAGACCTTGCCGAGGAGATGCTGCAAAACGGAGGGTTGTTGACCGAGTGTATGAGCGGCAGCCAGCCCGATAGGGAAAATTTTCCGAGGCGCAACCGTATCATTGCAGGGATGTCCGATGCCGTTGTCGTCATTGAGTCAGCCCTGAAAGGTGGCTCGCTGATTACGGCGGAGTTAGCCAATTCATACAACCGCGACGTGTTCGCCTATCCGGGCCGAGTGATGGATATTTACAGTCAAGGCTGCAACCACTTGATCCGTATCAACCGTGCCAATCTGATGGAAGATGTCGCCCATTTGCGCTACATCATGCGTTGGGACACGCCGCGAAAAACCGAAGTGCAATCTGTGCTGTTTCGAGAGTTCAGCGAGGATGAAAAACGGGTGATGGATTGTTTTGAGAAGGAACAGGTTGTCAATATCGATGATATTATTGTGAAAACTGAATTTTCACCGACCAAATTGGCCGCTTTGCTGCTGAACCTTGAGTTTGACGGCATTCTGATGGCATTGCCGGGCAAACGCTACCAGCGTTGTTAGGGATTTCGTGCAAACATTTGCTTTTGGATGACAGTGGATTTGTTTTCGGAAAGGAAGAGAATGCCTTTTACGAAACGCTATGGTTTTCGCGTGGCTTATCTCGATAAATTGCATGATTTTTGCATTGATAATGAGCTGATTAAGCTGATTATTTTGAAAATCATCAATACATACTCAATAATGAAACCCATATTACATGACTTGCTGATTGGTGTTGCCGCTTCGGCTGTCACCTTGGTCGCAATGGTGCTTTTGCAAAACAGTTGCACTGAAGTTCGCTCTGAACGAATACTTGTCGAAACAGGAAAAGACATTAGCGCATGCCTGTCGTCCTCCTCTGTCCGTTTTGAAACCACTTATGTGCCCCGACCGGGCCGAAACGTGACGGTAGCTATTTATGGCGATGACATGGAAGTGGTGGAGTAAGGGAAGGCATCTCCTCCATGGGTTCTGGTTCGGTTTGCTTTTTCCTGAAAGTGTTTTCTTTACGATTGTTTCCTGTGGCCATTTTCAATCTCAATTTGGGAATGCGTAAAACAAACAAAACAATGTTTTTCGATTGGGCATTTCTGCCAAAAAAGCAAAACAATCTTGCAAATACCGCAAGATTGTTTTGCGAGGTATCAAAAGAGATTCTATTTGTTTCAGAGCGTATAGCCCAGCCCAACGAAAAATCCCGAAGTGTGGGTCGTTGAAATGTCGTCTTTGTCCAAATCAAGGATGCCATAGCGGTAACCGATGGAAAGGTTGAATTGCTTGTAGGAACAACTCACCCCTCCCAGACCATACAGGTTCAGGCGTTTGTAGTCATGCCCCCAGTCATGGGTGCCATACCAAGGGAAAGTGGTTGCGTTGCTATAGTCTTGGTCGCAGATTTTGATGTTGCCACCGAGACCATAGGAAAGCATTGGACCGATGAAAGGCGTGATTTTCCAGTCCCGATTTAGGTTGATGCCGTAATTGAGCATCACCGGAATGTCGCAAAGGAACAGGTTCTCAATGTGCCTGCGCTTCAATGGGCCAAAAATGCTTTTTGCCTTATGCTGTCTGTCCCATCTGAATTGGCCACCTATGGCAATGCCAAGATTATCCACGAGATTGAAGTTGTAAGTTGCTCCTACGAAATACCCGAGGTAAGTTTTCTTGCTGTTAACGTTGATCAAAGGCATTCCCGTAGGGTCGCTATGGATGTTGGTCGTAAAAACCTCAGGAGCGATGTCCCAGCTGACGTTCCATTGTGCTGAAACATTTTCGGCAACGAACATGGCTGCCATGATTGCGATTGCTGTGATTAACTTTTTCATTTTTGCTCTCATAATAAGGAGACCTCTGTTTTTGCTGATTTCATCGAGATTCCCAGACCGTGCGAGGTCTGTTTGACACGGAAAGGGAAACCTTGACCGCAAATTTAGATAAAATCCAGGGATTTTAACTGGAAGGATAAAAAACGTTTTTCATGGAAACAACCTCCGCTTGGACACATAACGTGAAATTTTTCAGCCGCAAAATGTCCCATACGCCAACATCATTCATGGCGAAGATAATGTGGACTTCGCGTTGAATGTTTATATGACAATCGAAAAGTGCTAAAACACCTATTATAAACAAATCAGGCACGGAGCAAAAAGCATTGTGCCTGATTTGTTGAAATATGTATTTTTCATTTTTGTGATCATATCATCCGCTTCTTGAAGTCTGCTCGCGAAAAAATCCGTATTTTTGCTATCTCATGGAAGGAAGGGTCATCAAGTCAACGGGTAGCTGGTATATCGTCATCGACAGTGATGGCAAGGTGTGGGAGTGCCGTTTGCGCGGCAAGATACGTCTTGACGGGCTACGCTCGACCAATCCGGTTGCTGTGGGCGACATTGTCAGTTTTGAACTTGAACAGGGCAAGGAAACCGGTGTCATCAAAAGGATTGCTGCTCGTAATAATGTGATTGTCAGAAAATCCGTCAATCTCAGCAAGGCATCGCATATCATCGCCGCCAATGTCGATCTCGCCATAGTGGTGGCGACCATCGAGCATCCCCGGACTTCCACGGGATTCATCGACCGCTTTTTGGTGACGGCAGAGGCCTACCATATTCCTTCGGCGCTGATTTTCAATAAGTGTGACCTGTATGACGATGACCAGATTGGCGATATGGCCGAACTAATCGAGTATTATTCCGGTATCGGCTATGTGTCGTTTGGCGTTTCGGCCAAGACAGGGTTTCAGTGCGAACAGCTGAAAGCATTGATGCAGGATAAGATATGTCTTTTTTCCGGGCATTCCGGCGTGGGAAAATCCGCTTTGGTCAATGCTTTGGACCCGTCGTTGAATCTGCGTATCGGAGCTATTTCTGATGTTCACGACAAAGGGAAACACACCACTACGTTTGCCGAAATGCACCGTCTTGGTTTTGGAGCATGGATTGTCGATACCCCCGGCATCAAAGAGTTTGCGTTGTATGATCTTGAAAAGGAAACACTTGCACAGCGTTTCCCGGAAATGCGCAGCCTGATGAACGACTGTCGCTTTGCCAACTGTACCCACACGCATGAGCCGGGTTGTGCAGTGAAGCAAGCTGTTGAAAACGGCGGCATTGCTGCATGGCGTTATGTGAACTATCTGCGCATGATGAATGACGAAGACCATGATTCGATGAAGATGGGGTCATGATGTGAAAGATTCCGAGATGTTTGATTGGATAATGATAATAACATGATTGTCAGGAATTTAATACAAGATGGCGTTGTGCCTTTGGAAATGAACGACACTTGTCGGGATGCGTTGGAATACATGGAGGATATTTGTGTGGCGCATCTGCCTTTGGTACGTGAAGGCAGGCTGGTCGCCCTTGTGTCGAATTTCGATGTCTATCGCTCCGATATGGAAATGAAGGTGGGCGATTTGGCAGTGACTTTTCAGCCTTTTGTTTATGATTATCAGCATGTTTTTGATGCGTTGCGCATCATAGGTCAGCACAATTTGACACTGCTTCCCGTTCTTGATGCGTATGACAACTACCTTGGAACCATCGGCCAGCAGAAACTCGTTCGGTATTTTACCGATGCATATTCGGTGATGGAGCCGGGCGGTATCATCATGCTCGAAATGAGTGCCAACGATTACATGCTTTCCGAGATCGCACGTATTGTGGAGGAAGATGATGCGAAGATTTTAAGCCTTACCATGGAATCTGATCCCGAGTCCACTAAAATCATGGTTTCCATCAAGGTGAGCAAGGTGGATATTTCTGCTATATTGCAATCCTTTAACCGATTCAATTACAATATTGTAGCTTCTTTCAGCGAGCATGGCAACAATGATGACCTGCGTCAGCGTTACAGCGAGTTTATCAAATATCTGACCATGTGATTTCCATGGCCGTAGGGAATGCTGTTTTTGAAGAAAAAGCTATCTTTGCCGAAAATCTGAATTCCGATGAAAGTCGCTCTTTTTGGAAAAGCCCTGTCGGAAGAGAACCATGTTTATATGCGTTATCTTCTTGATAATTTGCAAGTTGCAGGCGCTGAAGTTTCGGTTTACCGTCCTTTTTTGCAGCAAATCGCACCTTGCATGTCGTCACAATACAAGCACAGCACATTTGAAAACCACGAGGGACTTGTTGCCTGCGCCGACCTGATGCTTTCCATTGGAGGCGACGGTACGTTGCTGGATGCGGTTCCTTTGGTGCGCGATTCGGAACTGCCGGTTCTCGGCATCAATATGGGGCGTTTGGGCTTTCTTTCCAGCATTCCGAAAAACGAGATTGAGGAGGCCATTCATAAGGTGATGCAAGGTGCTTATCACATTGAGAAACGCACTTTATTGGAACTGCTTTCTCCTGATGATGTCTTTGGCGATGTGAATTTTGCCCTTAATGAGTTGAGTGTCATTCGTTATCCGGAGAACTCGCTGCTCTCTATAAAAGTATTTGTTGACGATGTTTTCTTGAACACCTATTGGGGCGACGGCATTTTGTTGGCCACCCCGACTGGTTCCACAGCCTATTCGCTGAGTGCCGGCGGTCCTATCGTCACGCCCACATCGCGCAATTTTCTCATCACTCCGATTGCAGCGCACAACCTGACGGTGCGCCCTATCGTCATTCGCGACGATAGTGTCATTCGCATCCAAATTGAAGGCCGCGAAAAGCGTTTTGTCTTCAGCATGGATTCGAGAATTCGCACCCTCGACACTTCCGTAGAACTGACAGTTCGCAAGGCACCGTTTTGTATCAACATGATACGTATGGAAGGAGAGGATTTTTTTGCCACTATCAGAAATAAACTCATGTGGGGCAAGGACAATAGAAACTGATTTCTTACGTTTACATTTGAAAAAGTCTTACATTTGCACGCTGATTTTCAAACGTGTGGATGCGTGGTAAGAAACGGATTGATGCGTGCAGGACTTTACAAATATTTGAACGACAATATGTTGAAGAGATTTCGCTTCATGTTTATTTGCATCTGCATGATGACTTTGAGCCATGCAGGTAGCTCCTTGCACGCCCAAGTGGAAATACCGCACTCCCTTGAAATCGGCCCCCATGTCGGTATCGGTTATATGATATGCGATATCAATCCTGCCAAACATTTTGCCCAGTCGAGTTTGCAATATGGCGGCATGGTGCGTTACAACCACAATCTGCGGTGGGCATTTCGCCTTGAATATACCCATACCAGCCTGAAAGCATCCGACGAGGTCATCAAGTGGCGCCCTGAGCGTGGCTTGAACGTGAAAACCGTGGTGAATGACCTCAGCGTGATGGCGGAGTTCAACTTTTATGAATATTTCACGGGAAAGCGCAACAAATCCTTTTCGCCTTATTTGTTGGGCGGCTTTTCGGTGTTTCATTATACGCCCTATGCAGCAGTGGGTGATAGCCTTGTCAAGTTGCGTGATCATCAGGCCGAAGCAGCCCCTTTGGACACGTCAAATTGGAGAAAGATGTTGGGGCGTGATAAGCCCATCGGGTTGTCGATGGTTTTCGGATTTGGACTGAAAACAAGTTTGTCAAAGCATTTGTGTATGACCTTTGAATGGCGTTTACACAAGACTTTCACTGATTATTTAGACGATGTCAGCGGAGTTTATCCCGAAGAACATCCAAAAGTAACGGCGGGCGGTAAGGAATACGATTTGTCCGATCCGACGGGCAACTTCAAGCCGGGGCAGCAGCGTGGCGATTCGGCGCATAAGGATTGGTTTGGCATAGCAGGTATCTCATTGTCATGGCGTTTTAATTTGCCGGGTAATGATGTATGTAAAATGATGAAATGATGAATCGGAGGGAACAAATCGATTTGGAACGGCTGCCCAAGCACATCGCTGTCATCATGGATGGCAATGGCCGCTGGGCAAAGGAACACGGCAAACCCCGTTTGTTTGGCCATCAGAATGCCATTACCGCCGTGCGCGAAACGGCAGAGGCGGCTGCCGAACTGGGCGTTTCGTACTTGACTTTATATGCTTTTTCCACCGAAAACTGGAACCGTCCGGTATTGGAAGTGAACGGTTTGATGGCGTTGCTGGCAAGCACCATCCGTACCGAGGTCGCTACGCTCAATAAGAATAACATACGGCTCAATGCCATCGGCGACCTTCAAAGCCTGCCCAAATCCAACTATGAACATTTGCAACAGGCTATCGCCAATACGAGTGGCAATACACGTATGACCTTGACCCTCGCCTTGAGTTATTCGGGACGCTGGGACATCACCCAAGCAGCACGCCGCATGGCTCAGGATGCTGCTTCGGGACTGTTGAAACCGCAGGACATCGAACAGCAAACCATAGACACCTATTTGTCCACATCGGGAATGCCCGATCCGGAACTTCTTGTTCGTACCAGCGGCGAAGAACGTATCAGCAACTTCCTGCTGTGGCAACTGGCTTACAGCGAATTATATTTTACAACGAAATATTGGCCCGATTTCCGAAAGGACGATTTGTACGATGCCATCATTGATTATCAGCACCGTGAGCGTCGTTTTGGAAAGACCAGTGAACAACTTAGCAAATAATGAAAGAACTACAGATGAAGAGATATTTACGACCCACATACTTGCTTGTCGCTTTTGCTTGGATGGCAATGCTGTTTTCGCCCGAAATGTCTTACTCCCAGATTCAGATTGGCGACGACTTGTCGGGTATCGACTATAGCCGTCCGACGGATTACGAAATCGGCGGACTTACCATCGAAGGCACGCAATACGTCGATCAGACTGTCCTTGCCGTGATTTCGGGACTTCGTGTCGGCGAAACCATCAAGGTGCCGGGTGATGATATTGCCACGGCCATCCGTAATATCTGGGAACAGGGCATGTTCGAAGATGTGGAAATCAATGCCACTAACATTATGGGCGATAAGGTTTTCCTTCAAATCAAGGTGAAGGAAAGGCCTCGTGTGTCGCGTTTTTCATTTGAAGGCGTTAAAAAGTCGGAAGCTGACGACATCCGCAGCAAAATCAATCTGTCCCGTGGCGATGTGGCGACGGATCACCTTTATACCAAGACCAGACGTATCATCGAGGACTACTATTATGAAAAAGGATATGCCAATGCGGAAATCGACATTGAGCAAAAGGCCGATACCGCCCGTCAAAACTATGTTGACATGCTGATCAAGGTCAACAAAGGTCCGAAAGTGAAAATCGGTGCTATCAATATCGTTGGCAATGAAAATCTTTCAGAAACGCAGATTTTGGCAGCCATGAAGGAAACCAAGCAGCGAGGCCGTTTCAATCCGCTTGATCCGTTGGGTCCATTGGTGGTCAATACCGTTGCCGATGTGGTGACTTTGAAACCTTTGAAAGCCATCACCGGCGTTGAAAAGTACTTTTTTGAAAATTATCGTCCGCGCATTTTGAAAAGCTCGAAGTTTTTAGAAAAGAACTACAAGGACGACAAGGCTAAAATCATTGCCAAATACAATTCGAAGGGCTATCGCGACGCTATCATCGTGAAAGATTCCGTCTATCGCATCGATGACCGCAATATCGGCATCGACTTGGTTATTGATGAGGGTCAACGCTACTACTATCGCAACATTGCATGGACGGGTAATACCAAATACAGCAGCGAAACACTGAATGACATTCTTGGTATCAAGCCGGGCGATGTGTATAATAAGGAGTTGCTCAATACCAACCTTACCTATAGCGAGAACACATTGGATATCAGTTCATTATACATGGATGACGGATATTTGTTCTTCCATGTGAATCCCGTCGAGGTGCAGGTCGAAAACGACTCTATCGATCTTGAAATCCGGCTTTTTGAGGGTGATCAGGCTCGTATCAACCACGTGAATCTTTCGGGAAACACCAAGACCAATGACTATGTGGTGATTCGCGAGATGTATTCTACGCCGGGTCAGTTGTTCAGTCGCAGCGATGTGATGCGTACCATACGCGAACTTGCCACATTGGGCTTTTTCAATCAGGAAACCATCAACCCGGTAACCAAACCCAATTATAATGATGGTACGGTCGATATTGACTACCAGGTGGAGGAGGCTGCCGCCGACCAAGTTAGTTTTTCGGCGGGCTGGGGAGCTAACATGCTGATTTTGAATTTAGGTCTGACCTTCAATAACTTTTCTTTTAGAAATGTATTCAACAAGCAAGCGTGGAAACCGGTTCCGGCGGGTGATGGACAAAAGCTCTCGTTGAATTTGTCCACCTACGGCAGAAACTCTCTGACGTATGCCATTTCGTTTACCGAGCCTTGGTTGGGCGGGCGTAAACCCAATTCGCTGACGGTGTCTTTCATCCAGCAATACTACACCAATTGGAAAGATAGAGACTCCAAAGACTTCGGATGGATTAGTCGTGAAGGTTTCACCGTCGGTTTGGGCAAACGCCTGAAATGGCCTGACGATTATTTTACCTTGTATCATGGAGTCAATTTGATGAGATATAATCTTCACAATTACACGGCGTTAAACTTCGGATCGGGTAGCGGTAATTTCAATGTGATCAGTTATTCCATTGTGTTGGGTCGTAACTCGACGAGCCAGCCTATTTATCCCCGTAACGGTTCGGAGATGCAGCTTTCATTGGAACTGACCCCGCCGTATTCTCTTTTTGCGCCCAACAAGAATTATGTGTCTTTGTCGGAAGACAATCGTTATAGATGGGTGGAAGAGCATAAATGGAACTTCAAGGCGGCATGGTACAATGAGTTGTACGAGAAGTTGGTGTTGATGTCGCGTGTGCGCTTTGGTTACTTGGGTTATTATAATAAAGACATCGGTTTGTCACCATTCCACCGTTATTATCTCGGCGGTGACGGTCTCGCCAATTTTAATTTCGACAGCCGTGAGATTATCGGGATGCGTGGCTATGAAAACAGTGCCTTGACACCCGGTGCCGGAACAGGAAGGGCCATTGGCGGAAATATCTTCACGAAATATACTGTTGAGCTTCGCTATCCGCTTACCCTGACACCGCAAGCCACCATATTTGTGCTGGGCTTTGCCGAAGCAGGCAACTGCTGGAATGGTTTCAAAACGTTTAATCCTTTCAATGTGAAGCGCTCGGCGGGTCTGGGCGTGCGCATCTACCTGCCCATGTTCGGTTTGCTGGGCCTCGACTGGGGCTATGGATTCGACGAGATCTACGGCAAAAAGGATGCGGGCGGCAGCCACTTCCACTTCTCTATCGGCAACTCCATCGACTGATTTTCTTTGTTCGAAAATGGAACTTTGGAACGATGATTGATAGTGCAAAGGGGATGATGTTTCGGCTTTGATAAACCGGAGCAAAAGTGAAAATCAAATAATCAGTTAATACAAAAACCTCACACACAAAATAAAATGAAGAAAGTTAGAACATTGATTTTGACCGCGGCCATTCTTTGCTGCGGCATCATGACAGCAAACGCCCAGATTGGCGGCGGGCAGAAGATCGCCTACGTCGATTCGGAGTACATTATGTCAAACATTCCCGAATACGCTGATGCTCAGGAAGAATTGGAATCGCATTCCACCAAATGGCAGAATGAAGTGAAAGCCATTTATGACAAAGTGTCGGAAATGTACAAGAAGTATCAGACCGAAATGGTGCTGCTTTCGGAAGACCAGAAACGTGCCCGTGAGCAAGAAATCATCAATAAGGAACAGGAAGCCAAGACCTTGCAGATGCAGTATTTTGGTTCGGAAGGTCAGCTCTATCAAAAGCGCACCGAACTGATACAACCCATTCAGGAAAAGATTTACACTGCCATGCAAAACCTTGCCCAATCCAAGGGTTACGCCTTTGTGTTCGATTTGGCTTCGGGTACATCCATCCTGTATGCAAACGATAAAAACGACATTAGCGACGATGTGCTTGATGAACTCGGTAACGTGATGCAGACCGTCCGCCGTGAAGACCGTAAGAAAGCGGGAAAATAACAGGTAAGGACATCTTTCCGGTAAATATTGAACGCTGTCTTTGGGCAAAGTTCGGAAGAGAAAGGAATATTTCTTATTTTTGCAGGCTGAATGTTAACAAGCAAAGAATAATCAATAATTTCTAAGAGATGAATAAATTAGTGAAAGTAGCATGTCTGTTTGTCGCCCTTTTCGCCATGAACGGCTTTGTGAGCGCCCAGACAATTAAAATCGCCCATGTGAACACCAACGAGGTGATGAACGCCATGCCCGGAAAAGCAAAGGCTGAAAAAGACCTTGAGAAGTATTACGGTGAGCTTCAGGACCAGCTTAAAGCAATGGCAACCGAGTATCAGACCAAGATGCAGGACTATCAGGCCAATATCGAAGCCATGTCGAATTTGGTGAAGCAGTCGAAGGAAAAAGAGATCGTCGATTTGGAAAGCCGTATCCAACAGTTCCAAGCCAACGCCGAAGGCGAGTTTGAGAAAAAGCGTGGCGAGTTGCTGGCACCGCTTTTGGATAAGATTCAGAAGGCTATCAACGATGTGGGCAAGGAAAAGGGCTACACTTATATTATCGATGTGGCCACTGGTACTGCCGTTTATATCGGCACCGATGCTGTCGATGTCACCCCTAATGTGAAAGCCAAGTTAGGCATCAAGTAAACCTTATACCATATAATGACAAAAAAGCTGGCCATAGGTCGGCTTTTTTTGTGTCTTATCTGATATTCTCGCGTTTTACCTTGGCGAATTGCAAGGCCTTGAAGATGCCGAGTGGCTTGTGGTCGTCTTTGTTGGAAAGGTTGATGGCAAGTCCCAGTTTCTTTGAGATGGGCACTTTGAATGTTTCGACAAATTCAATGAGTGTGCCGTCGGGGTCTTCCACGTATGTGAAATGTCCGTTGGCGTCACCCATGTCGAAGTCCTTGCCGCTGTCGCAAACAAAAGGATGGCCAAGGCGTTCGGCTTGTGCCCCAATGGCATCCATGTTGCGCACATCGAAGCAGAGATGGATAAATCCGGGATCGCCCCAAAGTCTGCCTTCATAGATTTTTTTGCCGGTGCTTTCGACACTTTGTATCAGTTCGATATGCGAAGTGCCCATGATGCGGCATAACGGTCCCTCGATGGGCTTTGAGCGTTCGAGGACCACGCGGCGCAGGCGGCGGTCGCCGCCACTGATGCAACGCAGGTCAGCAAAGGTGTCGGTCTGGTCGAAGACGATTTTGTCGTAGTCTAACAGCTTGCCATAGAAATCCACCGACTTGTCCATGTCGCTTACACCCAGAACGACACCATTGGCGCCGCCTGTAATGCGTTTTTTGTTCACAAACACATAGTCGTCTTCCTCCACTTGAAACAAGTTGTCGTAAGGGTCTTTCATGAAAAACTGTCGGCGTCCGAAAGGCGATGTGCTTGGACTGCTGAGCAGGTTGAGCTGCCTCTCTTTGAACGTGGCGTAGGCTTTGGCGATGTCGGGTGTCTTGATTTTAGCCATCAGAATGCCGAGGTCGCCGAGTTGCACAGGCACTGCCGGATAGTTGAGCGCACGTCCTTTGGGCTGCCATATTTCAAAGCCGCCGCCGCCGCGGATATTGAAAGCCATGATGGCACGGCGAGGCTGTGGCTTGCCGCCGGTGTAGGGTAACATGCGCTCGGCTACACCTTCGTTATCGACGATTTTTATGTCATAACCGAACTGATCGTAATACCATTTCCAGGCCTCGATGACGTTGCTGACACCGATGCCGACTTGCTGGATGCCGCAGATGACTTTTTCTTTCATGATGTGTTGTTTCGGATTTGAAGGTATGTGGATTTTGTGATTTCGGACGGGTTGGAGCAGAAGAGCATGAACCGAATCGGGGTGCGTTGCTCTCACTTTTGTTATGTGGCGGATATTTTTCTGGAAAGTCTGTAATACAATCCTAACCAGTATTTATGGATGTAGGCCATGAGCAGTTCTTTTTTTCCGATGAGCTTTCGGTGCTTTTGTTTGCGAATGGCTTTTACGGCGATGGCACCGCATTTTTCCACATCGAGGCCATCGGCCTGACCTTGGTCCATCTTGGCGTGTGCCGTACCGTCGCCCATCAGTGCGCTCTTGCTGATTTGTGTGTTGATGCGCCCCGGAATGAGGAAGGTGACGTTGATATTATCGTATTCCAGCTCCAATGACTCGTAGAAGCCAAACAAAGCGTGTTTTGCGGCGCAGTAAGCCGAACGCAATGGAAAACCGAAAAGTCCTGACAATGAGGTTGTCACCGAAAGTTGTACGTGTTTCGAAGCCTTGATCATGGGAGCGAAACGCTTGATGAGATATACGGAACTCAAATAGTCGATTTTCATGATTTTTTCGTCCACGCTGAAATCTGTCTCCAAGGCTTTTTCCCGTTGTGAGATGCCGGCATTCAACACAAAAAGGTCGATGTGCAGGCCGTTTTCCACCACGTAATCGTACAGATGGTCAATAGCGCCATAATCGTCGAGTTGCGTTTCGATGGCATACGCCTTCACACCGTAGGTTTCGCAGCTTGTTTTGGTTTCGTTCAGGCTGTCGATGCCTAAGCCCGTAAGGACGAGGTGGCAGCCTTCCATGGCGAGATGTCGTGCAATCGACCTTCCGATGCCGCTTCCGCCTCCCGTGATGAGTGCTGTCTTGTCTTTCAAATCTAACATAGCCTTGCCGTTTGTCCCGTTATTATCTGTTGAAAATGCAAATCTACTTTTTTTTATGATACGTTGTTTCGATGATAAACATATTTACTACTTTTGTCCATTCTTACATTCTAAACGAACAATAAAACACACGAAAATGGATATTTTTGAAAGAATTACAAAGGATTCCGGCGGTCCTATCGGACAGTACCGTGATCGCGCCGACGGTTATTTTGCATTTCCGCGCTTGGAAGGCGAGATGGGGCCGAACATGGTTTTCAACGGTAAAGAGGTGCTTTGCTGGAGTTTGAACAACTATTTAGGTTTGGCCAACCATCCGGCTATACGGAAGGCCGATGCCGATGGTGCGGCACGCTGGGGACTTGCGGCACCCATGGGGGCACGCATGATGAGCGGGCACACACGTATGCACGAGCACTTTGAGAAAGAACTGGCCGATTTTGAGAAGAAAGAGGCCGCTTATCTCTATAACTTTGGCTATCAGGGTATTTTCTCCACCATCGATGCCTTGCTGACACGACACGATGTGTTGCTTTACGATGCCGAAATCCATGCTTGCCTCATGGACGGAAAACGTTTACATGTCGGCAAGTCGTTCTCCTACAAGCATAACGACATGGAAAGCCTCGAACAAAAGCTCCAGGTTGCAGAAGAAGTCGTCAAGGAAACGGGTGGCGGCATCCTGCTGATCACGGAAGGTGTTTACGGCATGACGGGCGCGTTGGGAGCACTCGACAAGATTGCTGCCTTAAAGAAAAAACACAACTTCCGCATCCTGATTGACGATGCGCATGGCTTTGGCGTCATGGGAGAGCATGGTCGCGGCACTTCGGAGCATTTCCATGTGATGGACGACATTGATTTGTATATCGGTGCCTACGCCAAGTCAATGGCCATCATCGGAGGTTTTGTGGCAGGACCCCAAAATATTATCGAGTATTTGCGCTACAACATGCGTTCGCAGATGTATGCCAAGTCGTTGCCGCTGGCTATCGTCGAAGGTTGCGAGAAGCGTCTTGAGATTATCCGCAATGAAGAGGGCGACCGTTTGCGTGCACAATTGTGGAAGGTAACCCGCGCCTTGCAGGATGGTTTCCGCAATCTTGGTTTTGATATAGGACCAGCCGAGGCCTGTGTCACACCGGTACATGTGCATGGCGATGTGGCGCAAGCCACCAATATTGCCATGGATCTCCGTGAGAACTACCGCATATTCTGTTCCGTGGTCACCTATCCCGTCATCCCCAAGGGCATGATCATCTTCCGTATCATTCCTACGGCAGCACACACGATGGAACAGGTGGACTATACCCTCCAGGCTTTTGCAGAGGTGAAGGAAAAACTTGCCAAAGGTTGCTACGATGGCGATGAAGTGCCAAGCATGGCGATTCCATAGCCTTGAAATTTGACAAATTAGCATGCAAAAGTAAACGGTATGGCCAAGCAACATGTGCTATTTGACAAGGTGATTATCATTACGGGAGCCAGCTCGGGTATCGGGCGGGCTTCCGCAATTCGACTGGCACATTGTGGGGCGAGACTTGTACTCGCCGCTCGCTCTATTGATAAGTTGGAAACCCTTGCTGCAGGACTTCCTATCCCCGACAAGGTGTTGTGTGTCAAAACGGATGTTTCTGTCAAGGAGGATTGCAAAAACCTTGTAGAACAAACCGTTTCGTATTTTGGCGGCATTGATATTCTTGTCAATAACGCAGGTCTTTCCATGCGGGCGATGTTCAAGGATGTCGATCTGAAGGTGCTGCACCGTTTGATGGATGTCAACTATTGGGGCACGGTATATTGCACGAAATATGCCTTGCCTCACTTGTTGCGTTCCAGAGGATCTGTTGTCGGCGTGATTTCCATTGCCGGTTTCAACGGACTGCCGGCCCGCACGGGCTACGCTTCTTCAAAGTATGCCATACGGGGCTTCTTGGACACCCTGCGTATCGAGCATTTGCACGACGGTTTGCACGTCATGGTGTTCTCGCCGGGCTTCACGGCATCCAATGTCCGAATTGCCGCATTGACGGCAGATGGCACTCCGCAAGGACGCACACCGCGCGATGAGAGTAAGATGATGTCTGCCGAACAAGTGGCGCGTCGCCTCGAACGCGGTCTTGTGAGACGTAGGGCGTATGTAGTCCTGACACCCGCAGGACGACTTATTGTCAAACTCAGTCGTATCTTCCCAAGACTTTCCGACTGTCTGACCTATAATTTTATGGCCAAGGAACCTGAAAGTCCATTTAAAAAACAGTAAAGTGCTGATTGATAATTTCTAATGAATAAATCCAAGTAATACCATGATACTGATCAAGCAAATAGGCGTTTATGTCAATATTTTGAACTGCAAGTTGAAAAAGCATTTTGCCGATGTGTTCAAACGGAACGGCATCAACCTTACCGGTGAGCAGTTTCTGGTCATGGACACGCTTTGGAATGAGGGTGCAATGACACAGCAGTCCATCGCCTACATCATTCAGAAAGACAAAAACTCGGTGACACAGTTTGTCGATAACCTTGAGCGGAAAGGACTGGTGAGGCGCGAGGTCGATAAAAATGACCGCCGTGTCAACAATGTCATACTTACCGAGGAGGGCGAGCGGATGAAAGAAAGCACCAAGGCCATCGCCATTGATGCCATGAACAAGATTTTTTCCGATTTGACAGAAGAGGAACTTTCGGTGTTTGCCTCGGTGTTGCAGAAGGCTTGTGACAACATCCCCGACGGCAACGCCTGACTTAGGGAGTGCTTTTCAAGATGCCACGCAATGTAATGCGGGAAAAGAAAAAAAAGATTGGAAAGACCTTGCACAAAGCCGCAACGATGCCGTGGTTTCTTGGTGTGTCAGAAAAAATCCCAAAATAAATCTTTTTTAGTGTTTTTCTTTCCGAACCCCATAGGATAAAATTGGGAAATATGACTATCTTTGTCCCAAAATAGAAATCTATCATGCAGATATTTGAAAATGGAGACAAGATAGGAAACTATACCGTTGTTTCCTTTATCAAGAAGGGCGCTACGGCAGAATCTTATTGCGTGGCGGGAACCGACGGAAAGAACTATTTCTTAAAACTGTTCGACTTTGAAAGCATACCCTCCGCTTTGCTTTTCGATGGCAAGGAAGTGTATGAAATACAGTTGTGTCGCGAGTTGAAAAACGAGAACGTGGTCAGCTATGTAGGTCATGGCGAAGTGCGCAAGGGTGGAAAAATCTATCATTATTTAGTGACAGAGTATTACAAGGGTCAGTTGCTGATTGATTCCATCAAGCAGTCGGGGCTGTTTTCGCCTGAAGATGCCGCTCAGGTGACTTTGTGTGTGTTGAATGGCTTGAACTATATCCATTCTCAGGCATTGATTCACAACGACATTACGCCCGAAAACATCATCTTGCAGGAGGTGGGGGATGGCATGTTGCTTCCCACCATTATCGATTTGGGACACATTTCCTACATGGTCATGGGGCGTCCAACGTTCTTCGTGGAAGACCTGATGCCGTTTTTCCGTGCGCCGGAAACCTTTAAGGGCATATACACCCCCAAGAGCGACCTTTTCTCGACCGGAGCCTTGTTTTATTACATGCTTTTCGGGAAAGCTCCTTGGGAGACCGAACTTGGTGATATTAAGACGGATAAGCGAAAACTCAAAGAAGCGGTTAAAGAAGCGCGGCGTGGTGAGTTGATTTGGGAGACCGACGATATTAAGATCAGTGAAATCTATCAGCGCATTTTGAAAAAAGCATTGGCCAAGAACCCCGACGATCGTTTTGCATCGGCGGCGGATTTTGCCAAGGCATTGATGGAGATGGCGATGCCCGAAGAGGAAACCGATGGAAATGCATCTGTCGCCTCCAATGAAGAAAACGAACAGCCGACTACGCCCGAACATTCCACAGAGCTGGCCATCACCTTCAAAAAGGGAAGTGGAAACGGCTTTGAAAATGTGGCAGGGCGCGATGAGTTGAAGGAACAGCTTCGTAAAGAAGTGTTGTTTACCTGGCAAAATTCAGAGAAAGCCAAAAAATACTTGCTGGAACCTGTCAACGGCATTTTGCTGTATGGTCCTCCTGGATGTGGCAAATCCATCATGGTGGAGAGCCTTGCAGAGGAATCGGGATTCAATTACTCGTTGATTCGTGGTTCTGAGTTTGGAAACATCTACCAGCCCAATGTGATTGAAAACATGCAACGCATCTTTGCGGCGGCGGCTGAAAAAGCACCGTTTGTGCTTTGTCTCGACGAGATAGAGTTCCTCGTGCCGAATGCGATGGACGAAAGTGGAGCGGTTTCGCCACAAGCCATGCAATTCGCAGCCCTGATGAACGGATGTTCCGAAAAGGGAATCCTTGTGGCAGCGACCTCCAACCGTCCCGACTTGGTCGATCCTACCATCGCACGTCCTGGATGCATCGATAAGGCGTTTTTTGTGCCGCAGCCCGATCTCGAAGCCCGTAAGGATATCTTCAGGTCGCATTTGAAAGACCGTCCATGCGAAGAACTGGACTATGATGAGCTGGCCAAGATGTCTGATGATTTTGTGGCTGGCGACATTACCGAAACCGTTAATGAAGCAGCCATGACGGCGGCCTACATGGATGTGCCCATTTCACAGAAACTTCTTGTGGATGTTCTCAAGTACAAGAACCCTTCGTATTCTACACGCACTACCATCGGATTCAACAAGAAGTAGCGTTAGGCTCAGGGTTTTTGAAAGGATTCGGGGATAAAGCATGCCTTGTCCTCTTGTGAAACGCATTTAATTGTGTAATAAATTATTACATTGTATTATTATAGCGACTATATGACGGCAAAAGATATCGTACTTGATTTTTTGAAAAACGCAGGTGTTGCGCCGGTTGAAAATGAAATCGGCCTTACTTTTAGTTATGAGGGATGGAACTTCTTGCTTTGGCATGATGAAGACGACCCCTTGTTCTACCGCTTGACCTTACCCGGCATCTTTGATGTGACGGATGAAAATTTTGCCGAATCCATCATGGCGGCCAATACGGTCAATTGGACTTTCAAAGTGGTGAAAGCCATTGTCTATGAATACGAGGACGAAAAGGATAGCGGCGCTTCGGTGTGGATTTGCTTTGAACAGTTGCTTGACACCACGCCTGACGTGAGTGAAATCGTTCCGCGTTCCATCAACATGATGATTCAGGCTAGCGATGCGTTTTTGAAGAAGGTCAGTCAGGACGAGGAGTGAACCGGGTTTGTGACAGAAAATAAAAACGAGAAACAGCAGCAGGTTGTTTCTCGTTTTTTACTTTTTGGAACGGGGGAAAAAGACTATTCCTTCCCTTTGACAGTCAGGCTGATGCTTGCCGAATGACGGTTTTCATCGGTAATGGTGCCGGTCACTACATATTGCCCCGGCTGACTGACTGTAAAATAAGCGTTGTGATCGAGTGTGTTTTCTGTAGTATAAGTTGTGGAATTGAAAGGCGCGTCGTTGTCGTGCGCAATGCGGATGGAGAGAACGTCTAAACGGGCCTCTGTTTCAGGGTTTGAAGCGGCATGAAAACCTACGGTGACTTCGGTTCCCAAAGATAACTCGCAGTCGCTGGAAATATATTTTGATCCTTCGAAGAAGCAAATGGTCGGCGCTGCGTTATCAGGACCGCAGCTTGACAGGAAAAGGAGTATAACGATGCCTGAAAGTATTTGTACATAATAATGGCATGTGGCATTGGGGAACCTCGTTGTTTTCATGTTGCAATGGTTTGTTTTTCTTGCTGCAAAGATAGTAATAAAAAAAGCACCCCGAAAGGTGCTTTTGGGTTTTTCCTATACAAAGGGCTTATTTCGACTGACCGGTAATGGTGACATCGGTGCCTTTGAATGTAGAGACTTTGCTGTGGGTGACATGAATCAGATGATACTCGCTGTTGTAAACAGTACCGATAACAATGTCGTAGTCTTTGTTCGCTGCTGTGCAGGAAACTTCTTTGAATTGGGTGATGGAGGTTGCCTCGCTGAACAGGGCCACCTTAGCGGCATTGGTAATGGTGTTGCCCCATACCGCAGGCTCAAATCTGTAAAGCAGAGCACCTGTTTTAGGAGTAATGACAGCGTAGATTTCTTTTTCGTTCGTTTTCCATTCCAATCCATACTCATCCAACCCTGTGGCATCATTACCGCCATGCCTGTTCCAAGTGAAATCTTTAGCAACGAGGGCAACTTCAGGAGCCTTTTCGATGTTCAGCGTGATGCTGGTGCTGGCAGTTTGACCCTTAGCGTCGGTCACAGTGGCCTTAATAACAGAGGTGCCAATGATTTCTCTGTTGAGAGAAAAACTAATGGTGTCGCGATATGTGTATGATGTGCCGGTCAGGTCAATTTCAGCCCATTTTGCAGAGTCAACAGTGATGTACAGTTTCGTAAGTTCGCTGGCAGTTTCCGTGCTGGAGGCGAGAACAAAACCGAAAGGAATGTTGGTGTTTAGAATAACGTTCTGACCATCAGTGGCATAGCCTTCTTCGGCTAAAACAGAAATGGTGGGTTGTCCTTTGGGAGTGCAACTTGCAAAGAATGCAACGCTGACGAGGCAAACGAGTGCCAAAGCTAATTTCTTCATAGTAGTTTGAAATTTTGTTGATTAATAGTTTAAATGTTTGTTAGTTTCTTAAATCTTGTGTTTGAATAACATGTTTGTAGCATCAAATAGTTTGCCAAAGTTGTTTGGATAACGAAAAAATCAGAGGAATATTGTTTTTGGCGGTGTTTTTTTGATGTAAAAAAACGGAAAGCTTCATAAACAAGCATTTCCGTTTTTTTAGTCGAAAAAATCTAATTCTTAGTCTCCAACGATTGCTTCATTCGGGCAAGCGGCGGCGCAAGTGCCACACGATACGCATTGATCGGCGTCGATTACATAGATGTCTCCTTCTGAGATGCAGCCCACGGGGCATTCGTCGATGCATGATCCACATGCAACACAACTGTCAGTGATTTTATAAGCCATAGTGTTTTAGTTTAGAATTTGCACTGCAAAAATAGTATATATCTTTATCATGACGATGTTATTCCGGCAATTATTTTTTTTGTGGTCATTTTGCAGAGATATAAGATGTTGGTTTTTAGTGTGATATGAATTTTATGGTTTCGGTAATTGATGAAGGATGATATTGTAATAGTCCGATTTCGTTAGGAATTTGAGCCGGTGATGGGCTGTGATTGTATGGTCGCGGTAGAGGAAGGGAGCGGGGCTGGGCTTTCCCGTGTGTGGGCAAAGTTTTCTGTGGAGCTTCTATGTGGAAAAAGAAAAATAGTTTCCCGCTTTGGCGGAATGACCATATTAATTATGTACCTTTGCAGCGTTTTTAAAGTTCACGATGCTTGTTTTTTGTGCTGAGTAATATGGTTTTCAGAAAACAGGTGCGTTTTTTTATTTTTTATTGAATTGTAGATTATTTAATTCATTCTAGTATTAAAATAAGCATAATATGACAGGAAAAAGTAAAGTTGTAGCCCTTGATCATGTCGTGATCCGTTTTTCGGGCGATTCGGGCGATGGTATGCAGCTTACGGGAAATTTGTTCTCGGATTCCACTGCATTGGCGGGGAATGACTTCGCCACTTTCCCGGATTATCCGGCTGAAATCCGTCCTCCTCAAGGTACTGTAGCTGGTGTTTCTGGCTTCCAGGTTCACTTTGGACACAAACCCGTTCACACCACTGGCGACCTCTGCGATGTCCTAGTGGCCATGAACCCGGCCTCTATCAAGGCCAACATGCGCTGGCTCCGTCCCGGGACCATCATCATTTTCGACTCCGATTCGATGAATGAGAAAGCCTTGGAAAAGGCCAACTACACTGCCGACCCCACCGTTGATGGCACGTTGGCAGACTATCAGGTTGTCAAGGCTCCCATTTCAACGCTGACCAAAGAGGCTCTGAAAGATACTGGCATGGATATGAAGTCCATTCTGAAGTCGAAGAACATGTTTGCCCTCGGCATCGTGATGTATCTGTTCAACCGCACACTTGATTCGGTTTACGATTATTTCGAGACCAAGTTCAAAGGCAAACCTGAGGTCATCAAAGCCAACCGTACCGTCCTCGATGCCGGTTTCCATTATGCCGACACTTGGGAACTGTTCACCAATACGTTCAAGGTGGAAGCTGCAGACCTCGACAAAGGCAAATACCGTAACATCACCGGTAACGTAGCTATGGCTTGGGGTCTTATGGCCGCCAGCGAAAGATCGGGCCGCCCGCTTTTCCTCGGTTCCTATCCCATTACGCCTGCTACGGACATTCTCGTTGAGCTGACAAAATACAAGAATTTAAATGTCAAGGCTTTCCAGGCTGAAGATGAAATCGCCGGCATTATGTCGTCAATTGGCGCTTCTTATGCTGGCAGCCTCGCCGTTACCACGACATCTGGTCCTGGTCTTTCGCTGAAGAGCGAAGCTATGGGTCTTGCCGTTATGACTGAGCTTCCTTTGGTCATCATCGACGTGCAGCGTGGCGGTCCTTCCACAGGTCTTCCCACCAAGACGGAACAGAGTGACTTGATGCAAGCTTTATATGGCCGCAACGGAGACGCTCCGCTTGTGGTTATGGCAGCCAAAAGCTCAGCCGGCTGCTTCTATTCCGCTTTTGAAGCGGCACGTATCGCTTTGGAGCACATGACCCCTGTCATCCTGCTCAGTGACGGCGCACTCGGCAATGGTTCCGAGGTGTTCCGCATCCCGCGCATGGCCGACATGCCTACCATCACGGCTCCTTTGGCAAAAGCTAACGATCCGGATTACATGCCTTATCGTCGTGACGAAGAGAAACTGCGCCGCGAATGGGCTATCCCGGGTACCGAGGGCCTGCGCCACCGTGTCGGCGGTTTGGAAAAAGAGAATGGCAAGGGTAACCTCTCTACCAATCCCGAAAACCACCAGATTATGACCGAACTTCGTGAAGAAAAGATCGCCCGCGTGGCCAACGATATTCCGTTGCAGGAGATTGATGGCGACCCGAATGCCGACCTGCTGGTCGTCAGCTGGGGCGGTACGTTCGGCGTAGTTCGCACGGCTGTTGATAAGATGAGAGAAGAGGGTAAGTCTGTCGCTCACGCTCATTTCAGCTACATCATGCCGTTGCCGAGAAACACCGAAGAAGTGTTGTCAGGTCACAAGAAGATTGTGGTGTGCGAAATCAACCGCGGTCAGTTTGCCAAATATTTGCGCATGAACTATCCGCAGTTCAAGTACGAACAATATAATAAGGTGCAGGGCCTGCCTTTCACACTCGGCGAGCTTGAAAATAAGTTTAACGACCTTTTAAAATAATACGACTATGCAAGATCAAAATATGGATAAACAGGTTGCTAACCTCACGAAAGAAGATTTTGTCAGCGACCAGGTGGTGAAATGGTGTCCAGGTTGTGGTGACCATGCCATCTTGAAGGCCGTTGAAGACGTGTTTCCGAAACTGGGTAAGCGTAAAGAAGACATTGTCGTTGTTTCTGGCATTGGCTGTTCGTCACGTTTCCCGTACTATATGAACACCTATGGCTTCCATAGCGTTCACGGACGTGCCGCTGCTGCTGCAACAGGCGTTAAATTAGCCAACCCCAACCTGTCGGTTTGGATGATCACCGGTGACGGTGACTGCACGGCTATCGGTGGAAACCACTTCATCCATGCCTGCCGCCGTAATATCGACATCAATCTGCTGCTGTTCAACAACCGTATCTACGGTATGACCAAGGGTCAGTTCTCGCCTTGCACTTTCCGTGGCACGAAAACCAAGACCAGCCCGCAGGGTACTTTCGAAGATCCGTTCAATCCTGGCGAGCTTGCCATTGGCGCTAAGGCTACATTCTTTGCACGTGCCATCGACATGAACCCGAAGGAAATGACGGAAATTTTCATGGAAGCCTATAAGCACGACGGTATGGCCGTGACTGAAATCTTGCAGAACTGCATGATTTTCTCCAATGGTGTGCATGAAAATATCACCGGAAGAGATGTCCGCGACGATATGCAAGTGAAGTGTGTCCATGGACAGCCGTTGATTTTCGGCAAAAACCGCGATAAGGGTATTATGCTGAAAAACAACAAGCTGGAGGTCGTTACCATTGGTCAGGACGGTGTCACCGAAAAGGACATCCTTGTCCACGATAAGACGCAACAGGATACCGGTATCCACATGATGCTGGCACATATGATGCCTCCGGAGTATCCGGTCGCCATCGGTGTCATTCGCGATGTGGTGGCTCCTACCTTTAATGACAGCCTCGATGAAATCATTGCCAATGAAAAGGCCAATTCTAAGATTAAGAACATGGATGACCTGCTGAATAGCGGATCGACATGGACGATCTAAATCTCTTGTGAGATGATATGAAAAAATCCCGTTCGTAAGAGCGGGATTTTTTGTTTCGACTTGATAACCGTCCTTATTCGTACTGATAACGTTCCACAATGGTGTAGGAGTCGGGAAAAGTAACTGGATAGGTTACACTGGTGGGGTAGTCACCGTTATATGTGTATTCGAATTTGTGCACTTCGCTTTCCGAGGTCATGGAGCCGATTTCTTGTTGAGTAGTGGTCATGGTGAGGACGTTGTTTCGGCTACTTAGGTTTGGATGTTCAACGGAATAGGGATTAATGATGTAGAGAACATGGAAAAAGCCATCGAAAGGATTGATTTTATTGTCGTAAGTAAAGGAAATGGAAATATTATGATTGGCAGAGGTCGCAAAGACCTTCGAAACATTTTTGCCGTCCCATTCTAAGTTGATAACTTGGGAGACGTTTTTTGATTGACCTGCCATCTTATTGCAGCAGTACTGCATGGAAAGTTGCATTGGCTGCGACATGAAACGGAAGAGACGGGGCAATAGGTCCTGGCTTTTTTGATCTAATGATCCGGTGATCGTTATGGTAGATAGTCGTCCCTTAAAAAAATATCTAATTGTAAATCAGTAAAATGAATGCAAAAACATTTGGTAGATTCCGCAAGATTTCGTATATTTGCAGCCTAAAACCTTGCAGAAAAATGTATAAAAAATCCATTGTACCAACTTGCCAACAAAATACACTGGGATGTTTTTGAGGAGG
>JASBYY010000014.1 GCA_029983675.1 Bacteroidales bacterium | reverse complement strand
TCCGCTTTTTTTGGAAAAATAACGCAAACAACTGGAAAACAATATCATGCAAAATACACTTTTTGAAAATAAACTAGAAAATAATACAACAATACCGGAATCACAACGAAACGCAACATCCAAACAAACAAATGCACCTATCAATATATATAAGCAGAACATCATTTTGCAGCTTCAAAATCCCAAATACGCCCCGACCAGAACGCTTTCGCACGGATTGACAATATTTGATAATAAACAATTGGTTATCAATATTATATTGATATTAGATCAAAAAAAACAATACCATAGAAAAATATCTATGATATTGTTTTTCAATTATTTATACTTCAATATTGCCCTAAATGACAATTATCAAGCAGTCGTGACGGATACTTTTCCAGAACCGAATACTGTGAAGAAGCATCCTATTGTTTCCATGCACTTATCTGTTGACAATAAGCTTCTGTACCTCTCTTTGGCCATCCATTGTAGTGATAACCAAGAAATAAACGCCCTTACTCCATTCTGAAACATCGATTTTATTGTCATCACAACGCATGGAAAGCCTTCTTCCAAACATGTCAATGCAATAACAATCCGCAACATTTCCTTTCAAGGTAACCATTCTTTCCGCCGGGTTCGGGTACACCACAACGGAATGCTCCCCATACTCCCCAATTTCACTGGGATGATAGACGCCGACTACGGAAAGCGTATCCGAAGAAGCCTCGCAAGCATCGTCATAAACCGCGACAACGCAGTAATGGACGGTATCACCGACAGGCACCTCGTCATCATAAGAATAGGAAGTCTGAGCAGCTTCAAACGGCACTTGACCCAAGACTGCGCCATTACGGTAAACCTTAAAGCGAACCGCATTGCCCGTTGACCCCTCCAAAGGCGCCTTCCAGGACATCAATATAGGACACAAGGTGTCTTTTCCTTCAGGAATAACATTTACCGCCGTAAAGTCAACCGGAGGATTGCAAGAAGTGACGGGACCTTCCGTAAGATTGGCAATCTCTGCCAAGCAGGCCATATTCATCTGGCAATAACGTTGCGACATCTCCCAGCTGTTGACACTGGTTCCAATCGTGTCGCCCGGTGTGTGAATATAGGGGCTGTAATGCGACAAATCCTCGAAAGGATAAATCCCCATATAGCCATGGTTATTAAAAGAGGTGTGATCGCTGTCGCCTTGTGAGAAGTTGACATGCCGAATTGGCATTTGCGGAAAATACACCTCACCTATGTTTCTATAATATGCGCCTATCGGCTCCACCGAGTTTGGATAAATACAGTCAATGTGTATGTCTCCATACAGAAAGCCATTCATATCGTTGTTAAAATAACCGAGAATATCCATGCCTTGCGATTGGCAGCGCGAGGCGTATGCTTCGCTACCTATCAACCCCATCTCTTCCGCAGAAAAAGCACAATACACAATGGAGTACTCAAACGCATGTTGCGTCATTATTCGGGCACTTTCCAGCACACTTGCCACACCTGTAGCATTGTCATCTGCGCCGGGGCACATTCCATAGTAACTGAATGAATCATAATGACTTCCACAGATTACGTAGGTATTGGGGTGCAACGTTCCCCGTTGAATGGCAATGATATTAGGCGAAGAAGCATTGCCCCAATAAGTGAAAGGCTGCAACTCCACTTCCAATCCCAAGGCTTTGAACTTAGCCTCGATCCAAGCCTGTGCCGCATAAGCCCCCTCTGAATCATAAATCCTGTTGCCCAACGATTGAAGATAGGACACCGTAGCGGCAATTGAATCCTTGTTGACCTGATCCATCATTTGACGAATGCCAGGGTTTTCGACAGAAACAACCGGAAAATCGCGCGACAAACGAGGCAAGGTGGCCTTTTTATTGAAAATGGCGACCATGCCATCATTTTTATACGGACGAAATCCTGATTTTTCGGGTTTCATCACCAAGAATTGCGAATTACGATAAAGACAACGTCCCTTTTCCTGCTCACGCCACAGATAGTCATCTTGATCTTCCGACTGACAATAAACCAAATAATACACATCCGTACCCTCAAAGGCCGATTCATCTATCAGGGTCATCTCGTCAGTATTGAAAGTCTCGACAGTAGCTATCACCCTATCGTTCGAATAATAATGCACCGTGATATCGCTTCTGCGGAACAAACTTTCCAGTTCTTCCTGCGATTGATACGGCATCATGACCAATGTTCCAGCAAAAAGCTGCGTTGATAAAAAAATAGAAACAATAATTGCAAAAATGCTTTTCATACCATGAATTTTAAGTGTTTAAGTTGTTAGAAAATCCTATCCACGTCATCATCCAATCGGACTTTGACAAAAGAAGGCGTAAAAATAGCATTTTTCTCCCAGATAATGACCGGTTTGGTGATAATGCCTGAAAAATCTCGGCCGTCTGCAATCGAACACGCCCTTATCTCCATAGATCTGACTTGCCGTTTCTCAAGCCACAACCAACAAGTGGGGAAAGGCCTCCTTTCCTCCCCCAAAATGCGCATATCACAGCCATAACCAATGCCATGCCTGTCACCTCTTTCCATTTTCACAAAAAAAGGCATGGAGTTTTTCTATGGTCGGGCGGCACATTCAGACAATATTTGTACTTTTGTCGATTGATGCCGTCAAAATAAAAAGCGGCATTATGCGTTTTTACATCGACAATTACTACATAATGAAAAAATACATATTGATTCTTTTGGCTTTACTGTTCGTAATGACCGACATTGAGTTGTACGCCCAGCGCCGCAATCCTGCCAAGAATGCCGACCTCGCCTTCGGGCGCAAACAGTATTCCGAAGCCGTTGACCGCTATAAGAAAGCCTATAAGAGAAGCCGGAGGAACAAAGAGGAACGCAACCGCATCAGTTTTCAGATGGGCGAATGCTACCGCCTTATCGGTCTCCCCAAACGTGCCGAACCCTATTATAAACGGGTGTTGAAATCCGATTATCCGAATGCACACCCTGAGGTTTATCTCTCCCTTGGCGACACTTACAAGATGAACGAAAAATTTGACGATGCCATCGAGTGTTACAACCGTTATTCCCAAATGGTACCAACCGACAACCGTGGAAAAATCGGTGCCGAAACAGCTGCCATGATCAAGGAATGGATTGAAAACCCGTTGAAATATGAGCTGAAAGAGATGAAAAAGCTCAACACTACGCGTTATTCCGACTTTTGTGCCGTATGGTCAAATTCAAACTACAATGAAATCATTTTCACCTCCTCACGCGACGGTGCCACAGGAAAAGAAAAGGACGGCATCAACGGCCAACACTTTGCCGACTTTTTCATGTCGAAACAAGACCGCAAAGGCGACTGGAGTTCCCCTGTCATTGCCGATGAAAGTGAAAATGTGAACACGAAAGCCAGCGAAGGAGCGCCATTCTTCAACTCAAAATACACACGGATGTATTACACACGCTGTCAGAACGGCGAACATCGCAAAAACGGCTGCCAGATCATGGTGGCTGCCAAAAGCGGCGGCACTTTCGCCAACGCACGTCCTGTCGAAATCAAAGGCATTGACACCCTTGATATTGTAGGACACCCCACCCTATCTGACGATGAGCTGATCATGTACTTCTCCTCGGACCGTCGAGGTGGCTTTGGCGAAAAAGACATTTGGGTCACCACACGCAAATCGACCAATGACGCCTTTGAGCGCCCTTTCAACGTCGGCCCCACTATCAATACGGCAGGCGACGAGCTTTTCCCCTTTCTGCGTAACGATACCACGCTTTACTTCGCCTCGAACGGACACGGCGGCATGGGCGGCCTCGACATTTTCATGGTCACCATCGACACTTCCGGCAACTGGGGTGAACCTGTCAACCTGAAATCACCTATCAACTCCACCAGCGACGACTTCGCCATCATCTTCCACCCCACCGAGGAACGCGGCTTCATCTCCAGCAACCGTGGCAATACGCGCGGCGTTGACAACATCTATTATTTCGAACAGTCCGCCATTCTGTTCACCTTCTCTGGAACCGTCAAAGACGAAAAAACGAATCAATTTGTCGAAAACGCAAACGTCCGTATGGTCGGCTCCGACGGATCGAGCATGATGACACGCACCAACAGCAAAGGATTCTTCAGTTTCAGCGAAAGCCAACTGAAAGGCAATACCAACTACGAAATCACCATCGACAAAGCCAACTACTTCACCTATAATGCTACGGAAACCACTGTCGGTATTGAGTTTAGCAAGGACTTCGAAAAGGAATACGTCATTGAGCCGATTCCCGAAGAACCCATCATGCTGCCCGACATCCTGTACGATTTGGGAAAATGGGATTTGAAGCCACAGTTTGAAGACTCCTTACAAGGATTGATCGAAACACTGCAAATCAACCCGACCATTACCATCGAGTTGGCTTCGCACACCGACAGCCGCGACACGGAGGAACGCAACGACATTCTCTCTCAAAAGCGTGCACAATCAGTTGTAGATTATCTGATTATCCGAGGAATAGACCCATTACGACTGACAGCAAAGGGCTATGGCGAAAGGGTTCCTCGCACATTGCAAAAAGATGTCAAGGTTCACGGACACGCTTTCAAGGCTGGCACTGTTTTGAACGAAGCCTTTATCAATAGTCTATCGAGCAACGATGCCAAGGAAGCTGCACACCAGATGAACCGACGCACGGAATTTCGCATTCTGAACAAGGATTTTGTCCCGAGAGTTAATATCGGTGACAACCAGTCGGTACACATCGCCATCAATCCACAGGAAGAGAATTTCGTTTTGTTCAACCAGAACAAAGCGGGCTATTTCTACTTCAACGTCAATGTGGATGGTTACGGCGAGACATTCACCTACAGCCAGAATGCCGACCTGCTCATTTCGGAGGCTCAGGCTTTGAAACTCCTTAAAGAAGGGCGGATCAACCGCGACAACTTCAAGGGCAACACGGAAGAAGTTCTCGGAACGGGCAGCATTGCCGAAGGTGCCGTTTTCACCGTGAAAGAGATGTGTCTTGCCGGACGTAGCATATACAACGTGGAGGTCAAGGTAAGAAAACGCATGGTCGAGGAATGGGTCATCGGACAAAAGACCTTGAAACAGTTTGGCAACTATCAATTCGACACTAAGACCAAGAAACTCATATTCAACTAATGGACAATCAACGATACCGACTCAGAGGCGTTTCAGCCGAAAAGGAAGACATACACAACGCCATCAAGAACCTTGACAAAGGTCTCTATCCCAATGCGTTCTGCAAGATCATCCCCGATATTCTGGGCAATGATCCGGAGTATTGCAACATCATGCACGCCGACGGCGCAGGCACCAAATCCTCATTGGCGTACCTTTATTGGAAAGAAACCGGAGACTTATCCGTTTGGGAAGGTGTGGCACAGGATGCCGTGGTGATGAACACGGACGACCTGATTTGTGTGGGTGCGACTGATAACATGCTGCTATCCTCCACAATTGGCAGAAACAAAAACCTGATTCCCGGAGAAGTCATCTCTGCCCTTATTAACGGCACGGAGCATTTTTTAGAGAAGATGCGCCAGATCGGTATCGGCATTTACCTTACCGGTGGCGAAACCGCCGACGTGGGCGATTTGGTGCGCACAGTTATCGTTGACAGCACGGTCACAACAAGGATAAAACGCGACGAAGTCATTGAGAACGCCATACGCCCCGGCGATTGTATTGTGGGATTCGCTTCTTTCGGGCAAGCCTCCTACGAAGACCATTACAACGGCGGCATGGGCAGCAACGGCCTCACCTCTGCACGCCACGATGTGCTTGGACATTATCTGGCAGAGAAATATGCCGAAAGCTACGACCATAGCATTCCGAAAGAGCTGATCTATTCTGGTCCTCACAAACTCACAGAACCTACTGAAATAGAAGGCGTTGATGTTGGAAAACTCATCCTCTCACCCACTCGCACATACACGCCATTGATGATACCGATTCTGAAATCATTCAGGAAGCAAATCCATGGCATCATCCATTGCAGCGGCGGCGCACAAACCAAGGTGCTGCATTTTGTGGATAAGCTACACATCGTGAAAGACAATCTGTTTGAGTTGCCGCCACTATTCCGTATGATTCAAGAGGCCTCACACACCGACTGGCAAGAGATGTACAAGGTGTTCAACATGGGACACCGCTTAGAAATCTATACCGATGAAAAGTCGGCCAACGAAATGATGGAAATCGCCCAGTCATTCCATATCGAGAGTAAGATCATCGGCCATGTGGAAGATTCCGACAAAAAACGACTGACGATTCGAAGCCCGTACGGAGTTTTCGAGTATTGATACACGGATGCAGAGATTTGCATCACGCAGGAATTGTATCACGCAGAAGGCGTAGAATCATACGAATGTTAATTGCGATAATATGCGAAGATAATTCGGTGGATTAGACGATGCCAGCGTGTGAATTTTATATCACGCAGAATGCGCAGAACCATACGAAAAGTGGATGCGATAACACGAGAAAGTATTCGGCGATTTCTGCGGATTCAGCGTGGAAAACATTATTGATCTCATGCAGAAGGCACAGAATCATACGAATATTGGATATGATGAGTAGCAAATCTTTCGACGATTTCGGCGCAGGAATAAACATTGGCATCGGGATAAGCAATAAAATCGTACTTTTGTACTCTAAAATCATCATCAACAAATCGATTTTCGATCCGTGGACATCACCGAAAAATTAGGAGTCATCAAACACCGCTGGGAAGAAATGGGCGAACAGTTGGCCGACCCCGCTGTCGTTGCCGACATGAAGCGCTATGTTAAACTGAACAAGGATTATAAGGACTTGGAACCTTTGGTGAGGGCCTTTAATGAGTACCGTTTGCTACAAGGCAATTTATCGGAAGCTCGCTCCATGCTTGAATCGGAAAAAGATGACGAATTGCGCAAGATGGCGGCGGAAGAAATCGTGAATGCCCAAAACCGCATCGAGCAATTGGAACAGGACATCCGGCTATTGATGATTCCTAAGGATCCGCAAGACAATAAAAACGCCTGTCTCGAAATCCGTGCTGGAACCGGCGGTGACGAAGCCTGTTTGTTCGCAGGAGACTTGTTTAGAATGTATGTCAAATACTGCGAGACAAAAGGATGGAAAACGGAAATCACTTTTGTCAGCGAAGGAAGCAGTGGCGGCTACAAGGAAATCGACTTTACCGTGGTCGGCGATGGCTGTTACGGCATCCTGAAGTTTGAATCGGGGGTGCACCGTGTGCAGCGTGTGCCGAAGACCGAGACACAAGGACGCATCCACACCTCTGCCGCATCCGTGGCGGTATTACCCGAAGCGGAAGAGTTTGACGTGGAAATCAACGAAGGCGAAATCAAGTGGGACACCTTCCGTTCCAGTGGCGCCGGTGGTCAAAACGTGAACAAGGTGGAATCGGGCGTGCGCCTGCGTTATATTTGGAAGAATCCCAACACAGGCGTTGCCGAAGAGATTCTCATCGAATGCACCGAAACCCGTGACCAGCCCAAAAACAAGGAAAGAGCACTGTCGCGCCTGCGCACACGCATCTACGACCTTGAATACCAGAAATACATCAACGACATCTCCGCCAAACGCAAGACCATGGTTTCGACCGGCGACCGTTCGGCAAAAATCAGAACCTATAACTTCCCGCAAGGTCGCGTCACCGACCATCGTGTGGACGGCCTTACCGTTTACAACCTTGCCGCTGTCATGGACGGCAGCCTTGATGAAATCATCAACAAGTTGCAAATGGCTGAAAATGCGGAAAAAATGAAAGAAAACCTAGAATGATCATGAATAAGCAACAACTTATCGAACAGATTCAGAAAAAGCAATCCTTTCTGTGCATCGGCTTAGACACCGACATTGATAAAATTCCGCAGAACTTATTGGCGACGGACGACCCTGTCTTTGAGTTCAACAAACAAATCATCAACCATACCGCACAATACGCCGTCGCCTACAAGCCCAACACTGCTTTCTACGAAGTGTATGGCGCCAAGGGCTGGCAAAGTTTGGAACGCACCGTTCAATACCTGCGCAATAACCATCCCGATATCTTCATCATTGCCGATGCCAAACGCGGTGATATCGGCAACACGTCGGCCAACTACGCCAAGGCATTCTTCAACAGTCTAAAAGTTGACGCACTCACCGTTGCGCCCTATATGGGAAAAGACTCTGTTTCACCTTTTCTCAATTTCGACGGCAAATGGGTCATATTGCTTGCCTTGACTTCCAATGCCGGTTCAAAGGACTTCCAATACCTGAATGTCGGCGAAAGGCTGCTACACCAACAAGTGCTTCAGAAAGCCACCGAATGGGCTTCTTCTGAACAAATGATGTTTGTGGTGGGAGCGACCCATCCCGAGGAACTTGGCGACATCCGCAAACAACTGCCCGACTACTTCTTCCTTGTTCCGGGCGTTGGTGCGCAGGGTGGCGACTTGCAGGCTGTCGCAAAAAACGGCATCAATAAAGAATGCGGTTTGTTGGTCAACTCATCGAGGGGCATCATCTACGCCTCAAACGGCAGCGATTTCGCTGTCAAAGCAGGTGAAGAAGCACACAAGCTGCAAAGCCAAATGGCTGCCATTTTGAAAGAAAACGGATTGATTTGACAAAGGCAGTATAAATCGACACTCCATAAAAAAAGCCACCTAACCGGTGGCTTTTCTTATTCTTATTGATGTCAAGGCTTATTTTGACACTGCAAAACGATGGCTCACGACGGCTCCGTTTTCCATACGGACACGTACAAAGTAGATGCCGTTATTCATTTCGCCAAGCTCGATCTGCGTCGTTGTTCCTGAAACCTTCTGCGACAGAACTTTCTGACCAACGGCATTGAAAACCTCCACTTCGGACATGCTCTTGCAATTGATGTTCAGTTTTTCATTTGCAGGATTCGGATAAATAACAACCTGGCCATACAGTTCGCCGACACCTGTAGGAGTGGTAGTAAAGGTCATGTCCTCGCCATAAATCTTTTCTCCGTTTTGTACTGCATAAGCACGAACCATGTATATGGTCATTGGGGTCAGATCCTGTACACTTGCCGTGAACACATTGCCATTCAAAGTGCCGTCAACGGTAAATATGGTCGGGGCAGTTACCTTTCTATACTCAAAACCAACTGATTCGGCTGTGCCGCCCTGAACCTTACCGACGAAAGTGGCGCTTGTAGCAGTAATATCTCTCACGTCAAGTGTGGTTACCGTAAGCTCACCGGTCCCTTGGCCAGTGGAAATCAGGTGAGAAGCCTCTTCGCCAAAATCCCCATTACCGTCAACAAGCAAATTGTCATTGCTGTCGAATATCTTATAATAGCCATTTCCATTGGCGCAGCAGATACCGTTACCTTGTGAGTCATAAATAACGAAATTAATGCATTCATTCTTCGGAACAGTAACACTTTCAACGTGAAGCTGTGTAGCGGTTCCTCCCAACAGCATGGAGTAAGGTCCACCAGAGGCAAGCACCGACATATCGGAGGCAAACACCTTCCACGTGGTCTGGTTGCCAAACTTATCCTGCATGATATGGATTTTCAGTTCTTCTTCATCACCCTGCATGTCGAGATTCACCCATTCGCTGCATGTGGCAGAAATGGTTTTTGAGTTTTCATAAGGCTGTCCATTGGCTTCAACGATGCTGAATTTGACATTGTGGTTACCGAAAGGCAGGTTCACAACCATATTAATATTGGTGCTGGTGTATGAAGCAAGATTGCCGGTCCAATTGTATTCCGTAGCCGTTCCTTCGCATTCAGCCTTAAACTTAATCTGGGTCAAAGCCTCAAGACCTGCATTATCAACATGCATGGAAAAGTTTTTCTCTTGTTCGCAACTCACGGGATTGGTCATGGTTACTTGCGAAATCATAGGATAAATAGCGTTTTCCGTGCCCATCATTTGCTGAAGCTCGCATCCGGAAAGGATGGGGCGCGAAGGTGTTCCTTGCATTTTTTCGCTCACCCAAGCCAAAAAGAAAATATGGTTGAGATTGACTGCAACACCATTCGGACTTCCTATGGTCTCAGGAATCTGATATTGGTATGTTTTTGTAATCAAAGTGCCTGCTGTTGTAGGGCTAATAGCCTCACCCCAAGTGCTGGGCGTGATAATGTCGCGAAGCGCGTGCATGTGGCAGTATTGACCGTTGACCCATTGTGCGGGGTTGGTGGATCCACCGGACTGGCTGCCCATAATGCTATCCTGAAGCATAGCCACCGTCAGATAATTCTGATCGGATGCGCTATTGCCGGTATAATACACCTCAACAGTGACCGAAGCGACGCGGGTAACCGGATTGATAACGACCTGTCCGCTGACATTCAACTCGGAAGGCTGAGCCAATTGCGCATTGCACAACCCCGTCCATGTTCCTCTACCTTGAGCCGATGCCGTTGAACGATTGGCGACACCTGCCGGGAAACCGCCGATGCTAAATCCCGACTGAATGGTCAAACCATCAGGGACATTAAGGTTGGGATAACTTGTAGGTGAAAAAGAACCTCCATGTACATTTATCGCCCATACCCTGCCGGGATTATTAGCCATGATCTGATTTGCAATTACGTGTCCATCGGGGCAATAACCGCAGTTTCTTCCGGTAAATTCCTCCAATATCACATTTCTGTTGGAAGGGACTGTTGAGACAAATTGCTGGGCTTGCACCGAAAATGCAAAGGCAAGCAGAAGCATCAATACAAAAGAATACTGTTTTCTCATAGTTAGTAATTAGTAAATGTTTTGTTGATAATCTATTAATAATAAGTTGAAACAGCTGCAAAAATACTATAATATCCGAGTTTGCAGGTTAAAAACCGGATTATTTCAAAAAATATGCGCCCCGTTTTTTCGGGACGCATACATTGAATAAATCCTATAAGAGGCTCATTATACGCCTTCGATGACTGTAATCCAGCCAAACTCATCGGGTTCGGTGCCATACTGGATGCCACGAAGTTTGTTGTACAGCTTTTCGCTCCATTTGCCGGGCTTTCCGTCACCGAACTGATATGATTTTCCAGTCTCAGGGTCATCGATACGCGAGATGGGGCTGATCACGGCAGCAGTGCCACAAGCACCGGCTTCTTCAAACGTGGCGAGTTCCTCTTCGGGAATGGCACGGCGTTCCACTTTCATACCCAGACTCTCAGCGAGCTGCATGAGGCTCTTGTTAGTGATAGAAGGCAGGATGGAAGTCGATTTCGGTGTAATATAGGTGTCATTCTTGATGCCGAAGAAGTTGGCAGCACCGGCTTCGTCGATGAATTTCTTCTCCTTGGCGTCAAGATAGAACTCACAAGCATATTGACCACCATGGCAGGCCTCGGTATGGGCGCGCATACTGGCAGCGTAGTTTCCGCCAACCTTGTAGATACCGGTTCCCAACGGAGCGGAGCGGTCGTATTTACGTGTGATGACGTAGGGGTTAGCCATAAATCCGCCCTTGAAGTATGGTCCTACAGGCGTTACGAAAACGATAAACAAGTATTCATCAGCGGGACTCACACCAACGCGGGCACCCGTTCCGATCAGCAACGGACGGATATAAAGCGATGCACCAGTCTCGTAGGGGGGAATGAACTCCGCATTGAGCTTTACCACTTTCTTAATGGCTTCTTCGAACTTTTCAACCGGCAACTTGGCCATCATGATGCCGTCGCATGACGACTGAAGACGCTTGCCGTTTTCGTCCATGCGGAACACGCGCACCTTTCCGTCTTTGCCGCGGAAAGCCTTCAGACCCTCAAATGCCTCTTGACCATAGTGCAGGCAGGTGGCCGCCATGTGGATGTTGATGCTGGTTTCGGAGCTGACTTCCAATTCGCCCCATTGTCCGTTTCTGTAGTAGCAACGGACATTGTAATTCGTTGCATGATAGCCAAATGTCAAATTGGCCCAATCGATGTTTTGCATGATAATTCCTATTTTTTAAAGTAATATGTTGCTTTTGAAAAGATGCACGAAATTACAAAAAATAACGACACGTCGTCTCTTTTATTCAAAAAATGTCTAAAAAGCCACTCCAAGTGCCGTTTCCAAATAAAGCTGCTCGATACCGTATTCTTGCTTCAAACTACTGATTTTTGAGGCAATAGCAGCTCTGTCGATAGGCTTCTCTACCCTACGGCCTACCAATAAGATGTTTTTCGGGGTGTGTTCCATCTCGACAAATTCCATGATCTGGGTCTTATAACCGTGATACTCCATTATCAAAGCCCGAATGGTATCGGTAATCATGACGGCCTGACGTTCTAAGAAAATGCCATATTGCGTAATGGGACTCACCTTGCCCGAACGTTCCATCTCCTGCCGGATCTGCTTGTGGCAGCACGGAGCACACAAAATCAACTGTGTCCCCGCCTTGATGCCCGAAGCAATGGCATCATCGGTAGCTGTGTTACAGGCATGAAGAGCGATCAGCACATCAAGGTTTTCGGGACGAAAAGTGTTGATAGCACCTTCCACAAACTCCAGTCCTACAAGTTGCGAAGAACGGATTATCTCATTGATTTTCTGCACTAAATCAGGTCGAATCTCCACGCCCTTAATATCCACCTCCATATTCATCCTTTGGGTCAGCAGTTCGTGCAAGGCAAAAGTGAGATAGCCCTTCCCTGCCCCCATGTCGGCAATATTCACCTTGCCTTCAAAACGCATCGGTTTCAGCAGGCTTTCAACGATTTCGACATACTTGCAAATCTGTTTGAACTTATGCTGCATGTCGGCGGTCACTTTACCTTCTCGGGTCGTCAGTCCAAGCTGATACCACCAAGGGTTAGCCGGATTGATAAGACGGTTTTTCTGCTTGTCGTGTTCCAGATTCTGCTCGCGGTTTTCCTGCACCTTTTTCGATTGCAGGGTGGCTTTCCCTTTCGAGGTAATCAGCAGGGTCAAATCCTCCGTCACCGTGAATAAAACGGCATTCAGGAAACGAGACGGCAGCATTTCTTTCAAAACATCGGACAACTGACCGGCATCATAGTTTTTCACCTCGTCGCGGCGTTCATAGCGATAGGTAAACGCATACAGCCGATTGCCCTTAATCAGAACAGGTTTTACGTAAACATTACGCAACTCGTCCCGTTTCGACCTCGGCTTGCTCAGCGTCATCCTGACAAAGGTGTTTTGCCCGATAGCTTCAACCACTCTGCTCAGGAATTGCTCCAAAATCTCTTCGTGCATGATCTATATTTTTGCAAAAATACGGAATATCTTATGTGTGAGGCTTCCGAACCCCTGCAATTATCGCGAACCATGCGATGACAGGTTTATTCCTTCCCCTTGTTTACTGGAACGAACAAAGAGGTACGGTGAAAATCGGGACCACCTTCGGAACCCATGTTCACACCTGTAGCCGCCGAAATCACAAGACTTTCGGCCTCATCGTGACCAAACGCCTTTTCTATCGCGACAAAACCCGATGTGATCACTTGAACATGAACACCTTTCATCTTTTCCTCCATCCGTTTCTTCACCTCCTCGGCAAAAGTGATGACATATTTTCCGCGATCACGGTCCTTCGAGACAGCAACCTGAAAAGTTTCGTCTGAAATCAGCATTTCTCCTTTGTAAGCTATGCTCATCTTATTTCCTTGTCCAAATGTAAGGACGAAATCTTCTCCGCTTTGCGGAGCGACAATACCCACAAACCCTCCAACTACGGTATGCCTCCACCGCCAAGAACCCTCAATTTTAGGGAGTTGCTCCACCAAGTCGATGTTTTGAGCAAATCCGGAAGAAGAAACCAAGATGGCGAATAGCAGGATTTGCATTTTATTCATAATATTCTAATATTTATAAATTATAAACAAACTAAAAATCAGTATCACTGGTCTTTGCTTCTTGGAAAAGCCGGAACAGCTGTTTACCCATCCTATCGTGCCCAAATACTCTTTCATGGGTAAAAGGCAAGGTTGACAAACGCACTTTGCTTACGCCATTTGCAAACAATTGCACCTGTGCTTCGGTAAGCGGGAACTTGGCGCTGGCTTTGCTTTGATTTTCTACGACCTTTATCGGAAGCTGTTCGCCTTCGATGCGCAACGGCTCATCAACATTAAAAAACCGCAAATGCAGCACAGGTCGTTCATCGAAGACCAAATTTTCCGAAGCCACCACCACCAAAAGCGAAGGCTTTCCTTCTTGCCAAATCGCATAGTAACGGACATTAGCGTCTTCTTTGCTAAAAGTCCGCTGGGTGTACGAAACGGAATGACATTGCACTTGAAAGAGCGCGGATAAAAGCAGCAAAGCCACCATCCAACCTCTTTTGTGCCTTAACAGACACACAACTCTCTTATTTACAATTTCTTCACACACAACCATATTTCATTATTATTCAAATACTTACTTTTTTTATTCTTTCGCCTACTTAAATACCAATACAAAAACCGTTCCTTTTTCATCGCTTCGTTGCAAGGTGAGCGATCCGCCATGCAGGCGCATGATTTGTCGCGACAGGCTAAGCCCGATGCCCGAACCTTCTTGTTTGGTCGTGAAAAACGGAACAAAAATCTCCTCCCGCGATGCTTCGCTGATGGGAACACCATCGTTGGCAACTGTGATTACAACCGCATCGTATCTGTCTATTTCCGCTGAAATATCGACACGGCTTGCCTTGGCTTGCGCCGCATTCTTCACCAAATTGATCAGGATTTGGGTGATTTGCCCTTCATCGGCATAGAGCAGCACATCGTCCGACTTTTCGACAAAACAGAGTTCCAGTCCGAAAGCAGCAGATAGCTTGATGACATTTTCCATCACATCCCTGACATACAACGCCTTGCGCACCGGCGTGGCGACCCGCAGCACATTCCTATACGAGTCCACAAAACGGATCAGTCCTCTTGAAGAAGCCGAAATGGTTTCCAATCCCGTCTTCAAGTCAACGTGCATTGCCGTTCCGTTTTTCGTTTCAGACTGTTCCACATACCCCTGCAAAGTCTCCGACAGGGAGGCGATTGGCGAAACCGTATTCATGATTTCATGGGTCAGCACACGTATCAATCGGGTCCACGATGCGGTTTCATTCTCCTCCATTTCCTCTCCCAAATCATTGAATGTCACAATTTTGACTTGTTTTCCCGCAAGTGTCGTTTCTGTCGCCAACAAAGAGATGCGACAAGTGGAGTGGTCCGAATAAAAACGCGCCTTTTGGGCATTTTCTTCTGACACGTTTCTAAAAGCCGCATACACCTCCTTTGAATGCATCTGCAATTGCCTCAGGTTGCTCAACGACGAAAAGCCCAACAAGGCCAACGCCTGCCGGTTGGAATACACGACACGCTCCGTATGTGTTTCATAAGCAATGGTTCCCGTGAGTACATGATCCAGCATCTGCCCGTAGTATCGCTCCTGCTCCTTGATTTCTTCCGCTTCACGGTCGAAAATGGTTCGGATACGGTTCAAGGTCTTATTGAAACGCTTCCCGATCACTTTCACCTCCTTGAAACGGAAGTTCGTCTCCTTATCCTCCAAGGCATCAAGCATATAACCGACCTTTTTCTGTGTCCGCCGCGTAAAATAAAGGGCAGCAATGACAAAGGCTATTGCAGCGGAAGAACAAGCGATCAGTATGACTTGCAGGGTGTTCAAATTCCGTATTTTTTCAATTTACTATACAATGTCGGACGACTGATATTCAGCATTTTAGCGACAGACGACAGGTTTCCTGCACATTCTTCCATAGCCGTGCGAATGGCCCGCTCCTCTAATTCGTCGAGGGTTTCGACAGTATTGGATGCCGTCGAGGCGAAAGAGGAACACATTTGCTCCAGATGCAGTTGAAGGTCCTGCACATCAATTTGAGGAGATTCGGAAAGAATCACCACTTTTTCAATGCTGTTTTGCAGTTCCCTGATATTACCATCCCAACGGCAGCGTTGCAACATCTGTACGGCCTCTTCGGTAAGTCCTTTCACCTCGCGATGGTATTTCCGGGTGAACCGTTCCACAAAAAGCGCAGCCAGCGAAGGGATTTCATCCGTCCGATCACGCAAAGGCGGCAATTGCAAAGTCACGGTGTTGATGCGGTAAAATAAATCTTCGCGGAAACGCCCTTCCCTGACCATCTTGGGCAAGTCCATGTTGGTGGCGCATAGCAGTCGGATGTCGATGGGGACAGCCTTGGCGTCGCCCACCTTTGTAACACTCCGGTTTTGCAGCACACGCAACAGCTTGGCTTGCAGGTTGAGCGGGATGTTTCCGATTTCATCAAGAAAGAGGGTTGTCCCATTGGCTTGTTCAAATTTCCCGATATGGTCGGAGCAAGCATCGGTAAAAGCACCTTTGACGTGGCCAAATAATTCGCTTTCGAACAAGGTTTCGGCGATGGCGCCGATATCGACACTCACCATGGGCTGCCCCGAACGCAAAGACAGTCTATGTATCTCGTTGGCCAATACATCTTTACCTGTTCCATTCTCACCTGTAATCAGCACTGCGACTTCGGTAGGAGCTATCTTTCCGACCATGCGGTGAATCTCATTCATGGCCGGACTATCGCCCCAGAGCATCGCTGTCGAATCGGCGGTTGGTTCCGCTGTCCTCTTGGGTTTGCCTTTTCCGCAAGCCTCCTCAAGGATGCCCAGCAATTTGGCGTTATCCCAAGGCTTGACCACAAAATCGAAGGCTCCACGTTTCATCCCCTCCACCGCCAAGGCAATGTCGGCGTATGCCGTAAAAAGCACCACCTCCACATTGGGTGCATTGCGTTTCAACTCCGAAAGCCAGAAAAGTCCCTCGTTGCCGGTATTGATATCCGACTCAAAATTCATATCCAACAACACCACGTCGGGATGGAAAGACCTCACGTGGCTTAACAGTTCCTTTGGAGACGACAATAGCTCCACCTCGCTGAAATACTGCGACAGCAGAATGTTCAACGCAGCTCGGATACCTACATTGTCGTCAACGACTAATATTTTCGATTTCAGTTTTGACATGGTGCTATACTTTTCTTCTATCCAACCAAAGGCTCATCAACGGATCGGCAATGGAATAAGTTTTCTCTTCCCGAGTAATCATATCATACGCCAAGAGTTTGAGTGCAGCCGACTGGGTGGAACTCGGAGAACGCAAACGGTATTTCTTATTGAATGCAGTTGAGGTGATGCTCTGCACTCGCCCTTCTTCGTGAATGGCATAAAGCAACTCTTTCTGAACCTCAGTGACAAAAGCAAGTTGCTCACGTATTCGCGAATCATTCTCTTCGATATAGCCTTCAATCCATTGTTTTACAGCATGGATATCACACGTCGCACCCTTCCTTGTCTCTGCAAACGCATCTTTCATGATACGTTGAACATAAAAAGTCACACCCCAAAAAGTCTCATACACATGGGTGAAAGCCTCTTGAGTGATCTCTTTTTTTGCCTGCCGAAAGTGACGTATGGCAAATTCCATGTAAACATCCATCGCAATGGGTTCAAGCCTGATGGATTTTGCACTCTGATAGAAAGGTCGCTTCGAAGAGAAAAACATTTCCTCCATTAACCTGCGCCGACTGCCTGAGAACACAAAGAAAGCATTGGACAATTTTTGAATGTGTGTCCGAAGCAAGGCCTCGACATTCTTTTCGGGATAGTGCGTGATTTGCTGAAACTCATCAATGACAATGATACAAGGCTTGTCAACGGATTCAAGATAATCAAAAATCTCGACGAGCGTGTATTCGGGACGCTGCACATCGCCCAACTTGATGTCAAAAGTTGGCACATTTTGAATTGTGTCGTAGCCGAAACTGGCACTAAGCGACTTCAGAAAGGAGACAAATTGCTTGCGCAGTTTCTCGCTCCGCGTTGCCACATGATCAAAAACAGCGGTTCCGAAAGCAAGAATAAACTCGCGAAACGTAGTGGTATGTAAAATATCAACAGAAATAGTGACATAATTCCCGCTAATTGCCGGTTTGTCAAAAACAAAGTCAACGAGCGAAGTTTTCCCCATACGACGAGCCGAGGTAAGCACCACATTCAACTGATTACTAAGCGCTTTCTCCAACTGCAACGCCTCCTCGACCCTATCACAGAAATAATCGGGGGCTATCTTGCCTGAAACAACAAACGGATTGATATGCTCCATCATAACACAATAAGTTTGGGACAAAGATACTTCAAATTTTCAGATTACCGAAAAAAAATTACCAAAAAAACATAATCTTGTTGATGCGTTGTTGTCCATTAGCCATTTTCCGCCCACTTTTCATTCTCAATCATTCATTCTTTATCGCTTCCACGGGATTGGCGGCGGCGGTTCTCCAGCTACGGACAGTTACGGTAACAACGGTGATAAGTAGCACGACCAACAGTGCCAAGGCAAACACCCACCAATACAGGGGAGTATGGTAGGCAAAGTGGCTCAGCCAACGGTTCATGATAAAACTGCTCACCGGAACGGCCAGCACAAAACAAACCAACACGATACGCACAAATTGGGTGTTGAATATAACCAATATCGCATGAATACTGCTTCCGTGCACGCGGCGTATGCCGATTTCCTTGCGGCGGTATTGTGTCTCGAAAAGCACTAGGCCAAACACGCCCATCAGCGAAATGATGATGGAAACCAATGAGAACAAAGCAATTAGAGTTGTCAGCTTCTGCTCTTTCCGGTAGTTACGCCCCAGTTCCACATCGAAGAAATCGAAATCAAGCGCGTTGGGGTCGGTGGCGGGTGAAAATTTCACTACTTCATCCTTGATGGTACTGATGACCTGAAGAATATCGGCATGGTCGGCGGTGCGCACATACAGCTGGTCTAATATTTTCCAGCTCTTGGGGCCAAAGACATAAAACGCAAATGGCATGTTTTTATATTGCAAGGGCTTGTAATTGAAATCCTTACAAAAACCCGCAATCCTTGTATTGCCGTTATGTCCTTCCAGTTTGTCCTCAAGGCTTAGCCCGAACTCTTGCTGGGCGCAACGGTTGAAAATGAAAACGCCAGAGGTATCCATTTCGTCGGCTTTGGAAAAATCCACGCCCTCTTCGATTTTTATCCCCATGAAATCCAAGAAGTTATAGGAAACAGGATAGCATTGGAAACTGATATTTTCGCCTTTATAAGGACGGCCCCAGCCCATACGTCCGGGCGACACCAAGGGGCCGTTGGCGTAAGCCACATCCACAATTTGGGGATTTTTCTTCAGCTCTGCGGCAAAGGCTTCGCGGTTCTCAAAGTTATTGACCACTCTCCACGGAATGTTTCCACAAAGCAGATGCGACTTGTCAAACCCCATGTCGTAACGCATCATATAATCATGCTGCAACTTGACAAAAGAAGCGCAGATAATCAAGGATAGGGAAATGAAAAACTGCACTCCCACCAAAACCATGCGCAAACGCTGCCCCGACTTCGATGACACGAAACCGCCCTTTGAAGCCACCGCCAAGGGAAACGAGGTGAGGTAATAAGCGGGATAAACGCCCACCGCGAGGGCGACTAACAGGCTTGCGGCAGCCAGCAGAAGCGCCAAACCGACATTATCGCTTGGACGAACCGAAGCGGAAATGAAATCGCCGATGGAGGACGATTGCAGCGCAAGCATAAGCAGCCATCCCACCAAGAGGGCAAGCATCACCAAGCCCGATGATTCAAGCAGGATGCTCAAGCGCATTTTCATAAGCGAACAGCCGTAAACCCGATGTGCGTTCACGCCCTGCAAACGACGAGGCACCATGGCCATGAAAAAGTTAATGAAGTTGATAAAGGCAATGGCTATCACCAATATGGCGATAACAAGCAGGGTCAGGCTTGTGGCTTTGTTGCCTTTGGTCCCGCTGTTGCTGTCCGACATGATATAAAGGTCAGTAATGGGAACGATGCGGATATGATCCACATTATCCTCTGTTTCATCCGCTTCCGCTCCGGCTTCATTGGGGTCGGCTTTGCTTTTCAGGAACTCCCTGACCTTGTTCTTCCCCACTTCCAAACAGACAGCCGCATCATCGGCCGAACGCAGCTTGATGTAGTAGGGGAAACTCCACTCGCTGGTATTATCAATGAACTGATCGCCAAAATCTTTGATGGATTCTACGCTCTTCCAGTCGGAGTTTACGGGGAAATCGGGGATGATGGCAACCACCGTCAGTAGATTGTCGGGGTTCCATTCGTTCCCGAAACAGAAAGTTCCGTCAATGTCAAGTCCCAAACGGGTTGCTGCCGACTCGGTGAGCACAATGTTAGGATCTCCATCCTTTAGTTTGTCGAGGCTACCTCTTATAGCACGCACACCCAACACATCGAGCGACGATGCCGTTGCGCCCCAGGTATAGCCCAAGGTTCCCCTGCGATAGTCGGCACCCTCCTGCATGACAACAGGACTGTTCATGCTGTAAGGCGGAGCAATACCGTATTTATCAATGGAAGGATTGCCTTTGCAAAAAGCCTCACCTACCGGACGCGACGAGAAAGAATGGTATTTGTCATCTTCATAACTCGATTTCATTTCGATGAGGAAAATCTTGTCGGCATCCTTGATGCTTTTGTTGAAGGAAAAGTCGTAGTGCAACTGCACCAAAATCAGGTAGGCGGTTACAAAAGCTACTGCCAAACCAATGATGTTCAGCACGGATGATGCAGTGAAACGTTTTAAGGTGATGATAAAATTCTTGAACATGACGTATTTATTTTTTAGTTGTTTAGCTTAGAAACTGTTTTGGATAGTTTTTCATGACGACAATCAAATTTATACTATTGCATTCGTGTTTTACTCATGAACTACTTTATCCCAAAGCATATCTCATGCCAAAAACACAATTATTTTATAATCAGTAATTTACAGAAAACACATACAAAAAAAGTGTAAAGTTTCTTTACAGTGGTGTAAAGAAACTTTACAGTGCCATTGGGTCAACCGCAATGCCATTCGGAAAGGAAAAAAAGCCGTCCCCCGAAAACAGGAAACGGCTTCTATGAAAAGCTAAGGTTGCAAATTATCTCACCATGAATTTCCGGGCTGCCACCACACCGTTCCTGTCAACGACACGGACCAAATAGATGCCTTTGTTCCAGCCTGAAACGTCAAAACCGACATCCTCGCCTTGCTGTTCAGCTATTCTTCGCCCCACCATGTCATACACCTCTACTTGAACAATGCCTTGGCTTTTCACAGTAAACCTTACCGAAGTGGGATTGGGAAATATAGCAACACTTGTCCCGGCATCGTTTTTATGAATGCCTTGTGTCTGCTCACAATACACAATGTTGTACGATTTTGAGATTTCGCCATCGCTGTAAACCGCCAACACATGATATTTCAGTCGTCCGTTGCCTGAATAAAGGTCTGTGTATTCCGTTTCGGTAATCAAGTCACTAATCAAATCATCACCTCTATAGACTTGATAACCCACCAACACCTCATCGGGCTTCAGTTCAGGCTCGTTCCAGCGAAGAGCAATGCTATTTTGGTTGCAACCCGTTACTTCACAATCCATCACTGGAGTATGATGGTCAAACCAATCTGGCATGGCTGTAAAATGATGGAAATAAGTGGTCACCAAAGTCTCGCCATAATCGCGGTAATAGTTAATCCAAATTTTGCTATCAGCGCCAGTTGCTGGGTTGTAGAACGCCGCATCCCTTATGATGGAATAGAAGACACCTGGCTCATCATCTGCCACAAATTCCCAATACATATTGGTATTCCAGCCATCATCAAGAGAATCGATGGTCATCAACATCTGGTTATTCCGCCCATAATCAGGACTGAAATACAGTGTGTATTTTGACATCCCTTCTGAGCCGTAGTACGATTGGTAATAAGTGTACAACTCTCCTTCATTTGCACCAGCCGTCATTTCAAAGTAGTCCGAACCCGAGTAAAAGACGGTGTCGACTATTTGGTTGAAATCCAAGGAATGGGTAAGATAATACACCCAATCATCAGTATAGTCCGCCTTAAAAAACTCACCCACATTCCATCCTGCTACATTGTACGAATAAAAGGCAGGAATGTCTAAAGTATCAAAATAACTCCCATAATCATAACTGATTTTCAACTCTTCCGGGTTTGTCTTCCTTTTGAGAAGCACGCCTGGTGCATCCTTAAAGGTCCAGTATTCATCAGAGATGTCAGCAAGATCATCTATAGGCTCCCATGTAAAACCATAGTCAGTGCTCCTATAGAGTTTGTTGGTTTCTCCCCAGTCTTTGTTGTAAATTACCCCAGGAGTGGCATCGTCAATAAGTTTGATAATGCTCATGTTTCCAGGTGTTTCATCATAAACATAGGGCAGTTCGACTTTCTTTCCGTGTTCAGTGTAGTGGGTCAAGCACCTTCTGCCTCCACCATAGGCAGGGTATGCCCAACCCGTAAATGAATAGAACTCACCAGATGTTGATAGGTTGGACTCAATATCGTTGTCAACAGGTAAAGTCGAAAGCAACCGCCTTGTGCTCTTCTCGTGTTCAATAATCGATTTTGCTAATACCTCTTTATGCTCCTCAAACCATACTGGAAGATTACCTTTACAAACACTATCTTCTTCCATCAAATAGTATATGTCTCCGACATCGATGATATAGAATATACTATCTTGATAAGTCAAGTTTTCATTTGAAAGTTGGGTGGCATACCACTCTAAAGCATCCTCATATTTTTTCATGTTTACATCACAACGTGCAGACAGGAAACCTCCCAACTGTTTTAATGCACTTTCTTGTTGAATGGTTTCATTTGTCAGATAGTAACTTTTCAAACTTGAATAGTCATTATCAATGTAATTCTCTAAACGAAACAATTCTTTCAACGCTGAAATAGCCACCCAATCCCTTGGATATTCAGAAATGACATGCAAGAATTCTGATTTTGCCTTGACATATAAAGAATCCTCAAAATCTTGTACGGCTTGTTCATATAGCATTTCACTTTCTGTTTGTCCTTCCCCTGATTTGGCCATAGTCCAAAAAGGAAGCCATTCAAAATGGTTTGGGACATTAAAAACAACATTAGGATTAAATCCTATGTTGCCATCCCAGTTATTGTATTTGACATTGAATTGACTAGTTGTAAATACTGGTCTGTTCGCCTCATAATACATCCAATAATCACCATTATTATTGCCGATGAATTTATTAAAGTTGCATTTAGGAAAAGCATTATTAGATGCATATATTTGATATGGGTTGTTCAAACTAATAAGCTGATACTCATTGAGGTTTCCTGGACGATCATTAAGTGTTACAAGACTGTTGTTATATATTGAGACACCAATACCTTCATTCTCTGTAATTGTGTTCTTGTGAAGATCGGCATAAGAATTGTATACAATAATACCATGGCTTGTGCAACCAGTAATCGTATTATTATATAATTGGCGGTGTTGGTTGTTCCCTGAATTTTTAATATAGATGCCCTCTACACAATGTGCAAAAGTGTTGTTTTGTAATTCATAATTTGAAACATTTTGTAATCGGATTGCGGAGTTTGACGTAGCTCTTGCCAACCCGTAAGTAGGATATTCAAAAGGGATACAATCAACAAATTCACAATTGCTGACAAAGGCACTTGTCGCCGGCAAAACACCTCCTACGGGAATTCCAATAATGGAAGTGTTGCCAACCACTAATCCAGAGCGGTCAAAATTCGAATTACCAATGGTAAAACAAGTATGGTCGGCGAAAACATTACTTGATTTTTTAAAGTTACAATTAGTTACATACATAATTACTGCTGTTGTAGATATCTCTGTCAAGGAAAAACTCAGATTGTTAAGGTTATAGGTTTTATTCTCTACAAAAGAAGGATTCGAAAACTTTACATTCATTTTTTCAAAAAACACATTTCCTTGAGTCGAAGTAATAAATTCTCCACCATCAATTTGGATAAATGAATTATTTCCATTGATACCATTAATTGAAACATTTTCACCAATACTTAATGTCCCTGTTGACATTACCTTGAACCCAGCATTGTCACCAATAACGACCTGAGCATTATCCGGGATGATTACTTTACCACCATTTTTAATGGTAATAACATCGTTGATTTCAGTAAAGTCATCTAAAGTGATTTCATCCGTAACTTCAAAACCTTTCGCCATAATGTTTAAAGCGGGGTCACCGAAAAGATTGAGCTTATAACGTGTCTGACTGTTCGCGTCATTTAAAAGTGATTCCAAAACGAACTCGCCAGAAATGTGAGATAAATCATTGTAAATAGCTTTAGGCAATAATCCAAGAATAAAAGACTCTGGGTTGGTATATTTATAAGCAGGCATCAATCTGCCAGAGCCTAAAAAACCAACCATACCAGAATGAGAATCGCCAGCTGTGATATTTTGACCCAAGCAAGGAGATGAATAATCCATTTTTCCAGTTGGGCATGCATAACTGAGACAAAACTGATTCATTGTATTACCGTTGTCAAGAAGATTAAGCAAATTGTATTGATAACAAATCAATGTTTGCCAACTATTAATACTCCCATGTGTATAAATTATAAACAACGGAGAACCCGCATTAAGCATGGACAATACTTTTTCCCTATACGTATCTACGTCATCAATCCAGCGATCAGCAGTGGTCAAAGTCCTATTTTGCCCAATAAGATTTCGTAAATATGGATAATAGTTGCCATTAAAATACCCATTAAAATACCCATATATCGTATCATTTGCAGCATTGACTATTCTACTTTGAAAAGGCCTATACTCTCTTTCTCTTTTGATTGTTTTATCAACAATATTATGAAGTTGGGTATTATCCTCCACACAAAAACGTCCAATATACAAATCACCATTTTTATCATACACATTTTGGTTGTCGTGGGTAACACAACTAAACCAGTAATCTGAAGGATATGTAGAAACTTCATAACCATTAAAGTGTTGTTGTACACCATGACTATATGACGTTGGAACAAAACCATGGTATGCAGGATTATAATGATTTTCACCATTTCTTACTGGCGGCTTACCAACAAACAAAACATATCCTAAACGACCGTCAAAAGTATGGTGAGCATTATTACCTTCGTATACTTTTTCTATACACGACCTCATCATTTCCTCCCATTTGTAGTTAGAATTATTATATGGAAAACCAACTTGAAGAATATTGTCAATATTCAGAATAGCCACATCAAAGCCATTGTAATAAGCCCTATGTTGTGCGATACGCATTAATTCTTCTGATGGGGCATCATTTTCGATGAATTGATCGGCACAGATAATGAGATAATCTGCTTGGATGCCATTTGCCTGATTCGCGGTTTGTAACTCAATATAACTCACGCTCCCGTTACCAAATCTCATATCGTTCTCTTCCGCTGTCATTCTAGTAGATCCATAGTTCAACATCGTATGTGCCGCTACATTGTTAAAGATACCCAAGTTTGCCGAAGTTGCTCCTGTGGCATTAGTAAGTGTTAGGGTAATTTCTATTTCGGTGGCCACATACAGTTTCTGTGTCGCTGGATTATAACGGATGGGCGACACTTGGATTTCGGCATATTTCTGACTTCGGAAATACCCTATTTCGGTCAACTCCGCATTATTGGCCGGAAACAATAAATTGTCAGTATAACATAAGGCATTTTTGTTGAATACCTCTGTCACATAGCATGTGCTGTCAGGATTGGTTATCACTCGATAGTCGGGAGCTGGATAGACATTATAATTGTTCAGTACTTGTTCTTGAAGTACTTGGAAAGACAGGCTGACATTGCTGCATTCAGGAATGGCAACCATTTGGCGGAAGGATGGCAACTCGGGGAAGCCAATGATTTGATAGTTCCCCGCTCTAGGAATAGAAATCCTCTGATAGATGGTGTTGCCTTCGTTGATGGATTCTGAGTTGAATCCTTTCGATGCAAAAAGCACACGGATGCTTTGGCTGTTGCTTTCAGTGACAGTGGCACTGATTCCTTTCGGGGTGGAACTGCCAAGGTTAATCCATGTCTGAGCATAGATTAATTGCGCAAACCCACACAAAACAATGAGGAGTAGTTTTTTATTCATAGTATTAGGTTTTAGGAGTTTATTCACCCCAAATATACAAATTTTCCAAATATACAAGAAAAAAAAATTATTGGTGTCCGATAAAACTTTTTTTTGAGGGCTAAATCGGGTAGGAGGTAAACACTAATCAGAGGTGTTTGCCTCCTTTCATGTTTACCGACCTCCCACACCACCGTACAAGCGGTTCCGCATACGGCGGTTCCACGCTTTGACACTTACGCGTGTACAATGTTGTCTTTGGTCATCCCATGGAATAACACCACTCTTGCCTATTGTCGGTTTCCGACCTATCGTCTGACAAGGAAATCCTCTTCGGACATCTGGCTACTAACGGTTCTCACAGGTTTCCGCAATTACTATCGTACTGCGTGGTTCGGTCCTTCCCAAATCATCTCGTAATTCGGTACTTTGACCTCGGCTGACTTCTCACGACTAGCTTTACTCCGCATTCAGTTGATGCGTTCGTGAGACCTCCCCGCTTAAGAACATAATCTTTCACTCTTATACCTGCTTGATTTACATCGAGTGTCCCGTATAGCTATCGGGCTTTGTCTCGTCTTGCAGACTTACCCACACTCATATGCCTTCGTATCAAGTTTCTGTTCGTCAGGTCAGTGTTTTGCTTCCGGCTTCCTTCAGATTCCGCATCGCTACGGACACCCTTGCCTTCTGCTGTACGCTTGCCGCTATAGGGCTGCGTTGGGGACTTACACCCGTTAGATTATGCCCATGTCGGGCGAACGGGAAAAAAGCCGTTTCCTATTTTCGGGAAACGGCTCTTTGAAAGGCTAAGGTTGCAAATTATCTCACCACCAATTTCCGGGCTGCCACCGCACCGTTCCTGTCAACGACACGGACCAAATAGATGCCTTTGTTCCAGCCTGAAACGTCAAAACCAACATCCTCGCCCTGCTGTTCAGCTATTCTTCGCCCCACCATATCATACACCTCCACTTGAACAACGCCTTGGCTTTTCACGGCAAACCAGCCTGTGGCGGGGTTAGGATACAGCATTACACCGTTGTTATCCGTCCCGGTCTCACCGATTTGGGTAATGTCAAAATTACAGAAAACAGGAAGTTGCCGGTTATTGAAGCTCATGCCAGAATCGCACCAGTTCATGAGATGGCCATAATTCAATTCTTCGACCTTGAAATTCATTGCGTCAAGCAAATCATCCGTCGATACCTGACCATTTTCGAGCATGAAGGTTATTGCCTCGGTAAGTTTCCAATGCCCACGACCTTCTTCCGTATAGGGCAAGGCGTTTTGGATGTGGCCTTCGTCGGATGATGTGGGTTCGTCGTCCAAATCAAGGTAATAATTTGGAGATGGCGGATAGTCGCGGATGCGATTGTAATAGCAGTTGTATATCTCTCCCATATTGCTACTTGTTACACCATTCCTTGGGCCGGGTCCTCCGCCGTATCCGGGGAAATTTAGCACTTTGCCAATGTAAGCAAAGCAATTTTCGATTAAACCATGATTATAGAGGCCGGCAATTCCACAAAGTTCCGTCCACTCCATTTGTTCAATGATAGATGCACAGTTAATTATTTTAGGCAATGTATTGTCGTTAGGCATACGGTTTTCTGCGACAAAGACCCCTCTTATTAAGCCATCTTCATCGTTTTGCAATAATGGACTATAAACCAAACAGTTTGAAATGGACGATCCGTTATTTACATAGATAAAAGGCACTATGTTGTCACCATGCATCTCGCATTCTACAAAGCAATGGTCAATGAGACATTCGGTTGCTCTAAAGGCCAAAAATCCAGCGCCATTGCCGCTGCCCTCGAAGTAACCGTTGCGTAATACGATATTGCTAAGTGTTGCTTCAAAAATGTTCCCAAAGAACCCCGTTTTATACGCATATAGATTCGTCTGCGTTAATTGCAAACCGTCAATGACATGCTTTTTGCCATCAAAGGAGCCTTTGAAGGGAGGCATATCAAGTCTATTGCTTATCGGTGTCCAAATTGCTGCTGACATATCCACGTTCGACTCAAGACTAATTGTTTTTCCCTGAAAGTCGTCAATCTCTTGTCCATTAAGTCCGTTGGTCACCGAAATGAGCCATGCCAAGGCTTCGGCAGAATATAAATGCACATCGCCGTTTTCGTCCACCACATAGCCTTCGGGCTGCTCGGTTACGAGATCTGTCCAATATCGGTCGGGGAGTTCTCTTGCCGGGTTGAGCCGCTGCGACGTGTGCCTCAACTTTCTCAATGCCTCGTTGGTTTGCTTGGCGAAAGCATCCGCTGACTTGGGTACAAACTGCGCCAATTTTCCCCTTGCGCCTTTTGCGCCACAGGCTTCCATCTTCAGGTAGAGATTGCCGAGGTCGATGGTTGCAAATATACTGTCGTTGAAAGGTGTCTCCTCGTCTTCTATGATGGCCTCGTACCACGCTATGGCTTTATCATAATGCTCCAAGAGTTCGTCGCACTTGTTGGCAAGTGTGCCTACCAAAGCGGAAAGCTCCTCGTTCCCTTGTATCGTGGTGTCACTTGAATAATAAGATCGCAGTCCGGCATAGTCTTTATCGGAACTGCATTCAAGCAATAACAATTTCTTCATGGCGTTGTATGCGCTGTTGGTGTTGGGATGGAGTGTCACGATTTCCTTATAGCTCGTCTTAGCGGAAGCGCAAAGCCCGATTCCCCATAACGAATCCGCTTCAGCAGATGCCCATTGGGCTTCCTCCTCATAGCTCGAGAGGCATTCGCCATAGCCCCACTTGGGAAGAAAATCGAACACAATGCCGTTGGTGGTATTGGTGATGTAGTTGAAACGGCCTTCTATCTGCGTATTGGTGTAATTTCCCCAATTATTGTGTTCCAAATCAAGCCTTATACATAATCCTTCGCTGTCATTCACATTGTTTTCGTATTCAAAGAACCATCCGTTTCCCGAACTTGTGATACGATTGAAACGGAAGGTCTGGGGCATGCAGTCGCGATAGACGAACATTTCGCAATAATCGTTGTCGTGGACGTGTTGGGTCTGGCTTGCATTAAGGGCCGTGCAATTACCAGTGAATTTGTTCACGGTGCTACCGTTCAGCAGTTTCACCCCATAATTGCACTGCGTGATTTCGTTTTTCCCTTTTATGTCGGCAGCCGTTCCGTACAGGGTTAGCCCCGTTCCCGTACAGCCTTTGATGGTGTTTCTGAGTATTTGGCTGCCCATTCCCGCCGTCCCGCAATTGTAGATCAGGACACCATCGGTATAATGCCGTGAGGACATTATCCCAGTGCCATTTACCGTATTGTCTGCAATCAAGAAGTTGGAATAGCCGTCAATGCGCACGGCGTATTCGCACTGATTTCCCATGGCACTGAAAGTACAGTTGCTGAGCGAGAAGGACGAAGCGTTGGTGAGAAATGCCGCATCTCTCGTTTCGCCGTTTACCAAAAGTGTGGCATTCGCAAAAGTGCAACCTTCAATGACAACGGTCTGCTGTCCGTTGATTTTCAGATCCAGTGTAGCTCCGTTTTCGGCTTTGAAGGTTACGCCTCGACCTATTTGCACGTTGCCGTTTACCACAATTTCGCAGTTGCCGCGCTTTGCGGTGATGACGGCATTGTCGCCAATGACGAGCGAGGAGTTTGCTTCTATCAACAGTTTGCAGCCGTAGGCCTCGGTGCCATACATGTCAAGGCTGATACCTTCGTTAATGGTCAAGGTTGAATGATTGTCTACAGTGACCGTACGGCGGACAACTTTGTTTGTTGCACAAGTATAGTTTTGTACAATACTAAATGGATAAATCAAATCATAATCAATAGACATTGTTGTTGTACTGTTGCTTTGAATTGTTGCATAGGATTGCGCAGCATCTAGCACAAAAACTTCTCCCCACCTATAGTCTCGCAGTTGCAAATTATCAACATAGGCCATGCCATTTGTATAGCTCCCATAATAATGGTCGTCTACTTGAAAAAAGTACTTTCCACAATTGTAGGGTGAATATTTTTCGCTAAAATTCAAAGACAGACGGATTGGTTGAGGATTTCTTAAGATGCCATTCATTGGCAATGCTCCGGGGTTTGTAACTGACCGATTAAACATATTATAATATGACGAATCCTCTGGGGCAGAGAGTGAAGCATCGCCACCTCTTCCTACATATAAAATTATCTTATCTCTTTTTGGATGTTTCACAGTCGCCGATAAAAACACTGACTTTTCTGGAGCCGATGTTGCCATACAGGTATATGCACGATAATTGTGACTCATCACTCCTAACATCAAACTATAAGGTATCCAAATATATCCTTGATTTTTCCATGAAGTTCCCCAACTGTTTGCCACCTTAAAAGCCCCTTTTTCACATTGTCCTAAAGGGGTATTCCCTGTCGGATTATCATAGATATTGTTTCCATTGTAATCGAAACAACATATCTCATCATCATAACCAACAATAGTCATTGCATGTCCCCCTGTCGAAGCCCAAGTTGTAAGTATATATTCATTTGCATGAGGGCTTCCCTCCGGAATCCTTGCTGTGGCATACCCATTCCCCATGTAAACCGAGATAACGGCAAGTCCGCCTATTTCAGAAGTACTGTTGTGATTGGAAAGCCACCGTTTTAAAGCATTTAAACTAGAATACGTGTTGCTCCATGAAATTTTAAAAGACCCATTAAAACTACCATTCTTCAAAATTCGATTCTCAGATGCTGCTATATACTTTTCATTTCCATCCATCCATCTTCTCACAGCATCATGACTCTCTTCAGATGAGCCGGGGTTAAAATACTGATTCAAAACTGGGTCATAATAATCATTTAATGAGGGGCAACCATTCTCGAATACAATCTTAAAACCGCTACCAAAATAAGTCCCAGAATTGCCCCCACCATTGCCGTAATTTAAAAAGTTATATGTAAAGAAAGGATGATAAAGATTTTCTCTTTGTTCTTCTGTTCCCGTCCACGATGTTCCAGCTTTATCCCCCCGAAATCGATTCATTTCATAGGTGAATGTATAGGCAATTTCTGAACACTGAACGCAGGATCCTGTCTGACACTGGTTAAAAATTGGAGGCATGTATCCTTCAGATAATAACGAATTATCCACTGATGATGGTATATTTCTTGCCAAAGCATCCTGTGTCCATTCTATTTCAGGTAAAGATGCTTCAAAGACAGGATCAATAATTGCATCACCAGCAATGAAAGCCTCATTCCCTGTTCCATTAGTCTGCCCGTAAAGATAAGTGGCAGAAACCAAGAATACATTTAGTAACAAAATGCTTCTTAAATGTGTAATTACTGTTTTCATAAGGATTTGATTTGTATTTAAAGGTCATTCTTTATGTAGTTGCAAATATACAAAATTTTCAATAACGCAAGAAAAAAAATTCATTTTCTATAAATTCTCATTTTTTATCCTGTCAAGCTAATAATCAGCGTTATAAAAACAACCTCTGCACAAGACAGAAAGCGTCTCATGCAGCGGTTTTATCAATTCAAGTTTGGGGAAGTGCTATTTGAATCAGGCCAATGTTTTTCAGTTGACTACAATTTTCCTCGTGGCTTTTGACCCTTTGCTGTCGGTGCAGGAGCTTATCTTGCCTGCGACATGGCTGACCTAAACGCCCTCAATCGATATTTGGATCATTTCGCTTCCGTACATACTATTCTTTCTTAAGCGCCTCCACCGGATTAGTATTCGCTGCTATTAAACCCAAATCGGTCATTAGAACGCTTGAATGTGGCTTTTCATTGCTGTTCGATGATTTTTGCGTCTTTTCGGCTTCTTTTGTCCTTCTTTTCGTTTCCATAGCCCGCTATGCTTCACGAAAAGAAAAACGAAATCTATTCGTAAATCCATCAAAAATCATTACGAACCCTAATGACCGAATTGGGTTAAAGTCTGCCAAAGGAGGGAGAGAAAGTCCATCAAAATGTCCAGAACAACTGTCCCGGCATTGACTCAACCGTAATGTTCGATACGGTAAGCAAAATATCAAGTACGAGTACTTGAAACAAAAAAATGTGCCAATTTGGATTGATTGGCACATTTTTTCTCAAGAGAATCATTCTCACTTTACATACTCAATTTGCATCGAGCAATTGTCGCTTTGACAGCTACATCTGGCTTCGTTTGTAACGAAATTATAAACCTCAACACAATCCTCTGTCGGTTTTATGCACGACCCCATGCATTTCACAATTATCGTTGGAGGCTCTTTTGATTCACCAAACCTGGTGACATACAACGCACTTTCAGGATTGTCGAAATCGTGGTTGATAACATACTCAACCTGAAAAACCTCGGCATTATCCAGATAAAACGTCTCAAAGCAGGTAATCAGGTAATCATTAGTTTCATGGACACGCTTCACAAAGTCAGGGAAATGCTTGGCCAACCTTTTGGAATCGGTCAAGGTCTCATGTTTACCCTTCAAAGTAGAGACACTTCCTATGTGACCGTTTTCGCTGTTCGCAAGCGAACCATCTTCAAGAAAGACCATTCCACTTCCATAACCATCATCACTAATGGTGTACAACCTCAGAAACTCAAACTGGCCGAGGTTGGTAGAGTCAATCGCTTTAGCGAAAGCTAACGCATTGTCTGAAGTTCTAGCATTGTTTTCGGTTTTCTTGCATGCCCCAATGCCCAACATGCAAATGACAGCTGCCACAAGAGCGGCTACACAGATTTGTTTTTTTAGCATAATCATAATAATAATGTATTTAGTTACGAACTCAATATTGAGTACGGGGCAAAGATAAATAAAAAATAACAAAAAAACAAACAAAAAGAAAAAAATTTTCCTTGCGCATGAGAGTTTTTACCCGTAACATGGCAGTCTAACTTTCTTTCTCGACCTTTTTCACAAGCCGTTCATCAGTGGGTCTTTCTTGGCATTGGAAAAATCTCTTAGCATGAAGTGAAAAGGAGCCAACCATAGGATGACTCCCCTCATGTTCGTTGCATCTTCTTCGCCTTAATCCTCATGGTGTTGCCCCCCGGTAGAGCCACACTACGCTTCAAGCAACAGCGCAAAGACAAAACTCGCAACCGAATTGTGGCTCTAAATCCATCCTGCAATTTGACCTGTACGCCTTTATTCTTTCTTAAGCGACTCCACCGGATTGGTATTGGCGGTCTTGAGGCTTTGCCACAGCACAGCAAGCATGGCCACAATGAGCACCACAAGGGCGACAAGGACAAAGATCCACCAGTACAAGTCGATTTTATAGCTGAAATCTTCCAACCAGCGTTTCATCAGGTAATAGGCGACGGGCAGGGAAATCAGTATGGCGAGGCCCACCATTTTCAGGAAGGAAAACACCAACTCGTTGAGCACCTGCCTACGGGGTGCGCCAAACACTTTTTTCAAAGCCGCCGAACGCCGCTCCTGCTGCATGTAGTAAGAACTCATGGCCACCAGTCCCAAAGCCGACACAAAAAGCGAGAGCAAAGCAAACACACCCGTTATTTTCAGCACCAAACGCTGGTCTGAAAAACAGTCCGCCACCGCTTCCTCAATATATTCCGCCTCGAACAGTTTACCCGGAAACACATCGCCCACCAATGCCTCTATTTGCCGGTACGCCTCCTTGTGGTCACCGTTGACTTTCACCAAGATGTTCCAAGGCCACTTGTCGGGATACTCGCCATAGTTGTAGATAAGCGCAGCCGACTGCCGTTCCAACAAAGGAAAAATCTTAAAATCGTAATAAATGCCGCCTATCGACATGGTTTCCACACCGTCTTGTGTCAATAGCCTAAACTCAGTTGCCCCTTCGTCGATGCCCAACTGTCCAAATGCATATTCGTTGAGCCAGTAGTTGTTGGGACTATGGTTGTCCTGTTTTACCCGTATCCCCAGCATGTTGAAATAGCTTGAGTCGCCTTTTATCATCTGAAACGAGCACCATTGGTCTTCAGTAACCCGGGTGGTCCAGTTGTTGGTACCTTGAAGCGGAATCCCTTCGCCTAGTCCCACATCCTCCACAAAGGGCTGGGCGCGAAGCTTCTCCAACAGTTCCGCCAGCTCCGGTTTTTTCCCATACTGATTGTCAATATTCAAGATGTCCTTGGTGTTGTAGCCCAACGGGGCGTTGATCATGCTCCGCACTTGCAGAAACATGGTCAAAGCGGCAATGAGCATGACCACGGTCACCACGTTTTGAACGACAATAATCACCTTGCTGTAGGTGGTCTTGGTCTTGAACCGCAAGGTTCCCCTCACAATCTCGATGGGCTTCACCCGCTGTATGATGAGGGCGGGCACCATGCCGGCCAACAGGCCAATGACAGCCACTAAAATGAGCACCAATACAAGGTTCAGCGCGGAGAGTGCCTTGAAGATGCTTATGGGATAATTCAGGATTTCGGAAGCCGACGGGGCAAGGGCTTGGGCGATGAACACGGCAAGCAGCATGGCCACGGCACACATCAAGGTGCTTTCGGCCATCATCTTCCAGAAAATCATAGACTTGCCGGCGCCTACCAACCGTCGGGCTGCCATTTCCTTGGCCCGAAAGCCCGTCAACGCCGTTGTCAGATTCACGTAGTTGAGCACGGCAAAAAGCAGTAGCACCACGCACATAGCCAGCAGCAGCATGACCAAGGAACGGTTGCCGAAAAGCAAAATGCGTGTCCAATCGTGATTGCCGTCTTTCAGGAAATACATCTCGCGCAGGGGAATCATTCTCACCCGCTGATAGTCTTTGGATTTATACACCCAATAGTTTTCCTTCATCCATGCCAGCATATCCGCCTCGCGAGCCTGCAAGTCGGCTCCGCGATAAGTCATCACAAAACAGACACTGCTGCCCGCATTGCTCATGTGTTCATCGTTGGAGGAATTGGTCTTGGTCAGGATTTCGCCACGGCACAGCACATCAGGCGACTTGATGATGGAATTTCCGAAATCTTTGAACACCCCGCATACCGATAGCTGAAACTCCTCACCTTGTTTTAAGGTAATCCGCGCCCCGATGGGGTCTTTGTCGCCAAAATGGGCACGGGCAAAAGCCTCGCTCACCATGCAGCGGTCCCATGACGTTTTCCAGTCGGCTTTCGATCCTTTTGCCAGCTTGTAGCTGAACATCTCGAAAAAGCAGGAATCCACTGCCAAGGTGTTGCCATACACGATCTCGCCGTCAATGGCGTATTCGGCGTTGGACGATAGACCGCCCACAGCGGTTGACTTCTCTATTTCCGGAAAATTGTTCCTCAGGTGCTTGTCCATCCAGTAACCCGAACTGACACTCTCCTCGTTGGCAGCAACAAAAATCCTATCGGCGTTTTCCTGAAAAGCATCGGTGGAAAGCTGCCGCTGGACATAAACCGCCAGCAGCAGCACAAAAGCCATCGACAGCGACAGACCAATCAGGTTGATGATGCTGTAGCGTTTGTTTCGTGACAAAAAGACGAAAAAGCTTTTCATGGCTTACAGTTCTCCGGTTACGTCATTCACTATCTTTCCGTCGAACAGGTTGATGATGCGCTGGGCGAAGCCGGCATCCTTCTGACTGTGTGTCACCATGACTATGGTTGCGCCCTCCTTGTGAAGCTCGCTCAGCAGATCCATCACCTCGCGACCGTTCTTGGAGTCCAAGTTACCCGTAGGTTCGTCGGCAAGGATGAGCTTGGGGCTGGCGACCACGGCACGGGCGATGGCCACGCGCTGCTGCTGACCGCCCGAAAGCTGCTGCGGAAAGTGCTTGGCACGATGACTGATGCTCATGCGTTTCAGGATGGCCGTCACCTTTTCCTTGCGTTCGGAAGCACCGATGTTCATGTAGCGCAAAGGCAGCTCCACATTCTCATACACGTTCAGCTCGTCAATCAGGTTGAAGCTCTGGAACACAAAGCCGATGTTGCCCTTGCGGAACCTGGTGCGGTCTTTCTCCTTGAGCTTGCCCACTTCCTGCCCCAACAGCTCGTAGCTGCCACCCGAAGGATTGTCCAAAAGACCGAGGATGTTTAACAGGGTGGACTTGCCACAGCCCGAAGGCCCCATGATTGCGACAAACTCGCCGTCCATGATTTCAAACGATACGCCATTCAACGCCGTGGTTTCAATTTCTTCCGTGCGGAAGATTTTACTGAGGTTTTCTACTTTAATCATAATAATGAAGTTTTTAAGATGATACTTTCTTTGTTACTGTAATGAATTGTCCATTACCCATGCATTATCCGTGCCAAAGTATTTAACAATTTGATTATAATGAATTTATAAAAATAGCACAAAACAAAAAGTGTAAAGAAACTTTACAGTGGTGTAAAGAAACTTTACAGTGCCATCGTCATTTCGGAGACAATGAAGCAAAGGTCAAATTATTTGTTCGGGTAATAAAACCAACAACTTCTAATTTTAAATTTTTGCCATTAATGGCACTTTTTTGAAAGCATCGCACCACAAAACGCAACATGACAGCATAATAAACGCAATAAACCGTCACATATTGAAGGATTATTTTGGTTATTTTCACACTATTATTTGGGATGATCGAATAAGATTTCAGCCAAATCCATCAATAAAACACAGCCAAAATTGTCAATAAAATACAGCCAAATCCATCAATAAAACATAGCCAAAATTGTCAATAAAAACCAGTTTTTTCTTTCAATTTTACATCTGAAGTGAAAATAAATATGTATTTTTGCAACCTGATAACCAATAAGATTTGCCCATGGAACTGACAAATTACTTACCTCGTGTAGGAGATGATGAATTACAGCAGCAACTTGAAGCAAGCGGTGCCGTTTTGATAGAAGGCGTAAAATGGTGTGGAAAAACATGGATGGGACTTCATGCTGCCAAAAGCGCATTATTCATGCAGGACAGGGATCATTCAAAAATGTACCAGCAAATGGCAAGCACAAAACCTTCCTTGCTATTAGAAGGCGAAAAGCCCAGGCTGATTGACGAATGGCAAGAGGCCTTGATACTTTGGGACTCGGTGCGCTTTGCTGTTGACAAAGAAACCCATCCCGGACAGTTCATCCTCACTGGATCAGCGGTTCCGCCATCCGATGTGAAAGGCGAAATAATGCATTCCGGAGTGGGAAGAATAGCCCGCATGAGAGTGCGTCCAATGAGTTTGTGGGAATCTGGCGAATCCAATGGAAGTGTCAGTCTGAACGACTTGTTCGAAGGGACTGATGTTGCAGCGGTCTCCGAATTAACCATAGAACGATTGTCGTATGCAACGTGTCGGGGCGGTTGGCCAAACACCATAGGAAAATCCGAGAAAACGGCACTTCGCATGGCGAGAAACTATGTGGAGGAAGTCATAGAGATGGATATTCACCGGGTTGACGGCGTTGAAAAAAATCCGACACGGGTGCGAAAACTATTACAGTCATTGGCGAGAAACATTTCCACAATGGCTTCAAATGAAACGATAATGTCCGATGTGAAAGCAAATGACCAATCCATTTCGCCCAACACTTTCGCTTCCTATTTGAGCGCATTAAGCCGAATTTTCATCGTGGATGACGTCTTGGCCTGGACACCCGCCTTACGTTCAAAAACAGCTATTCGCACTGCTGCCAAACGGCATTTCGTGGACCCCAGTGTTGCCGCCGCCCTGATGCGTATCAACCCCACAGGCTTGCTTCGCGACTTTAAGACCTTCGGATTTTTTTTCGAGGATTTGTGCGCCCGCGACCTTCGCGTTTACGCCCAAGCCATTGACGGTGACATATTCCACTATCATGACAAGAATGATTTGGAATGCGACCTAATTGTTGCTTTGCGCGATGGGCGTTGGGCCGCAGTGGAGGTCAAGTTAGGTGCCAACGAAGAGGACGAAGCCGCCAAAAATCTTCTGGCTTTAGCATCCAAGATTGACACCCAAAGGATGGGGAAGCCCTCTTTCCTGATGATTCTGACAGGCGGACAATTTGCATTCCGAAGGGATGACGGCGTTTTCGTCATCCCTATCGGGTGTCTAAAAGATTAAAAGCCATTTTGCTTTTGAATTGAGTTTGTTCTCAATTCTCATCAATTGTCTTTCAGTGATTCCACGGGGTTGGCGTAGGCGATTTTCAGGCTGTTCAGCACTACGGTGGTTCCGATGACGAAAGCCAACACCAAGCTGCTGAACACGAAATACCAAAGGCTCAGGTTGATTTGCTCGGCAAAGAGCTTCAGCCAGCTTTGCGCGGCAAAAAAGGCTCCTATCCCGCCCAAAACCAAGGCGATAAGCGCGATGCCGAGAATATCCTTGACAAAAATGCTCATGACCTCGACCGAAGTGGCACCGTTGATTTTGCGTATGGCCATTTCCGAGCTGCGGCGGTTGGTTTCATCCTCGATATAGCCTATCAATCCGATCAGGGCAATGACGAGGGTGAAGATGCCGCCAATGAACAGGGTGTTTTTCTGCTTTTTATAACGGTCGTACTCCTTGCGCATCTCCTCCTTATAGGAAAGCACGTCCACCTCCTTGCCCAAATCCGCCTCTTTCACGATGCGGCTGACGGCCTCCAGACCTTCGCGCGACATCTCATGCAGCTTCACCACAACGATTCTCATGCCCGGCAGACAAAAACGCACGCTCGGCCGCGGATCAGCCCAAATCAAGGTGCCTATACGGTAATCCTCATACACTCCGCAAATCGTAAAGGCATCGTCGCCGGTCTGACTGTGCTCGGAAACCAAGATACTCTTTCCCACCACGCCGTCCGACCAATCGGCGAACAAGGCCATCTTGTCCACAAAACTACGGCTCACCGCTACGTCCTTAGGACCGACAGGGGCACGCCCTTCAAGCAGTTTAAAGCCCATCAAATCGAAAAAGCCCTCCGAAGCCCAATATTGGTCGGCCACGTTGAACAGCTCCTTGTCGGAATCCGGCAAATAAACGTTGTTGCCCGAAGCCCCTTGGAAAGGCAAGTCGCTGCAAGCCTCCACTCCTGCCGCATGGGCATCGGATTTCAACAGATCCATGAGATAGGAGGCTTTCGTAACGTCCTGAATGCCCATCAGGTCGAAGAAAACCAAATTCTTGTACTCATAGCCCGGTTCGTCGTTCACCATCTTGTTGTATTGCGCCGCAATGACCAACAGCAAAGCGAAAAGGAAGGCGGAAAACATGAACTGAAACAGCAGCAAGGTCTGTTTCCATCTCCGCTTCGACTCCCTGTAGTTGCGGAAAGCCGTAGAAACCGGTATTTTCACGAACAGACGGGCAGGCACAAAGGCTGAAACCAACAGCACCAACAGGCAAACGCCCGCCACCACCCACCAAGCGGCAGGCGTAAACAAGTCCTTGACAGAAACATCCATCAGGTTGAATATCAACCTACTGAACGCCATAATGATAGCGGCAGAAACGAACAACGACAGCAGGAAATGCCAGCCCGCCTCCTTGAAAAACAGCGCATAAATGTTGCGGACATCCGCACCGTAGCATTTCCGCACGCCTACCTCCTTTGAACGCCGCACCACTGAGTAGAGGGCAATCAGAATGTAGTTGAGTATTCCTGCAAAGATGAGCAGAAACGCCACCACGGAAAACATGAACATCATGTTCCTCACCCCCGAATTAGAAAGATGCTCCTTGGTGAAAGGCTTCAGCTCATACCATAGCTTCAAGCCGTTTTTTTCAATCTCCTCAAGAGGCTGGTTTTTCTCCTGCATCCGCCGGATCGCCGCAGTAAGCGAGTTGGGGTCTATGTCTTCAGCCAACTTCACATAGCCAATGTAACGGTCGTTGCCCACCCAATTGTTGCGGCTCCATTTGGGATAGGTCTCCAACGAAATCAGTATGTCGACGACAAATGACCCGTTTTTAGGAAAATCTTCAAAAACACCGCCCACTTCTAATTTTAGTTCCGGGTTTTCTTCGTTGTAAATGATTTTTCCGATGCACTGCGATACGCCGCCCAACGTCTCGGCAAAAGAACGCGACACCATGGCCTTTTTCGGCGTGCCAAGCACCTCATTCACATTGCCGTACAAGATGGGACGGTTGAAAATCTTAAAGAAGCAGGAGTCGGCAAGAAAACAATCGCCCTTAATAAGGTTATTATTTTCATCGTAAAACTTATTGGAATCAAATAATCCAGTGAGCCTTGTCGCTTCTTCCACGCCGGGGATATAGGTCTTGAATCCCGGTGCCACACCGCCGCTGACCTGGGCATATTCCTTTTCTTCGCCTTGTCGATCCAATCCCGAATAGATTTTGTAAATGCGATTCATGTCGCGGTAATGATGGTCATAGGTCCATTCAAAACAGACCTTAGCGATGAGGACGATGCCGATGGCTAATCCCACGCCCAAGGACAATACCTTAATCAATGTGTTGGTTTTCCTATTCATGAAGCATTTCTTATTGCAGTTATTTCCATGTTCCATAGCATATCCCGTGCCAAAAATATTTTCATTTGACATTCAATGATTTACAAAAACAAGCACATAAAAATAGTGTAAAGTTTCTTTACACCCACTGTAAAGAAACTTTACAGTGAGAGCCTTAATTCTGACACCGCAGTTCATGAGGGATTACCGCTTCCTGTCGCACCCAAGCATTTGTCCAATCCGCTGTTTGGGAGGAAAGGCTTGTAGCGTTTCGTCCAGCCGCAGTCCATGGCATCGGGTTGGCGAGTGAAAGAGGAAGGACAAACAAAACTCAATACGCATTGTGAAATAAAGAAGAAAGGTTCATTTGATTTATTGGATTATTTATCTTAATAGCTTCGATGGTTTTCAAAATGGGAGCCATCTTATAATAGCCAAAATTTGAAATATCAGCAGTCTTGCAAGAGAAGAAAGAACCAAAATTGTATGATTTAAAAACGTCATTGGGATTAGACATGTCTTCAATAATTTCATCGGACAAATCTTTTCCATAAAAAAGCGATAAGAAAGATTGGATTTCTAATAAACACCTATTTTTCAATAACAATGACAAATAATCTTTACACCCAAAATAATAGAGATAATTTACTGCATCTTTATCTTTTAAATAATTATCAAGATACAAATAAGATTTTTCGTTATCGCCCATTTTATAGCACAGCATACAAAGGAACAGGTCTATTGACATATGTGTCATTGCTTCAACTTCAATATTGTACAAGAATATTGCATTGAAGTTATAATGATTATTTTTCAATAAATACAAATTATCCTCAAGTGTTTTTTGAACAACCCTCATTTCATCTCTCGAAAGAGTAGATATTTTATTAATTAACGGTGTGATTTTTATTAATTCATTAAAAACCAAAAAATTAGACAAGCATCTTTTATCTTGAGCCAATTCAGGAATGACAATATGATATGACTTGAATTGCAGAAAAGAAACATCTCTGATAAAAATCCGTGCTCCAAGCCTATTAATCGAACCTATCAGATCATTCATGTCCTGTTCATTGTTCTGCCTACCAAAATAATCAAATCCTGAAAAATCATACGAGTAGGAATCGTAAAATAAAGAATCCGGCCACTGTCCCGTGGCGTTATTCATTATATTTGACAAATTTAAATATTTGGCATCTAATTCATTTAAACAATTATTTAAAGTATCTAAATGTCTTCCATAGTCACACCTATCAATCAACCTGATACCGCCAAGATTTTGATGTATTTCTGTTAAGCATCGTTCTAATGCAGTAATAGGCCACGGATCTGCGCCAACTTTTACATTATACCGCCTTGTTTTTTATCAATAACAACAACCCCTATTACAGGTAATTGTATATGCAAAGAAAAATCCTTGATGATTATCGTTAAGCCCAATTCCTCAAGCTCTTTTATCAAATCAAATATTGGATAATCCCTAAAATATTCATGCGGAATTGTAGGGGGTGTGATGTTGTTCCAATAGATTTCTGCTGTAGCATACCTTTCAAGAATTTCTGAAAGGCCTTGGACAATGGCCTCCTCTGGAGTATTTCCGGCACACATTCCTGTTGACGAAGTGCTTTGCAAAAGCAAATTCATTGGAAAATACCGTATCGTACCGCTATCCATACAATAATAAGGAACACAAAAATCTTTGCTATAGCCTAATTCATTCACAAAAAACTCAAGCATTTCAACTTTATCCTCAACACAAAACAATTTACCCAATACATCAAAATTCTCAGCAACAATTCTGTCAATTTCACAAACTATCTCATCCTGTCCGTACACACAGTTAATTTCATTATCGTCTTTGAGCAATTGCTTTTTAAAGACGCCTTCACTATGATAATGCTTAGAAAAAAAGAAAGTTTCTGGTATCAATATTCCATTCTGCAATCTCTCCAAGAATTCAGCATAAGCACTGGCAAACGCATATTCAAGCGTAATCCCCTTTCCGTTTGTGCCAATGCAATATTGACTCAATCCTTCATTAGCAATCACAATTCTACATGCGTAAAAATTGCCATTCTTTACGAAGTGCTCCGAAACAAATATCCCAATTTCATTTAGAATAGATCTAACTCTGTTGATAGTGTGTACAGGACTATCATCTTTATATGGTTTTTTCCGATTTGGGATCATGCTTTTTCAATTCTTACAACCGTTGCTGCTCTTCTTCGTTTGACTGCGGCACCGCTATGCTCCTGTTAAACCAGTTTCCAAAGTTCCACACCAACATGAGCCTCACGTAGCGGGTGTCGAAGTAATTCCGGTACGACTGTCTAACCCCGCCACTCGTGTAAGCATATTCCGGCTCTGCCGTTTTCAGGATATCGTTGGCATACAGTCTCAATTCCAAGCCCTTTTCCTGCCATGAATAGCTTGCGCCCAAGCCAAGGTTGAACGCGTTTTTCTTCTTCCTGAAATCATACAGTCCGGGAATTCTCTCCTCCAAATCGCAAATCATCTGGAATTTTCGGGTAATGGAGAAAGTGTTTGAGGCGACAATCACCGCATTAAAGCCCGAAATAGGCGAAAACTCGGCACGGTTCGACTTGTAGTCGGAATAGGCAAGATCTCCTTGCACCACCAGTCTGTACCAGTCGGTGGGACGAAACATGGCATAGAGTTTTACCCCCACACTGCCGACATTCAGGAAGTTGTCCGCCTTTTGCACTTGATGGGTGATATCCAAGGAATCGAGCAACACCATCCTGCCAATTTTATCCTTTTGATAGGAACCATATAAGGTGGCACTAAAAGCATCCTTATACAAATAATTGATTTCCAAATTCTTGATACAATACGGTTTTAGGAAAGGATTACCCACGGCATAGTCGTACTTGCTGATATACCATTTGAACGGATCAAGGAATTGATAGGGCGGTCTTTCGATTCTATCAGTGTAGGCAAGGGAAAAATCGCTGAAATCATTTATTTTTCGGGAAAGGTGAACGGAGGGAAACAGATTCGGATAACTGTCCTCATGTGTCTCACCGGTACTCAGCGACCGTCCGGCTGTAAAAGTCACTTCCGCCCTCACACCGGCTTTGAACGACCATTTTTCCAACTGTTTCTCCATGCTGTAGTATAAGGCATGAATGTTTTCACGATAATCAAACTCGTCAGCTTGCTCCGTATTGGCTTGGAAACGGTTGTTGGAAGCCGTGTGGATGAACGAAGCCTTGTAGCCGGTTTGAGCCATGCATGTAAACAAGGGAAACGTAAAATCGGCTTGCGCCGTCAAGATGTCGTGATTCAAATGCCCTTTGGTGAAGTATTGTTCTGAGGGAAACGTTACTCCGTTCTTTTCCACACAGGTAGTGAACTCCCGGTTGTTTTTGGTCCTGTTGTTGAGATAATCGGCATTGATGGTGAAATGCGACCGGTCGTTGAACCGGTGTTTGAAAAACAGTCCGGTGTTGATGGTGTTGTTGGTGTTGTGGATCGCCCCGTTCGAATACAGGGTGGAATCCGTCACGTTACCCGGCAAACCGAGGAAACGTGTTGTGTTTTCAATATCAGTGATGAGGCTCCGGTTGTATAAGGGCACATAGACATCGAACGCCACCATGGTTTTGTCGCCAAATTCATAGCCCAGAACAGAATGCAACGTACTTTCCGAACTCCTCCATTTCTTGGGATTGGAAACCTCCATGGTTTCGTTGGGAAAGAACGCTGCATAACGGGTGTGGTTCAAGGAGGAAAAGTCGCTGTAAAACAGGTTTGCATCCAAGAAGAACTTTTTGCCTCGATAGTTGAGGAAAGAAGATGCGGTGTAGGCTGAATAGGTGTTTTTCAAGCACCCTGCCCGAAGATTTCCCTTCCATCCCGGCAGGATGTTTCTTTTCGTCACAATGTTGACCACGCCAACGTTTTCTGCGGCATCATATCGTACAGGCGGCGTGGTCAGAATCTCAACACTCTTGATAATATCAGGCGGCAAAGAGTTCAGGTAGTTCAACAAGGTTTGCCCTTCAAGGCGCACGATGCGGTTATCCATGTAAACAACGACGCCCGTCTTGCCCATCATGCCCAAGGCGTTGTCCTTGACGAGCAAGGCTGGCAACTGCTTAAGCACATCGGACGTCTCACGCCCTTTTGTCTCAACGTTGCCTGCAATTTGCACCACATACCCGTCAGGCTTGCGCTGAACAAACTCGTTGTGGGCGGTGATTGAAATCTCATCCAATCGAATAAGCAGAGAATCGCTCAATACAGGCTCCTGAGCAGAAAGCCATTGACTTATTGAAAGATTCAATAATGACAACACTACATAAAACAAACATATATTCTTACTCTTCATTTCGCACCTTTAACTATTGTAATCAAATAAACTATTTTCTTTTATGTATCGAGAAAGCCTAATATATAGCTTAACAACAGCTTCCCAATAGCTCTTTTTGATCATGCAATTATAAGAGGTTGGTTTATCCGTGTCTCCACCACTTACCCATTTCAATCCAAAGCAACCACCCGAACACAAATACTTTATCCAACATTCTCTACAGCTATCGTAACAGTCAACTTGTTTTGCATACAATTTACTCTTTACAATCTTATCATAATCAAGTCCAGAATAAATAGTGCCAATACACAACTCCTCTGAACCAGAATTGTAACTGCAAGGATATATGGAGCCGCTTATTCCTATATGAATCGAGTCAATAGAGGCATTGCATGCGAACCCATTGGTAACACCAAAATGAATTCTTTTGATATCTTTTATTAATTTATCAGCGTATACTGAGCAATTGTTCTCGATGCGTTGTTTGTAGAAATCCATAATTGTTTCAAATTGCATTAGCCATTGATCAAGACCACTAGTGTCTGGAATAAACCGACCATCCAAAGAATCAACAGGAAAATCATAATTAAAATGGATTTTGTTTTCTTCAAAAAATTGAAAAACTTCAATCACATTATCGCTATCAAATTGAAGAAGCACATTGCATGAGAAAGCCAAACCATTCTCTTTCAACAAACACAAATTATCATAAACATCATCATAAGAGCCTCTCCCATTAGGGTACACACGATTCTTGTCATTTGTTTTTTTATCACCATCTAAACTTATATGTAATGTAAAATTGTTAGACTTAAAAAAATCAATCATCTCATTTGTAAAAATTGTTCCATTTGTAATCAAGTCAAAAGAACAATCTAAAAAGCCATTTTCTCTGCAAAGAAAAGGTATCTTTTTCATTAAATCAAAGTTTAATGTGTTTTCTCCTCCACTAGAAAACACAAAAACAACCTTATGATTTTTTTCTTCGTGCAAAAAATTCAGAATATCTAAGAATTTGTTTTCAGAAAGTTTCTTAATCCCAATAGAAGAAGCGGATAAATAGCAATATTTGCACGCCAAATTGCAACCATTTACCAAATCTACACCTATTACATTAAGAACTTGCGATTCAAAATCCAAAGTTTCAACTTCGATTTCTTTTTGCTTTAATTTGTTGCCTTTTATTTGTCTTATTTTGTCAAATACTTCCTCTTTTTTATTACCCCCACCATTCACCTTAAAAATTTCAAAATCATCTACACAAAAGATGTGCAAACAATCATCAACAAATATTTCCCGAAATATACCATTCATAAACATAAATCAAGGGCGCACAAAAACTGATTCATATCAAATTCAGCGAACAACAACGCTCTTTCCAGACGTGTTATAGTCCAAAGAATTATTTTTTTGATACGCCCTGTCTCTTTCATTGCTGAGACCAACCTCTAGTGGATCCACAACCTCCTGAACAAACCCTATCAGTGGAAGAACCTGTTATCAAGGTTTCTCCTCCCTTGATTTTGTTTAGCGAATCGCCATTAAGAGACTCTAACAACTCTTGTGTTTTGGCTTTTTCTGAAACTTTTTTCATACGGACAAAATTTAATTAATAAGTTGAATATTAGATTATTTGTGTTTGCAAAAATAGCAATAAATCTCTATTTTTCCAAATATTTTCATCATTTTTTCTGTTATTTTACAACAAGCATTACAATATACTTATAATCAATAAATTACAACATATACTTATTCTTTCTGCAACACATCGACGGGATTGACCCTCGCCACCGAAACAATCTGCCAGAGGACAGAGGCGATGGCAATGATGAAAGAAATCAGCACGGTGACTACAAAAATCCAAGGGCTGAGCCGGATGCGGTAAACAAAATCAAGCAGGTACTTGTTGCAAGCCCACACCGCCAGCGGAATGGCTATGAGATTGGCAATTGCCAGTATCAGCAGATAATCGCGCAGGTTTTTTCGGGTTTCACTCTCCATGGTGCCACCAAAGACCTTGGAAATGGCTATGGCCTTTTTACGTTCCGAAGCAAAATAAGCACTCATCGCCACCAAACCCAGCAATGACAGGATGACCGCCACGGTCATAAACAACTCTATCAAACGCATCTTTCGGGCGGTTGCGGCAAGGCTTCCGCTGACAACATCGTCAACGTAAGCATTCACATAAGGCTCTACGTAGGTGCCGTATGTCTTGTTTGAAAAGTCGGAATAGACTTTCTTGATTGCCTGAGTCACTTCCACATGGCTGTCGGAGGTCTCAATCAACAGCCCACCCCAAAAGTCGTCACGGCCGATGATGTTCACAATGGCATAATCCTTGTCGGACATGTTTTCGGCACTTCTCACGGCGATGTCGCCCACAATGCCACCCAAACCGCCTATGTCGCCGGTGTGGTCGCGCAATGCATTCATCACAACATCCTTGGCATCAGCCGTTAAGCCTGCCGCTTTGGCAGCGGTCTCCGTAAACCAGACGGTCTGTGTCACCGGTTCGGAATAGCGTTCCTTCAGGTCGAACCCCAACATGTCGAACGCCGTTGTGTCGCAGCGCATCATCCAGTATTGTATCTCATTGCCATCGGCATCCTCGCTTCCTTGCAGGTTTGTGAAACAGCCCGGAATGCAGGAAGCAAGCCCCACCCGCTTCACGCCCGGTATCTGCTCCACAGCCTGCATCAGCGGCGAGAGCCTGTTCCATAGGGCAGCAGTATTCAGAAAATACAGGTTTTGTGTGTTGCATCCCATGGGACGGTTTTGCAAATGCCTCATTTGCAGCTGCATGGTAAAGGTGACAGCAATGAGTACAATGGCAATGACATTTTGCAGCACGATGAACACCTTTGAGAAATACATCTTGCTACGCAGCCTGAACCTGCCACGCACCACGTCCATAGGGCTGAAGCGTGCAATGAACATGGCGGGAAGCCATCCTGCCAATATGCCGATGACAACAACCATCGCAGCGTATTCAAGCAGGTATTTCGGAGTAAGTCCCACGCTGATGGCTATATCGCTCCGTATCAGCGTGTTCATGGCAGGCACCAAAGCGTAAGCCATCAGCACCCCGATAATGCAACAGCCCAAGGTGAAAAGCAGTGATTCGGCGATATACTTCATAACGACGCCGGGCTTCGACGAGCCAAGCAAGCGCCTCATAGCCATCTCCTTGGCACGTTTACCGGTAAGCGCCACATTGAGGTTGATGTAATTGAACACTGCCGAAATCAATATCAGCAAGCCCACCACCAGCAAAATCCGCATCAGTTGCAAATTGCCTTTGTTGAGACCTCCACCCCAAACAGAACTGAAAAACATTTCATCAAGGCGAATGAGCATTCCCTTGGGAAAAAACGAATCGCCGTAGAAATCCATTTTTTCGGCATACAAGGCATTCATCTTACTGTCTATGACGGTTCTTTCGGCCTCCTCCCGCACTTTGATAAAGGTATGCACGTTGCCGAAGCTGTCAAAAGGATTTTTCCGCCATTGGCTTGCCCCTGCATAGCCTTCGATGTTCACAAACACATCGCAAGGGGTGAACAGGGTTTGCCCGAAATTCTCTATCACAGCAGCCACTACATAATCCTGACCGCCTATTTTGACAGACTTTCCAACCACCTGTCCGTCAGCGGATAAGGTTTTGGCAAAAGCCTCAGAAACTATGGCAGCGGAATGGTCGTTGATGGCATCAGCCGAACCCTCCGAAAAACAGTAATAGGGGAACAAGCGGAAAAAGTCGCGGTCGGTAGCCGCCACCATGCAGGAAGCGGTTTGGTCGCCCCAATGCACCAAGACGGCAGGTCCCCAAGCCGCATAACGCGCAGCAGCCTCCACCTCGGGCACCGCGCTCAAAACGGCATCCTTAATGCCGTAGGTAAGACCGATAAGCTCGCCTTCAATACCCACGGCATAGATGTTTTTATACTGCGGATTTTCTTTCGTAATCGCATATTGCTGCTTCAGGTAACAGAAAATAATGACGACAAATGCCATCGACACGCTCAACCCCACCACCTCGATAAAGGTGTAGAGTTTGTTGCGGGATAAGAACTTCAGGTAGGATTTCATGGTCTATTATATTTTATTAATCAATATATTACAACAATCCAATCGCCGTTCACTCCTTCTGCAAGGTCTTCACAGGATTGGTGTTCATCAGGCGGATGGCCTGCACGCTGATGGCCAAAGCCGATACCAATAGCACCACCAACAGCACCGCAGCATAAATCCACCAGTGGTTGCCGATGCGATAGCTATAGTCCTGCAACCAGAGCTTCACCATCACGTAGCCCAAGGGTATGGCAAACAGGGCAGCATAGAGAATGATTTTCAGGAAATTGTTCAACATGCTGAAAAACACATCCTTGCGCTCAAAGCCAAAGACCTTGCGGATGGAAACATTCCGAGCCTGCTGCTTGGCATAGTAGGTACTCATCGCCACCAACGCCATCACGGAAAGCATGAGGGTCAAGAGGGAGAAGAACACTATCATCTGCATGTTGTTGTTCTCGTGCTCATAAATCGATGCGATTTCCGCATTCACGGAACGAACGCTAATATTGTTCTCGATGTGCCTGTCTTGGTAGAACTGTTCGAGTGCCTTGACAGCCTCCTTTGTGCTACCGTTGACCTTTACGAGCAGCTGCCGGAGGTTCTGTCGGGCTTCCTCTTCGCTGACGTCCTGCACATAGTAGCAAAGGTTAATTCCTGCTGTTTCCTCTGCAGAGAGGTCGCCACGCCGGAAGTCACGGATGACACCGCAGACAGTATAATCACCGCTACCAAGAACCAAATGGTCACATGACAGATCGACACCGAGATGCCGCATGGTGCTTTCGGTCAGCCACATAGCATTATTCGCTGGGGTGGCGTTTCGGCTGAGGACACGAAAACCTAACAGATTGAAAGCCGTTGTGTCGCCGATATACATTTCCATATTGATGTGCTCGCCTTTATAGTCAAAGCCCCAAGAAGAGCGCCCGAAGCTCACGGGGGAGAACTGCACATGGCCGATCTGTTCCACGAAAGGCAAGGCGCGAAGGTCGTCAACCCCGTAATCGGCGTATTCCTTGGCACCCACCACTGAAATCACCTCATCCCTATCGTAGCCTCTATCCTGATTCGCCATGTGACGAAGTTGCAGAAACATTGCGAATACGACACAGAGCGTAGCCATCGTTACCGCACTTTCGAGACCAATGAAGATTCGTCCCAAGTGCATACGGCCGCCATCGGCGAAGTTTCCTTTCACCACGTCGATGGGCTGGTAACGCAGCATCAGCATAGCCGGCAAGATGCCGGTCAAAAGAGAGAGCACAACAAGCAGCAGCGCGATCAGTCCGGCGCCTATGGCATTGACATGCCCAAACAAGTCCACATCCTTGCCAATCAGCCGAACGAACAGCGGCTCTAACCAAGAAGTCAGCAAGAGCGCAATGCCGAAAGCGAAGAATGTCAGCAGAAACGCTTCCTTGATATAGCGGAAGACGATGCCGCCCTTTTGTTCTCCCAGCAAACGGCGAGTTGCCATCTCCTTCGCCCTAAAGCCTATTTGCGCCACAGTGAGCGAGATATAATTGAGCAAGGCAAACACCAGCAGCAAGATGCCGGCGGCCAGAAAAAGGTACACGAAATTCAGATTGATGATGCCTTCAAAAGGGTGGCTGCTCCCGTCTGAATGGAAATGGATTTTCCGGAAAGGGATAAAAGTGAATTCCTTAAACATACCGCACTGAAAGAGCATATCTTTCTCCTTCAGCACATTCAACGCTTTTTCCTCTGTCGCCGGAAGGTCTGTTCCGGGCACAAGACGAAAGAACAGCACCGTGGTTCCGTTTCCGTTACGCAGCAGGTTCGGATAAAAGGTCTCGTATTGTTCGATACGGTAGATGAAGTCCACTTTGGGGAACACCGTGTTCCGAAAATCCTCGTACACCCCCGTCACGGTCAAGTCAACAGACCCTTCATCAATATTGACCCTCAGCCGCTGTCCCAATGGATTTTTGTCGCTAAAGCATCGTTCAGCGAAACTTCTCGATATTACCACGGCATCCCGTATCTGCAAGGCGTTGTCCCGGTCGCCTTCGACGAAGGGGAAGGTGAAGAACTGAAAGAAATCGGCATCCACACCGAGAGCATTTTGCTTGAACTCTTCCCCGTCTTGTGTATAGGAGAGCCTCACACCACCCATCGACGCCGTAGCAATCATACGGCAACATCCCTCTATTTCGGGCAGAGCTTTACTCAACTGTTCTTTGATGGTTGCAGAATTGCCGTAGTACTGACCGGTTTTCATGACATAGACATTCTTTGTGTTTTTCATGGCGTTGTCATAGCCCAGTTCCTGCAGGACAAAAGCGCTGATGAACACGACAAAGGCCAATGCAACCGCCAAGCCCACCACCTCGATAAAGGTGTAGAGTTTGTTGCGAGATAAAAATTTCAAGTAGGATTTCATGACTTTATTATTTTTGCGCAAACCGTTTATTTCAAAATCAGCACATCGTTGTCGCCGAAGTTATCATAGCCCGATATGATTACCTTTTCACCCGGCTGAAGGCCTTCTATCACCTCATAATACTGCGGGTTTTGGCGGCCGATGCGGATTTCACGCTTGACGGCTTTGTCGCCGTTGTCCGACAGCACATAAATCCATTTTCCTCCCGTCTTCTGATAGAACGACCCACGCGGCAGCAGCACGGCATCTTCGGGCTGCCCCAATTGCAGGTTCAGGTAGTAGGTCTGTCCGCTACGGATATTTTCAGGCTGCTGCCCCTCGAACTTGAAGTCTGCCTTGAACTTGCCGTCACGCACTTCGGGATAGACTTTCCGGATGACGGCATGAAATTTTTCATTCTGACGCTCAAAAACGGCAGCCAAACCGGCGTTCACCCTGTCGATATAATGCTCATCAATCTGGGCTTCAATCTTATAGCTGTCCAAGTTGTTGATTTGTCCGATACGTGCGCCCGAACCGACGGACTGTCCCAGCACCACGTCCAACAAACCCAGTTCGCCATCGATGGGAGCTTTGATAGTGAGGTTGTCCTTGCGTTTGCGTATCATCTGCATGTTGAGACGCATATTGCCGAGGCTCTCGCGCATTTGCTCTATTTCCACGCCACGGTACAAGCTGTCTTGCTTGGCGCGGTGCTGCACCAATTTCAGCCGGTCTGTCGCCAGCATATAGTCTTCCTCGGCTTTCAGCCACGCTTCCTTGGCCACCAATTTTTCCGCATAAAGGCTTTTTTGCGCCTCGTAAGCACGTTTGCAACGGCGCACCTCCACTTGCAGCTGTAGCTTTTCCTGCTCCACGTTGAGCTTCTGCTGCTCCATCGATATCATGGTGTTGCGCAAGATGTTTTCCTTCTCCGCCAAGTCAGCCTCGGCATTCAGGATTTGCAAGTCGAGGTTCTCGTTGCTCAAAATCAGGATGACGTCGTCCTTTTTCACCCGGCTGCCCTCTTCGGTGATGATTTCCTGCACCACGCCGCCTTCCAACGGACTGATCTGTATGGTGGTTATCGGCGCCACCTGTCCGCTGATACGGATATAGTCGTTAAACTCGCCGCGGGCGACTGTTCCAGTGCTGATGCTGTCGGCATTGACACGCAAGGTCTTGGCATTATCTCTGAAAATCAGCCACAAAATGAAAACCAGCACAAAAGCGCCCAACCAAAAGGGCAAGGCTTTTTTGGTAAACGCCACACGCAGTCCTTTTTTCTGTTCTATTACACGATCCATGTTTTCCATCATTCAAAATATTTATTCAAAGGTTAATACGATTCAAAACTGTTCAAGATAAGCACTACCTTTATAATAATTCACCACGCTATTCTTGATGAAATACTGAAGTCTTGCATTCAGTGCTTCGGCAAGGGCGTTGAGGTAGCTGTTCGATGCGGTCTGGTATTCGATAGCCGAAATCAGTCCGTTTTCAAAGCTTTTGGCATTCAGTGCGTAGGCTTCCTTTTGAAGCGCTGCCCTCGCCTCCGCTTGGCTCAACGCCTTGGATGCGCCGTTGCGGTCGGCGACGGCACGCCTCACCTCGGATTCCACTTCCTGCAATGCCTGTTCGTATTCCGCCACGGCACGGTGGTAGGCGTTCTTCTTCCGTGCGATATTCGAGCACCGCGAAAGACGGTCGAAGATGGGAATGTTCAGGGAGAGCTGCACATACTGTCCCCGGTTGTTCTTGATTTGTTCGAAAAACGGGGTCGCCACATAACCCGCCTGACCGGGATAGGTGAAGAAACTCGACGACCACCCGCCATAGAACGAGAGACGAGGCAGCATCTGCCAACGCGCCGTATTGAGGGCGACACGGGCGTTTTCCATATTACCCCTTGCCAAAAACACCTGCGGCATGGTTTGCCGCGCCTCCGCCACCATGGCATTATGGTCGTGGCCTTCGCTTTCATTGTCCAACATGAAAACCGGATTTGCATTCAGGGCACAATCGATTTTCAAACTATCCTCAACCGGCCACAGCATCACATCTTTCAAGGTGATGAAAGCATCGTTAAGGCGATTGCGGCAGTTGGTCAGCTGGTAGTCGCTATCGGCCAGATCGGCTTGCATCTGCACCACTTCGGCATGGGATTTTTGTCCCAGCTCCTCTTGTCGGCGAGCCAGCAAAAGCGCCGATTCGGCAGTCGCCACCTGAGACCGAAGCGCCTGCTCCAACTCGGTGTAATACAACACATTGCAATAGGCTTCCATGGTGGCAAGACAGATTTGATCTTGCACTTGTCGGGTCTTCGTAAGCCCCATTTTTTCGGCCATCTTAGTGATTTTCAAGTTATTCACCGCCTGAAAGCCGTTGAACAGCACCATGCCTGCCGAAAGGCTGTAGCCGTTGTGAAAGGATGTCGTCCGGATGTAGGTGTTGGTCTCGGGGTCGATGGAACGTCCGAAATTGGTGTAGGCATAGCTGCCCGCTTCGACCGATGGCGTGAAAGCCGTGAGGATGGCTTCGCGGCGGTTGATTTGCGCATCGCGGTAGTCGGCCTGCTGCATCTTGACCTTGTTGGAATGCGACACGGCGTATTCCATGCAGTCCTTCAGCCCCATGACCACAGATTGGGCCCAAGCCGAAGAACAGGTTAGCAACATAAACAGGGTTGCTGTGAGGATGGTGGTATTTTTCTTCATGATACAATGATATTCTTCACCCATTAATACATGATTCGTGCCAAACTATTTATATATGTGATTATCAGTATATTAACAAAATAACACAAAATAAAAAGTGTAAAGAAACTTTACAGTGGTGTAAAGAAACTTTACAGTGCAGGCTTTACACTTTGTCCGTTTCACCCTTATTTTCACCTTGACTTGCAAGATAGGAACTCAACCTGCCGATAACAAATTGAGTTGATAGACATTCGGTCAAAAACAAGTAAAACCATGAGTTGAGGCCGAATTGAAACAGTAAGGTTAATGTATCTTTCCTCTGATAATCATTTGATAATCATTGCTTTTTTTCACTTGAACAGCCATTCCAAATCCATCGTAAGGAAGTCTTCCGTTGAAATTCCTCCCGAACCGACAACAAAGGCCTTGTGCGGATGGAACATATTCTTGAATTTGGGAAGGCCTTCATTGGTTTGGCGCCGCCCTGTCTTCACTTCTATGGCAACCACTTTGCGGTTTCTTGACAACACAAAATCCACCTCATCGGCATGGTCACGCCAATAATAGACCCTAAAATCGCAAACACCCGACTGATTGACCAAATGCGCGCCAATGGCCGATTCGAGGCATCGTCCCCAAACTTATGGGTTTTCCAGCACCTACATTTTACGCCTTGACTCATCAACTCCATTTACAACATCTTGATAATAAGGTCTTTTATAGTTCATCATACTAAAATGTTCAATCTATTGAATAAAAATGTTCAAACAATCATAGATATATGTTCAGTCAATGGCAATAATACGGTTTTCTATCAAATTATCAAGCGTTTTGTCGAAAAAACATCTCCCTACGCGACAGGCAGATCCGATTCTTGACTGACAACAACCCAAAAGCCCTTAGACAGCTTTCTGCAACGGAAAGGTTTCCCATCGTTGGACGAAAAAACAGCTACCCTTGCTCCCACGCGTTTGCATCGCATGGCGTTAGGAATATCCGCTGTCACGGATACAATCGCGCAACAGCGGATAACTACGAAGCAATAGCAACCCACGTCTCCAGCCTCCTGTCACCCCAAATCAAGCCAAAATGTCAGTTTGCCGCATGGCACGCATTTTGACAACACCAAGGCATCAAATAAAAATCCGTTACAACATGCAATCAGGAAATATTGGAGTAAAGACGGAAAACATCTTCCCCGTCATCAAGAAGTTTTTGTATTCCGACCAGGAAATATTCTTGCGCGAACTCATCAGCAACGCCGTGGATGCCACCCAAAAGCTGAAAACCCTGGCTTCGTCGGGCGCTTTCACCGGCGAGTTGGGCGACCTCACCATCAAGGTGGAAGTCGATAAGAAAAAGAAGACCCTCACTGTCCGCGACCGCGGCATCGGCATGAGCGCCGAGGAGGTGGACCGCTATATCAACCAAATCGCTTTTTCGGGCGCCGAGGAGTTCATCAACAAGTTCAAGACCCAGAGCGAAGCCGAAGCCGCCAACATCATCGGACATTTCGGATTGGGCTTCTACTCGGCTTTCATGGTGTCGTCGAAGGTGGCGCTGATCTCGAAATCATGCAACGAAACGGGCGGAAACGGTGTCATCTGGGAATGCGACGGCAGTCCGGAATACACCATGAACGAAATCCCCAAGGGCGACCGCGGCACCGACATCATCCTCTACATCGGCGAAGATGCCGAGGAGTATCTTGAAGAAGACCGCATCCACACTTTATTGGAAAAATACTGCAAGTTCCTTCCCATCCCCATCCAATTCGGCACGAAGAAAGTGCAGGAACCCATCGAAGAACCCGTGGAAGACGCTGAAATCGTCGGCGAAGAAAATGACAAGAAAGAAGACAAGAAACCCAAGACCAAGGAAGTGGAAAAGCCTTGGATCATCAACGAGGTGGCACCCTTGTGGAAAAAAACACCCAGCGACATCAAGGACGAGGAGTACGATGACTTCTACCATGTGCTCTACCCCATGAACTTCGGTCAGCCCCTGTTCCACATCCACCTCAACGTGGATTACCCCTTCAACCTCACCGGCATCTTGTACTTCCCCAAAGTCAAGAACCGTTACGAGCTGCAACGCAACAAGATACAACTCTACTGCAACGAGGTCTTCGTCACCGACAGCGTGGAAGGCATCCTGCCCGAATTCCTCTCGCTGCTGCACGGTGTCATCGATTCGCCCGACATCCCCCTCAACGTCAGCCGCTCTTTCCTGCAAAGCGACCAGAGCGTGAAGAAGATTTCGACCTACATTACCAAGAAAGTGGCCGAGAAATTAGAGGAACTCTTTAAGAAAGACCGTGAGACTTACGAGAAAAACTGGGATGACATCAAGATTTTCATCGAATACGGCATGATTTCTGACCCGAAGTTCTTTGAACGTGCCGAAAAATTCTTCCTTTTCAAGGACAGCGAGGGCAATTTCCACACCATTGAGGAATACAAGAACCTCATCGCCCCCACGCAAACCAACAAGGACGACATGCTCGTCTATCTCTACGCCACCGATGCCGACGACCAGTACAGCAACATCGAGAACGCCAAGGCACGCGGCTACAAGGTGCTGATGATGGACGGCCTGTTGGACAGCCATTTCATCTCCAACTTTGAACAGAAAAAGGAACACAGCCTGTTTGCCCGCGTGGACTCCAACACCATCGACAAACTCATCGTCAAGAAAGACGACCAAGAACCCGGCTCCAAACTCGACGACAAGCAGAAAGAGAGCCTTAAGGCCGCCTTTGAAAAGGTCATCGACAAGCTGCGCTTCAACGTGGAGTTCAGCAACGAAGCCGAAGGCGGAAGTCCGGTGGAAGTCACACAGAACGAGTGGATGCGGCGCATGAAGGATATGGAAGCCATGGGCGGCAGCCCCATGTCGTTCTACGGATCCATGCCCGACAGCTACACCCTGATACTCAACACCAATCATCCTGTCATCAGCGGATTGTTAGAAAAGGAAGAGACCGAGCAAGAGGCTGCCATTCGTCAGATTTACGATCTCGCCCTGCTCTCGAAAAACCTGCTGAAAGGCAAGGAATTGAGCGAGTTTGTGAAGCGGAACATGGAGCAACTTTGATGGTCAGAAAATGGCATAGTAAAGCCGCAGTTAGACAAAAATTTGTTTGGCTGCGGCTTTATCACATTATTTTCACTCTTTTAGGACTGTTGGTGTTTCTCGGAGCAGCAGGTACCTCCCTCATTTTGCAGCCGTGGGTCTTGCTGTAAGCACCCAACAAGGCAAACTTAGCGCATATAACAAACTCCTCCCAACAAAATTGTTTCACAAAACAAAATCATCGTATTTTTATCCAAATTTTCACTCCAACCGCAAACTTGGCTAAATAATGAACAATAAATTGATAAAAACCTAAATTATCTGAAAGCCTTGTTGAAAGAAAACCTCAACAAAACAATGGTGATTTATGACGGAGATCAGAAAAATTTCACCTCTGATAATGGTTTTTGCAATTTCAGGAATATAGACAGACCTAAATTCAACACATAAATGCAACTTTTGCGGAGGCACTGAGTGATACATG
>JASBYY010000013.1 GCA_029983675.1 Bacteroidales bacterium | reverse complement strand
TTTTATGGGCAAAGTTACCCGTTACCGAAGCGTTTTCAGCTACGCAAAACATTGTGGTACAAAGCATAAGTACCGTAACGACGGAAAGGTGAGTTACCGAATACTCTTCTGTCGGTTACCTTCTCCTGCCTCTTCGTTACCATTCGGAGAATGGACTAACGATTTGGTAACGGAACTTCTGCACAAATCCACGCTTTCTGCACTTTATCCCTCAATGCAAACCACCGAGATATGGCGCAAATTACCCTCATTTCCATTTACTTACCTCTCTTTCTCTCTCTAATACCCTTTCCTCTGATAGTTCCTTTGGTGATTTCCTCAAAGTCTTCCGCAACAATTCTACCATCCCAAGTGGATAATTCACAACGACCCTGGTTTCGCCCTGTATTTTTACAAAATGGGGGCTGTTGCGGACAAGCTTCTGGCGTAGGATACACATTTACATACGAAGTCAATCGTGTCAGAAATGTTTCAGGCAATTTGCCCGAGAACCAATACCCCACACATTTTACTTGGAATTTCCTCAATAAACAAGACGAAAATGAAGGCTCGTGGCGCCTCAATCCGGAGAGGGAACTTCCGGAGCAGTATTGGACCGACCTTGTGACCGAGCAGCCCGCAGGCTATGTGGAGGACGGAAACGGCGATGTGCATCTGTATTCCGCCGAGGCTTTGGCATGGCTCATTTCGGTGACCAATGGCCTCAATGGGCAGGATGCAAACAACTTCGACGGGAAGACGGTGACACTTGAAGCAAATGTTGATATGGCGGCTGCCCTTTGGATTCCCATTGCCGATGGCACCAATCTTGGCACTCCTAATCCCGACAGGCTTAAATTCTGTGGTACTTTTAATGGCAACGGGTTTGTTGTAAACAATCTTATACTGTTTTATAATCCGAATTATGAGAACTTTGAGAGCTTCTTTGGAAACTTATACGGTGCAAGAATAGAAAATGTGGTGCTGCGCCATGTGTATTCCGAAGGGCGTAACGAAAGTGATGGTAAGTTTTTCGGAAGCGCAGACCCCTTTGAAACGGGGAGTGAGATGCGGCAAAATGTCATCGACCGGTGCTATGTCGAAATTGACGAGATGCACAAGGACGGCGCCAACCGTGAAAGTGCCTTGTTCGGATTTAAGAATGATGGAGTCATTACAAATTGCATGGTGAGGTGTGGCAAGTTGACTTACCCCAACCATTATTGCGAACCCGAGGGCCTGTTTGTCTGGTATAACTTTGGTTCCATCAAGAATTGCGCTTCGGTGGCCGATTCGTTGAAATGGATGTCGAAATACGGTGGCCTGGCCATTGAAAATCATGGCCTCATAGAGAACTGCTATTCCTATATTGGCGACTGGTTCGGTGACTATGCCTGTTATTGGCCGCCAACCCCGAGGATGGGCGTTGCAGAAGGCAATTTCGGAACCATAAGGCATTGCTATTTCAACACCTTCAAATATCATGACGGGCCGAATGATTGGTTTGATGATGAACCTGTCACGTATAATGAAGGCACCATCGAATGGGCGGTCCCGTTTGAGCCTACACCTTACTTCCAATTCCCATATTGGATTTTTGCTGACACCGTTTCCATTGAAAGCCATACGGGTTTTGTGTACAAGACCCTGTCTCTTGAAGAGGCACTCGATGATTGGGTGTTAGGGCAGGAACACTCAGAAGATTATGAGTATTGGTGCGCGTCTGCGAACTGCAATCCCTTTTTGGATAACTACCTTCCTTCATTTAGTGGCTTTGATATCACCAAGATAAGCGAAAACACAGTCGATAATGACCAAGTTATTCTCTATCCTAATCCGACCAATGAAAAGATAACGATAGAAGGTCTCGAATCTGCCGAAGTCCAAATTTACAATGCCATTGGGCAATTGGTGAAGATTGTTCGGAATACTAATGAAATCTGCGTGAAAGGTCTGTCAGAAGGCGTTTACTTATTGCGTATTAGGGGCAAGCAAGATGTTTTCTATACGAAACGGGTGATGGTTGTAAGATAATCAAAGTCATGAGAAGAGAATAAAATAGATTGACGAGGGTGACTAAAAAGTCCTTTTTGGGGCAATTTTTGCAAAAACTAATATTGATTATCAATAAGTTACAAAATCATTAAGTCAAAATTTTACCCTTTTTGGTCACCCTCTTATTTTTTGATACTCATCGAAAAAATACTCTTAGATCACTTCTCCGTCTTTCCACATCTGGCTAAACGATTTTGGAGCAAACTGAGGCAACGGTTCACTTCCTGACTTCGGGAAAAAACGCTTCACTTCAATTTTCTTCAACCATAGCGGACAATCGAGTCTTTTGCGCGACTTGCAATGTCGTATCATCGTCTTGAATAATGCTTCGGCTTTAGGGTCTCCTACCTGTTCATTGGCAATAATATGACGGTTTTCCAAGATTAAATTGTCCAAAGGAATACCAACAGGACAAATCTCCGTGCAACGACGACATAACGAACAAGCAGAAGCCAAATGCTGGTATTTTTTCGTACCCTCTTTCAGCGGTGTCATGATAATGCCCAAAGGACCCATGTAAGGACTGTTATAGGCATATCCTCCAATGTTTTTGTAAACAGGGCAAACACTGGCACATGCTTCACAATGAATACACGACATGATTTGACGTTGTTTTTCATCGACAAGAACACGTGTACGACCGTTATCAAGTAAAATAACAATCATATTTTCATCACCCTGCATTAATGATGGTCCGTATGTTATGCTATTAATCGTAGCCATTCTCTGTCCTTGTGCGTGCATAGAAAGAAGCGGCAACAACACTGAAAGGTCTTCGGCTGATGTAATAACTTTGGCAATACCAGCTACAACAATATTAATCTTCGAAGTATTTGTGGCATTCAGAATATTGCCTTCATTCTCAGTGATGACAACACCACCCGTATCGGCAATAAGAAAATTGGCACCCGTGATACTTACATTACAATCGGCGATCTGTTGCGACAATTGATAACGGATAAAGTTCACCATCTGGCGCGAAGTACTGCTTGATTTTAACTTGAAATGTTCGGTCAGCACCCCATTGATTTCTTCCTTCGAAAGATTAATAGTAGTGAACATGGGATGATATGGGGCCATTCTGCCAACGTTCAAAATAAAACGTCCTATGTTGGTTTCTACTAAATCTATGCTTTTCTTTTTCAGATGATTATTCAGTCCTATTTCGTCAAGTACGGACGAGTTGGATCGTGCAACAAACCGCGCACCGCTTTTCGCAATAATATCGTCTATCATTTGAAGCGCATCATCGGCGTGACGCGCCCACAGCACAGTGCCGCCATTGTCGGTGAAATGGGTTTCAAAATCGACAAGCAGTTTTTCAAGATTAAGAATCGATCTGTTACGATACTTGTAAGCGCGTTGTTTTTCTAACTCTATATTACGGTAATGTGCAAGACTTTTGGCATAGTTGCGTTCATAACAACTTGTGCTATAGTTGATTTTCTGCCAGTGTTCCTCGTCGAACGACAATTGACAGGCTTGTTCGAATGCCGTACTCTTTTCGCCCATTGAACTACCCTATCTGTTCTATTTTGGCAACTCTTTTCTCATGACGGCCACCTTCAAAATCAGTGGTCAGAAAAACCTGAATCATTTCCCAAGCCGTTTCTTTCGAAACAAACCTTCCCGGCAAAGCGATAATATTGGCATCATTATGTTGCCTTGCCAGACGCGCCAATTCCACATTCCAGCATAATGCAGCCCTGACATGCGGATGCTTGTTGGCCGACATTTGAGCACCATTACCACTGCCACAAAGAATGATTCCAAGCGGATACTCGCCGTTTTGAATGGCTTTTGCCAAAGGATGAATCATATCGGGATAATCGACACTGTCCGCACTATGTGTCCCGAAATCTTTCACTTCGTAACCGCCATCTTGCAGCTTTTCAATCAAATATTGCTTCATTTCATACCCGCCATGATCGGAGGCTATAGGAATAATCTGTTTCATTTTACACCTGTTGATAATTATTCTGCAAAGGTATGATTTTTTAATATGGACAATCACTTTTAATGATTTATAATGAGCAATTTATCCGTTTATAAAAATCAACATTTTATCTATAATATAATGAAAATCAATATTATAATGAGTTATCAACAAGTAATATGTTTATAACTTTATTACAATAAGTGTATAAATAAATATCATGTTGACAAAAACCAAAAATGAATAATTTGTTCAAGATTCTCAACAGATATGAACATAAAAAAGTCGTTTTTTGTTGACACATTACGACCTGTTTTGAAAATCGGACGATTTTTGTTGAACACAAAAAACAACTGATAAATAATTTGTTCGGTGATTCAAATCACGATGCCTTGGATTCTTTTTCAGAAATGCAAGATTTTTATTGAAAAGTTATCAAACAATTCAACAACTATTAATCATCCGTCATCCATAAAAATAAAATAAAAACATACTAATTAATATATGAATGAGAGATTGGCAGAATGGTTCAAAATTATGTATTTTTGCATAGAAAAGTCATCGGATAGCTGTGTTATTTTTTAGATCATTCATAACGACGGTAGTGTTTGTTACTTTGTTTGGGCTTCGAGGAATAGCTCAAACCGAGTACCATGCTTTTTATTATGCCGATGAAACGGTTTCGAGTGAAGGGAAACTAAGAGATGGAAAACCTGACGGATATTGGAAGACTTATCATGAAAATGGTAAAATGAAGTCAGAGGGCAACCGAAATGATTTTCTTCTTGATGGACCTTGGTATTTTTATTCCGAATCAGGTGATACCACACTTATTGTCAATTATAAAAATGGTCTCAAAAATGGCAGCCGTTTTATTTTTCTTTCGGATGCCATCATGGAGGAGCCGTTTGTCAATGATGTAAAGTCGGGACAAGGACGGCGTTTTGATAAAAAAAGACGTGTGTTGCAGGTCATTCCATATAAGAATGGTTATGAGGAAGGTTTTTCACCTGTTTTTGATACTATGGGTGTTTTGAGAGAAATCGTGAGTTACAAGCGTGGTTATGTGAATGGCCGGGAAGTTCTGAATCGCTATGATGAGGATGGTTTGAAGCATGGTTATTGGAAAAGTTTTTATCCCGATTGGACACTACATACAGAAATGTATTATTGTCACGGTAAACGCAACGGATTGTACAAGGAATATGACGAAAAAGGCAATCTATGTAGGATAAAAAAGTTTGCCAATGATGTGGAACAGTCAATAGAAAGCGCATATAAGCCTCTGCAAATCAAACGGGAATATTATCCTGATGGAAAAGTACGACGTGAAGCATCGTTCCGCGATGGCAAACGTGAAGGAGTATGGCGAGAATACGATAGCAACGGACAAGTTACGGCTTCGCAAACCTATCATGACGATGTGCTGACCGACAGTGGCATTATTGACACCGATGGCAAGCGACGTGGTATTTACAAAGAGTTTTTTTTAGACAGCACATTGAAAACCAATGGATTATTTATTGATGGATTGAAATCAGACCGTTGGACATATTATTATCAGAATGGAAAGGTAGAGCAGTCGGGAGTATATGTTGAAGGGCAGCCTGACGGTGAGTGGAAATGGTATCATGATAACGGTCAATTGGCCCGTGTCGAGTCATATTTGAAAGGTGTATTGGAGGGTGTCTATAAGGAATTGGATTATCAAGGCCGGCTTGTGGTTTCTGGAACCTATTTCGATGGAATGAAAGTAGGTAGATGGGTAGAGCAAAATGGCAATGTGCGTTCAGAAGGTGAGTATAGAAACGACAGAAAATCAGGAGAATGGATAAGTTATTTCGACAACGGAAAAATGGCTTTCAGAGGCACTTATAATAGTGGTTTTCCTGATGGTAAACATGTGTATTATTATCCAAATGGAAAAATACGTGAATGGGAAACTTATGCTGGAGGCATCCGTCATGGTGCATGGAAAAAATATCTCGATACGGGAGAGTTATTTTTCGAAATCACCTATGTTCAAGGGGTGGAACGTAAATATGACGGTGAAAAAATCGATGAGGAAGATATTGTCAGAGATGGCATAAATGAACAGGATAAATAATTGATAAAGGATATGAAATCTCCAAACATATTACCGCAAAAAGCCCGCATTGCTTTGGTAGCTCCAGCTCGAAGAATTATTCCTGAAGAAATAGAAAAAGCCGTTGTTTGGTTACAACACCAAGGTTTTGAAGTGGTGTATGACGATCGTCTTTTTGCCGTTTGTAATCAGTATGCAGGAAATGATGCCTTGCGTGCCGCAGTCTTTCAGGATTATCTCGATCGTAGTGATATTGCAGCAATATGGTTGGTTCGAGGCGGGTATGGAGGACTGCATATTGTTGATAATCTTGATTTTACATTGTTCCATAAGTATCCAAAATGGATAATCGGCTATAGTGACAGTACTGTGTTTCATGGTAAAATGCAAAGTTTGAGTTATGAAAGTCTTCATGCCACTATGCCTATCAATGTGCTGGATAATTCCGATTTGGCTTTGCAATCGTTACATGATGCACTGACTGGAAAGCCATTACATTATATTTTTCCATCTCATTCAATGAATCGTTTGGGAACTGTTGAAGCAGAGATTGTCGGCGGTAACTTATCTGTGTTGTACAGTATGTTGTGTTCTGATATTTTTCCCGATTTGAAAGGAAAACTGCTGTTTTTAGAAGACTTGGACGAGTATCTTTACCATATCGACCGAATGGTGCTTGCATTGAAAAGAGCTGGAAAACTAAGCAGTTTGGCCGGACTTATCGTAGGTGGCATGACCGATATGCACGATAATACCATACCTTTCGGCGTGTCAGCGGAAGTCATTGTAGCCAACTATACGGCTGAATACGGCTACCCATTGTGCTGTGGCTTTCCTGCCGGACATTTTTCCGACAACAGAGCCATTATTATGGGACGCAAAGCCAAGCTGCAAATTGAAACTACAGAAGTGATGTTTTGGCAGTGATTAATCCTTCAGAAAAAGGTGTCTTCATTTTTGTTCATATCTTTCTGATTTATTGGTACATAAAATAAAACTTTTTTTGTTATTCGGCGAATTGTCGGATTTTCGTTCGGCGAGTTGGCGAAACATGACAGTAAAAATAGAAAAGGGATAAAGGTCAAAACCTTTATCCCTTAATTGATGCTTCCCGATGAGTAAGAACCGATAAAACGATGTGCTTCAGGTCATTTCTTAATAGCGGCAATACCGGGTAGTTCCTTTCCTTCGATAGCTTCTAACAGTGCGCCGCCGCCTGTCGATACGTATGAAACCTTGTCGGCAATACCGAATTTATTGATACATGAAACCGAGTCGCCGCCGCCTATGAGTGAGTAGGCACCGTTGGCTGTCGCTTCTACGATGGCATCTGCCAGTATGCGTGATCCTTTGGCAAAGTTGTCAAACTCAAATACACCGCAGGGACCGTTCCAAAGTATGGTTTTCGATTGTTTGATAATGCCGGCATAATAGGCGCAGGTTTTTGGACCGCAATCCATGCCTTGCCAGCCATCGGGAATGTTCATCGGATCGCATACCTGTGTGTGGGCTTCGTTGGAGAAGTCGTCAGCCACGACGACATCGCCTGAAAGATACAGATTCACACCTTTTTGTTTGGCTTTTTCCACGATTTCCAAGGCAAGATCCAGTTTATCGTCTTCGCAAATTGAATCGCCGATTTTTCCGCCTTGTGCCTTTTTAAAGGTGTAGGTCATGCCGCCGCAGAGGATGAGGTTATCGACTTTGGTGAGCAGGTTTTCGATGATTTCGATTTTCGTAGAGACCTTGGATCCGCCCATAATGGCAGTGAAAGGGTGTTGAATTTCGTTCATGACTTTATTGACGGCGGCCACTTCTTTTCCCATCAGATAGCCGAACATTTTGTGGTTGGTGTCAAAGTAGTCGGCGATGAGTGCCGTTGAAGCATGAGCGCGGTGTGCCGTTCCAAAAGCGTCATTGATATAATACTCACCATATCCGGCAAGCATTTTTGCAAAATCCTTTTGTGCGGATTTGATGGCTTTTTTAGCTTCATCATAGCCGGGTTCACCCTTTTCTATTCCACGAGGCTTGCCTTCTTCTTCGGCATAAAAACGCAGATTTTCAAGAAGCAGCACCTCGCCTGGTTTCATGGCAGCTACCTTATCGGCCGCTTTGGTGCAGTCGTCGGCAAAAGCGACAGGTTTACCCAGTAAGGTTTCCAAATGGGCTTGGACGGGTTTGAGTGAAAACTTGGGATCGGGATTCTTTTTAGGACGGCCGAGGTGCGACATGAGCACAATCATACCTCCGTCGCCAATGACCTTGTGGATGGTTGGCAAGGCCGCAAGCATCCTCGTGTCGTCAGTGATGTTTAAGTTGTCATCTAATGGCACGTTGAAGTCAACGCGGACAACGACATGCTTGTTGTTGAAATTAACTTGATCGATTTGTATCATGGCTGTATTTTTATTGATTAATGTTCAATTATTAATGATTGACGGCGGCATTGTCAAGTTGTAAACACCGTACTTATTTCCTTTTTGACATGATCCACTGCAAGAGTCCTTGATGCGTACCGTTCTGCTCCTGCTTTTTGGCATCAAGATGGGTCTTTCGGATGGCGTTCTGCTTGACAACCATGTTGATGGCTTTGGGCAGCATTTCGAAATCAAAAGGTGAGTTATTAAGTGTTTCACCTTCTGTTTCAAGCAGCAGTTTGTGCGGCGGATTGGAAGTAATACGAACCTTTTCGCCTCTGAAAACTGAAACTTCCTTGAATTTAGTGACAAAAGAACCGTCATACACTTTCGTAACGTTGAAGATGAATTTCAATAGTGACAATTTTCGTATGGCTGTGATGTCAAACATGCCGTCATCGGGTATGGCGTTGGGCATCATCATCATGCCACCTCCATTGTAGCGTCCGTTGCCTAACGAAAGGCTGAGGATGGCATCATTAAAAACCGATTCCCCATTGATTTCAATTTTCAGATTGGTGCATTTGAACCTCAACAAGCTGGTAACCACACTAAGAAGATAATTCAGTTTGCCGCCTTTGCCTTTCTCTTTCAGCATGTTGGTCTTTTTACACACCATTTCATCGAGACCTGTCCCGGCAGCATTGAGAAAATACCGAACCTTGGGGTCGCCATCGTTGAAGTAGGTAACCTTTCCGATGTCATGCTGAAACACTTGTTTCGCCTTGATGATCTTTACGATTTTGCGGTAGTCAAGCGGAAAATCGAAAGTGCGCACCCAGTCGTTGCCCGTACCAACAGGGATGACACCCATGGTGATTTCGGTGCTCGCATAGCGTTGCTGTAGGAAAATGCCATTGATGATTTCATTATTGGTGCCATCACCGCCAACAGAAATGATTTTCTTATAGCCCTTTTCGGTGATGTTGTCGCGCACCAACTCTATGGCATGACGCGGGTATTCGGTGACAATAGCATCGAAGTCAAACCCTTCGTCGATGAGTATTTGTTTGATTTCGGGCCAGTCCTTTTCTGCTTTTCCAAGGCAAGCCTTAGGATTGACAATGACTAGCCATTTATTCGTTATTTCGTCCATGGGCACCTAATATGCGCCAAAGGTACAATTTTTTGTGTAACGAAACAGATGCCCTATTTGAAATCCGAAAAAGGGATCGGCAAATTGGACTTATTGTTTGATTCTTTATTACGCAATCCGAATCCAGGTATTGGTCATAGTAAAATCGGAAGTCAGATTTCCGCCAATTATTATTATCCTTAGAAACTGTTTTGATTTATTTCGAGTTGAGTCCATACCTTGCTATGTCATTCCAAACATTGTCATTCCGTGCCATGTCCCAAACCTGATTTGAGACCTACACGGAATCTCTTTGCAAGGAGATGAAGCTATCCTAGTTAAGGTATTATCGCTAATAGGGAGATGCCAGATCAGGTCCGGCATGAGTGGTACTGATAAAGCGGGATGATACAGCTCAATCGGACATACAAGGCTATCTTATCTTAGTTGTCCCAAACACGTCATTCTGGACAATGATCCAGAATCTGTTTGAGATCTCCTTGCAAGGAGATGAAGCTACGATTCGAATAATTGAATACTAATATTGTTGTAAGGATTAGCTACGCTGAATGCATAGCATTTCAAAACAGTTTCTTAATTATGATGAAGCTTTATACCTTTTACATTTTGCTATTTTCTGAAAATGATTATTTTTGCTCCCAAAATTTGAATACTATGAAAAAACCGGTACTTATTTTAGTTTTGTTGGTAATGGTCGCAACGGCTTCTGCCGAAACCATTTTTTATGACGGATTTGAATACGGCAATCAAGATATGCAGGTCCCTGTGGGTTGGAAAAGCCCTGACAGTAGCTTTGTCTGCGGGCATCTTGATAAAGACCACAATCGCGTGCCACACCAAGGTGAATGGTATGCTTTTGCCAATGCCGATGAGTCGTGGATGTACATCCAAACCGATTTGATAGAAGGTATTCATTATGATTTCTCGTTTTGGGCGATTAGCGATGGCAGTTTCGATTTAGAGATGCGTTATGGCTATGTGCCTCAAGGCAGCCTGCCGACCCCTGACATGATGACCGAGGTACTGTTGCCGTCTGCCGAAATTAATCTTCCTGATTATCAGAAGTTTTCGGTCGCAATAGAAAGCGAAACCACTTTTGCTCCTTACATTGGCATTCATTGCACCCGAAAAGAAGGAGCTTGGTATTTGAGTATTGATGATTTTCGCATTGAAATGATGCAGCAGTATAGTTTTATGGCTACACCTATCACCAATGATACGATGAGTGTGTATGTCGGTGATGAGGCGCATTTTCGGTTCGTTGTTGACAATATGGGCTACGATACGGCTACGCTTACACTTTCAGCAAATGACCAGTTTTTTACCAATGCGAGATTTTATCTCAACGGTCAGCAGACTACTCGTTTTTCAATAGCTCCGGGTGAGCGGCTTCGTTTCGATGCCTTTGCCACAATGCTTCCAGAATTAAATGCACATGAAATCAGTTGGATTGATATAGTTGTACATTCCACACACAACTGCCAGACCAGCATGGTTACATTTTGGTGTTATTCATTGGTTCCCGAAATGAACCTTCCTTATTTTCAGGATTTTGAACAGGAAAGCATCGTGGGATACGACTGGTTTGTACTTGATAATGATGCGGTTCAATGGAAATGGACGAATAATGGGCAAACGCCTGTGTGTCAGCCCTATAATAACAGTTCTGGTATGATGACCTATCGAGCGTCACAAAGTCATGCCGGTGCCACATCTGTTCTGGAAAGCAAGAAAGTAGTGCTTGACCCGACTCAAAATTTGGTGCGTTTCCATGTGTTTCGTACTGCTGAAATGCCCGATAAAGCCGATCGTATTAACGTGTATTACAATAGCAAGGCAAGCCTTGAAGATGCCACGCTATTGACAACAATACACCGTTGTTCGGCATTAAGTCCTATTGAAAGCGAAGAAGGATGGCATCAGTATGAAGCTGTATTCGATGCGGATCCGGCTTGTGGTTTTCTTTTGTTTGAAGCGGTGAGTGGTGACGGTCTCGACATGTATCTTGACAATGTGCTGATCGATAATGAGCCTACGGCATTGCATGAAAAGGAACAAGCTTCAAGAATATATCCCAATCCTGTCATCGACAAGTTCGTGATAAATTCCGATAAGGTATTGAATGTCAATGTTTATAGCATGGACGGCATGTTGTTGGTCACATCACGTCATCCTGAAATCGACTTATCGGCACTTGCTTCCGGACTGTATCTTGTCGAATGTGTCACCGCAAACGGAAAATCGATACAGACCGTGATGAAACAATAACGTCACGGGCAAAAATCAAGCTGGACAAGGGTTAGGAATGCGCTTAGTAATATACGATATTCACATCGATACGTTTTTCCTGCAATTTCTGGATGGTTTTGTTCCTGACCCTTGTGTTATACACTTTAAGCACTTTGAGTGAAGCAATGTCTTCAATGGGCGACAAATGCTTGACGCTGGTGTTGTTGATGAGCAGCTCTTCTAACTCCTGAAGATTGGAAAGCGGTTTTAACGAGCGAATCTCCGTGCCACTGGCATTGATTATGCGTAGATGTTGCATATTGGCTAAGCTGGCAAGGTCGTCAACCTGGGTGTTTTCCACATTCAGCACCTGCATAGCGGTATCTGAAGCCAGTGCTTTCAAGTCGTCGATCGGATTGTTTTGCAAGTACAGCTCTTTCAGGTATTTTTTGTTTTGCAAAGGAAGCAGGTCGTGCAATCCTTGATTGCCGGCAGAAAGAATCTCTAACCAAATGAATTTGCTGATGGGTTCAAGAGTTTGTACTGGCACATTCGTGTCAATGTTGATATCGCGAAGATCGACGATTTTTTGAAGTTCAATAGGAGAAGGGTTCACCCCTTTGTAAGGCACATGGTTTCTGAAAATATCTTTCCAGCTGTCGTCAAGATAGCTCCACCACTCGTTGAGTTTACGGGTTTGGTAGATAACCGTCACTTTGGGTTGCTTGGATTTCAGCGCAACGACGTGGCGGTCGGAAATAGATGTGCTGTCGGCAACGATAAGGTCAATATTGTTGTTGTTGGCAAGAGGCGACAGGTCGTTCACCGGTGTTCCGGAGATATTTAATGTCTTCAGGCTGGGCATATTCTCCAAAGGACCCAAATTCGACACGTAGGTATATTCCACATTGAGTTCTTCAAGGTTCGACATGCCCGAAAGCGGTGTCAAGCCGGTAATTTCGGTATGTGAAATGTTCAGCGAACGAAGATTGGTGAGGCGGCTCACGGGGATGAGATTTTGCAGGTACTGGTTACCTGAAAGGTCAAGTGCCGTCATGTTGATAATATGATGCAATTCCTCGGTGCTCGGATCGGTATTCAGTTTCACCTGTTGGGCAAAAATGGATTTCCAGTATATGGGCAATTCATCCCACCATGTTTTAAGTGCTTTTGTGTCATAGATGACGAGTGCAGATGGATTTTCCTTTGTGAAAGCACTTGCTTCGGTGACTGTAACACCGGAATTGTCACAATAAATCTTGCTGATGCGTTTGTGTGGTTTCAACGGCGTGAGATCACTAATACGTGTATTGCTGATGCTGACTTCCTTCAGGTTTTCCATATCGCTCAACGCAAGGAGGTTATTGATGGAAGTGCCCGAAATATTGAGGCTTTGCAAGGCTTTCAGGTTGGATAAGGGCATAATATCGACAACAGCGGTCTGGCTGATGTCAAGGCAAAGCAAATGCTCAAAACCGCTGACCGGAGTAATGTCAGCAACGCGGCATCCGCTGGCGTTGATATGGGTCAATGCCACGAAAGGGCTTAGGTCTTCAAAACGGCTTACCAAAGTGTTGGAGAAATCAATCTTTTCCAAATTGACAAGCGCATTGAGTACGGACAGGTCGTAAACAAAGGTGTTGGCCACATCCAGCTCTTTCAGCACTATATCGTATTTAAGTGGTGACAAGTCATTGATTTCAGTGTGATTTGCAATGAGTTTGGTAAGTTTGCTGGCATTGCGCAGGGGCGAAATGTCGCTGACTTTGGTATTGGAAATGTTCAGGAAATTCAGTTCGGTAAGTTCGCTCAACGGTTCAAGAGTGAAAATGGAAGGATTGTTCGACACGTCGAGGCTTTGCCGCTGTGTGATGGCTTTGAGTTGCGAAAACAAAACATCGATATTACTTTTTGTAGTGATTTCTTCCCATTTCATGACAGTACTGTCCAAAGGGTTTAGCACAGGTTGTGCTACTATATAGTCGGTAGGGTTCACCATTGATATTTGGCTCAACATAATTCCGTCCGCAATGACGATTTCTTTGCCTAAAAGCTCTTTCCAGTTATAGGTAAGACTGTTCCACCAATTGCACAGCTCTTCTTTTTCATTGAGTTTGGTCGTATAGACGCTGGCTATTTTCAGGTCGTTGTTCTTCCGGTCGAGGTTGATTTCAACAAAACGGTTTCTAACGTTGTTGACTGGAGTTCCCGTAATGGTCGTTCCCGTAAGTGTGCGTGTCATGTTGACTTTGAAAAAGATAGTGCCGTCGTCTTTTGCGGCATTGGCAACGTTCTGAATATTAAATGCAAAAGTGGCATTATCGAAAAAGAAGTCAATATCTTTCAGATAGGCCTGCACATCTTTGTTGATGGGCGTTTGGCGTTGTTCGTCAAGATCGTCTTCGATTTGTACCTTATCGCTGGCGAAAATCTTCAGATAGCTTTCTGTAAATACGGTTTCTTTTTCTTTGGCAGTGGCAATGCTGTCGCCGATAAAATTCAGTGTTTCTTGCAGATAGGTGATCATCTGACCTATTTGCGACTCGTAATTGGCTATCTCTTCTTTGCTCAGTGTGTTTTTCTTCTGCGCGTATGAAACAACGCCCGAACAGAGCAATGCGAAAACGATTATATAGATTCTTTTCATGGTTGGTAAAATTTGATAAGGTCTTTCTTTTCCTTTTCCGATAGGTAGATCAGGTTCGACATCAGCCAGCCGACATTATTGCCCGAACGGTTGAACCATGATACTTCAAAATACCAGTCTTTGATTTGGAGTACGTGAAACTTTACGGCATCAACTTGCTGAAAGACGAGGTTGCCGCGTTTCACTTCATAGAAGAAAATGGTGAGATAATCAGGCTCGTATGTTTTTGAAGCGTAGTATTCGATAACCTCCTGATTCTGAAACACCTTGTAGATGTTCATAAAGTCAAGTTCGTGGCTCATGGGGTGAAGGAAATACTTTTCCTTTTCGGCAATCTCTCCTTTCGGGAACAGCTTGTTGAATTCTGAGCAATAAATATTGGTCAGAACCCATTTTGAGCCAAGTCCTTCCTTTTCGACTGTCAGGATAAGCTGTACAGGAATAAGTCTCCCTTTGTATTTGAAAGTGGTTGACACCTCGGAATACCATCGTCCGCCGAGAAAAGTCATGAACGATGAATCGTCCTTGGTAACATCCTCGATAAAGAAACGTAGCAAGTCACTGTTTTTTCCCACCGATTGCTGGTCGAAAAGTATGGGAATGGACTGCTGGCGTTTGGCGGTGCTGCGATAGTTCGGATCTTTTGGGTTGATTCGTCCGCCAAATTGGTCTTCTTCGTAATTGAAACGGCGCATAAACTGCCCCATCTGCTTGGTCATGGCATATAGTGCGCGTTCATCCATCTGCACATCGCCAATGGATTGGCTTATGGCGTGGACGGGTATGGAAAGCAGAACGGTTACAACAAGAAAAAGTCGGACAATGGCTTTCACTATGGTTACAATGAAGACGGAAGAGACACATGTTGTTGCGCCTCTTCCGTCGATGGTTTGTCAATTATTTATTGGTGGTTTCTTTAACGCGCATATCGCCGAGCAACACATCCCAGAATCCTATGGTTCTTCCTCCGATTTGTGTTTCCTTGCGTTTGACGTAAACCGTGATGTCTTTCTTTGTGGTGTCCTTATACACCAAACCACCTTCCTTGTCGTAGCCTCTGAAGGTCTGGAAAATGGTAATCACGCCAACGTATGTGCCGTCGGGCTGACGCTGCAAGTCGCTCACATATTCTATATTGTACCAGTCGATTTCAACCTGGTCGTAGTTCAAGCGCATGAGGCGTTCAAAGTATTTGCGCACCTTGTAATACTGTACTTGGTTTGAACTCAGTGACGACACGCCGATTTCGGCATCCGACATGAACAGTTCTTCGGCGCGGTCGATGACACGGTTGGCTTCGCTCCAAGGCGTGGTTTTCGATCCGGCGATCTTGATGTATTTGCTGAGATCTCTGACTTTTTCAAGTGCCAAGCTGTCGATGGCCTGTTTGCGTTCAAAACTCAGTTCGTTTTCCTGTGCCATAGCACCGCCCACGATAAACAATGCGACGACAAGCGATATAATGGTCTTTTTCATGTTCACTTATTTTTTAATCAGTTCTAATTCCGAAATTTTACCGTTTCCATTGTACTTGATGTCATACACCTTGTTTTTAGATGCTTTTTGGTCCTTCAAGTAGTTGAGGTATTTTGCAATGGTAGTCGGGCGGTCGTAATCGTTGAACCCGCCAGCCTGACTGATGATGATAAGTACAGGGACGTTGTTCGATTCGAACAGACCGAGGGTTTCATTAATCATACGGTTGGCTTGGTCGGTGGAGGAGGCAACGGCGATATTTCTGAATTTGGTTTCCAATGTGTTGCCCATCGCCTGCGCACCGGTTTGGTTTTCTTGCTCGGCAAGACGTTCCGCCATGGCGCGTTCGCGAGCGAGTTTTTTCTCTACCTGAAACAGCAGGTCGTCCACTTCGGCATTTTGCAAATTCCAGTCCTTAATGGTTTTTACGCGGTTTTCTTTTTCTTCTAAAGTCCAAACGGTTTCGTCGTTCAAAATGGCATTTAGGTCTTTAATTGCATCGGCAACTTTTGCCTTGTATTCGGCTTCTGCTGCTTCTCGTGCGAGACGTTTCTTGCTTTTGCAGCTCGTTGTACCACCGATGGTGATTAAAGCTGCCAGTAAAACCATCATGATGGTTGTGATTTTGTTCTTCATTGCTTTTTACACTTTGTTACTTATACGGATATAACTCTTTTTTCCGAACTTAATTGCAAAAGTAGTCCTTTTTTCAAATGCATTTCTGATTTTTCCGCAATTTTGAGACCGTTTTTTCAATTATGCCAACATATTCACGTAATTTGCCGAAAATAATCACAGTCTTTTTGCGTGAAGCACTATAACATACCGATTTTCCTGCCAGAGTTGGCTTGCCCTTTCCGTTGTGTTTACTGCAACCAGCAGAGTATTGCCAGCCAGCATCATGTGCCCGAAACGCACGAGGTCCTGAATACGGTTCGCCAGCATCTCGATTCGTTTCCTGATGTGGATCGTGTTGTGGAAGTGGCGTTTTTTGGTGGAAACTTTACGGGTTTGCCCAAAAAAATGATGGTGGGTTATCTGGAAGCGGTACAGCCTTTTCTCGACAGCGGTGAAGTGCAGAGTTTGCGTTGCAGCACGCGCCCCGACTACATCACGCCGCACATCCTTCAGATATTGAAACGCTATGGTGTGAAACACATCGAATTGGGTGCTCAATCGACTAACAAAGTTGTATTACGCGCTTGTGGACGAGGCCATAGTTTTGAATGTCTGCAACATGCGGCACGTTTGATTCTTGAAGAAGGTTTTGTATTGGGGCTGCAAATGATGACGGGACTGCCTGAATCCTCCCCTGAATTAGATATGCAGACGGCACGCGATATCGTTTCGCTGGGTGCCACCGAAACACGTATCTATCCTTGCATAGTAGTACGAGGAACAGCGTTGGAAAAACTGTATCATAAAGGCGCCTATCAACCGCAGTCATTGAAAGCCGCCGTGCATCAAGCCTGCGATTTGTATTCCTATTTCGATGAAAACCAGATAAATGTTTTACGAATTGGGCTGCATCGTTCCGAGGAACTTGACAAGGGAGGTTTTGTCGCCGGGCCTTACCATCCGAATTTTGCAGAAATGGTGTACAGCTTATTCTGGAAGCGCAAATTCGACACCATTAATGTCGGTGGCGATAAGCTTACCATTTTTGTGCATCCGTCGCAGTACACCAAAGCCATCGGTTATCATACGGAAAACCGGAAAGCACTCTTGAAACGTTTTTCACAGGTGGATTTTGCCACATCCGACACGCTGTCTCCTTCTGAGTTTTCGTATGCTACCGCACATGAAGAACGGCTTCCTTTTTTTGTAGCTTCTTCACTGATGCCCGATATAGCGAGATCAAAGCTGGCTTCTTTCGGGAAAGTGCTTTGGCTTGACCCTACCGATACGGTTTACCACACTATTGCGACACATCCCGACATCTACTTTTTTCCTTTTGCCTCCGATGGATTGGTTTTTGCCCCCAACACACCGAAGACATGGATTGCCGATTTGCACCGAAATAAGGTCAGATTGGCGAAAGGTCTTTTGCCATTGGGCAAGGAGCATCCTAAAACAACACATTATAATGCTTGCGTTGCTGACAGTTTGCTGATTCATAACCTGAAGCATACCGATCCACGCATCTTGGATGTATGCCGTGATAAACGCCAGATAAATGTGCGACAAGCCTATACGTGTTGCAACCTGTTGGCCGTCAACGACAAGGCTTTTATAACTTCGGATGCCGGAATCTGTGAAATGTTGCGGCATGAAGGTCTTGAAGTGCTGTACATCGATCCGCATCAGATTCAACTTGAAGGGCATGAATATGGTTTTTTCCCGGGTTGTTGCGGACTGATGGGTAACCTATTGCTGATATGCGGCTCAACGCAGTCATTATCGGAAAAGGCTTCTCTCAACACTTTTCTAAAACGTCACCATGTCAGGTTGGTGGAGTTGTACGATGGTCCATTGACAGATGTGGGAAGCATCATCTGTTTGTTTACCTGATAGTAAGAAGCTGTTTTGTTTGAACAAAAAAAATCCCGCATCCTCAAAATGCGGGATTTGTAAAGTAATGGTCTGAACGAAAAGAATTATTCTTCTTCTTTCTGACTTTCTTCGTATTCTTTCAACAGCTTGTTCTGGACATCGGTTGGTACTTGTGCATATTCGGCATATTTCATGGTGAATGTGCCACGTCCCGAAGTCAGTGAGCTGAGAGAGGTCGAGTAGCGATCCATTTCGGCCAACGGAACCTTGGCGCGGATGGTTTGATAGTTATGGTCGGAATCCATACCCATGACGATGGCACGACGGCCTTGCAGGTCGGTCATAACTGCACCCATCAGGTCGGCAGGCATACGGACGGCGAGGTCGTAGATAGGCTCCATAATTTTTGGGCCGGCATTCTTAAATGCAGCGCTGAAAGCCATACGGCCGGCAATCTTAAAGGCCATTTCGTTGGAATCGACGGGGTGCATTTTACCATCGTAAACGTAAACGATGATATCGCGGGCGTAGGAACCAGTCAGAGGTCCTTGTTCAAGACGTTCATTGATACCTTTCAGGATGGCAGGCATAAAGCGTGCATCGATGGCACCTCCGACAACGCAGTTGGCAAAGATGAGTTTGCCGCCCCAAGGCAGTTCGTACTCGTCTTTTGAACGAACAGCGAGATCTCCCGGATCGGTATATCCTTCAAAGTAAGGAGCCAGCAAGAGGTGTACTTCACCGAACTGACCGCTACCTCCGGATTGTTTCTTGTGGCGGTAATCGGCACGTGCCGACTTGGTGATGGTTTCACGATAAGGCACTTTGGGCGATTCGGTTTCAACATTGATCTTATATACATTGTCGAAGTACCATTTCAAGGTGTTCAGGTGATATTCGCCTTGGGTTTGCAGAATGTTCTGGCGCAGTTCACGCGACATGCCCGAGATGATGGTCGGGTCGGTCTTGTGCAAGTCGTTGAGGATGGTTCCGAGCTTTTCATCTTCTTGTGAGTTGGCAGCCTTGATGGCAATCTGGAAAATGGGAGTCGGGAAAGGAATTTCTGCAAAGGCAGCATCTCCGGCCTTGGCATCTACCAATGTGTCGTTTGTGCGGCCGTCTTTCAACTTAATGGTGGCGATGATATCTCCGGCATTGACTTTTTCCACACGCTCGCGGTTCTTGCCGTTGAAAGCCAACAGTTGAGAAATGCGCTCCTTGTTACCCGTACGCGGGTTGACAAGATCTTGGCTTTCCGAGAGGGTGCCTCCGTAAACGCGCATCCAAGCCACATCGCCAAGGTTTTGCTCGGTAGTGACTTTGAAGATCTGCATGGCCGTCGGGTCGTCATTGCTGTTGTGGAACTCAGTACCGTTTTGGGCTTTCACTGTCGGTGTGTCTGCTGGTGACGGGCAGGCGTTGACAATGAATTCGCACAGACGATGTACGCCGGCACCTTTCTTGGCTGCGCCGCAAACGACAGGGAACAACTCGCGGTTGATAATACCGAGACGTAAACCTCTTTCCATGTCTTCTTCGTTCAGTGTCATCTCCTCGAAGAACTTCTCCATGAGGGCTTCTTCACCTTCGGCAGCGTGCTCAATGAGGTTGTTATGCATTTCCTCGGCCTTGTCCATTTCGGCGGCGGGGATATCCTGAATTTCAGGTGCTCCATTGCCGTTCTTGAAGACCAGCATCTTCATGAGAATCAAGTCGATAACAGCATTAAACTCTTCTCCGGCATTCACGGGATACTGAATGGGGGTAACCTTGTCACCGAAATAGTCTTTCAGTTCGCGAATGGTATTGTCGAAGTTGGCATTGCTGTGGTCGAGCTGGTTCATGAAAAACACAACGGGCTTGTTGGTAGCGGCGGCATGACGCCAAGCGTTTTCCGTGGTGGCTTCCACTCCGGCTTGTCCGTTGACGGTCAGCACAGCTGTATCGGCTGCCGAAAGACAAGCAACGATATCGCCCGAAAAGTCGCTGAAACCAGGGGTGTCGAGGATATTGATTTTCTTGTCGTTGAAGATGGTGTACATCATGGTAGCATGTACCGAGATCTGACGATCCATCTCGATTTGACGGTAGTCGGACACCGTGTTTTTCTCATCAGTGCTGCCTTTTCTGTTGATCATCTTGCCTTCAAAAAGCATGTTTTCGGCAAGGGTGGTTTTACCGGATTTTGCCGCACCGATGAGGGCGACGTTACGGATTGCGTTTGTCTGGAACTCCTTCATTTCTATCTATTTGTCTATTCTGTTATTGTGTATAATGCTTAAGTGAAAAAATTACGAGCCGCAAAAATACGAAAAATCGCTATATAAAGAGGTTGTCTTTCGTTTTAATATGAAAAATGTTTGAAACTGTGGCCATAGTTTGTAGTTTTACAACACACACACCCTCACTCAATTGATAGCGGCAATGGCTTTGTAGATGCTATCCCAACGGGCATCATCCATCTTGGCGCCTACAACCTGAATGATGTTGGCCGCCAGTATGGCGCCCATCATGCCACATTTTTTGAGGCTTTCGCCTTTGACCCATCCTGCCAAGAAACCAGCCGCCCAAAGGTCGCCGGCACCTGTTGTGTCAACAACCAAGTCTCCGACTTCGCCAATGCGAACGATTTCATTCTTGCTTTGAATGAAAGAACCTTTTGGTCCTACTTTCACGACGGCAATATCGCACTTCGACGCCAGAAAATGCAAAGCTTCTTCGGGATCGAGACCGGTCAGTGCCTTGGCTTCTTTTTCGTTGGCAAAAACAATGTCTATCTGGTTTTCGATAAGCTGAAGCAAAAATTCGCGGCTTTCCTCCACCACATTATAACTGGCTAAGTCAATAGCTGTTTTCAGCCCTTTTTCCTTGGCTGTCTGAATGGCTTTTTCGAGCATTGTCGGGTTGGCAACGAGATAGCCTTCTATGTAAAACAAATCCCAGCCATCGAACAATTCCGGAAGGATGTCCTCTTTCGAAAGTTCGGCGGAAGCCCCAAGGCAGGTGGCAAAAGTGCGTTCGCCGTCCTTAGTGACCAACGCCTGAACACGTCCTGAAGGCGTTTCGCTCTTCAGCAACAAGGGTTTTACCCTACTGTTGTCCATTTCTTGCTCAAAGAAACGTCCGACTTCGTCTTTCCCCACCTTGCTGAGAAAACCAGCTTCGATGCCTAAACGTGCGAGACCACTTACTGTGTTAGCAGCAGATCCTCCCGCCGCCATCTTGCTTTGGTAGGAAGAAAGGTCTTTTCCAATCTTTACCGAGGTTTCAGCATCCACATATTGCATGCTGCCTTTGGGTAAATTTAATCGAGTCAGAATGGATTCGTCTTCAATCTGAGTCAGGATATCGACCAATGCGCTCCCTATTCCTAAAATCTTCTTTTGTGTCATGATTGAATAAGTTTGCGGCAAAAGTAGTGATTTTTCAATCTTTTCAGGTTTAAAATACAAATTAGCGTTGAATTTGTTGTGCAATATCTTGTTTCAAGGAAAGCCTTTCGGTGTCGTTTCAAACATTGATACTATGCAATAATCCACAAAAATACACGTAATAAGTTGTTTTATCTGGAATATTCATTCTTATAACATACTGAAAATCAGTATAAAATAAAAAATATTCAAAAAAAGTGCTATTATTTGCTTGTTGGTATGAAAAAAACATCTACTTTTGCAAACGCATTACAGCAAGGTTCTTTGATATGCCTCCTTAGCTCAGTTGGTTAGAGCATCTGACTGTTAATCAGGGGGTCTCAGGTTCAAGTCCTGAAGGGGGCGCATGTTTTTCTTCCATTATGGAAGAGCGAAGATACAGAGTGTAATTTTTTTATGTTTCATGTTATTAATTTTTGGTAGGTAACTTTCTCCCAGGAAGCTACCTACTTTTTTATAGGCTGATTTTCAACATGATACGTTTTCCATCAATATTTCCGGAACAAAAACAGCCATGCCATAGCTCACTTTGGGCAGGCTATTGCCTCAAAAAGCGTGTTGGAAGCTGTTTAACAGGTTCTAATGAAACAATGTGGAAATAATAAGGCGAAAATCGAGGCAAAGCGACCAATTGCGTTGGTATTCGAGATTGATTTTCACCTTGTCAGGCCAAATGATGGTGTCGTTGTAAAGTTTGGGGTCGGCCTGTTGTGCCAGCAGTACGTCTTCGTTGCGATATTTAAGGCTGGCAGGACCTGTGATGCCGGGTTTCATGAGCAAAATGTCACGGTCAGCCCCGATGAGTTGATCGGCGTATCCGGGCACATCGGGCCTTGGACCTACAAAACTCATTTGAGCGATGAGGACATTGAACAGTTCGGAAAGACAATCGATTTTTGTTCTTCTCAGCCAGTGTCCGATAGGCGTGATGCGCGGGTCGTTGGCGTTGGCCACGCAACTTCCCGATGAATGGTATGCCATGGTCCGGAATTTACAGATTTTAAAAGGCTTGCCATACTGCCCAATACGGGTCTGGAAAAAAAACACAGGCCCTTTTGATGTAAATTTGATGAGAAGCGCCACCAATATCATGGCAGGGCCTGAAACAATAATCCCGATAAGTGCCCCAATCCTATCGAAGCACCACTTCACTATTTGCCCAAAGGGATGGTTATTTCTTTCCACGACGCATCGCCTCCATGTTAAGAATCGCCTTTATTGGTGGCAGTGTCAGCCATTTTCTGAATGGATACAAGAGGTTGACAGCGATTTTCATCCACCATTGATAATGAATATCAAGCTGACAGTAGGCCTTTCGGAAACGCAGGTTTTGTATCAGAAACTCTTGAATATTAGAATGTTCTGTGATACTCCGTGCACCATCCGCCACATAGCGATAGTGTTTTTCACCCAAATAATATTCATTCATACGAAAAAACAGGCCATAATAAGGATAGGTCTGATTGCGCTTGTATTCAGGACGGATACCCATGACCCCGTATTCACAACTATCCGAAGTCCAAAGCCAAACAGCACAGAAACCAATTAATCTGTCATTATCAAATACTCCCCAATAGTCAAACTTTTTTTCTTGACACCCTGATAAATACTCAAGAAAGACCTTTTCATTCATCGGTCTGTCCGATACGGCATAATCAGAGTAGGTTTCTTTGATAATTTCATACCCTTCCGTTTTTAATAAGTCGAATCCTATCTTTTTGAATGTCAGTTTTTTATTTGAATTTCTAATTTTGTTCCTTTCATTGGAAGACAACTCGTCCAAGCCGCCGAAAGAATCCTTGATGAGAAACCAAAACGAGCTTTCTTCCTTTTGGTCAAAACCGTAGGTATTCCGCACCAGGATGCCGCCCTTGCGGAGCAAGGCCCTGTATTCTTTTTCTTTTAGCCTATTCTCCTGATGAGGAGCACTGTTGAAACGCCACGCCTTTCGATATAGGTAATAACCGTTCATACAAGGCGTTTTTTTATGGCATGAAACGCATAGCTCACAAAATAAGCCAAAGCCTTGGATAAGGGCAATTTTTCCTGTTTCCGATAAACCAACCACACATCTTTCGCAGCCTTCAACTTGTTTGATGATGCTGAATGGCTTCGGATTCGGTATTTTAATAGGGTATCATTAATAGGATAAGCACAATGCCCGTCTTTCAAGATCTTACACCATAAAGCCATGTCGTCGCTTGTCGCATTATCTGGCATCCAAAATACTCCTGTTTTCTCTCTGTCAAGCATGACGGTTCCGCTTCCTATAATGGTGTTTTTCAGATATTTATGATAGTTAATAACTCCTGCCGTCTTGATGGTTTTTCCTTTTGGTGATCCGTCCTCGTTCATGGGTTCATAGGCTGCATAACTGAAGGCGTAATCGTGTTCAAGCATAAAACGGGTTTGCTTTTCAAGCTTGTCACAAACCCATAGGTCATCATTATCTAAAAAAGCCACAAATCTGCCTTTTGCCCTTTTTAAGCAAAGGTTTCTTGTGCCTGCGATGCCGGAATGCTGTTCTGCTATTGCAAAATTAATCCTCGAATCCTTTTTACAGTATGCCATGACAAATTCAGGAGTACGGTCACTTGAACAGTCATCTGTAACAACCAACTCCCAATTCTGATAGCTTTGTGCAATAACAGATTCTATGCTTTCGCTGATAAACCTTTCAGCGTTGTAGCAAGGCATGATGACGGATACCAAAGGGGTCATTTCAATCCCTCAATCCATATTTTGATTTGTTGTTCGTCTTTTAGCTTGCAGACCAACAGTGAGTTATCACGGTAAGCCACCAAATAGTCTTCCAGGCCTTCCACCACGGCTTCCACGCCTTTTTCAATGTTCACAATGGTATTATGATTGTCCACCGATACCACTTTTCCGCTGATGGCATTGTTATTTTCATCTTTGTGTGCATGGGTGAACAGCGATCCCCAAGTGCCGATGTCGCTCCAGCCGAAATCGGCGGGAATGGTGTAGGTGTTGGGCGATTTTTCCATGATGCCGTAGTCAATGCTGATATTCTGGCAATCTAAAAACTTCTTGTTGATGAACGCTTGTTCTTGCTCGGTCCCGAACTTGCCGATTCCTTCATCGAACAACTTCACCATATCGGGCAGGAAAGTATTGAATGCCTTCATAATGCCGTTGAGCGTCCAGATGAAAATACCGGAGTTCCAGAAATAGTTGCCTTCGCTCACAAATTTCACGGCGGTGTCGTAGTTGGGTTTTTCTTTGAACATGTCAACCTTGACGACTTCTGCCGGTTTTTCGTTTTTGGGTACCTGAATATAGCCGTAACCGGTTTCGGGGCGGCTGGGTTTGATGCCGATGGTCACCAGATTATCATTGTGTCCGTCAGCCGCGAGGAAATCGAAGCCAAGTTTTATGATGCGTTGAAATTCGATTTCATTGGTAACCAAATGGTCGGCAGGCGTAACAACGATGTTGGCATCTTTACAATGGCTTTGGATGTGGTAGCAAGCATAGGCGATGCAGGGTGCCGTGTTGCGCCGCGCCGGTTCGCACAGCACTTGTTCGGGCCTCAATTCCGGAAGATGTTCCAGCACCAATTGTTTGTAGGCTGCATTGGTGACGACAAGAAAATTCGCATCGGGAATTAAAGGGCTGAAACGTTCGTAAGTGCTTCGGATAAAGCTCTTTCCGGTGCCAAGAATGTCGAGAAACTGTTTGGGATAGTTATCCTTGCTTAAAGGCCAAAAACGACTGCCGATGCCGCCGGCCATGATGATGCAATAATTGTGCATGGTTATGGTATTGTTGAATTAATAATCGTGGTTTTTGCACGCATGTTGTTTATTTACAATGACAAAAATGACCATTAATAAGCTGGCGGTCAAAGCCATGATGGCACCAAAGTAAAACGGTGCATTAGCGTTGACATGGTCATACAACAAGCCTGCAATTAAACTGGCGGGAAGCAGTGTGATTCCAAGTACGGCATGGAACAATCCGTACTCCGTCCCCTTCAGGTCTTTGCTAACGATATCCGAAATCAGGGCTTTTTGGCTGCCGTCCACCAAGGCGCTGTAAAGACCGTACATGACAAATAAGAACAGGAAAACATTCAGGCTGTTGAAGCGACCAAAAAAGTAATATACGATGGCGTAAACCAAAAACCCGGCGATGATCAGCTTTTCGCGGCCAATTTTATCGGAAATCTTACCAATGGGGATGGCAAGTAATACGGAAACCGTTTTAAAAATCATATAGACAAACGGAACATACGATTTGTCTATGCCGGTTTCAGCCGTTTTGACGAGCAGCAAGGCATCGGCCGAATTGCCTAAGGTGAAAACAAACACGATGAAAAGAAAAAAATAGAATCTCTTGGGCAACTGATTGAGTTGGAACTTGACGGAACTGCCATGTTCCGTCTTTGCTTCCTTGATGAAAAGCACAATGGTAAGCACACCCAAAATGGCGGGAATGGTGGCTATCAGGAAAATATTATCGTAGTTCAACGGGAAGAATCGCAGAATCAGAAAGGCAGTCAACGGACCGATGATGGCTCCGCTATTGTCCATAGCCTTATGAAAACCGAAGTTTTTGCCGGTTTCATTTTTAGGGACGGATCCGCTGATCAGGCTGTCTCTAGGTGCTGCCCTTAGACCTTTACCGATTTTCTCTATGAATCGAAATAACAACACATGCACCGGAAACCTGACCAACACATATAGCGGAGTGATCAAAGCCGTGATGCCGTAGCCAACCAGCATGAAAGGCTTATTCCTTCCAATTTTGTCGCTCCAATGACCCGAAAAAGCCTTGAAAAAAGCCGCCGTGCTTTCCGCAATACCCTCTATCAATGAAATCGAGGTCTTGGAGGCTCCGATTGATAGTAGAAAAAGAGGCATTACACTGTATATCATCTTTGTAGAGACATCAGTGAAGAAGCTGGTTACTCCGGTAAAGAAGATATTTCTTTGTAATCCAAATATTCTTTTCTCCTCCATGATGCAGAATAAAATGAAGTTACAAGTACAATTTTTTTCTCGTGGTGCTTGTCCTTACCTTGTAATAATGACACCTAACCAAACGGCAAGTATTCCTATGAAAATACTGAGTCCGAGGTACAATAGAAAAACGAGATGGTTGTTGTTTTGAATAAGCGTAAAATTTTCGAATGCGAAAGCGGAAAATGTGGTGTAACCTCCACAGAATCCTGTAACCAATAGTAGCTTCCAACTCGGGCTGACTTCAGTGTGGTGTGACAATGCTCCAATGATCAAGCCAATTAGAAAGCAGCCAATGATATTGACAATGAATGTAGCCAAAGGAAACACATTGGAGTAGTATTTTGCCGTTAACAAGGAGGTTAAGAACCGAAAGATACTTCCTATGCCCCCACCTAACCCGATGAGAAAGAGTTGTTTGACCATTGCTGCAGGGTATTTTCTTATTTTTGCTTGGCGACAGAATGATTTGTAAAAAGCACTCGTTTTATCGGGGCATTTCTCCTAAGTAACTTTGCAAAACAGAATGAAAATCTTATTTCATCGTGCATTGCATATTATTTCTTTTTCAGCTTCGAGATGACTTTGGTCAGTCTTTTTTTCTGTGAATCTCTCTCCATTTCCGACATTCTTGAAAGCAGCAAATCCTCAAAAAGCAACAGTCGGGAGGCATCTATGGCTATGACGGACTTTTCCGCATACATGGGCAGTTGTTTTGCCGGACATTTTCTGAGCTGTTCCATGAGCAACGGAAAAGTTGTTTCGGAATAAGCCGGAAGACTTGACAACTGTGCTAAGATGCCTACCCCATGGTCTATGGAAATCACCGAACCATGGTCTATGGTGTTGATGATGGATGGCAGAAGGTCATAAACAGCTTGCGGGCTGACCGTTGTGATGGTATCCAAGGCGATCATGCTGCCCCATACCAACCGGTTGTTTTTCGATTGTAACAGCGCACCAAAATGATGGTAGTAGGGAGCTATCATTTCAGCAGCCCCCCGCTCGCCAATCTCATAAAGGACCTTGATGCTATTGCTCTGGATGCGCTTGTCCTTATGTTGCAACAGTTCGACAAGCTCTTGCACCCAGTCGTTACGCTTTGTCTTGATGATTTCAACGGCCAATTCCTGATAGGAACCATCATCGTTTTGATTCAAACTTGTTGATAAATAGTCGATTGCAGACATGTCATTCGATGAATTAAGTCTTTTTGTTTTGTTTGAGTGACCAAATAGTCAAATGGAAAGATTTCTTTAAGAACTTAATATCGAGAATAATGCTTTTACATGCATTTGATTCTCTTCAAATTCTCTTTTATGATCTTCACAATTTGCTCAATATCTTTTTCACTTATACAAGGGCCTGAGGGCAGGTATAGTCCTTGGCGAAACAGTCGTTCGCTATTGCCCATGCGCGATAGGATACGGATTTTCGGTCAGTGGGTTGGACGGTTATAGCCTTGCATCAAAAACTCCTTTGGGCAGAATACCTTTCACATCGTAAACCACGCCGTTGTCTTTCAGCAATGCACGGATGTCAAGTTCCAGAAATTCCTTGTGGGCTACGGCTAAGATGACAGCATCGTAACGGTTCTTTTGAAGAATAGACCTGTCGTTATTGATAGCGACGCCGTATTCGTGTTGCACTTCTTTGGAGTTGGCCCAAGGATCATACACTGTGATGTTTTCGGTGTATTCCGTGAGGGTGTTGTAAATATCCACCACTTTGGTGTTTCGGATGTCGGGACAGTTTTCCTTAAAAGTGATGCCGAGAATCAGAATATTGGCGTCTTTCACCATGATGCCTTTTTTATTCATGCACTTAATGGTTTGGTTGGCCACGTAAGCACCCATGCCATCATTCAATCGGCGAGCCGATGACATGACTCTTGGCAATACGCCGTACACTTGGGCCTTCTGTATCAGATAGTAAGGATCGACGCTGATGCAGTGTCCTCCGACTAACCCGGGAGTGAGCTTGATGAAGTTCCACTTGCTTGCCGCCGCTTCAATGACATCGTGGGTGTCGATATCCATAGCGTTGAAAATCTTGGCCAGCTCGTTCATAAAGGCGATGTTCACGTCGCGTTGTGAGTTTTCAATAATTTTTGAAGCCTCAGCCACGCGTATCGAAGAGGCCTTATGGGTGCCGTTGACAAGGACGGAGTTGTAGAGTCCATCAACGATGTCGGCGATTTCGGGCGTGGAGCCTGAGGTGACCTTTCTGATTTTTTCGACCGTGTGTTCCTTGTCGCCAGGGTTGATACGTTCCGGAGAATAACCGGCAAAGAAATCCACATTGAATTTCAAGCCGGAAACGCGTTCTACAACAGGAAGGCATTCTTCTTCGGTGACACCGGGATACACCGTGGATTCGTAAATGACGATGTCGCCTTTCGAGATCACCTTGCCCACCGTTTCGCTGGCGCCCCATAGGGGTTTCAGGTCGGGACGGTTGTTTTCATCAACAGGGGTGGGCACGGCAACGATATAGACATTGCATTTACGCACATCGTCTAAAGCCGTGGTGCATCTGAACCCATTGCGAATGGCGGCTTGCAGCAACTCGTCGGAAACCTCCATCGTACTGTCGTGACCTTGCATCAATGCATCAACGCGCTTTTGATTCATGTCGAAACCAATGGTTTCATATTTTGTGGAAAACAGGCGTGCCAAAGGCAGACCGACATAGCCGAGTCCGACTACACAAATAGTAAAGTCTTGCATATTGTTTCTGGTATTATTTCTTTAGTATAGTTTTGAAAAACACTCTATTAATGATGATTTTGTTTGGAAAGAAAAAAAATAGGTCAATCCCGCTTGAACACATCTCTGGTATAGACTTTTTCCTTCACATCGTCGAGAATGCTGTCGTAACGGTTGGCAATGATGGCTTGCGAGCGGCACTTGAAGACATTAAGATCGTTGATGACCTCGCTGCCGAAGAAAGTGCTGCCGTTTTTTAAGGAAGGCTCAAAGATAATGACGGTGGCACCCTTGGCTTTGATGCGTTTCATCACGCCTTGAATACTGCTTTGGCGGAAGTTGTCACTGTTGCTTTTCATGGTGAGGCGATAAACTCCAATGACACACTCGTGCTCCACTCCTTCGTCAAAGTCGCCTCGGTTGAAATAGTCGTAGTAACCGGCTTTGTGCAACACACGGTCGGCGATGAAATCCTTGCGGGTGCGGTTGCTGTCAACAATAGCTTGTATGAGATTTTCAGGGACATCGGCATAGTTGGCCAGCAGTTGCTTCGTGTCTTTGGGCAGACAATAGCCCCCGTAACCGAATGAGGGGTTGTTGTAATGGGTGCCGATGCGTGGATCAAGACAAACGCCCTCTATGATATGCTGCGTATTCAATCCTTTCATTTCGGCATAGGTATCCAATTCATTGAAGAAAGATACACGCAGGGCAAGATAGGTGTTGGCAAACAGCTTGACCGCTTCGGCTTCTGTGGAGTTCATGTAAAGTATAGGGGCGTCTTTGTTGACAGTGCCCTCTTGGATGAGCGAAGCAAAAGTGCGGGCGGCTTGTTCAAGGTGTGCATTTCCTTGTTCATAACCAACGATGATTCGGCTTGGGTAAAGGTTGTCGTATAAGGCTTTGCTTTCGCGCAGAAATTCAGGCGAAAAGAGGATGTTGCCGCTGCCAGTCTTTTGTCGGATATGTTCGGTGTAGCCCACAGGTACCGTCGATTTGATGACCATGACGGCCTCGGGGTTATGTTGCATGACGAGGTCGATGACAGCTTCCACTGCCGAAGTATCGAAGAAGTTACGGATTGAATCGTAGTTTGTCGGTGTGGCAATGACCACGAAATCGGCTTTGCCGTATGCTTCTTCGGGATCCAATGTGGCATGAAGGTCGAGCTGTTTGTGGGCGAGGTAGTCCTCGATGTAATCGTCTTGAATGGGTGAAAGACCTCGGTTAATGAGATCGACTTTTTCAGCGACGATGTCAATGGCTTCGACATGGTTGTGCTGTGACAATAACGTGGCAATGGAAAGACCGACATATCCGGTGCCGGCAACGGTAATATTCATTGAAAGACAATATTGGTTAATGATGTTTGCAAAGAAACGATCCTTTTACGGTTTCTTTCACTCTTTCCATCCGAAGGGATGTGATGTGCATTCTAAACGCGCCATAGGGTGGTAGTCGCCTTTGAGACCGATAGGCTGGGCGTTGCGGATTTGATAGACGATGTCGATGCAACGACGTGCTTCGCCAATACGGAAGCCTTCACCGGCCAGAATTCTTTCATAACTCTTGGTGTGTAACTCGGTAAAGCCTTGGCTGAACTCAAATTCATTTCCATCGATCATGATGGTGCGATAGGTGCGTTTTTCTCCTTCGACGGCGTTTTCAGGCAGGGTTTCTGCATTGATACTCAAGAAATAACGCACACGTGCCTTTTCAAATTCCAAATACCCCGCTACACGGTCATGTGAGGACACATGAACAATGTTTTTCTTCACCTCGCCGAAAATCCACGAAAGCATATCGTAAAAATGAACACCAATATTGGTGGCAATACCGCCACTCTTGCGCACATCACCTTTCCATGAGGCATAATACCAGTAACCACGTGAAGTGATGTAGGTCAGGTCAATGTCATAGATCTTGTCCTTCGGGCCTTCGTCCACCTTTTTCTTCAAGGCGATAATGGCTTCATGTAGCCGAAGCTGAAGAATGGTGTAGGCATGGTGTCCGGTTTCTTCTTCTATCTTTGTCAGTGCATCGATGTTCCAAGGATTCAAAACAACAGGTTTCTCGCAAATGACATCGGCCCCTAAACGCAGGCCATAACGGGTATGGGCATCGTGAAGATAATTGGGCGTGCAAATGCTGACATAATCGATTTTGTCTCCTTTGTCTTTTAATTTGCTGTTATGCCGGTCAAACAATTCTTGTTCAGTGAAAAAAGATGCCTTGGGGAAAAAACTGTCCATGATACCGACACTGTCATTTTTGTCGTATGCCGATACCAAGTTGTTTCCGGTATCTTTAATGGCCTTTAAGTGGCGTGGAGCAATGTAACCCGCCACACCAATGATGGAAAAGTTTTTCATGATGGGATAATTATATTATACTTTGTTGATAATCAAATGGATGAAGTTCAATTATAAATGATCTTTTTCGATGTCCTTAAAATACTTCACCGTGCCGTAGGTCATTTCATCGCAAGCAGCGTCGTCACACACAATAATGCCCTTTGGGTGCATTTGCAATACACTCACAGTAATCATGTGCGAGACACTTCCTTCGACCACCTTGGCAAGGGCACGCGCCTTGTTATGACCATTTGCCAGAATCATCACCTCACGGGCTTCCATCACGGTACCTACTCCTACCGTGAGGGCGGTTTTGGGCACCTTGTTGATGTCGTTGTCGAAGAAGCGCGAATTGGCAATGACCGTGTCGGTTGTCAGAGTTTTGACACGGGTGCGTGATGTAAGGGAACTACCAGGCTCATTGAAGGCGATATGGCCATCTGGACCGATACCTCCCATGAAGAGGTCGATGCCGCCATACGATTTGATTTTAGCTTCATAACGAGCGCATTCGGCTTCAAGGTCTTCGGCATTGCCATTCAAAATGTTGACATGCTCTTTTTTGATGTCGATATGGTTGAAGAAATTGTTCCACATAAAGCTATGGTAACTCTCGGGATGGTCTTCGGGAATACGGACATACTCATCCATATTAAAGGTTACCACATGTTGAAATGAGACCTTGCCTTCTTTATGAAGACGGATTAATTCGCGGTACGTTCCTATGGGCGTTGAGCCGGTTGGAAGTCCGAGTATGAATGGTTTTTCGGATGTAGGACAAAAAGCATTGATGCGTTCGACAATATGATTGGCTGCCCAACGCGACATGTCGTCGTAGTTCAATTCGATGATGACTCTCATTGTTTTTTATTTAATAGATTTTCGATTTTATTGATAAAGGGTTCTGTTTCGGTTCGGATTTGTCGGATAAAACTCGTGTCTTCAAGACGGCCTATGACAGCGATTTTTTCTTCCTCGTTGCGGAAAGTGGCATTGCGGAAAGGATTGTCATAGTCTTTTTTGCGGCTTTTGTACGTTTCATCGCAGATAAACTGCTTAATCCTAATGGATTTTTCAAGGTTTTCTCTCCATATTTCAGGGGTCAGCGTATCGGTGTCGTCCTTGTAGAGGAATAAAAGGGAGAAATAAGCATGATGAAGTTTTTCCAGTTGATAGCTTTTCCACAATTCATCATAGCGTTGGTGTATGTCTTCCCAGGAGTTAAGCACACCGTTTCTAATGTCGGCACGCAACCGATCTACATCTTCCTCGGGCATGGTCTGTCCGCCGAGATTGATCCATTTGCGAAGACGTTTGCCTTTCATGTGGGAAATGATCTTTTCTATGGTTTCGTCGGGATGGTTTTCCAGGTAGTTTAATATGGTGTTGACCGCATAAAATGTCAGCATGTCACCGTAGGCGTGGTATGCTTGTCGGGATTTAAGAATACGCACCTCGCGATGTCCTTTCTCCATGCCTTCGCCAAGAACCGTTAAGCGATCAACAGTATCGGGTTCCTGATTCAAAAGTTGCTTCCCGATGGCACGCAAGTCGTAATACTCTTGTGTTTCCGGATCTTCACCCTTTGAACGAAGAAAAGCCTTTGCCACCCAAACCTCCAAAAGCTTGCGACCTTCTATGGTCTCTTCCATGGTGTCGGGTGCAAGGGTCTCGAATTCGATGTTCTGAATTTTACGTTTACGCTTGTCACGGCTTAGATATTTTGAAGTATTGCGTGCAATAGCATACATGTTGTACATCCACCAATAGGCGGGCAAGACCTCCAGCTCGTCTTTTTCGGTGTTGTTGCTAACCAAGCAGAACGGCAACATGATATTAAGTTCGTTGGGATAGTCTGCCTTGGACAGCAAGGTGAAGGAGGCGAACTTCGATGAGTGCTTGACGCTGGAACATAATCCGGGCCAAAAGCCACGCGATGCCACAATCTCACCGTCAACAGCGCGACTGTTATGGTTGGAGCCTATGGTGGCTCCTGCGGCCATATTGCTTTGTCCCATGATACAGGCCGAAATCAGAAATGAATTGTTGTGGTGCTGTTCGTGGGCAGGAAAAATCAGGTTGTTAAGAACCTCGCAACATGAAATTGTCGAATTGTCGCCGAGAACGGAGTGGATCAGACGGGCACCGTATTTCAAGTTGCAGTTGTCACCGAATATAAAACGGGTGGCTACCACCGAATAGAAAATCCGGCAACCGTAACCCGTGATACCGTTGACAAGGATGACTCCCTCGCCAATTTGGCTGGGTTCTTCTTTCGACGAATTGATAGTGATGTTTTTGAGCTTATTGGCACCTTTGATGTAGGTGTATGGCCCTATCTTGGCATCCTTTAAAATCCATGAGTTTTTAATGACGCACGATTCTCCAATCGTCCCGTAGTAGCCCCTGTGATGGTCAACGCTTCTTTGGGTCATATCAAAGAGCCGTTGTTGCATGACGGTATCATCGGCATATTTTGCCCAAAGGTACGCATCAGCGGTAATCATGCCATCGAAAGGCAAAATCTTTCTTCCTCCTGCTTCGTTCATGACATCAAGCCAAATGCGCACATTTTCAGGTTCGCCTTCCTTGATGATGCCGTTACCGAATTTTGAGTGGTCGGTAGTGGACATTTCATGGATATTGAACAGAATGCAACGGTCGCCAATGATATAATTTGCCATGTAGTGCACATCGTGAATGGCGACGTTGTTGCCGATGTCACATGAAATGATACGCGAACCCGTTATGCCCATAGGGACACGCATATCATGGTATTGCAGGCATTCGTTGCGAATAGTGCCTATCCTCACCATGCCAAAGAAATGGTTGTTTTTCACCATGTTGGTGTCAAAGGCATCGGTGACGTAGATATTGTCCCAGTCCGTGCAGGTATTGCTGTTTTTTACCAATCGCTCGATTTCATCGGAACGAAGATGCCGCCAGCCGCCTTCAGGAACAGTGACCTGCTGGTTCCGGATATAGTATTCGTCTTTCCCTTCAGGGATGTATCTTTCATCGATGAAGTTCTTGTAAATGCGATCGAAAGAGAGAATGCTAACAGTATCCATATCCATTTATTAACGTTTTGAGTACATTTCCTCGTAATACTTCTGGTAATCGCCCGAAGTGACATTGTCCATCCATTCCTGATGGTCTAAGTACCAGCGGACGGTTTTTTCAATGCCTTCCTCAAATTGCAATGAAGGTTCCCAGCCGAGTTCGTTTTTCAACTTACTTGAATCAATGGCATAACGCAGGTCATGGCCGGCACGGTCGGTGACATAGGTGATCAAATTCAAATCCTCGCCTTCCCTTCGTCCAAGCAAACGGTCAACGGTATGGATGAGCACCTTAATGAGATCGATGTTTTTCCATTCGTTGAAGCCGCCGATATTGTAGGTGTCGGCAATCTTTCCCTTATGGAAAATCAGGTCGATGGCACGTGCGTGGTCTTCTACAAAGAGCCAGTCGCGAACATTTTCGCCTTTGCCATATACCGGCAAAGGTTTCCGGTTACGTATGTTATTGATGAACAAAGGTATGAGCTTCTCTGGAAACTGGTAGGGACCGTAATTGTTTGAGCAGTTGGTTACAATGGTGGGCATGCCGTAGGTGTCGTGAAAAGCACGTACAAAATGGTCGGAACTGGCTTTGGCGGCACTGTATGGCGAGTGGGGCTGGTATTTCGTTTCCTCGGTGAAGAACGTGTCGCCGAAAGGTCCGCCGCCGGGTTCGTTGCCTCCTTCAAGATTGGTGAGTTCCAAAGCACCGTAAACCTCATCGGTAGAGATGTGATAGAAACGCTTGCCCTCCCATTTTTCTGGCAGACACTCCCAATACAGCTTGGCCGCTTGTAACAAGGATAAGGTTCCCATCACATTTGTGAGGGCAAAGGTAAAAGGATCTTTGATGCTACGGTCCACATGGCTTTCGGCTGCAAGGTGGATGATGCCGTTCACTTGTTCTTCCTGCATGAGGGCAAATAGCGTGTCAAAATCGCAAATGTCTGCTTTAACAAAGCGATAGTTGGGGCGATTTTCGATGTCTTTGAGGTTGGCAAGGTTGCCAGCGTAGGTGAGTTTATCTAAATTGATAATTCTGTATTCGGGATATTTCTCGACAAAGAGACGCACGACATGCGATCCGATGAAACCGGCTCCGCCGGTGATGATAATTGTTCTTCTCATTTTTTCTGTGTTATGATCCTTTGGTAATTGATTTTGTTTTACGACTCAGTTTTTTTTCGATGGAAACGGTAAGGCCCGATAGCATTTTAGAGAAGTGCTCGACTTGAAGTTCGCTTTTTTCAAAGGTTTCTTTGTCAATGTATTCAAGGTCAAAGGCAAGCTCTAACTGACAAAAGGATTCCATTAATGATCCGAAAGCAATCTCTATGAAATGGATTTGCTCTTTCTTGGAACGCCGGCCCATCCCTTCAGCAATGTTCGATGGAACCGATATTGCCGACCTCCTCAGTTGGTCACTTAATGCAAACCGCTCTTCCTTCGGGAACGACTTCATAATTTCGTACACACTCTTGACGTACACCCGCGCCGCATTGTACACATCAAGCTTCCTAAAACTAAACATTACTTATTCCCCTTCCTCCAAAAACCTTAACCCCTTAACCTTAAACTTTCAACCCTTAAACCTTAAACCAAATAACCTCAAACCTCCTCCATCACCTTCAGCAAATACTGTCCATATTGATTTTTCAGCATAGGTCGCGCCAATTCTTGCATCTTTTCTTTCGTAATCCAGTCTTTTCGGTATGCAATGCCTTCCAAGCAGCCTATTTTTAGTCCGGTCCGTTTCTCGATGACTTCAACAAACGTCGAGGCTTCCGACAGCGATTCATGTGTTCCGGTATCGAGCCAGGCAAAACCACGTCCAAGTAACTGCACTTTCAATTCTTGGTCTTTCAGAAATTCTTGGTTCACCGTTGTAATCTCAAGTTCACCGCGTGCTGATGGCTTGATGTTTTTTGCGACATTAACAACTTTGTTTGGATAAAAGTAGAGGCCGACGACAGCGTAGTTCGATTTGGGCTGTTGAGGCTTTTCTTCTATGGATAACACATTGCCTTCCTTGTCAAACTCTGCGACACCGTAACGTTCGGGATCACTGACCCAATAGCCGAAAACCGTGGCCTTATGATCTTCTTCAGCCGTCCTTACAGCTTCCACTACCAACTTGGTGAAACCGTTTCCGTAGAAAATATTGTCACCTAACACAAGACAGGCACAGTCATCGCCAATAAAATGTTCTCCGATGATGAAAGCTTGTGCCAAGCCGTCCGGTGAGGGTTGTTCGGCATATTCGAAATGCACACCGTAATCCGATCCGTCGCCCAAAAGACGTTTGAAACCGGGCAAATCGTATGGGGTTGAGATAATGAGGATATCGCGTATCCCCGCCAGCATCAACGCAGAAAGGGGATAATAAACCATAGGTTTGTCGTAGATGGGCAGCAACTGTTTGCTGACGCCTTTAGTGATGGGATAGAGACGTGTGCCGCTACCTCCGGCTAATACTATGCCTTTCATAATTACGGTCTTTATGGGTTAATGTTGTTTTGATAATTCAAATGGGGTTGATCATAAACGGAAAACGCCGATACAGAACAATAATTGTTGAAAAATACGTTTTCCCGATGGTTTTCCTTATGATTAGTTGTTTTCCTTGTTCTTGCAATGCTGTATCCAGTTCCACGATGAAAGCACCATGTCGTCAAGGGAATATGCCGCTTTCCATTCAAGTTCGCGACAAGCCTTGTCAGCATTGGCATAGCAGGCTGCAATATCGCCTGCACGGCGAGGCTTGATGGTGTAAGGCAGCTTGTGTCCGCAGGCTTTTTCATAGGCGTGTATGACTTCCAGCACACTGTACCCGTTTCCGGTGCCAAGGTTGTAAGTATGAACACCGCTTTGACGGATATGGTCGATGGCGGCGACATGACCCTTGGCAATATCAACTACGTGGATATAGTCGCGGACACCCGTGCCATCGGGTGTAGGATAGTCATTGCCGAATACGCCGACCTCTTTCAATTCGCCGATAGCCACTTTGGCAATGTATGGGGTCAAGTTGTTGGGAATACCTTTCGGGTTCTCGCCGATCAGGGCACTGTCGTGCGCTCCGATAGGATTGAAGTAGCGAAGCAGCACTATGGTCCAGGTGTTGTCCGACCGATAGACATCGCTAAGCATGATTTCTTGAAAATACTTGCTGCTGCCGTATGGATTGGTGGTGCCGCCAATGCGACAGTCTTCGGTCAGCGGGAGACGTTCGGGGTCGCCGTAAACAGTGGCAGACGAAGAAAACACTATGCGACGGCAACCGGCGGCACGCATTGCATCGAGCAACTCAAGCGTTCCGTTCAAGTTGTTATTGTAGTATTCGATGGGCTTCTCACACGATTCGCCGACGGCTTTCAGTCCGGCAAAGTGTATCACCCAATCGATGTGATGTTTGGCAAAAATAAGGTCGAGTAACGCACGGTCGCGCACATCGCCCTCAAAAAATACGGGTTGTTTTCCCGTGATGGCCTCGATGCGGTTCATGCTGTCGCGGGAAGCATTGCATAGGTTGTCAATAACGACGACCTCGTGACCGTCTTGTAGCAGTTCGACACAAGTGTGTGAGCCAATATAGCCGGCTCCTCCTGTCACTAAAATGTTCATGATGTCTGTTCGGTTAGCAGATAGTTAATGATCAGATGATTTTCAAATAGGCAACAGCTTCGCCTTCTAAGTCCCATTGTAAAGTTACAACTAACTGAAAATCAAATTTTTAATACAATACACATGACTTTTCATAATGTCGTGTGAAGGTTCTCTTTTTGTAAGGCAAGACTATTTTCTTTTCCATTATGACTGTCATTCAAGGCATTACGATAATGTTAAGATCATGATTAGCTATGTATCTCACAGAGATTTATCTCGCCACTTACAAATCATTCGCAAAAATATCTAATTATTACATATAAATTCACTTTTTCCTAATGTAAATAGGTCAAAATTGTTTTACAATGTTAGGTTTATAGAAGCATTAGCGGTTTTTTTTATTTTGACAGTACATATAAAAGACTATTATTCATACGATTAAATCCTTTCGCTTATGTTGTTGCCATGATAAAGCCATTTTCTCTATTTTTGCAGCAGAAAATCTGATCGACATGATATTGTGTTTGGAAACGGCCACTCCCACTTGCTCGGTAGCCTTAAACGATGGAAACAAAACGCTGGCCTTGCGTGAATGCAAGGGGCAAAATGCACATTCCGAAAAAATCACGACTTTTATCAAGGAAGTTTTGGAAGAAGGAGGCGTTACTTACAGCCAGCTTGACGCTGTGGCGGTCAGTCAGGGTCCCGGATCCTACACAGGGTTGCGTATTGGCGTAAGTACGGCCAAGGGGGTGTGCTATGCTTCGGGCAAGCCATTGATGGCAATCGATACGCTTGAAGCCATGGCAAAAGGTATGTGCGACTGTCTCGGTGCGCAACTTGTGCCATCAGATTTGCTTGTCCCAATGATCGATGCGCGTCGTATGGAGGTTTATTGTGCCATTTTCGATGCCAAACTTGGTAGAATTGCCGACACGGAGGCCAGCATTATTCAAGAGGATTCGTTTGCTGAACAGTGCCACGAACATCGGCTATGGCTTTTTGGCGATGGGGCTTCAAAATGTGCTTCTGTACTCGGTAATAATCCGAAAATCAATATTATAGATAATTTTCAACCTTCAGCCGCTTTTATGACGACCCTTTGCAATCAAGCACTTGTCAACCGGCAGTTTGTGGATGTGGCTTATTTCGAGCCTTTCTATCTGAAAGATTTTATCGCAGGCAAGCCACATGTGAAAGGTCTTTAAGCTCCTGTCAATACCGTTATTTCGGTCCTTATTACTGTGTTTTTTCAGTACGTTCAAAATTTTCTGCCTTTTTCCGTGATATTTTCCTGAATATCATGTATATTTGCATGATCATAAAAAATATACGTCATGCAACGCTCTCTCTTACTCTTGTTTCTTGTGTGGTTCGGATTCCTATGTCGGGCGCAACAGTTGGTGCTGCTACCTGTTGAAAACCATCGGCAAATCGAATCGGCATTTTCGAACGACAATCTCACCATTCACCATTATGATGACGAATGTATGATTGCAACCGTTAAAGACTTCGATCAGGCAACGATGCTGCTGCTCGATACGGATGCCTTTGCTGACGGTCCGTATTATCTTGTGCATTGTCCGGTGGAAAAACAGTCTCAATTTCTATCGCGGGAAGCCAAGCATTGTAAGGTTTTAAATGTATATGGTAACAAATTGATTGTAAAATCGTTATCAGAGTCTTTCCAGCCTTTTTCGAGAGACGGGATGGTGGTCGTTTCCCATATTCCGGCAAAACTTCCAATGTTACGGCACAGCTATCCTGATGTCAATGAAGAAGATCCTCGGATTCGAGATTTGATGAACCGGATTTCAGATGACAGTCTGATGGCGACCATACGGCATTTGCAGCATTACGGCACGCGGCAGTGGGATAGCGACAGCGTATATGCGGCCCAAGACTGGCTGGTGTCGCAGTACGAAGAAAAAGGATTTTCCGTGTCTCTTCATGACATCGATTCGTTTTGGAACATCTCTACATCGGATAATGTCATTGCCATTCAGCCGGGTCTTGTCCATCCCGAAGAGTATGTGTTTTGCGGGGCGCATTACGATTCGTTTACCCGTGACTCGCTTGCTCCGGGTGCGGACGACAATGCTTCGGGAACAGCGGCCATCCTTGAGGCGGCACGCGTCTTGTCGCAGTATCGTTTCGAACGCAGTATCGTATATTGCGCGTGGGCGGCTGAAGAACGCGGTCTGCTGGGTAGTGAAGCATTCGCCACCCATGCTGCAAATGCCGGAATGGATATTTGGGCTTATTTCAACCTCGATATGACGGGCTATCTTGAAGAAGGACAGCCTTTTTACATTCCCCTTGTCCACAGTGTTTTTTCCGACTCGCTGGCGGCGTATTATAAAAAAGTCGGTCACGCCTACTATCCCGGCATGATTATCTATCCGAGTTGGTTGCCCGAAGGAGGCGATAGCGACCATTCGTCATTTCATCGTCATGGCTATCAATCTATTATGCCTTTTGAACAATATGGCCATACTTCACCGTACATCCATACGGGAGCCGACACGATTGGATTGAGTGTGAACAGTCCATTCCAAATGCGCCGTTTTGCCGAAATGAATCTGGCTTGCGTAGCAATATTGGCAGGCTATATAGGAGGCCTTTCCATCGAAGAGACCGAGCCTTGTTTTTCGGTATATCCCAACCCTGCGAAAGAGCAACTGAACATCAAAGCTGACGGCATACGGCATATTCAAGTGTACAATATGTTTGGTCAGATGGTCAAAACAGTAACTTTCAGCGAACAAGACTTCGCCTCCTTGGAAGTGAGCGATTGGCCGTCGGGTTTATATGTGATTTCTCTCACAACAAGCAATGGCGTTGCCAATCGAAGTATTGTCATTCGGCAGTAGTTGAATTGGGAAGCATGAAAAAGCGGCTGTGTCAAGAAAGGATTCTGACACAGCCGCTTCGGTTTTTATTGTACTGGCAATCAGTCGCCGAGAGTGGCAACCATGACAGCCTTGATGGTGTGCATACGGTTTTCGGCTTCGTCGAAAACAATGCTGTTCTTCGATTCGAAGACATCCTCTGTTACTTCGATGCCGTCTAATCCGAATTGTTTGTGAACGTCGCGTCCCACTTGGGTTTCAAGGTTGTGGTAGGCAGGCAGGCAGTGCATGAACTTGCAGTTCGGGTTGCCGGTCATTTCCATCATTTCCTTGTTCACTTGGTAAGGTTTCAGCAGGCTGATTCTTTCTTTCCAGACTTCGATAGGTTCGCCCATCGATACCCACACGTCGGTGTACAGGAAGTCGCAACCTTTGACACCCTTCTTAACGTCGTCGGTAACGGTGACCTTGGCGCCGGTTTCCTTGGCAATCTTCTTGCAAGTGTCAACGAGTTCCTTGCTGGGCTGAAGTTCTTTAGGAGCCACGATGCGGACATCCATGCCCATCTTGGCGCCACCCACCATCAGCGAGTTGCCCATGTTGAAACGGGCATCGCCGCAGTAAGCGAAAGTGACTTGGTTGAGCGGCTTGTCGGTGTGTTCCATCATGGTGAGGAAGTCGGCGAGGATCTGTGTCGGGTGGAACTCGTTGGTCAAACCGTTCCAAACCGGAACACCGGCGTATTCGGCAAGTTCTTCGACGATGGCTTGTCCGAAACCGCGGTATTCGATACCGTCGAACATGCGACCGAGAACACGGGCAGTATCCTTCATCGATTCTTTGATACCGATTTGCGAACCTGTTGGGCCGAGATAGGTGACGTGTGCACCCTGGTCCTTGGCGGCAACCTCAAATGCGCAACGTGTGCGGGTAGAGGTTTTTTCGAATATCAAGGCGATGTTCTTGCCCGTCAAACGAGGCTGTTCTGTGCCAGCGTATTTTGCCGCTTTCAGATCTGCGGCGAGCTTCAGAAAGAAGCGAATCTCTTCGGGAGTGAAATCCAGAAGTTTCAGAAAGTTTCTGTTTCTGAGATTAAAAGCCATTTCTTTTATTTTTAATGTGTTAAACAATCAATTTTACGCGGCAAAAGTAGTAAAATATCGCACACGGTTAGGTTAAAAGGAAAACAAAAGTCATCATAAATCCAATAAATCAATAAAAAATTCTCGATTAAATACTAAAAAGAAAATTCTCTCGTTTTGTTATCAAATTGAATACGGTTTTAGTTGACTATGAAGTATGATAAAGATAAATTGATATTCATTATGGAAACTAATGAGACTTAACAGAATAGCTATAACTATGAAAAACAAACTGATCATGCTATTTCTTGTTTTTGTCCCAATATTTATGTATGGACAAAAACACGATTTTCAGCACAACTTTGAGTTTCAAGCAGGCTATGCCGCTAAAGACAAGTGCGAAGGCACCGCCATTGACCTGCGATATGCCTTAGGTATTACCGACCAAATCGATGCTTTAGTTTCAATAGGAAACATGCAGGGAACTGATTATAACCGTTCCAACTACTCTACAGTCCGTGATCTTGTACATAATACGTTTTCAAGCACTTCGGCTTGTATTGGTTTGAGAGGTTCTATCCATTTTCTGAAAATTGGTGCTTTGAAAATATCTGCATTGTGCGGTTATGCCTATAAAATGGAAAGTCTTGTATGTGAAGATCCCAATAAACCCTATACATTTGGGAAAATTGGCTTTTGCTTTGGTGGTACTGGAGAACTTAATTTCAAAATCACACCCACGATAAGCGCAGGATGGTACTATAACCAAATGAGAATTACAGGACCATATGCAGCAAACGTTTTCTCTACCGGTCTTACTATGAGCTTCGTGATAGGATCTCTTCGGCAATAATAACTTTACCATGAGGAACTATTTTCAAAAATACTAAATTCGTACAAAGCATGACGAGGGATCTTTTGGGGTCCCTCTTCTTATTATTACAATGTAAGATTTATTGAATTTGTCCATTTATGGAACTTTAGTCTATCTCATCATCTTTTGAAAAAAGTCTATCTTTGCACTTTCATAACAAGGAAAATAGCTAAGCCATGCAAGAAGTTAGAGTACGTTTCGCCCCAAGTCCTACGGGACCGCTGCACATCGGGGGAGTAAGGACAGCCCTTTACAACTATCTGTTCGCCCGTAAAAACGGTGGCAAGATGATTTTACGCATCGAAGACACCGACCAGACCCGTTTTGTGCCGGGTGCCGAACAGTATATTGTGGAATCCCTCGACTGGTGTGGTATCAAGTTCGACGAAAGCGACTATGTGGGAGGTTCATTCGGGCCATACAAGCAAAGTAACCGCAAACACCTCTACAAGCAGTATAGCGATGAACTGCTGGAAAAAGGCCATGCCTACATTGCCTTCGACACCCCTGAAGAACTTGAAAAATACCGTAAGGAAGCTGAGGCAAATAAGCAGACGTTTATTTATAACTGCCAGAGCCGCAATAACTTGCGCAATAGTCTCACGATGTCGAAGCAGGAAGTTGAAATGCTTATTGCAAATGGCACACCTTATACGGTGCGTTTCATGATACCCGAAAACCGCGAAATCGTCATGCACGACCTGATCCGAGGCGAAGTGCACGTGCAAAGCAATACGCTCGACGACAAGGTGCTTTTCAAGTCGGACGGTATGCCTACCTATCATCTTGCTAATATTGTGGACGACCACCTGATGAAAATCAGCCATGTAATTCGTGGCGAGGAATGGCTGCCTTCCATGGCGTTGCATGTCATGCTTTACGAAGCCTTTGGCTGGGAAGCGCCTCAGTTTGCCCACCTGCCCCTGCTGCTCAAACCCGATGGCAACGGTAAATTGAGCAAACGCGACGGCGACCGGCTGGGTTTTCCTGTATTTCCGCTGTTTTGGACAGACCCAAAAACCGGTGAAACCGCTTCGGGTTACAAGCAATCCGGCTATTATCCGGAGGCGTTTATCAATATGCTGGCTTTGTTAGGATGGAACCCCGGGACGGAACAGGAGATTTTCAACATGGAAGAACTGACCGAGGCTTTCTCGCTTGACCGTTGCAGCAAGAGTGGAGCCAAGTTCAACGTTGAGAAAACCAAATGGTTCAATCACGAATGGCTCATGCGCAAGCCGGAAGTGGAAGTCGGACATGACTACCAGCAATGGCTCAAAGACGAGAAAAACATCGACACGAACCTCGATTTTGCCATCAAGGTGGCCGGATTGGTGAAAGACCGTGTGAATTTTGTCAAAGAGATTTGGGAACAGAGCTTTTTCTTCTTCGAGGCTCCGACAAGCTACGATGAAGTGACTGTGAAAAAACGCTGGAAGGAAAACTCGGCGCAAACCATGCGCGATGTTGCCGAAGTCATCCGCAACATCGAGGATTTCAACCTTGCCAATATCGATGCAACCCTGAATAATTGGATCGAGGTCAATGGTTTGGGCATGGGACTGGTCATGAACAGCTTGAGACTGATGCTTGTCGGTGCCGGAAAAGGACCTCATATCGGCGAAATCATCGAGATGCTTGGCAAGGAAGAAGTGCTGCGCCGCATCGAAAGCGGAATAAAGGCTTTGGGTTGATTTTAATGCAGAAGGACCATGACGGGAAAAACAAAACACAATAGTAAGTGTTTCATTCTTAGCAAATAAACAGCTTCTAAATTATTTGTGTATTTTTGCTCGTCAAATAAAATAAAATCAAAATGAAAAAGACGCAGAAGAATCTTGTCACACTGGCGGTGACTTTCATGTCGGTATTGTTCTTTTCAAGCTGCTTTCGTTCTGAACATATCGATGTTTCCAACGACCAGTTGAGTTTTTTGTGGACCGAAAGTGCGCAAAACGTTTCGGTCAAGGCGAATTGTTCTTGGTCGGTTGAAAATGTCAATAACGCCGATTGGTTCACAATTGAACCCACTTCGGGCAGGAAAGATGGTGCTTTTTCGGTCAAAGTATCGAAAAACGATGGCATTCAGGATAGAGAGGCGATGATCAAGATCGTTTCCAAAAAAGGCAAAGCGGTCAAATCCATTAGAATGCTTCAAACTACCAGCCTCGTCACCGAAGGCGTTGATTTTTCCAACTTTGTCAACAGCTATTGGGGGCTTAAGCGTGAAGAACAGTGGAACACCGATTTTCACGGCGATTTGATCCCCGATACCTATCGTCTTTGGGAGTTCAACCCGAATGACACCACTACGGGAATCATGATGTACTTCGTTTACAGTGATTCGCTCGGTTATGTCGGTTTCCAACGTGATAACAGAGGCGACAGCGTATTATACAACCGCTTCAATTATTCCATCGATTCAATTAAGAATCAGGTGTTCTTGTCGTTTGATTTAGTTGATACTACCCAAGTTGAGGAGTACTCTATTGATGTTCAAGCGCTGAATGCTTCTATTTTCAAATTCTGGCATGAGTATAAACCGCATTTCTTCGAGCGTTCAGAGATGAGTTGTATGGGAACCATCGATCCTGAAAAGCGGAGTTTTATCCTGCCGAAAGCTGTAGGTGTTAAGCCTTCTGACAGCCCTATTTTCGAAATGAAGTAATCCGGATGGAAAACCTATAGCAAGGAGTTTCTTTTCAAAAGAATAACAAAGCGGCTTTCGTAATACTTCCGAAGCCGCTTTGTTTTTTTGATTGCAGCCGATCTTTTTGTAGTTTTGTGCGATGATTAACTCTTTTATGGGATGATTAATGTAAAAGAACCTTTACAACCGCGCACCTTTAGCAGTTTTGCAACAATAGGAATTGGCCTTTATGTGCTATCATTGGCGATTGTCAGCATTGCTTTTCGGCATTATGCCTTGAAGCCATTGTGGATGATATGGGGCTTTGGCGAGGTGCTTGTTTTTTTTACGCTGTCATGGTTTTTTGCAAAAAGATGGGCGAATGGAAGCGAAAAGGCTTTCCGACGCAAGTTGTTCTGGACAGCTTTTGGTATCAGGGCCTTGTATGCCTTCCTGATGTGCTACTATTACTACCATCAAACCGGTATTCCCTTTGAATACAATGCCGCCGACAGCCTGATGTATCATCGCACTTCCTTGTATTTTTCAAGATTGTTGCGTCAGGGCGATTTCGCCACCTTGTATCATGAGCTGATCACTGACACAATGGGTTTCTCTGATCGTGGCTATGAGATTTGGCTGACCCTCGTTTATGCGGCTTTTGGTCGCAATATCCTCGTTCCCCGTCTATTCAAGGCTCTGATGAGTGCCTATATGTGCGTTGCGGTTTACAAGTTAGCCAGCCGCACCTTTGGTGAAAAGGCTGGACGATTGTCGGGCGTTTTCTGCCTGTTTATGCCGGTTTTCGTTTACTATGTAGGTGTGCATCTTAAAGAGACAGAGCTTGTTTTTCTTACCGTTTTAGCATTGGAACGCATGGATTACCTGATACGCAGCCGAGCCTATACGTTTTGGAATGTATTCCTGCCCATTTTGCTTACGGCTTTTACTTTCGGTTTCCGTACCATAGTCGGCATGTGTCTGCTTTTCGCTTTCTTTGCTTTCGTCCTCTTATCTGATGTTTCAAGGGTAAGTCGAAGAAATAAAATCATTCTCATTACTTCTACGGCAGCCGTTTTTCTGTTGTTTCTATTCACTCCGATTGGCAAGGAGATGCGCATCGTCTATCGTTTGAAATTCACCGATCTGACCTATCATAAGGAACAGTTTCAGCAAAGAGGATTGAATCATGCCGAAATGGTGCAAAGCAAGTACTTGGCGCCGGGAATTTTTGTTTTACCGCTGACATCGATGGTGGAGCCAGCCAATAATAACAAGAAAATGATGAATGGCGGCCATTATGTGAAGAATTATCTTGCCTTTTTTGCCATGTTTGCTATCATTCTGGCTTTCCGTCAACGGAAGTGGCGTGATTTTAGCTTGATAGGCGCTTTCACCTTGGGCTATCTGTTCATGATTGCTTTTTCGTTTGCTGTGAATGTGGAACGATACCATTTGCCGGCCATACCGCTGCTACTTGTCATGAGTGCATACGCCATGGTCAATTTGCAGAAACGAGACCTTAAGTTTTTCTATGCCTATTGTGCGGTTCTATTGGCTGCCGTATTCGTGGTCAACTACTTGAAGTTATCATCATTGGGTTTGATTTGATGAGTATCCGCTTTTTTTGATAAAGTTTCACACGAAAAATCCGAATTATTGCTTGAAAGAAAAAAAGTTGTATATTTGCAGCCTCAATGGTACTGTGGCCGAGTGGTCAGGCAGAGGTCTGCAAAACCTCCCACAGCGGTTCGATTCCGCTCGGTACCTCCATAAAAACCTGCCTGCTTTTGGCAGGTTTTTTGTTTTTGGTAGTTGTTAATTGCCTGTAAATGATAGGAAAACACCTATATTTGTTTTTTGATAGCATAACACAGGTCGCTTTGTTGCCATGATGTTTGCAATGCCTTGGGATGATGCTGGGGTGTTTGCCGGATGTGAGGGGCATTGTGGCAATAAGTCAAGTTGTTCGGCGTTAATGCAGTGTATTTATTGAGAATGATGATCATCAAACGGTTTCTATTATTTTTTGCCCTTTGCCTTATGGGTCTTGCCTCGGGCGTGCTTTGGGCGCAAAACTCCAATATGACGGTAAGCGACACGCTGCTTGGAAAGCAATGTTGTGAGCATTGTGCCGATTCTTTGCGTAACGTCTGGAATCAAATCCAAATGCGCCACGATTCGCTTGAAGCGGATTACATTCATCAGGTAGAGCTATTGCGTAATAAGATGTTGCAGATGGAACAAATGCGGGATTCGTTGTGGAGGACGAATCAGACCTTCAGGCAGGATTTGGAGCGTAAGAATGAATTATTGAAAGAAACCATCCGTGCTTTTCAGGAAAAAGAGGCGCTTTTTGCCGAAAAGGAAGTGCTGTACAAGGAAGCTATTCTACACTCGGATGTGAACAAGGCGAAACTTGAAGGACAGATTGATGCTAAAAACGCCAGTATCGAGGCCAAGAACTCCCAAATCGATTTTTTGAAAGCCAACATCATCGAAAAGGAGGAATCGTTGAAGCAGCAGCGGCAAAGCTACGAGAGAATCTCTCAGGAAAAGGAAAACTTTGTCGTTTTAGCCGATTCGTTGCGTACCCGTTTGACGGAAGCCGAGAAGAAGATCATACAAACCGACGAGGCCCTGAAATATACCGAGCGTCGTGCCAAGGAAGCCGAAGCAAAGGTGGAGGCGGCCGTAAGCAGAAAGAAAAAGGTGTGTGTCGTACAAGGCATAGCCATGAAAACCTTCCGCACCCCAAGTTGGTCGCTGGCTCCCCGTGTCAATCCCGAGACAAGTCGCACCGAGTATGTCATTGTGAACCGTAATGCGGGATCCATAGAATTTGACTTTATCACAGGTGCTTCGGTCATGTTGTGGGATTTGACGAAGTCTTTTAATGGCGACCCGAAAACCGTTAAGGATTCTACCCGTCTTAAAATGCGCGAACTCCCGAAATTCGACCAGCAGTTTTCCTATAGCTTGGGCATTTATGTTGGTTTTGGCGGGAGCAATCTGTTTAAGAACTTCTATGTCGGTCCTTCCTTTAAGTTCCTCGATTTCTTTCATTTAACCGCCGGAATGAACATCTGCGAATATGAAGTGCTTCGCGATGGCGTTGAGGAAGGCAGTGTGTTAGCGGCGGGGTCGCTTGACAGCCAGATTGTCAAGGCATGGAAACCCAAGCCTTTTGTCAGTCTTTCCCTCGACCTTGATTTTCTTTCCTACATCAAGAAATAGGCCTGAATTAGGTGATTTCCGACCATAAAAAAAGGACGCTATAAACGTCCTCTTTGCAGAGCCACATGTCGGACTCGAACCAACGACCTACGCATTACGAATGCGTTGCTCTACCAACTGAGCTAAAGTGGCTTTTGTGGCTGCAAAAATACGCAAATTTTGGAGATACATGCATTTTTCTTGAAAATATCCGCAAAAAGGTCGTCCGCAAACCTTTGAAAAGCCGATTGCCCGACCAATGAAGACCACGTCATGGGATGTGTGCTGTGATTTTTCTAACCGTCTTTCTCAAGGATGCCTGATCATCATAAATAGGTGCAGAGCGATGCCAGCACATGTCGGAAACGAGTCTTCATGCCTGTTGTGGCTGTTTCCTGCAAGGTTTCTATCACCAACCGGATTTCGTGTGACAGTGCCGGAGCGATGCGGCAAAACTGTGCCAATGCCGACAAGGCGTTACAACGGGTCCCGGGGCGATACGTGTCATTTGTCACAATGTCCATACAGCGGTCTATCAGGATGGCATGATTTTCCAAATCGCATTCGGGTATGATTTTCAGCAATTGTTCGCAAACAAACAAAACATTGCGCAGCACAAGGTCGTCGTGTAGCAAAAACGGCAGTTTCAGGCAGGTATCGGCATGTGGCAGGAGCGGCGCGATGTCTTTCTTGGCCATGTGCAGCAAGATCCAGCTGCTGTTTTTCATAAGGTTATGTTGATCCAATTGAAGTCCGGCAAACAGTTCGGTAACCTTATCAGGATGTTGCAGATAATGGTCGCGAAGCTGTTCCACCTCGAGTTTGTCGAGGGTGGTGTCCAAAAGGTGATGAAGATCCTCGTTCATGGGGCAAAGGTAGTGAAATCCATTTTTTTTGACAGTTGTTCTAAAATATTTCCAGAACTTCTATTTTTTCAAGAAAATATCATATTGAAAATCAGCGATGTATAAAATATTTTCCAGAATAGTCAATAATAAACTAATAAAATAGTTGCATAATCAAAAAACAGTTGTATATTTGCAGCACGCAAATAACTATGAAAGGATTGTAAAAATGGAAAAGAAAATGAAAGAACTAACAAAAGCAGAAGAACAAGTAATGCAAGTATTGTGGGGCATTGGGCAGGGCTTTGCCAATGAAATCATGACGGCTTTCCCTGAGCCGAAGCCAGCTTACAATACTGTGCTCACTGTGATTCGTATCCTTGAGAAGAAGGGATTTGTGACACACGAAACTTTTTGCAAGGCAAACCGCTACAAGCCGCTCATTGGCAAGGAAGCCTACTCGAAGCGTTTTCTGAGTAGCATCGTGGAGCGATTTTTCAATAATTCGTATTCCAACCTTGTATCGGCTTTTACCAAACGCGAAAACCTCAGTTTAGAGGAATTGGAATCGCTGAAAGCCGTCATTGACAAGGCTATCAGCGAGCAGGAAGGCAAATAGTAACGCAAACAGGCTTAATCATGGAAACGCATGTTATCATCGAATTTCTCATCGGAAAAGTGCTGGTCGTAGGCTTGGCTTTGTTCGTTGTGTTCGGCAGCTACGCATTGTTTGTTCGCAATGCCAAGCGTTTCCAGTCCATGCGGTTTTTCCTGTTGGGCGGTCTCGTCTTTTGCTTTACCCTTCCCTTTTTGAAGCTGACAGCGAAACCTGGATTGCCGCAATCGCTGATGATGGCTGAAAATCTTATGAGGTTTTTCGCCTTGCAGGAAGTCTCTGTTTCACCGGAAGGGCTGTCGGTCACATTGGACGAAGTGATTGTCAATGCATCCGATACAAAACGATGGGACGTTTGGCAAGTGTTGTGGGTGATGTATTGGATAGGTGTGGCAGTATCTTTTATTATTCTGATTTACAGATTATTGAAAATACTACAGCTATTCAGGAAATCTGAAAGAAAACGTGTTGGAAAATATGTGTTTGCCTATACCCATCGTCAGCATGTCAGTTTTTCGTTTTTGAATGCCATTTTTTTGCCGGAGGGCGAAGATCACGTGTCCATCGTGAGACATGAGCAAAGCCACATCGACCATGCCCATTCCGCCGACATGCTGCTGACGGAGTTGCTAGTTGTTTTTCAATGGTTCAATCCGGCGATTTATTGGTATCGCAACGAGTTGAAAAACATTCATGAATATACTGCCGACCACGATGTGTTGGAAAGCGGTACGGATAAATCGGACTATATGATGCTCTTATTGCAGCAGTGCACGGCTGTGGATATCTGCACGATAGGCAATAGTTTCAGTTATAAACTTACAAAAAAGAGGATTAAAATGATGTCACACAAAATTCAATCGAAGAGGATGCTTTGGAGACTATTGGCTTGTATTCCAGTAGCATTCGCCTTGCTCGTTGCCAATGCCAAGGTAGTCGTGCAAGAAAATGTCAATGCAGCCGAATTAAAGAATTCGACCCTTGGCGACCTTTTCACGGAAGTATCGTCCCATGGCGATGCGCTTACCGAAGGACAGTTTTCAGAATCTGCAATGCCTTTACCGGAAAATGACAGTATCTACGCTATTGTTGAAGCCATGCCGGATTTTCCCGGAGGAACGGCAAAGATGATGGGCTATTTAGCCGCCAATATTCATTATCCCCAAAAAGCGAAAGACGAAGGCGTTGAAGGGCGCGTGTTTATCTCGTTTGTTGTCGAGAAAGACGGAAGCATTTCCAACGTGAAAACGCTTCGTGGTATTGGTGGTGGTTGCGATGAGGAAGCCGTCCGCGTGGTACAGTCCATGCCGAAATGGAAACCCGGTATGCAAGAAGGCAAGCCGGTGCGGGTGTTTTATAATCTGCCTATTAATTTCAAGCTGCAAGCGAAATCCAATGTCACAACGGACAAAAAACAGAACGGCAACAAAGCGGTTAAAAAGCCCCAAACCGCTAAAAATCCCCTGTCGGAACCTGACAAAGACGGTTTGTATATGATTGTTGAGAAAATGCCTGCTTTTCCGGGCGGTCACGAGCGATTACTCGACTATGTCACTTCAAATATCAAGTATCCGAAAGAGGCTGAGAAAAAGGGTATTGAAGGGCGTGTGTATGTGTCGTTTGTTGTCAACGAAGATGGAAGTGTCTCCGACGTGAAAGTGCTTCGCGGTATTGGCGGCGGATGCGATGAAGAAGCCACTCGTGTGGTGGAAAACATGCCCAATTGGGAACCCGGTATGCAAGAAGGCAAACCGGTGAAAGTGGCTTACAATTTGCCAGTTATGTTTGTCTTAAAAGCCGACAAGTAATTCTTTACAAAGCTTATTACGTAAAGAGGGTGACCAAAAAGGGTAAAATTTGGACTTACTGATTTTGTAACTTATTGATTATCAATATCATTTTTACAAAAATTGCTAAAAAATGACTTTTTGGTCACCCTCTTTCGTTTTGGCATTGCCCTTGAAGGCTTATCTTCTTCCGTAGGAGCGGCGTTTGGAATGTTTATGCTCAAAACCTTCGCCAATCAACTCGAAGTCCATCTGTCGTTTCAATAAATCGACTGACTTGATACGAATCCGCACTTCGTCGCCGAGCTGGATAATACGGCCGGATTCCTGTCCTATAACGCGGAAGTTGTCCTCGTCAAGGTAATAATAGTCGCCCGGCATGGCTTCGTAACGCACCAATCCCTCGCACTTGTTGTCTTTCAGTTCGACATACACGCCCCATTTGCTCACGCCCGAAACCAAGCCGAAGAAGTCTTGCCCGATCTTGTCCTGCAAATATTCCGCCTGCTTGTACTTGACGGATTGCCGTTCCATATCTTCCGCCATTTTTTCCATCTCGCTGATATGGACACACATTTCTTCGTACTCTTTCTTATCGACAGACGGCTTGTTTTCAATCTGATATCTTTCTATCAGGCGGTGCACCAATAGGTCGGAATAGCGTCGGATGGGCGAAGTAAAGTGAGTATAGTAATCGAAGGCGAGGCCATAATGTCCGATGTTGTCGGTGCTATAGGCGGCTTTGGCCATGGTGCGTACAGCCACCTGCTCGACAAGATTTTTCTCTCCCTTGCCTTCCACGTCTTCAAACAGCTTGTTGTAGGAATGCACCAATTTTGACCGTGTGCTGATGTCCATGGTGTAGCCGAGGCGCGAAATCAAGCGCAAAAAGTTGTTGAGTTTTTCAGGGTTTGGCTCGTCATGCACACGATAGACAAAAGTGTTGTTTTTCCACTTGCTCGTAGGGGTCCCGAATGTCTCCGCCACCGTGCGGTTGGCAAGCAGCATGAAGTCTTCGATGAGCTGGTGCGATTCATTTTGTACGGTAATGTAGGTATCAACAGGTTTTTTGTTTGCATCGAGGATGAATTTCACTTCTTCCGAATGGAAGTTGATACTGCCGGCAGCCGTGCGCTTATCGCGCAGCTTTGTTGCAAGAGCATTGAAAACCAATATTTTATCCTTATAATCGCCTTCACCCCCTTCAATCATGGCTTGTACTTCATCGTAGTTGTAGCGCCTGCACGATTTGATAATGGCCTTGCCGATCCATTTGTCATAGATATGGGCCTCATCATCCATTTCGAACACTACCGAGAAAGTCAGTTTTTCCTCATCGGGGCGCAAGGAGCACACATTGTTGCACAACACTTCGGGAAGCATGGGGATGGTGCGATCGACCAAATAGACGGAATTGCCTCGGTTGAACGCTTCTTCGTCAATGGCGGAATCCGGGCGCACATAATGTGACACATCCGCAATATGCACACCTACCTCCCAGTGTCCGTTCGGTAGCTTTTGGAGCGAGATGGCATCATCGAAGTCCTTGGCATCGGTAGGGTCGATGGTGATGGTGAACACCTTGCGAAAATCGCGGCGTTTCTTTATTTCTTCGGCCTTGATCTTGATGGCCACGGCATCGGCTTCTTTCAACACATCCTTAGGAAAGTCAAGCGGATAGTCATGGGAAGCCAATATGGACTCCATCTCCACATTGTTGTCGCCCGGGTCGCCCAGCACGCGGATAATCTCACCGAACGGATTGCCCGAACCATCGGGCCAGTCAACGATGTGCACCATGACCTTTTGACCGTTTTTGGCACCGTTCAGCTCGCCTTTGGGAACGAAAATGTCAACCGGCATGTTGTTGTTGTCGGGAACGACAAAAACGTAGCCCCTGGTGATGCGCAGAATACCGACGAAATCGGAATGCTTACGTTCCAAAATCTCAATGATTTTTCCTTCGGGCTTCTTGTCCTTGCGTTTCGGGAACATCGCCACTTTCACACGGTCGCCATGCAAGGTTTTGAAGGTGTTGTTAGGCGCAATGAACACGTCCTCTCCGGAATCGTCGTCCAATATGACGTAAGCCTTTCCGGTCGATTTCATGTCCACCGTTCCTTCCACATATTGGGTCTTGGGACCATATTGTGCGATGATTTTCGGATTGAGCATGTAGCGATACGCCCGATTCTCAACGAGTTTTCCTTGTTGATGCAGTTCTTCGATCAGTTTTTGAACCGCATCCTTGCCCGCAAGATCCTTGATTCCCATTATCTTGCAAACCTGTTTGTAGTTGAGCGAGCGTGAGGGATTTTCGCCGTATATGCTCAGTATGGCGCCGATGAAAGTGCTCAGTTTGTTGTCTATGATTTTTCTTTTTGTCATTTTCTTGGTTTTACTTGTAAAAGCTGCTGAGATTCTGGGCAATATCTTGGTTTATGGTACTGCAAATGTACGGCATGTTGATAAAATTAGGGTTACGAAGCGGTTAAACTTCGATTTTTGGTGTCAAAAGAACTGTGAGCGGTGTCCCGGCAACGCATCGATGAGTTTTTTAGTGTATGTGTTTTGAGGTGCTTCGAACAGCAGGTCGGCATCGTTCAGCTCGACGGGCTTGCCATTGTGCATGACAAGAATGCGGTCGCTCATGAAACGTACTACGCTCAAGTCGTGCGAGATAAAGACATAAGTCAGGTTGCGTTCCGCTTTCAGGCGGTTAAGCAGATTCAGCACCTGTGCTTGTATCGAGACATCGAGCGCCGATACGGATTCGTCGCAGATCATCAGACGCGGATTGACCGCCAAGGCGCGGGCAATGCAGATACGCTGGCGTTGTCCACCTGAAAACTCATGCGGATAGCGTTCATAATATGAAGTTTGCAGTCCCACTTGCTCTAACAGATCGCACACGATGTTGCGGCATTTTCTACGGTCGGTTTCAATACCATGCACCCGTAACGGTTCGGCAATGGCCTCCCCTATCGTGATGCGCGGATTGAGCGAAGAATACGGGTCTTGAAAGACAATCTGCACCTGTTTTCGGTACCGGCGCAATGCTTCCCCTTGCAGTTGGGTGACATCGGTGCCGTCGAAGCGGATGCTTCCCGCCGTTGGTTCGGCGAGGTGCAAGATGGTGCGTCCCAGCGTAGTTTTGCCGCACCCTGACTCTCCCACCAAGCCCAAGGTCTCCCCTTCATAAAGCTCAAGATTTACATCGTCAACAGCTTTGACGTGGTCGTAAACACGTCCGAAAACACCCTTGCGCAAAGGATACCATGTTTTCAATCCTTTCACTTCCAAAAGAGGCTCTTTTGAATACAAGGCATCCAAGTGGCGTTTTTTTTCCTCTTTTGATATTTGCAGCTCATCGAGAATCTGCGCTTTTCCGCCTTTCCATGCGCCGTCGAGAAACTCTTTGACAACGGGTAGGCGTTTCAACCGCACGTCAACGGGAGGACGACAAGCTAAAAGTCCCTGCGTGTACGGATGTTGCGGATGGTTCAGGATCTGATCCACGGTACCTTGTTCGAGAATCTCTCCGTTGTGCATCACGGCAACGTCATCGGCGATTTCCGCAATGACACCGAGGTCGTGGGTGATAAAAATAATGCCCATCCCCGTTTCCGCCTGCAACTTGCGCAGCAGCCTGAGGATTTCCAATTGTACGGTGACATCCAATGCCGTCGTGGGTTCGTCGGCAATGAGAATCTGTGGCTTGCAGGCAATGGCCATAGCAATCATCACACGTTGTTTCTGACCTCCGGAAAGTTCGTGCGGATAACTGTTGTAGATGGCTTCCGGACGCGGCAACATCACTTGGCGGAAGAGTTCGATGACCCTTTTCCGTGCATTTGACTTGCTGATTTTCTCGTGTTGATGAATCATCTCTGCCACTTGAAAACCACATTTGTAAACGGGATTCAACGAGGTCATCGGCTCTTGAAAAATCATGGAGATGCGTTTTCCGCGCGTGTGCCGCATATCCTTTTCGACCAAGCCTCCTATTTCCTCGCCTTGCAGTTTGATGAAAGCGGCATGTATGCGGCTTTGGCGCTCATTGAGCAGGCGCATCACCGCCAGCGAGCTGACCGACTTGCCCGACCCCGACTCCCCCACCAATCCTAAGGTGCGTCCTGCAAACACCTCGTAGCTGATGCCATGCACTACTTCTTTCCACTTGTTATCTTGGCGGAAAGAAACTCTTAAATCGGTGACGGATAGAATGGGTTGCTCCATGTGGGCTGATTTGAATGGCAAAGATAGTTTTTTTGTGCGGTGTTTTTCGATTTATTCGAAATCGTTTACTCTAAACCATTCAAAACAGTTTCTAACTTCCTGCACATGCGGCTGTGGCAGCACTGATTGTGATGTCTGGCACCATTTCAAGTTTATGGGCACACGACTCAAGCGTAGCACCCGTGGTAAGCACGTCGTCAACGAGAAGAACGTGCTTTCCCGCTAATTCTTCGCCATGTTGCAACACAAAAATGTCCTTCACGTTTTCGTAGCGCTCTTCTTTCGATTTTTTGGTTTGTGTGGCGGTGTTCACTGCTCGGATCAGGTAATGGGTTCCGACCGGTATGCCGGTTATCTCCGCAATGCCTTGGGCAATCATCTCACTCTGGTTGTAGCCTCGCTCGCGTTGCCGCTTGGGATGCAACGGGACGGGAATGATGTAGTCAATACCTTGATAAAGAGGAGCTTTCTTGAAGCACATTCCCATCTGTTGCCCAAGAAAGACACCTGCTTCTTTATTGCCTTTGTATTTCAACTCGTGAAGCAGATGTTGCACTTTCCCCTGTTTTGAGAAGAAGAAGCAAGACATGACGGCATGAAAACGCACCCGACCGTAGAAGATCTGCGCCATAGGATTTTCAGCATGAAGCTCATAGCCCGTTTTGGGCAGCATGAAGCGGCATTTCAAGCATACGGTGTCCTCGTCTTTCATCAAAATACCGCCGCAAGCCGCACAGACACGCGGATAGAACAGGCCGATAACAGCATCAAGCCATCGTGATTTCATAGGCGATACCTTTTGTTGTACAATTTCATTCTCCTCCGATTTTGATATAGTCGTAATTCTGATATTCTACCTGAAAATCAAGCGAATCGGGAAGCATTTCGTCGGTGCGACCTTGCTCGCGCAACACCTCGTTGAAACGGCGTCTGTTCTTCAATATCTTTGAGCGCAAGCGGGCTTGTTTGTTGAATTTGTCGTAAAGATACTGCACGGGGCTGGTTGTGATGGTGACCATTCCTTTGTTTTTTAGATTTTTAGACCCCATCGTAGGATCATTCAAATCCTCGTACAATCGTTGTATTTCACGTGGAACAGGGAGTGACGGCATGTTGATGACCATTTCCTTGAAGGTTTCGTAGTCGTAGAAAGGGCGCACCACGACCTCGCGCAGCATGACCGTATCGCTTTTCAAGCAGATGAGCAACGGCCCTTTTTCTGTTACCGTGGAATCGATGGGAATAAGCTGCCTTGAATAGCCGAGGCAGCTCACCCAAAGCGTATCGGTCTTGTGGGTTAAAATATAAAAATTGCCATCACGGTTTGAAATGGTTCCTCGATGAGCCATTTTGCTGATAACGTGCGTATTGCTAATCGGAAGAAGACTGTCGGCGGTCACAATGCGTCCCAAGACCGGAATGCAGTCCTGGCGTTCATCGTCAGCATAGCTTTGGGCTTGAGCGGCAATACCGACGAAAAGCAGAAACAATATGACAAGGGGTCCTTTCACTCTTTTTCTTCTCGCTGTAAAAATACATACATTTCTCTAACGCCGGACGCACAAAATAATTATGCGCAGGAAAAGAGAAAAGGTCAGCCGTTGCTTTTCTTTTTGGATTCGATTTGCCGCACGAGTTTTTCGTACCATTCACTCCCCCATTTTCTGACCATAGGACCTTTCAGGAACTTGTAGAGCGGCAGCCCTTCCTGTTCGCCTTTACGTTTGGCGGGAACGCATACTGACCATTCGTGGTAGAGGATGTGGGTGAAACCGTTTTTTTCTACAAGGCGGATCGGATAAAGGTGACAGGAAATCGGCTTCCAGAAATCGCATTTGCCCTCCAAATAGGCTTTTTCGATGGCACATAACGCTGTTCCATTTTCATGAAAATAGACAAAGGCGCATTCTTCGCTATTGACCAGCGGTGTGACCAATTCGCCGGAGCAATCGTAGTCGTAAACATCATTTTCCTCCACGACCCTAAGGCCTTCCGGTCTCATGTAGGGTTTGATCGCTTCTAAGTTGTCTTCGATTTGTCCGACTTCATCGGCTTCAAGGGGTGCGCCCGCATCGCCGGCAACACAGCACTCGCCTTTGCAACGCGCCAAGTTGCAGCAAAACCGGGCGTTTAGAAAAGCATCACTGACGACGACATTATCGATAATAATCATGGCGTTTTCGTTTTAGCGCCGCAAAGTTAGGATTATTTGGGCAATCGAAGTTGCCAATCACCTTAGCACAAATATAGGAAAAGCCTTGTCGGGCAGCAAATCCGTAGTGAGCAGAATTTTTGTCAAGGGGCATGAAACGGTCATTTATCCCAAATCGGTCATTAGAACGCTTGAATGTGGTTTTTCATTGCTGTTCGATGATTTTTGCGTCTTTTCGGCATCTTTCGTCCTTCTTTTCGTTTCCATAGCCCGCTATGCTTCACGAAAAGAAAAACGAAATCTACTCGAAAATCCATCAAAAATCATTACGAACCCTAATAACCGATTTGGGTTTATGAGATGGCACCTGACTTCGGTATCGAACCCTCGCTTGTAGGTGTCACGAAAATAGCTGTAGTTGCGGATCTCGCAATGGCAGTTCTCGGTATTGCCGGTACTAGAATAGATATAGGACACACCGCCGTTTGTCACAACAAACCGGGAGCCTCCGCTTTTGCCGATTATTCCAGAATTACTTTTTGTGTACTTTGATTTCCTTTCGAATCGGAGACACGCACAAAGTAAATACCCGATTTCAAATCCTGAATATTGATGAGCACGCGATTGGAATTGTCATCGCAACTTGTTTTCAAAATGATTTGTCCAAGCGGGTTGAAAAGCACCACGTGTTTCACATCTTTGCCAATTATGGAAAACTGCCGTTTTGTCGGATTGGGACATACTGAAAAAGCCCGTCTTTCATCGGGTCTTTCGATGATTTCGTCATAATCGTAAATATCTGTAATATGAAGCAGCCAGATATTGGTAGAAGAGTGAGGCAAAAGGCTGTTGTTGGTACAATTGACATCCCCCGAAGCCTCGTCATCAAACCAAGTTGTCAGTCCCACCAAGGTATATTCCTTATCATTATGCATAATTACATCGCTCACCTGTTCCCACAGCCCCAACTGGCTACCGATGCAACGTTCCCATAGGAGAAGGCCAGCCGAATCAACGCGAAACACCCAGATATTGCCCTTTTCGTCACCCGTCACGCCAAGATTTGCGGCACTTGCCAAATCACCGTCCAATGACTTCGAGTTCACAAACACCGTATATCCGCCGTCTTCGTTCCGAAATACTTTTTTCACAAATTCATTGCACGAGCCACCATAAGACCTTCTCCAGACCACGTTGCCTTCCAAATCGCATTTCAGCAAACAGCAGTCGTAGCTAGTGATACCATCATGGCAGTTCCCGCCAGGTTCTGCAAATGCGCTGTCACCGGCTAAAAGATATCCGTCTTCCAATTCCAGCACATCACGAATATTAATTCCTTTGAAACAGAAATTCCATTCCAGTTGTCCCGCAGCGCCCACCTTGCATAGTACACTTCCATGTCCTCCGTTACAAACAATATTGCCTGCTCCGGCCAATGAGGAGTACAGGCCGACGTAACACCCGCCGTCTGCAGCTTTTTTTAAGGAATACAAGTAATCATCTCCCTCGGTGCCTAGGGTTAAATCCCACAATTTGTTTCCCATACTGTCGAGCTTTACCAGCCAGCAGTCACATTCTCCCCACGAATGAGTGATGTCGCCGCCCTGTGTTTCGTAGTTGGCGGCAGCAATAACCCCACCGTCATTTGTTGCAAGACCTAATGCTTGACTACTACTGCATAAAGCGCCTAAAGGGGTGCCGAGGTTTTTCTGCCACAACGTATTTCCTTCTGCGTCAATCTGCCGGATATCCGTATTAAAAATCATTTGATTATTCCGCAGCAACCCTGTAATGTAGTATTTGTTGGACAGCGCTTTATGAAACGACACATGAGGAGAAAGTTCATAACAGCTTTGTCCGATGACATTCAGTTCATTGTCTATTTCAAAAAGCCAATTCGCCCTATAGCTAATGTTTGAGCCGCAGTGATACATTCCCGAATTCGGATCGGAGTGCACCGACCCAAAGATCAAAAATCCCACGTCGGTTTGAATAATGTTGTGACCATAGTCATGACTAAAGCTCCCATAACACTGCTGCCAGTCGATGCGGATTTGGGCTTGAGCATAATTAAGCACGAATAGGATTGTCATCAGAAAACCCATTCTTTTTGTCATTTTTGTAAAGATGTTTTTCATGATTTTTTTATTATTTCATTATAATTCAGAGCAAAAATAATATTTATGATTATCCGTATTTATACCTAAATTCATTTTTATAAGAAACAGCCGCCACCA
>JASBYY010000012.1 GCA_029983675.1 Bacteroidales bacterium | reverse complement strand
TTGTAGCAAGCGTGTCTTGCAAAAATGAGTTTAGGTATAGAATCAACTAATCATTTACCTTTATCTTGACCATATTTATTAATTCGACTAAACCAGTCTTTTACGCCTTTAAACAGTTCGACTGATTTTCCAAAATCTTGAAAACTTTCTTTTTTTAGTGATATGTTTTTATTATTTGCTTTCTTTAGCATCAAATACATATAGGTTAATATTTGATCTGCATCATTTGTTTTAGCTAATTGGGCATTTTCTTCCCAAAATTGCTCTTTGTTTTCTCCAATAGCTTTTATAAATGCAAACTCTTGCATATTACCAGGTGATAAAGTGCCATCAAAATCATAGATCAGAGCGGCAACTGTTTTTCGTCCTTTTTTCATATTGAGTTTTCTTTAATAACAAAATAATTCTCACTCCTATATAATATTCATAGCAACAATAAAAGTTACAAATGCTTAACAGGCATCTCTTGATATATCTTTCCTTTTATCTTCTTGCCATTCAGGTGTTTACTGCGTTTAACGCCGTCACTTCCCCACGTTCCCCACTGTTTAAAAAAGAATGCAGTTTCTTGTTTCTCGCATTGTTCTTTAATAGAAAGGACCCATTCTTCAAGCATGGGACGTGCGCTTACTCCGCTTTCTCCGCCAACAATAACCCAGTCAATATTCTCTAAATCAAGGTTTCCCAAATCTTCTAAAAGGGGTTCGCAAGACAGAAAACGGATAGGGGCATCAAGGTTTCTAAGAATATCTATTCTGCTTTTTGATGCGATATCTTCTACTGTAACTCCTATCCAAGCGTTTATTGGAGCTTTACGGCTACTAAAATATTCATTCATTCTTTCCGCTCTTTTTGTAAGAATTTGGTATCTGTGCTGAGGTGTCTGTTTGATGATATGCATAACTTTATCAATAAACTCAAAAGGAACATCTTGATGAAATAAGTCACTCATGGAACAAACAAAAATAGTGTGTGGCTTTTGCCAATGCAATGGCTCTTGCAGAGTATTTTCATGTACGGTAACATTAAAGCCGTTGGAATATTTTTTTTGCCTCATCGCTTGTAAGCGACGCGCCATAACCTCTGCATAACAATGTTGACAGCCTGCCGAGAACTTCGTGCAACCGGTTATCGGATTCCATGTTTTGTCTGTCCATTCTATTTTAGTTGTTTTCATTGTTTTTCAATAATAAAATTTACCTTAGGTTCTTGTCCTTGTTTATAATGCTCATAAGAAATATAAAAAGACTTTTTACGAGCGGGTTTCCCGGTCTTACAATCAATAACTTTAAAATCTTTTCTAATGTCTTGCCATTTTGTCAAGATTTCTATTGTATGTTTGGTGAGAAATTCATTTTTTAGAGTAATCTCATAAAGTTCTTTATTGGTCTTTGTTTCCAATAGAGCGTTTAATAATGTATTTTCTAAACATTTAGCATTATTTATTTTAATATCCTCAGCAATTTGTTCAGCAAATAAATCACCTTGCTGTTCCGGTAATTTAAAACCTTTTCCATTTTGTTCGTCTAATTGCCATTTCACCTCCAATATTTTTTCAAATCCATAAATATGTGGACTAATAAAAAATAAAGCAAAATGGTTTGCCCTATCTCTTTCGATATAGTATGAAGTTGAATAATAGTTATTGTTGTTGCGCAATGCACATGTAATATACTGAATATATTCCATTACACTTATTTCTGCATTTGTTCTGATAGGGTGTTCCGCATTGGGGAAAAAACTATTTACGATTTTTTTCAAAGGCCCGTACTGCGCCTTTTCTTCAACATTATTGACTGCAAAATTTGTAAATCTATGCATATGCGAGATTGGTAAAAATAATATTATTTCAGTTTTCCCATTTTTCATTAAACTAAACAATATATCTTTGTTTATGGTTTTATAGCCATACGGGTCAATAAAAACTATGTTACGAGTATCCGATTTTGTTTGACTAACTTCTTTCAGAACTTTTTCAAACATCTTTTCAACATCTTCATTAAAATATCGTATGCTACAGAAGGCTTGGGATTGCGATTCTATGTAATTTTTGACCTTTTCTATATTCTGAGAGGAAATATCGTTGACTATTAGCGAAACCCTTGTACTTGTTTTTTCTTTCCATTCGCTAAAAAATGACGTAATTGCATCAAAAGCCACAATAGGACTACCCTTGCCTCCATTTTCATAAATTCCCCTTCCACAAAATACATCATAGATATTTACATTCTTGATATGTTTTGATAAACATAATATTCTTAGATACCTTTCCAAATATGTCTTGTAAAACTCTACTTTTGCTTTTGAATGGATTAATAGATTACTCTTGGGGTCTTGCTTAGTCGCCATATCGATTATTTTTTTAATTCAACATTCCTTAATTCAAATACCTCTCTAACAACGCCTTTTTCTTGCCTGCACACGCTGCCATTGTTGTCTTGCATTTTGCAATCTCCGCTTCGTATGTTTCTACCTCTGCAACTATACGCTGTTGTTCGGAAAGTGATGGGACGGGAATTTCCAAATTCTCGTAAAAACTAACAGGTACCCTACGATGTCCACTCGCCCCTGTCATTCTTTTTGCAGCCATCTGTCTTACAGATTCTCGATTAAGGTAACCAAACAAGTATTTATTTAAAATTTGGTCATTGCACCTTAAAACGTGAAATTCCGAACTTCCAAAACCGATTTTATTCGTTAATCCAGTTGCAATGGCGCATTTGCCATTTTCCATACAAGGTGTAATTTTAGCAATGATAATATCTCCTTCCGCAAAGTATGTATAACTTCCATTTTTTATTTCTGATAAAGGTTTGTCTATTTTAGTTGCAATATATCCATCATTACTAACCGAAGCCATTTCCACAAACGACACAAGTGTTTCACTATCCAAACCTGAAATTTCGGATTTAGACGGATTAATCATACTACACAACTTGTTGATAATCATCATTTTACCCCCCCCCGTTTTGATTATAACTTCCAGATTCTCAAATACTTGTGCTATTCTCTTTTTGTATTCTTCTATACTCATTCGGCTGGTGTTGTATTCCTCATCAACCTTTTCGCATTCGGAGACGATTTGTTGCTGGATAGAAAGTGGTGGAAGCGGAATTTTAATGTTTTCAATGTCAGATACATTTAAAGACGGATACCCAGACCCCGGCTTTATGTCTCTTGCTTTTATATTTACCAATATTTCATACAAAAATTTTACTAATATTTTATCTGGATCCGAGACAATTGTTGATAAGTGTGAAACGACATAACCATCCACGCCCATTATTGCTCTGTGATCCAGATATGTAGAAGCACCAGATTTTGGAAACAATATTGTCCCTTTATTAAATAACCGCATTCCTTCAATACCTTTTTCATTTAAATAATCTGATGATTGAATTAAATTTGACGACAAATGATCTTTTGCAACATCTGACATTCTAAAAAATGGATATACTCCATTTATAAATAAATCTTTATTTTGGGGAGCACTATTTCCTGCGGACACCTCTGCCACTTCTCTTAACTTCACCATCGGATATTTACTTTTAATTTCAATCTTCTTATCGGGCGTAAGTTTTATAGCTTTATTAAAATCAACACGCGAAAAATCAATCATATCGCTCAAATTTGCAAGTACGCAATGTTTCTGTTTTTCTCCTAAATCAGGTGCTGCAGTTTGGGTAAAATTGCTGCGGATAGCAGCTGCAATGGTATTTGTAGCATTGCGGTTGCTATCGTTGTACAGCATTCCTCCTGCTTGGGTTATCTGTATGCCTTCGGCACCTTTCCGATTACTCCAATCATAACCTAAAAAACGTTTTTGTTCGGCATTCTCACTTGGAGCTGTAACAATGAGGGTTGTCTGCTTGTAAGTAAGGGCAAAATAGAGCAGTTTTTCAAATTCTATTTGCTTGGCGTAATTATAAAACTCCTGTTTCAATTTCCTATCCTGCTCATCAACTTTGAGTTTCTTGAAAGCATTCGTATTCCGCATGTTTACGGTTTTTGTCAGTTTTTGGAACTCGTCTGCATACATATTCAGGTATTCGCAATTTCCAAAGCCGTCGAAAGAAACATTTTCATCGGCAAACCGACGGTAATCTTCTTTCTTAACATTAACTTTTTGAAGATAAGCATTGAAAATTTCATCATCTTCCCAGCCTTCTGTTTCCGCCGATTGCAAAATAGCATTGACACTATCTTGTTTGAGTGTCCATACCTTGGGCGGTTCGTTATATTTTTCAAGAAACAAAACCACGGTATTTGTCCCCGTTGCCCCGAAAGTTTTACTGCCAAACTGCACCACAGAACGAATCATAAAGTTTTTCAAAAGAATTTCTCTTGCTCCCACATAACTATTGCTATCGTTAGTCAGTATGGACGAAGGCAATACAACTGCGGCAATTCCCTTGGGTTTAAGCAGTTGAGCAATGCGTTCCACAAATAATGTTTCTATTTCGCCACCGTCGTTTGAAATCCTACTAAGTAGTTCAAAACTATTGTTTTTTAGTTTCAAATGCGATTTGAAGGCTGAAACGCTATAAGGCGGATTGGCAACCAACACATCAAAAGCGTTGTTCTCGATGTGCCTTTCCGGCTGATTTTCAAGTCCGTCACCGAAAATGATGTTACCACCGCCCGCTCCATTCATAAAAAGCGAAATTTTGGACACACGTGCCAAGCGGTAATCCTTTTCGATACCGAAAATATGTTTTTCTACCCAAGCGTTGTTTTCATCCGTTTTGAGGCGGCTGTTGATGCTTTCTACCGCTTCGGTCAGGAAATGTCCCGAACCGCAAGCGTAATCTATCACTTTGGGAATTTCGGCAAGCGGCAAACTATCCCAGATAAACCGCGTGATGGGTGTGGGCGTGAAAAATTGTCCTTCGCTTTGCTTGAAACCCTTATTTAGAAGCTGTTCGAATAAATCGCCCAGAAATTGGTGTTTTGACGGATACACAATACGATGATTTTCAAATAACTGCACAACTTCTACCAGAATTTTTCCATTTTGAAAAAACAGTTCTTCGTTGTGTACATCTTTGAAAGAAAAGTCGTTGTTGGAGTAGAATTTAAGAATGCGGATTGTATTTTTTAAGTCTTCAATTGCCTTTTCACGTTTATGACTTGTATAGTTTTTAAAGAGGTTTTCGGCATAATCATTGGAGACATAAAAGATTTTTTCGCCCATAAACTCTTCCATCCCCTCGGTATGAAGTCGCTGCAGGCGATCTTGAAGTGTTTCGTATGTATCCGTTCCCTGCCGGTATTGAAATTCCACTACATCATTATCCTGTTTTTTTATTTCATCAACGAGTTTGCAGATGAATAGGGCGACTAAACGGTTAAAAGCATTTTCCTTGTCACTCACATTATTGTGTCGCAATATTTCCTCAAATCTATTGACGATTTTATCTTCCGGGTCAAAATCTTTCAAATCTTTTTTGCACAGTGGGCGGACGCCGATTTGGTAGGCTTGTGTGTCCTGACCGAAAATCAAACCTTGCCAAATTTTTTGCCCGTATGTTTCCTCCCATGCCTCAAAATATTCAGGTACTGTTGTTGCTTTATTATACAGTAATACGGAATGGTCTTTTTCCTCCATTTTCACAATGTTGGCATCGTCTGTACAGTTTATTATATCATTTTTGAACGCAACTTCGCCCTCTTTCCAATCCGAGGCGTAGAGCGAAATCCATTTTGTACTGCGTTCCTGCTGCCAATATGAAAAAAGCTGTCCTCCGTCTTCTCTCAGCTGTTTAAGAGCCTTGTCGTACTCTTTGCCTGCTGTTTTGCACTCAATAATGAGCAACATAGCCTCGCCGATTTCGTCATACACGCAGATATCGGCTTTGCCTCCTTTGCTGTCGTGTCCGAGATTCCAGCGTTTTTCAAGCTCAATATGTTCGGGACGGTACCCTTTTTCCAAAAGACGATGCACGCATTCAAAGACAACAAAGTTCTCGGGATGCTCAAAATTACAAGTTGTTCTATCATTGATTTTTACCGTTTCGGGATATATCAATTCCCCCTTGTTCCAATTCACCTCCATCATGCACTCGGTAAGCGAACCGAAAGATTTAATGAAATGATTATTGTTTTCGGTAAAACCGAGTTTCTGGAGTACTTGCTTAAAATTATCTTTGGTTGTCATTTCGCAATAAAATCTGATTATTTACTTTAAAACTTCTTGGGAACAGTCTTTCTTTTTATCATTCTAAGCACTTAAAGTCTTATTCTTAATCGTAGCAAAAGTACAGTTTTTCATGTTTCTATCAAAGAAAACCCGAATTTACTTGCATGAAGCACTTTGTTTCTCTTTCTCTTCGGGTAATCAGAGCGACTTTCACCTAAAAAAACGCTCTACGGGCCGCCTTCCATCTCTAATGGCATAATTTCATAACATACTAAAATCAACTGTTTTTTACTTCAAACTCACTTCCAAAAGATCTCAAATATCTTTTCTCCAAGCATTCAAAAAGCGACCTATTCCGGAAAAATCCGTTACTTTGCCTTTCTAAAACACGATTCTTATGATTATCACCACCACGCCCCGCATTGAGGGCAAACAGATTTTGGAATACAAAGGCATTGTTTTTGGCGAAGTGATTGCCGGCGTGAACTTTGTAAAAGACTTTATGGCCAATATCCGCGACTTTGTGGGAGGCCGCTCCGCTTCCTACGAGGCCGAACTGATCAAAGCGCGTAGCCAAGCCATGGCCGAGATGGAACAACGTGCCAAACAACTTGGTGCCAACGCCATTGTCGGCGTGGACGTGGATTACGAAGTGCTGGGCAACAGCGGCAGCATGTTGATGATTTCCACCTCAGGTACTGCTGTGATAACCGACTAAAACGCAACGACATGAAACTCAACAATCCGTACAACAAATTGGAAGAACACCATTGCTTCGGCTGTTCCGCACGCAATCCCATAGGACTGAAACTTGATTTTGAAATGGAAGGCGACAAGGTCATTGCCCGATGGATGCCGCACGACGACTACATGGGCTTCCACAACGTGCTGCACGGCGGCATCAGCACCACCTTGCTCGACGAAGTTGCGTTTTGGGCGGTAGCGACATTGCTCGGCAGCAGCGGCGTGACATCGCAAATCGATCTGAAATTCTTGAAACCTGTGCTCATTCCCAAAGGCGAAATCACTGTTACGGCAAGGCTGAAAGAACAATGTGGCCCCCATGAATACAAGTTTGAGACACAGTTGTTCGATGGTGCCGGTGTTTTATGTGTGGCCGGCGATGTGACTTATTTCGTCTATTCGCAAGCCGTGGCCGAATACAAGTTTCATTATCCTGGAAAGGCTGCTTTCGGATTATAGCAACAAAAAAACGAGGCTGTAAAACCTCGTTTTTTGTTGATTGTTCATCGCTCAAGGTTTGGGCGAGTCAGCCTGTGTGTCTTCGTAAGTCTTGGCCTTGCCTTGCGGTGCACCGTTCTTAAAGTTGGTTACCAGCCTCAATGCCCCGCTTTCATAATACTCACGCATCTCGCCCGTCTGGACATTATTTCGATACTCCTTCGAGGTCTTCAGGTTGCCATTCGGATAAAACGTTTCCTGCTTGCCTTCAAATCTTCCGTCTTTATAATTGATGGTCATCAATTTATTGCCGTTCTCGTCATACCAAGTCGTCAAGCCGTCGCGCCGACCTTCCTTGTAGTTTGCCACTTCCTGATTGCCGCCTCGTTCATAACAGAGCACCTGATTGCCGTGCATTTGTCCGTTTTTGTAGGTATTCATCTTCGAGAGCCTACCGCCACGGTACCAAGCACATTCCTCGCCATGAAGGACATTGTCCTTGTACTCGGCTTTACGCACCAAGGCTCCCGTCTTGTCTATCTCAATGTAAAGACCGTTCTTTTTCCCCTTTTCGTAATGTACAATTCTGTTTGGCAAGAAGTTATCACCTTCAAAATACTCAATCCACTGACCGTCTTTCTTACCCTCCGCTACAGTCCCCACAATGACCGGTCTGCTACCATTATTCTTTGTCAATGAAAACGGACCGTCGGGGCTAGTTGCCACATTCACCGATTCTATGGTTTGGGACGTTCCCGATGCAGACAACATCAGGAAAGCAGCTACAATAAACACGAATTTACGCATGGTCATTTTGATTTAGTCGGACAAAACTAAGAAAAATGAACGACATCGGATAAAAAATCCCCCACAAAACTGATTTTTTCGCATCTTTGAAGCGTAGAAACGCCCTGCATGGGATAAAATCCACACGAAAATGAAGAAAATAGAAGTCAAAAAGTTCAGGTTATACACCACGGCGGTCATCAGCATCGAATGGAAGCAAGACCTTTTGAACGTCAACCTCGACCTGGCCATGATGCTGAAAATGATGAAAATAGAAGGTCTCACCGAGACTGATGTCCAGCAATACAGCGAAAAAGGCCAGCCCATTCCGTTCAACAAAGTGACGTTGATCCTCTTTCAAGACGACGACAAGCCCGGACAGTATTACACCGACGAATCGTTTTGCGAAGACGACGACCCTACCGTGTTTTATGTAGAGATCAAGGAATGAAAAAACCGCCCCTGAAAACAGAAGCGGTTTTTAGTAACTATTTCAAAAACTAAAAATAGATAATCGTCAAGATTATTTCAGTCCTTTAATATATTCGTCAATGGCTTTGGCGGCTTTCTTTCCCGCTCCCATAGCCAGAATCACGGTTGCGGCACCACTCACGGCATCGCCACCGGCAAAGATGCCCTTGCGTGAAGTCTGTCCAAAATCGTCAGCGACAATACAACCCTTACGGTTCAGGTCAAGACCTTCGGTAGTGCTTCCAATCAATGGATTGGGCGATGTTCCCAACGACATGATGACCATATCGACATCGATGACAAACTCCGAACCGGGGACGACCACAGGCGATCTTCTGCCCGACTCATCAGGTGCTCCGAGTTCCATTCTGACACAACGTATGCCATTTACCCAGCCTTTTTCATCGGCGAGGATTTCTATGGGATTGCACAGCAAGTTAAACTGCACGCCCTCTTCCTTGGCATGGTGAACCTCTTCGACACGGGCAGGCAATTCCTGTTCGGAACGGCGATACACAACGTGCACTTCCGATCCGAGACGCAAAGCGGTACGCGCCGCATCCATGGCCACATTGCCACCGCCGACCACCGCCACACGGCTTCCAACAAAGTTAGGCGTTTCATAGCCTTCCTTATAGGCAAACAACAAGTTGTTGCGTGTCAGGAACTCGTTAGCCGAGACCACACCGCAACTGTTTTCTCCCGGAATATCCATGAACTTCGGATTGCCAGCGCCCGTACCGACAAACACCGCATCGAAGCCTTCCTTATCCAACAGGTTGTCGATGGTGACCGTGCGACCGATGACGACATCTTTTTCAAAATGAGCGCCAAGACGGGCTATCTGACTGACTTCGTGCTTCACTACCGTGTCTTTGGGCAGACGGAACGAAGGAATACCGTAGGTCAACACGCCGCCGTATTCATGCAAAGCCTCAAATACCGTAACATCGTAACCCATCGACAACAAGTCCTTTGCACAGGTCAATCCGGAAGGACCACTACCTATCACAGCCACTTTATGTCCGTTTGGCTCGACTTTCTTGCCATACGAGACATTGTTTTGAATCATCCAATCGCCGACAAAACGTTCCAGCTTACCGATGGCGACAGGTTCAAACTTCTTGCCCATCACACAACTGCCTTCACACTGCGATTCTTGAGGACAAACACGTCCGCACACGGCTGGCAGCGCCGAATCGCGGCTGATAATTTCACCTGCCACATCGAATTTTCCTTCTGCCACAGCATGGATAAAATCGGGAATGCGGATGCTGACGGGACAGCTCTCCACGCACTGCGGCCTTTTGCATTGCAGACAACGCCGGGCTTCGAGCATAGCCTCGTCAGCAGAATAACCCAGACACACTTCGTCAAAATTACGCGCACGCACTTCGGGCTTCTGTTCGAGAATCGGGACACGGTGTTTCTTATCGAACGTTTCTTCCGTGATGCCCCCGACATGGCATTGGTGTCCTTCAGCCTTCTCGGCTGCTTCCAGCTGCTTGCGTGTCCGCACATCATTATACATGCTCTGTCGTTTCATGGCCTCGTCGAAGTCGATTTCCGAACCTAAGAACTCGGGACCATCGACGCATGTAAACTTGGTTTTTCCCGCTACGGTCACACGGCAAGCTCCACACATGCCCGTGCCATCCACCATGACGGAGTTCAGCGACACTGTACAACGAATGCCCAGTTCCTGACATGTTTTCGAAGCAAACTTCATCATGATCATGGGGCCAATGGCCACCGCCTCGTCGTATTTCTTTCCGTTGGCGACCAAATCGCGCAACACGTCGGTAACCAACCCTTTACGGCCCGTAGATCCGTCATCGCTGGTTACATACAGATTACTAACGCTTTGCAATTCCTTTTCAAAAATCAGCAAATCCTTGCTGCGGGCGCCGATGATGCAATCCGCCTTGACACCGTGCTCATAGAGCCACTTCACCTGCGGATAAATGGGAGCAATACCCACACCGCCGCCAATAAAGACAAACGATTTTTCCTTGAGTGTGGCTATGGGCATATTGACAAACTCTGAAGGACGTCCCAAGGGACCTACCACATCGTCAAAACTTTCGCCCACCTCAAACTGAACCATCCTTCGCGTCGAGTCACCAATAGCTTTGAGAACAATGGTCACTGTCCCTTTTTCTCTATTATAATCACTAATGGTTAACGGAATACGCTCAGAACGACCTTCCATTCTCACGATTAGGAACTGTCCCGGAAGCGCAGACTGTGCCAAACGAGCTGCTTTTACTTCAAGCAGATATGTTTCTGCTGCAAATACCTTTTTATCGACAATTTCAAACATAATGATATACTATATGAATTTGATTGATGTGCAAGTTAGATGTGCAAAATTAACAAAAAAAACGATTACGACTTCACCTAACGGGATGACGTCCTGCCGGAGCGTCACTCTTTCTCATTGGTCAAATCGTAAAGTTTCACAGAATTAAAGATGGTCTTCTCTTTGGCCTCATTGCCATATTTATCCACATCGACCACATTGCGCGGACTATGCGTGATGCAAAGCGGGCCATTTAAGCAACCGCCCTCGCAAGCCATACCTTCAAAGAAATTCTCCGTGGCCCTGTTGCTGCGAAGCCGAAGCAGCGCCGCCCTGCATTCCTCGATGCCATTCATGACAATAGGGTTAAGACCTTCCACTCCAAGGGTAGCCGCCACATCGGTGATACCTTTCGTAATACCACCCGACTTGGCAAATATGCGACCGTAATAGGATGCGTTGTTCAACTCAGAATCTTCCAGTTCCGTCGTGTCGATATTGCGCGCATCGACAAAAGCTTGCAACTCCTCGAACGACATGACACTATCGATGGCCCCACCTGTTTTCTCCAAGCGGAATTCCATCTTCTTCGAACTGCAAGGACCAATGAAAACAACTTTGGCCGTAGGATCGGAATGTTTGATCAGACGGGCGGTTGTTATCATTGGAGAAACCGAACTTGAAACGTATTTTGTCAGTTCGGGGAAGTTTTTCTCCACAAACGATACAAACGATGGGCAGCAAGACGTAGTCATCAGCCGTTTCTCATCCCATTCCTTCGCTTCGTGATACAAGGTAATGTCAGCTCCTAATGCCGCCTCCACCACCTGATAGAATCCCAGCATCTTGATGGCTGTCACTACCTGTGTAACCCGTCCAAAACGGCATTGGCTCACGATGGCCGGTGCAACAACAGCATAAACCTTGTACTTCGTATTGTTCTCCGACTTTTTCAGGATGTCGATGATGTTGAGCACCAACGACTTGTCGGTAATGGCACCAAAAGGACACTTGTAAACACAAGCTCCGCAGGAGATACACTTGTCGTTGTTGATCTTGGCTTTTTTGTTTTCGTCAATGGTGATGGCTTTCACCTTGCAGCTCACCATACAAGGGCGATGTTGCAGAATGATTGCAGAATACGGACACGCCTTGGTGCATTTGCCGCATTCGATGCATTTGTCCTTATCCACCGTGGCGTGTTTGTCCACAATGGTGATGGCATCGCGCGGGCAAACCTCCTTGCAATTATGCACAATACAACCGCGACAAGCCGGTGTGACATAGATACCGTCGATAGGACATTCGTCACAAGCAATATCAATGACTTCAATCACATTAGGATTGTCATTATTGCCACCCATCGCCATCTTGATTCTATCCTGAATAATGGCACGCTCCTTATAGATACAACAACGCAGTTCCGCTTTCGGACCCGGACTGATCAACCTGGGGATCTCGTAATAAGCGTCATCCAAGCCGCCTTCGTAAGCGCGTCGGATGATTTCTTTCAATACTTTGTACTTGATGAGCTGAACATTAGTATCGAATACTCTTGATGAATTCATTATCGTATTTTTTAATTGTAAAACAATGTGACAGTCTTGCCCATTTTTCGCAAGTTTTCTGCAATTCTTTCAACGAGCTTCAACTTCATCGTTGTATCTATAGGCAGCCCCTGATGGGCCACATTGACACTTTGACCTACAAAAAACGTGATGTGTGTAGCTCTTTCAAACAGGAAATCCGCAAGTAGCGAAGCTCCATCTTTTTTTGTAAACACTTTTGGTGTTAAATCTGTGATTGACAGATATTTATTTGATAATTCCAACAACCGTCTTAATGTCAGCACTCCTTCGGTGGCGAGGTCGATTCCCTTTATAAAACCGATAGGCGGCACATCACGGTCGGGAAAATCGAAGCTGGTTTTCACTTCGGTATTGAGGTAACGTGCCACGATGATGGAACTGGTGCCGCCGCAGACGATTTTTTTCGTGTCGCCTTCCAAGAAACGTTCCACGTAGAGGCTGTCCTTCTCCTTGTCAACAGGCGGTCCGACCATGATATTGACATCGATGCGTTTGCGCAACTTAACGGCGGCAACCGTAGTATCATCGCCCGGTTTGTCGAGATACAGGTCGTTGCAGGCGGCGTCAAGCAGACAGGCTACGGCGCGTGCTGACATGCCCGGCTTAACGTTTTCGTCAAGATGCTGCATGATTTGAGGTCTGTCCCAGCCAAAATTCAATATTTGTCCGATACCGGCATGAATGGTGCCGTCCGACATCACCAGTAGGATATCATCCTCTTCGAGATGAAGGTCGGTCTTATACACCTTTTTATCATAGACATGCAACAGGTTGCGCTTCATGTTGCTGCATTTTCCGCGATGGTACAAAATGGCTTGCGGATTGTCAAACTCAAAAAGGTAGCCCTCCCCCTTATTACTAATGTGAATAAGAGAGAACGTGGAATAGGCCACTCCCCTTTCCTTACACACCGGCAAAGTCTGAATGACGGTCTCCACACATTCGTTCACATCAATATCATTGGAAGCCATGGTGCACAGAATCTTAGAGGTCAGCATGGAGAGGATATTGGCTTTTACGCCACTTCCCAAGCCATCGGCAAGCACCAAGGTAGTGTAATCGCCATTGACGCTACAAGCAACATTATCACCGCACAACTCCTCGCCGACATGATTCAGCGAGGTATAGCCATACTCGATGCAATACTCCTGCTTATTGTCCATTTTGCTCCGATGTCAGGGTTTTTTTCAATTTCAGCAGGGCCACTTTGGTTTCGGCTGTCGTTTCGCCCAAAAGCGATGCGATTTCCTGTGCCACACGCATTTGTTTCTTGATGACCTCATCGGTGGTCGCCAGCGTTTCCATCTTGACTTTCATGATTTCCTTATCAAACTGAATCACATCGGTCACATCTTTGAGAACGCCAAACAACACATCCTGTCCTTCAAGATAGTTGATAGAGATATCCACATGCTTCATCGTGGTAGGAATAAACATGTCCTTGACCAGCACATGGCGTTTCTGGCTATATGCGTTCATAAAATCGATGGGCTTGAAATAGTCGATGGCAGGCCGTCCCTTCACATCCGCCGCATCGATGGCGAGGAGCTCCTTGGCCTTGTTGTTGACTTCGACAATATTCATATCGGCATCGAGAACGATAACGCCTTCCTGGCTCTTCTGTATGATTTCATACGAAAGCGATTCGGCACGCTGCCGCATATATGGCAGGCAAATCTCCACATCGGCATATCCATTGTACACCGCCCACGCCTTGTCACGACAGGTGCTATAGCCGCAGGCGCCGCAGTTGAGCTCGTCGGCACGGTTCATCTTCCCTGTACGGTGCAATATCGCTTCGATGTCGCGTTCCGGGGCTGCAATACTATGGCTACGAATACGCGGGTAAGAAGCAAACAGGTTCACTTCCAACGGAGTATCCTCTGCCGAAGGAAGCATTTCCCTTTCGCGGCGCACATATTTCCGGATGTCGGACATGGCCTTGACACTACCACCTTTCACCTGAAGCGCACACGGACCTGCAACACATGCATTCTCGCAAATATTGATTTCCAGAAATACGTGCGATAAGAACTCGATGTTTTCGAGGGCTTCGCTACAACGTTTCGGGCCATCAACAGGAATGTATTCATATCCTTTTGGCAAGACATCGAACGAATTGATGATGCCGTGGTTGATGGGAAATGATTTCGCGAGATTGGCCGCTCCTCCTTTTTGATCAAAGCGAAGTTCCGAAATCTCTTCGAGCTTGATGTTACGCTCCTCAAAGAAAAGTTGCAAATCCTCAAATGTCAGCACATTCTCAACAAGCTCACATTCCACCGCCTCACGTTTCTTGGCAATGCAAGGGCCAATGAATACAATTTTGACTTCAGGGTCACACTTGCGGATCAGCTTGGCGTGGGCCACCATGGGCGAATCGACAGGGGCAAGGTATTTCAATGCTTTCGGATAGTACTCTTGGATCATGCGGCAAGCTGCCGGACATGCCGAAGTGATGAAATTCTCAAACTCACCCGTTGCCAGCAAACGCTTGTATTCCTTGACCACTGCCTGAGCGCCAATTGCCGTTTCTTCAGCATCGGCAAAGCCTAACTTTGCCAGCGCGATCTTGAAAATGGTGAAATCCTTCACGCCAAAACTGGAAATGAAAGAGGGTGCAACGCTCGCCACAACCCGTTGGCCGCTATCCAGCAGACGCTTCACATCGTCCAGTTCGCTATGGACAACCTTCGCATTCTGCGGACACGCCAATGTGCAATGGCCACATAAAATGCAACGGTCTTCGATGATCTTGGCCTGATGGTTTTTCACATCGATAGCCTTCACCGGACACTCGCGCAGACATTTGTAACAATCCCGGCATTTGGCATCGCGAAACTCTAGAAAATCAGACATGTCGCTACTTTTTTCAGTTCAAATTGATCAGAGGATAAATGTCTTTGACGAAAATCTCCTCTATGTTGTCCTTGTTGAAACTGTGCAAAAACAGTTCGTCATTTCCCAGTTTTTCAACAACAGGTTGCGCCAAGCCATCCAACTTAACGGTAACGCCTTGCGCACAATAGCCGAGGCAAAAGCTTGCCTGCAATTCGACGAGGTCTTCCACGTCATACTTTTTCAGAATTTCCTTGAAGGCCTCGATCACATCGTAGGAACCCTTCAGATGGCAGGAACTGCCCACACAGACTTTGATATTCATTTTGTCAATTCAATGTTTTACTAATGTTCATTTCAAGTTTGTCATGCCGATACTTCGATTCTTGGGCAATGCCTACCCCGTTAAACGCAAACGGACCAAAAAGCAGAAGTCAGGAGAAAACTCCTATTCCCTGATTACGGCAACAGACTTCTCCTAACTTCCGCCCCTGATTCGGGAACGTTCATGGATTTTGAAATCCTACCTCATCAGAAATCGACTTCCGTGTCGTAATAACAGCACTTCAGCAGTTCTTCCATCTCATGCTGCGTCGGGATTCTAGGGTTGGAACCCGTGCAGGCGTCGCCGATTGCGTTTTTGGCAATCTCAGGCAGTCTTTCCAAGAAAACATTCTCAGGAACAAAGCCTTGCTCGCAGGGGAAAGAATCCGCCCCATAATGCTTGATGCAATGCGGGATGTTGAGGTCGTCATTCATCTTTCTCAGTTCGCTGATGAGCAATGCGACCTTTTCTTCATCGTTATTTCCGCCCAGCTTCATGTAGTCGGCAATAACGCCGTAGCGCTTTTTCGCCACTGGATCTTTGGCGTTAAAGGCAATAACCTTGGGCAGATACATGGCATTCGCCGCACCGTGAATGATGTGCGCGCCGAAATCCGCAAAAACAGCACCCGTCTTATGAGCCATGGAATGCACGATGCCGAGCAGTGCGTTAGAGAACGCCATGCCAGCCAAGCATTGTGCATTGTGCATGGAATTGCGTGCTTCAACATCGCCGTTATACGATTTTACCAAGTCTCTTTGTATCATATTAATTGCAAAGATAGCTAAAGGATCGGTATAATCGCAATTTGCCGTAGAAACATACGCTTCTATTGCGTGTGTCATGGCATCCATACCCGTGTGGGCAACTAGTTTTTTCGGCATGGTCTGAGCCAAGGCGGGGTCAACAATGGCAACATCGGGGGTGATTTCGAAGTCGGCAATCGGGAACTTGATGCCTTTCTGATAATCTGTAATGATAGAGAATGCCGTCACTTCCGTAGCGGTTCCAGAGGTCGATGAAACCGCGCAAAACTTGGCTTTCGTTCTCAACTTGGGCAACCCGAACACCTTGCACATGTCTTCGAATGTGACATTAGGGTATTCGTACTTAATCCACATGGCCTTGGCCGCATCGATGGGCGAACCACCACCTATGGCTACGATCCAGTCGGGCTGGAACTGCTGCATGACGGCAGCACCTTTCATCACCGTATCGACAGACGGATCGGGTTCGATGCCGTCGATGACCTTGACTTCCATTCCGGCTTCATTGAGGTAAGCAATGGCTTTGTCTAAGAAACCAAAACGTTTCATGCTTCCGCCACCCACGCAAATCACAGCGCGTTTTCCAGTAAATGTCTTTAATGCTTCGAGTGCATTTTCTCCGTGATACAAATCACGCGGTAATGTGAATCTTTTCATGATAGTTTGTGTTTTTTGTTGTGTTTTTTGTTGTGTTTTTTGTTTTGATTTTGAAACCTTTGTTACAATAATAATTGTGTCCTTTTTTTCTTGATATTACATTAGCTGGAGCCAATACAATATCTTTTTATCGATTTAATGTTGCTTTTTTATTTAGTAATTAACTTAATAATTTCTTTTTCAGATATTTAGTAATTTGAGATTATTCTTTAAAACCCTCGGCATCCATTTTACGAAACAGTCTTTGAGACAACGATGCCAGCGAAGCAGCCAGGTTTTCGTTTTTCAACAGGATGCCGTTTGACACGTTGAGTGATACGGGGGCGAAATTCCAAATCGCCTTAATCCCACATCCTATGAGGATGTCGCACACTTTTTGCGCCTCCGTTTTCGGCACCGTGATGATGCCGATATGGATGTTGAGACGATGGATGATGTCGGGCAATTTCTCCATCGGCAGCACGGGCTTTTCGTTGATGCGGATACCGTACAGATCTTTATTGACATCGAAACCTGCCACAATATTCAAGCTGAAAGAACCAAAACCCTCGTAGGACAACAAGGTGCGTCCCAATCCGCCAACACCAACAAGCACCGATTCGTTTACGTTGTCGTAACCCAAATAATCGCGGAAGTCGGACAGCAACTGTTCAAGATTAAACCCGACACGAGGTTTTCCCATCACGGAACTCACCAATTCGATGTCCTTCCGAACGAGTACCGGATTGAGATTCAATCGCTCCGCAATTTCAGACGCCGAAACTGAAACCGCACCTTCTGCATGCCTCTCCTCAAGATAATGATAATACATCGGCAAACGGCTCAAAGTCGATTTCAACATAACCAAAGATGCTTGTTCATCATTTTTCATTTATTTTTCGTTTTGGGTTCTTCCTTTCACGCTGCAAAAATACTTCTTTTTTATCACATAGAATAAATATTCGATATATTTTTATCTATTTTTCAAACAATAGTCCAACATCACTGATTGCCAATAATGTATATCGCAAAAATAATCATTTCCATGTCATGTACCAATATTAATTGCAATAATGATCAAAAAATATGCATGGCTATCACAGCGCAGGCTTCGGCATCGGCAAGAGCATGGTGCTTATGTGTCAAGTCGTAGCCAAAATGCAGGGCGACAGTCTTCAACTTATAGTTGTCCAATCCTGGGACAAATGTCGTGGCACCGACATGGGTACAGTAAAACGGATAATTGGGGTATTTGATATGATAGTGGGCATGAAGTGCTTTCAGGCAACGCTGATCGAACAACATGCCATGTGCCACAAAAGGAAGTCCCTCCACCCTATCGGCCACCTGGCTCCACACCTGCGCGAAATCCGGAGCCTTGTCGGTATCGGCCTTATGCAGACCGTTCACCTTACTATTATAAAAGTCGTAATAGTTGGGCACGGGTTTAATTAAACTATAAAAACGGTCCACAATTTCCATTTCATGCACAATTACGACGCCCACACTGCAAGCGCTTGTGATCTTACTGTTTGCAGCCTCGAAATCGATGGCGGCGAAATCGGCAAGATGATGGTCAGGGATATAACTGACCGGTTTCTTCTGACGCACAGGCATTGCGGCAGGCTCAACAGCACGTTTTTGTGGTTCTTCGAACATATTCGGCATTAAATGAATTACAAAAAATGAATTACAAAGATAGTATTTTTTTCATTGTTGTCCGGTAAACATATCTAGAATGTTGATAGTCAAAGTGTTTGGTATGATAAGCCCTCTCTTTGGAATGTTGACTTAACAATTTGTTATTCAGCATGTTATAAATTTCTCTGTGATTTTTACCGGACAGCAATATATTTTTTTCGCAGATATGCCATCCTCTTCTTGTTTTCACAACAAACTATAAATCATTTGAAAATGAAAAGTATCAGGCGTACAAGTCAAAGCGGAAATGATCACTTTGATACCGAGAGGCACAGGCGCATTGCGACATATTATCAAACAGTCGTACTGCCGGCAGATGTCAAAATCGCAACTTTGGCATCTTGCTTCTCACATCGCCCAAATCAACAGTCCAATACAGATAATCAGTCCAGTAGCAATCAAGTTGACAAGGCAATATCCCATGATGTCCTTGGCTCCTAACTTTGCGATGGCCAAGGCGGGAATCGCCCAGAAAGGCTGTATGAGATTGGTCCATGCATCGCCCCACGCGATGGCCATTCCCGTAATAGCAGGAGAAACGCCCAGAGCCTGTCCGGCAGGCATCATAATGGGTGCCTGCACCGCCCACTGACCGCCACCCGAAGGCACAAATACATTCACGATACCGGCACTAAGGAAAGTCAACAGCGGAAACGTGTATTGATTGGAAATGGGAATGCACAAATTGCTGATGGCTCCGGCCAGGGAAAGCCCGTCAGCCGATTGGCCCACCATTATGCCCATAATGCCCGCATAAAACGGGAACTGCAATATTATACCGGCACTACCCGTAGCGGCTTTGGTAAGTGATTTTACATAATTGATAGGCGTTTTATGCAAGATTATGCCAAGAAACAAGAAAAGCATGATGACACTATTCAAATCGAGATGTCCGCCATGCACAAAGAGTTTCAAAAACAGATACCCCAACCCCATGACCGCCACAAGATAACCCAACAGCGTGCTGCTTTCCATCTTTTCAGCTGGCGTTACCGGAACCATCCGCTCCGATAGTTCCTCCCCAGCCAGCAGCCTTTTGTCAATCTCCACCACTGCACCGCACTTCGGATGCATCAGCAAGTTAACCAACACCAATGACATGATGACAAAAAACGAAATCAACAGGTTGGGAATCGCAAAAATGGTTTGCGAAATAGGGATGCCTTGCGTCACTACGCCCATAGTAGCCCGTTCAAGCGAAGCGCCCGATGTGGCCAATGCCAGCGGTATGGATCCTGACAGTCCGCCATGCCATACCACAAATCCGCTATATGCCGATGCAATAAGCAAACGGTAATCGACACCGCTAAGTTTGCGTGCGATTTCTTTGGCAAACACCACTCCCACAATCAATCCGAACCCCCAGTTTACCCAACATGCTACCGCCGATACCAACGACACCAACGCTATGGCTCCGGCAGGCTTCTGCGGTAACTTCGCCATGAAGTTCAAACCTCGCCTGACTGCTGGCGCATCGGCCAATGTAGTGCCACAAACCAGCACCAAGGCCATCTGCATGGCAAACTCAAGCAGCCCCCACAATCCGTTCCCCCAGTTTTCAAGCACCTCTAATGGCGTTTGACGACATACCGGCATTGCCACCAAAAAGGCGATGAAAGTCAGTAAAATAGCAAAAATAAAAGGCTCAGGCAACCAGCGTTGCACCATTCTCACACTGGCTTTAATCATCTTTTGAAACATGGATGTAAAAATTAAAGGCGACAAAAGTAGTCAATTCGTCGCTGTTTTTCAAATACTACTGCGCTGGTTCAAAATAGCAAAAGCAAGCACTTCCTATCATTTCAGGAACTACCGCCATCATTCGGCACATTGCACGATGATATCCATTCCTTGAAATGTGACGGTTTCTCCTGCCGCTATCTTTGCCCTTTTTCTCAGTTCCACCTCGCCGTTGCGCATCACAAGGCCTGCCGTCACCACCTCTTGCGCCTCACTGCCCAAATCGACTACTCCTGCCGCTTTCAACAGCTGGATAAGCGGGATATAGCTTTCTCCTTCGCGCAGGACAAAGCGGATGCTTCGTTGCATTTTGCTCATAGCTCATCAGATTGTCCGGCAAAGATATGAAAAAACCGTCCCCGAAAATTCGAGGACGGTCGTTTTGAATGTACGGAAACGGCTTATTCAGCAGTTTTTTCCTCAGCCGAATCGGCAGCGGATTTCTTCTTTTCAGCCTTCTTTTCCTGTTTTTCAAGGTTTTCTTTCAGTCCGGCAAGAACGTCAAGGTCACCAAGGGTGCTGTGCTCAATGCTTTCGTTGATCTGCTGCACGGCATGTTTGGTGGACTTAGCGGCTTTTTCAGCATTGGCGGTTTCGGTGAAACGGCCTTCGTTGCCTTCTTCAAAGGTTCTGGAGTGCGAAAGGATGATCTTCTTGCTTTCTTTCGAGAACTCGATCACCTTGAAATCAATAGTTTCATCCACCTTTGCCTGTGATCCGTCTTCTTTCTTCATGTGACGGTTGGGGCAGAAGCCTTCCACACCGTAAGGAAGTGAAACGACTCCACCTTTATCGTTGGCATTGATGATAGTGCCCTGATGTACGGAGCCGACCATAAAGATGCTTTCGAACACATCCCAAGGATTCTCTTCAAGCTGTTTGTGGCCGAGGCTTAAGCGGCGACTTTCTTCGTCAACATCGAGGACGACGACTTCGATGTTTTCACCGACTTTAGTGAACTCTGCCGGATGTTTGATTTTCTTCGACCAGCTCAAATCGCTGATATGAATCAAACCATCAACACCTTCTTCAAGCTCAACGAAAATACCGAAGTTGGTGAAGTTACGCACAACAGCGGTATGTTTCGATCCTACGGGGTAACGTTCGGAAATGTTAGCCCACGGATCGGGGATGAGCTGTTTCATGCCGAGAGACATCTTGCGTTCTTCGCGGTCGAGGGTCAACACCTTGGCTTCCACCTCATCGCCCACCTTCAGGAAGTCCTGAGCGGTGCGCAGGTGCTGTGACCATGACATTTCGGACACGTGGATCAAGCCTTCTACGCCGGGAGCGATTTCAACGAATGCGCCGTAATCGGCAATGACAACGACCTTACCTTTGACCACATCGCCGGCCTTGAGTTCAGTGTCAAGTGCATCCCAAGGATGAGGAGTAAGCTGCTTGAGACCGAGGGCAATGCGTTTCTTGTTATCGTCGAAGTCGAGGATGACGACCTTGATCTTCTCATCCAGCTGAACGATTTCTTCCGGATGGTTGATGCGTCCCCACGACAGGTCGGTGATATGAATAAGACCGTCAACACCGCCGAGATCGACGAACACGCCGTAGGAAGTGATATTCTTGACCACACCTTCAAGGACTTGACCCTTTTCGAGTTTGCTCATGATTTCAGCCTTCTGCTGTTCAAGCTCGTCTTCGATAAGTGCCTTGTGAGAGACTACCACGTTCTTGTATTCCTGGTTGATCTTCACCACCTTGAACTCCATCACACTATCAACATAGACATCATAGTCGCGGATGGGCTTGACATCGATTTGCGAACCAGGCAAGAATGCCTCGATGCCGAACACGTCGATAATAAGACCACCTTTAGTGCGGCTCTTAACGTAACCGTTGATGATTTCGCCTTTTTCAAATGCTTCGTTGACACGATCCCAAGATTTCAGGATACGGGCTTTCTTGTAGGAGAGTATCAATTGTCCGTTAGGACCTTCTTGATTTTCCACATAGACCTCAATCTGATCACCAGCTTTCAAACCGGGTGTGGTACGGAATTCTGAAACGGGGATGACACCGTCCGACTTAAAGCCGATATTCACCACCACTTCACGGGGAGTGATTGCCACAATGGTACCATTAACAACCTCATGGTCAGCAATCTGGCTCATGGTGTTGACATACTTCTCTTCGAGCTTGGCGCGTTCATCCGATGAATAGCTGTCAAACTTTTTGTGAGAGGTGGACCAGTCAAAATCAGCGGCTGGAACGGGTTTCTGTTTAGGTGCCTTGGGGGCTTTAGGAGCTGTCGCTGTTTCGGCAACAGGAGCTTGGGCTGTGGTTGTTTCAACAGGCTTTTCTTCTGACGGCATGGCCTCGTTGATGATGTTTTCGTTTTCTGCCATTATGTAATGTAATAAATTGTACCCAACCGAGATTCCGGACAGCCCCAGCCGAGGAGGTTTAACTTTAATCAACTCATTTTGAAGCAGTGACGATTTGCATCATCCATCCGGAAATGGCTTCGAAACGAGGGCGCAAAATTAGCAATATTATTCGTAAGTTGTGCTTTTTCAGGGAATTATTTTCTCTATTTTTTCAGATTGCCCGTTTTTTTTCAACCGCCCATTTGCCTCTACCCGATTACAGCCATAGCATTTCCATTTGAAGCAGCCTTTGATGCCATCAAGAGGAAGGCGTTACTCACTTCAAAAGCCGTACAAATTCAGACATTGTTTTCAACACCTCAGGTGCCATGGTCTCTTCTATCAAATAGTACTCCGATGGATGTCCCGTTTGACAATGCTGGAAAAGATGGTTCAATCCGGGCATTTCCTTCAAGATCAGGTTGGTCTTTCGATACTTATCAATACAACTATTATATGCAGTAAAATTCTGGCTCACAAGTACTTGTAAATCCATTGAGCCATTCAACAGCAAAGCTGGACAGGTCGTCTTCGCAATGGCTATGGCTGGATCGTATTTCAGAAAATACCACATCCAAGGCGACAACAAAACTTCCGCCTGCCTATCGGCTTCCTGCACGTCCATACCGGCATCTGTCATCATCCGTTTCAAAAGGGGAGCCGCTTCATCAGGATGGCTGCAACTATTGATGACGGCGTACAGGCTATCTTCCATTTTCATGTTGGCTGCATTAAGAGAATCGGGCATACCGGCGGCCTTTCTCATGGCTTTCTGCTGCGCCTTGAGCACCTCTGCGCCACGCACTGCCGGACCGGCCAAGCTGATCAGAAAGGCGACATCGGGACGGCGTGCCGCCACCATGAAATTAATCAAACCACCCTCGCTGTGACCGAGGATGCCTATTTTTGAGCCATCCACCTCAACTCTACTTCCCAGAAAGTCGAAGGCCGCTTCAGCATCGTACGACAAATCAAATGTCGTGGCCAATGCCGGATTGCCACCCGAACCGCCCACGCCACGGTCATCGTAACGCAACACGACAATGCCGTTCCGCGAAAGATAATCGGCAATGACCCAAAACGGCCGGTGATTGAACACTTCCTCGTTGCGGTCTTGTGCTCCGCTCCCCGACACCAACACCACAGCAGGAAAGGGACCCTCTCCTTTTGGAACCGTCAAGGTGCCCGCCAACTCAACCTGCTCTCTCTCGTTTGTAAACTTCACATCCTCGATATGATAGCTAAAAGGCGGCTTGGGGTCTTGCGGTCTTTCCTGTTGCACCTCCTTTTCGCTGCGTGCCAACATCAATGGAAATGTCATGCCCATCTGTGTAAAAACGCCGTCAATAGTATCGGCACGAAATATCCCGACATACAAGGCTTTCAACGCATTCATATCCAGCCTGATACTGTCTCCGTCAAAGGCGACCCCTTCGACCGGAACATCGAAAGCACCTTGAGCCGGCACATCCAAGGTGGCGGAATAAGCACCCTCTTGGTGCTTGATGACAAAAGACAAGTCCAACTGTTGCCAACCAAGATTCAACTTGCCCTTCCAACAACCTTCTATTTGAGCCATTATGCCAAGGCTATTGAAAAATAGCGCACATAGCACGCTGATTTTTAATATTTTCATTCTCATTTTTTGAATAATTGAAGTTTCTGTTTTCATCACGCACTCCATTTAGAAGCTGTTTTGAATGGTTTCGGATTGAGTTGATAGGGATTTTTGAGTACATTTTGTTCATTGTGGAGCGTGACATAGCGGGCTATGTGAGCGAGACAATGGGCAAAATGAGCCAAAAAGACTATCAAATCAACCGAAAACAAAGGAAAAAAATTCCAAAATAATTCAATAATAACTTTGTTGTAAGAATTCAAAAACAGCTTCTTAGATGGTTATTTCTTTTTCCTCCCACTCTTTTTCAACGCTTCCGCGATGATCCATTGCAGCTGTCCGTTAACCGAGCGGAACTCATCGGCAGCCCATTTCTCCACCGCTTCCATGGTGTCGGCATCCACGCGAAGCAAGAAAGTCTTGTTTTTTTCCTTTTCCTTTGCCATTATTCCTCCTTTATCATCCCATTTTCTATAAGCGCGACCTCCAATTCACTTGCCAGCGCATCCGTTTCCTCAGGTTGTGGCAAATGGATATAGTACATGCCCTCCTTGGTGCGAATTTCGATGAACGGCGGCCGCCGAGTATCCACGTAAAGCATACATTTTTCCTTGTTTTTCAACAGAAAATGCCCTTTCAGCTTGGAACCCAATTGGAAGCCGTTCATTTTCATGGCCACCCCTGGCAACGCCTCGATTTTCTTCACAGAAACCACTTCTTCCCAAGCGATGGCACGGCCATACATGCCCGTGATGCGAATTTCGGATGGCGAAAACGGAAACTCCAGCCGGCTTGGCAGAGCGGATGAGCAAGACGGTGACCAGCACAATAGTAATCGCCAACACTTCCAGCGTGATGATGACAGTAGTACGGGAATACACCCTTCGCGTTTTCATGCCACGGCCTTTATCATACTTGACATTGGAAACGAAAAGCAGCACCACCATAATACTCAGCGGGACATAAATCACCCAGATCGACCACGACGGATCGAAATGAAAGACAAGGTCTGCCAAGACATACATCACAAAGGCAGCGCCTCCAATACACAAGATATTCCGAAACGCACGCCGCAAGCCCTCCACATCTACCTTGGCCAAGCGTTCAGGTGCCATGCTGTTCAGTTCCGAAATTAACTGCGTGGGGAAACGATAGACCAGCAGGCCAAGAAGCATGAACAGCACTCCTGTTATTAATTCAATCCAAAGCATTATTTCAAAGTTAGATGCCAATAATACATGCAAAAGGCAATTAAAGCCAAGGAAAAGACAATGGCAAACACCAGCCCGATAGTCCTAAAGCCTTCTATTGAACTTAACACATATTTCCAAAACGGAAACATCATCACTATGGTCATTGCAAATACTACGGCAAGCACAATCGCGTCCTGGATTGGCTGCCATTGTGGAACGGACAAGACCACAGAAATCAGGATGAACATGATGCCGACAAGAATAAATAGAATCATGCCGAATTTTTGTCGTTCATGTGTGGCAATCGTTCCTCTCAAATTGTTTTTCCAGACGATATCAGGACGAAGCTTTCCGAAAATAGCCATTGCAAGAGACAGGATGCCACAAATCAACATGACGATTGAAATAGTACTCATCTTTTTAGGATATTTATTGATATTTGTTAGTATAAACTACCCGTATTGACGACTGGCTGGGCCGACTCATCGGCGCAAAGCACCACCATCAGGTTGCTCACCATGGCCGCCTTGCGTTCTTCATCCAATTCAACCACACCGTCTTCCTTTAATTTGTCGAGTGCCATCTTGACCATGGAAACAGCGCCTTCCACGATTTTCTCACGCGCCGAAATAATAGCGGCCGCTTGCTGACGGCGCAACATGACAGCGGCAATCTCAGCCGAATAGGCCAAATAGTTGATGCGTGCCTCAATCACTTCGAGACCCGACATGGCCAAGCGTTCGTTCAATTTGGAAAGCAGCACCTCGTTGATTTCAGCACCACCCGACCGCAAGGTCAGTTCGTCCCCCTCGGCTTCATTTTCATCATAAGCATACATGCCTGCCACCTCACGCAATGCCGCATCGCTTTGCACTTGAATGAAACTCTCAAAAGCCCTCATGCGACTTGACACCGATACTGGAGTCGTGCTTGTGCCGTCCGCCATGGTCTGTGAATCAATTTCAAACATGGCCTTGTAGGTGTCTTTCAACTTCCAGACTAAAATTTGACCAATCATGACGGGATTGCCCGTCTTGTCGTTCACCTTAATATTATCGGGATTCAGATTACGGGCACGCAACGAAACTTTTTTGGTGGTCATCAGGAAATTGATCCAATGGAAACCGGTTTTTGTGAAAGTGCCTTTATACGTACCGAAAAACACCATGACCAAAGCCTCGTTCGGCTCCAGCTTACGGAAGCCGATGGGCAAAATACAGGCAAAAAACAATCCGATGATGGGAAGAACCAAATGCCAACCTGACAAACCCGCATTCGCACAGTTGATCACGCCCCAAATGCTAAGAACAGCCAGCGCAAGTTCAATAATAATTGCAACAAATCCATTCATCGCAAATCCCTTAAATTCAAATTCTTGTGTTTTCATTTTGATATTATTTTGATATTATTTACATAGCAAAAATACACCATTTTTCATTCATGCAAGCATTTGGGAGATATTTTTTTGAAGTATTTTTACCACGAACATACAAATAATTGATAACCAATAGCATATATACATTCGAGCAATTATTTTACAAAATAAATAATTATTTTCTTCAAGAAATTATTTCCTATGGAAAATAATTGTATTTTTGCAGCGTCAACAGACAGAAAAGAAACAGACAAATAAATACAACCATCAAAAAAAATCAAGAACTATGAGTACAATTCATCTCATCGCCAACGACTTCCAGCAAAAGGTTGTCGATTTCCGCAACAACCCGAAAGAATGGAACTATTTGGGCGACAAGCCCGCCATCATTGACTTTTTCGCCACATGGTGCGGTCCTTGCAAGATGCTATCGCCGGTATTGGAAGAGCTTTCGGAGGAATACGCCGACAGCATACATATATATAAGGTGGATGTGGATCAAGAAGAAGAGCTTTCCGCTTTATTCGGCATCCGTTCCGTACCCACTTTGCTGTTTGTTCCCATGAAAGGACAGCCGCAGATGCTTGCCGGTGCATTGCCCAAGGCAGAACTGAAAAATGTCATTGCAGACATATTACTGAAAAACGAATAAGGCCATGAAACACGTGATAGTAGGCGGTGTTGCCGGAGGAGCCACCGCGGCGGCCCGTATCCGCAGGGCGGATGAAAATGCGGAAATCATCCTCATTGAAAAGGGAAAATATATTTCGTATGCCAACTGCGGCCTGCCCTACTACATTGGCGGCACCATCAAGGAGCGCGAGAAACTGTTTGTGCAAACCCCTGTCACTTTCAGCAAGCGTCTGGCCATCGATGTCCGCGTTGAAAATGAAGTTATCGCCATCGATTCGCAAAACAAGACCATCAGCGTGCGCCGTGCAGATGGCAGCGAATATACTGAAATCTACGACAAACTGCTGCTATCACCGGGTTCAACCCCCGTGCGTCCACCACTGAAAGGCATTGATACGGAAGGCATCTTCACGCTACGCAATGTCGAAGACACCGATTTGATAAAGGGTTACTTGCAAACCCACAATGTACGTCATGCCGTTGTAGTTGGCGGCGGATTCATCGGATTGGAGATGGCGGAAAACCTGCATCGCTCGGGTGCCCGGGTCGCCATTGTCGAAATGGCCGATCAAGTGATGGCTCCTGTTGACTTTTCCATTGCCTCGCATGTACACAGCCACTTGATGGACAAGGGCATCGGGCTTTATCTCGGCAAAGGCGTTGATCATTTTGAACCGAAGAACGGCCGCATCCGTGTGTTTTTTGGCAACGGTGAAAACATCAACACCGACCTTGTCATACTATCCATCGGCGTTCGTCCCAATGTAGCCTTGGCACAACAAGCCGGCATCGCCTTAGGCGAACGCGGCATACGCGTCAACAATTACCTTGAGACCTCGGTGAAAGACATTTACGCCGTTGGGGACGCCATTGAATTTACACATCCTATAACAGGACAACCTTGGCTCAACTACCTCGCCGGTCCCGCCAACCGTCAAGGACGCATTGTAGCCGACAACATGGTGTTTGGCAACAAAACCGAGTACGAAGGTGCCATCGGCACTGCCATTGCCAAGATATTCGACCTGACGGTGGCATTGACAGGTTTGCCCGCAAAACGGTTGAAACAATTGGGCATCGACTACCGTAGCAGCACGACTTATTCACAGTCACACGCCAGCTACTATCCCGGTGCCTTCATGCTGACCCTCAAACTCACTTTCGACGCTAAGACAGGAAAGATCTATGGTGCGCAATGTGTCGGTCACGAGGGAGTGGACAAACGCATCGACCAAATCGCCCAAGTCATCAAGCATGACGGAACCGTCGCCGACCTCATCACCACTGAGCATTGCTACGCGCCGCCATTCTCCGCCGCCAAAGACCCGATTGCCATTGCCGGTTATGCGGCTCAAAACATCATCAATGGCAGCATGCCCATTATTTCGTGGAGCGAGCTGCATGGCACCGACTTGTCGTCCATCACCCTCATTGATGTCCGCACCGCCACCGAGTATTCCTTAGGCACTATCCAGCACGCCATCAACATCCCGATGGACGAAATCCGCGAACGCATCGGGGAAATCCCGACAGATAAGCCCATCGTGGTTTTCTGCGCCATAGGGCAGCGCGGCTATATCGCGCAACGCATCCTCATGGGCAGAGGGTTCAAGAACGTCCACAACCTGTCGGGAGGCCACAAAACCTATTCGCTCGCCACGATGAAAATCACCAATGACAACTTGTGCGATCCTCAAACCGGAGTTTGTCCGCCAAAAGCAACTGCAACGATGAATACCAGGCAATTGAAGATTGATGCGTGCGGATTGCAATGTCCGGGTCCCATCATGAAACTGAAAGCCGCCATGGACCAAGCCCTTGAGGGCGACCGTATTGAAGTCACCGCCACCGACCCCGGCTTTTCACGCGATGCCGGCGCTTGGTGCCAATCGACAGGCAATATGCTTATTTCCAAATCGGAAGACAACGGCTACCATACCGTTATCATCGAAAAAGGCGGAAAATCGGAAGAAGAAACGCCCAAGACGACAGGCGGGAAAGACAAGACCCTGATTCTGTTCAGCGACAACCTCGACCGCGCTATCGCCACGTTCGTTTTGGCAAACGGAGCCGCCGCCACAGGCCACAAAGTGTCGATCTTCTTCACTTTCTGGGGATTGAATGTTCTCAAAAAAGAACACAAACCTAAAGTAGCGAAAGACTTTTTCGGCAAGATGTTCTCGTGGATGCTGCCCTCATCATCGAAAAAACTGAAACTCTCCAAGATGAGCATGTTTGGTATTGGCGACCGACTGATGCGTCACATCATGCGCAAGAAGAACATTAGTTCGTTAGAAGAGTTCCGCCAGCAAGCTATGGACAATGGTGTAGAGTTTATCGCCTGCCAAATGACCATGGACATGATGGGCTTCAGCAAAGAGGAACTGATTGACGGCGTGAGCATTGGCGGTGTCGCCACCTACATGCAACGTGCCGAGAATGCCGGAGTAAACCTATTTATCTGATAAAACGAAGCAAGGACATGGACGGATACCATACCAGCCTAAAAGACGTGTATTATGTTTCTTCTCATGTCCTTGTCCTTATTAAGTGACAATCATTTTGAACCGCAATAAGCATAATAAAAAGTATCACCTATGATGGATAAAAAATCCTTGTGTCGAATCCGCGACACCTATCGTGCCATTGCTCAAATCGACATGCAGATGCAACAGCTATTCGGCTTGAACCTTAACGAAGCGATGATGCTGTGCACCCTTCAAGATGGCGATCTGAACTCGGGCAGCCTTGCACAGACATTAGGTATCACCCCCTCATCGGCATCGAAGATCATCAAACGGTTAGAAAGCCTTGGCTTCGTCGTCCGCCATTCGGATTCCGATGACCGCCGTTCCATGGTGGTTTCTCTCACCGAGCAAGGACACGACAAGTTAAACTCATTGGCTTGTGACAAAATCGTCATGCCGAGCCTGTTGACAGATAGTGGCGATATCTCACTGAAAAAACCATAATATCAGGACTATTGGTCGGCGTCATTCGGGGCGCAAGCAACAAATGACTATTTTTGCATTTTTAAAAGCAGGAAATAAACACCATGAGACACACCTACCGTACTGAAGGCACTTGCAGCCAGAAAATCGACTTCGACATTGAGGAAGGACGTTTGAAGAACGTGAAATTCCACGGCGGCTGCAACGGCAATCTGCAAGGCATTGCGATTTTGGTAGAAAATATGCCCATCGACGAAGTCATCGCCCGTCTCGAAGGCATCCGATGCGGCTTTAAGAGCACATCGTGCTGCGACCAGCTATGCCAAGCCATCAAGGAGACACAGCGCCATTGATTTTGGAAATTCCCTACTGTTCTTCGCCTCTCTCCTTCGCCTTGGCTTCGTTCCACAATGCAATCATTTCGTCCACTCTAAGGTTTTGTATGCCTTTTTGCGAGGCCTTGGCGCATTGTTCGATATATTCGAAACGGCGTTTGAATTTCTTGTTGGTCCGCTCCAATGCGTCATCAGGGTTGACGCCAATGTGCCTTGCGTAGCTGACCAAAGCGAAAAGCAGGTCGCCATACTCCGCTTCAACGCGGGCTATGTCTTTCCCGTTTTCGAGTTCTTCAAACAATTCCGCTTTCTCTTCATCTACTTTTTTCCATGCGTCATCAGGATTGCTCCATTCAAAACCTACGCCTGCTGCTTTTTGTTGCATCCGGTAGGCCTTGAGCAATGCCGGTAAGGTCTTGGGTACGCCGCCCAGCACACTGCGGTTGTGTTCTTTTTCCAATTTTATGCGTTCCCAGTTTTGCGACACCTCTTCGGCATCAGCGACATGCAGTCCGCCAAAGATATGCGGATGACGCACAATCAGCTTGTCGCAGATCCCGTTCAGCACATCGGTGATGTTGAAAGCGCCCCGTTCCGCACCAATCTTCGAGTAAAAAACAGCATGAAGCATCAGGTCGCCCAACTCTTTTTTTACCTCGTCAAGATGACCGTCAATGATGGCATCGCTCAACTCATAAGTCTCTTCAATGGTCAGGTGGCGAAGGGTTTCCATGGTTTGCACACTGTCCCAAGGACAGGCGGCACGTATCTTATCCATAATATCAAGCAATCGTCCAAATGCTTGCAATCTTTCATCCATAATAATCTTGCTAAAACAGGTGCAAAACTACATCTTTTGGCACGATTTCTGAAATAAAAACGACAACTAAACGTTTTTGAAAGAGTTGCCAAACACTATTAATTGATACCTTTGCAACCTTTTATGAAGAAAAGACATTACATAGTGATATTGTTTTTTGTCCTTGCGTTTCTTTTTTCCGGACACGCACGCGGACAATCCTACAATGTGCTTCACAACAAAAACTACCAAATCGAGGCCCGCACACACTATGGTTTTTTCATCCAGCCCCACCTTGAATTAGAACGCTACAAGGCACACTTCCCTGCCTACGAGTTTTCAATTTACCGCACCACGTTTGGAAAAAAAAGATGGGAACGCCTGTACAACTTTCCGCTCATCGGGTTAACGTTTTACCAATCTGACCTTGGCGGATTCGATGAACTTGGCAAAGTGTTCGCACTCTACCCCTTCATCAACTTTCCCATGAACCAAGACGACGATCATCAAGCTACCTTCAAGTTGGGCGTAGGGGTCGGCTACCTGACCAACAAGTTCCACAACACCGAAAACTATCACAACTTTGCCATTGGATCTCACATCAATGCCGCTATCAACCTATCGTTTGAGTACCGCCAGAAGCTGAGCAACAGATTTTATTTGAACTCTTCCATCGGATTGACCCATTTCTCGAACGGTTCGACACGGACACCGAACTTTGGCATCAACATCGTTAGCGCCGCCACTGGATTTTCTTTCTTTATCAAAAAGCCCAATCCAACGATTATCAGCAAGTTGAATCCCAAACTCTATCTCTTTGAGTTCGACAACAAAAAATGGCTGACACTCGATGGCAATTTTGCGCTATGGATGAAAGACATCACCAACGAATCAGAGTTTGGCACGCACAACTACAATATGGTTTACGACCTCAATCTCAATGTTTTGGCGCAGCTATCCATGAAAGGCCGTGCCGGTATTGGTTTTGAATTGGTGCAGGACAGGTCCGATTTTGTTTTTTTGCAGAAAAGAGACCAACAGAACGACACCGTTGTTGATTACAATGACATTGACATTCTGAAACTCGGTGTCGGACCGGTATATGAAATGATGATGGACCGCATGTCGTTTCTTTTCCATTTCGGATGGCACATCACTGGAGCCGACCAGCACGAAGGTTCATTCTACCAGAAACTTGCCGTTCGTTACGACCTCTACGACAACTTCTACCTCTCGTTTGGGTTCACCACCCATTATGTTCGCGCCGACTATCTTGGCATTGGATTGGGATACCGCTTTCATCAAAAATATTACCTGAAAAGAAAATGAAAAGAACGCCTTTTATAATACTGATTTTCTTCAGCATCCTGTTTCTTGTCTCATGCAAAGGCATGTTTAGAAACGGAGAGACTGTCACACTAGAACGTAGCATAAAAAAGTTCTTCAACCGCATCCAGGTTAACGACAATGTCAATGTCACATTAAAAGAGAGCAACAGCAACAACACTTATGTTGAAGTAACCAGCGGCGAATTTGTCATTGACAAATTGATCACGGAAGTCATTGGCGACACCATGCTTGTTGTTCGTAACGACAACCGCTTCGACTGGCTGCGAAGCTACGACTGTCCTTTTGAGGTGACCGTGTATTACACCAATCTCGGAACCATCGACTACCAATCAACAGGAACTTTGAAATCATTGGATTCCATCAAAGGTATTTTCTGGGGCATACACAGAAGATTGATAATCAATATCCTGGAGGGATCGGGAGACATCGACCTTATAGCGAACTGCGACAATGTCATTATCAATTACCAACATGGCACTTCAAAAGTCAACATCAGCGGGAAGGCTGAATGGAGCGAACTATACACTTTGGGCTTTGGTCCGATTGAGGCCGAAAATCTAATATCAAAATCCACCAGCATCGAATCGACAAGCACCTGTTACGCTAGGGTTTGTGCGACAAAAACCCTGAATGCACTTTTATATGGCATTGACTACGTGTATTATAAAGGCGATCCCGATGAAATCAACTGCAATGATTATAGCAAACTAAAGAAACTATAGCAGCCTCTCCCATCACTTATCAAGGAAAAGCAGCTATGTAATATTATTAAAGAAAAACATCAATACGCCTTGGCAAAATAAACCCGCATTTTGGCAGGTTTGCCGGAGTACACGTCCGTTCCGTTTTCTTCTTTCACGTCAAGCGGAATAAAGCGCAACGTGGCTTTCGTTTCCTCCTTGATTTTCAGTTCGGTCTCCGTTGTGCCATCCCAGAAAGCATGGACAATGCCACCCTTCTCTATCTGTTCCTTGAAAGCATCCCATGTATCCACTTCAAACGTATTGTCGTTGCGGAAGTTCAATGCCTTTTGATAGATATTATCCTGAATGGCCTGCATCAGTTCCGTAACCTTTGCCACCAGACCCTCATACGCCATAACTTCTTTGCTCATCAAATCGCGCCGTGCCACTTCCACCGTACCTTCTTTGACATCGCGGGGACCGATGACAAGACGCACCGGAACACCTTTCAACTCCCATTCGTGGAACTTGTAACCGGGTTTCTGGTTATCACGGTCATCGAGTTTGACACGAAGTCCGGCTGCCTCAAGCTGTTGTTTCAGTTCGGCGCCACGTTGACAAGTTATTGTGCGTTCTTCATCATTCTTATAGATAGGGACGATAACCACCTGGATCGGTGCAATCTTTGGCGGCAGCACAAGGCCATCGTCATCGGAATGCGACATGATGAGAGCTCCCATCAAGCGTGTCGATACGCCCCAAGAAGTCGCCCACACATGTTCCAGCTTGTTTTCCTTGTTCAAAAACTTGACATCGAAAGCCTTTGCGAAATTTTGTCCCAAGAAGTGCGAAGTGCCAGCCTGCAAGGCCTTTCCATCCTGCATAAGGGCTTCGATGCAATAGGTGTCAAGAGCCCCTGCAAAACGTTCGTTGGCCGACTTTACGCCACGATAGACAGGAATGGCGAGCCATTTTTCGGCAAATTCGGTATATACATCGAGCATACGGCGGGCTTCCGCGACGGCTTCCTCCCTATCGGCGTGTGCCGTATGGCCTTCCTGCCATAGAAATTCAGCGGTACGAAGGAACAGGCGCGTACGCATTTCCCAGCGCACCACATTGGCCCATTGGTTGCAGAGTATCGGAAGGTCGCGGTAACTCTTAATCCAATTGCGGTAGGTATCCCAAATGATGGTTTCTGATGTCGGACGGACAATAAGTTCTTCTTCCAACTTGGCATCGGGGTCAACAACTACACCGCCGCCGTTGGGATCATTCATCAAACGGTGATGCGTCACCACGGCACACTCCTTGGCAAAGCCTTCGACATGGTCAGCCTCGCGGCCAAAGAAACTCTTGGGTATGAAAAGCGGGAAATACGCGTTAACGTGTCCCGTTGCCTTGAACATTTTATCAAGGGCATCTTGCATAAACTCCCAGATCGCATAGCCGTAAGGTTTAATCACCATACAGCCTCTCACCGCCGATTGCTCGGCCAAGTCGGCCTTGACAACGAGGTTGTTATACCATTGCGAATAATTTTCTTTCCGTGTCGTTAAGTCTTTTGCCATTTTGGTACAGTATTTGTGTTTTATTGGGTAGAATTCGATTTGCAAAAGTAGTAATAATATTGACACGTTGAAAACGATAAAATTCAATAAAATGAAAACGCTAAGATTCATACCCGCCCTAATGCTGATTGTCTTCGCCGGATGCTCTGTGAACAGAAACATCGCCCAAGATGACGTCTATTATTCGCCTTACGGCAACAACAGCCAGATTGCTTCATCAAGCAACGGAGCGTACGTTAATTCGAGCATCAGCAACAACAAGGAATACGATTATCAGACCTACTACTCTGATAGCAAGAACTACAAGCTGAACGCTGAACCCGCGTATCAAACTACGGAAACCGTAACTGACACCAACGGTGTGACTTATACCACAACTGAGACCTATTACGATTCCGACTATGCAGCCCGCATCAAACGCTTCGGATCGTCGGCAAGCAGCAACATCGACTATTACGACGACTACTACACCAGCGGCGGCAACACTTATATCATCGTAAACGATTATGACCCGTGGGTTTACGGCTGGAGTTACCCCTATTACCACTATCGTCCTTACTACTGGTATGGCTGGAACTACTCCTACTGGTATGACTGGACTTGGGGATACCCCTACTACTACGGTTATAGTTGGTACTATCCTTATTACTATGGCTATGGCAGCTATTACTGCGGATGGCATAACGGCTATTGGAACGGCTATTACGACGGATGGAACGACCACGCTTGGTACAGTGGCTACCACAACAACTCGAACCATCACTACTCCGGTACTTCTTCCATCGGAGGCGGCAACAACTTAGGAAACTATGTAGCTAGCGTCAGACGCAACAACACTGCCGGCTCATTGAGTTCACGCGCTCCGCAGCCACAACCCGGCAACAGAAGTTCGGCAAGTGTCAGTTCGAGATCTGTCACTAACGGCAGCAGTTCGAGCCGCAGCAATGTGAGTGCTGTCTCAGGAAGAACATCTGCTGGCGTTTCAGGAAGGACCGGCGCCGGTGTTTCGGGAAGAGTGGGCAACACCTCACGTTCGGGCAACACCTCTTCAAGCAGTTCGAGAGTATCGGCCATGGAGCGTGTCAACAACGCCCAGCAGCGTTACGCACGCCCAAGAAGCCAAGAGCCTCAAAGCAACAGCCGTCAGACCTACACTTCGCCCGGCAGTCCGCGTCAGTCGCGTTCCAGCTCCGAATACGTTCGTCCACAGAACCATTCTGGCAACAGACCTTCGGGTACAAACAGGACACCTTCTAACTCTGGAAGCTACAATCGCGGATCGAGCAGCACGCCCAGACAAAACGCCCCGAGCGGCAACACCTACAACAGGAGCTACTCCCCGAGCCGCAGCTCATCGAGCAGCCGCAGTTCATCGTCGGGCAGCTACAGCATAGGCAGTTCAAGCAGCCGCAGCTCCTCTTCGAGCAGCTACAGCGGAAGCAGCAGAAGCTATTCAAGCAGCTCCAGCAGCGGAAGCCGCTCCAGTAGCAGCAGCGGACGTTCCGGCGTTGGCAGACATTAAGAAGTAATTGTACATAACAAAAATATATGCTACCTTTGCACGTCATAGGTAGCATTTTTATCATCATGAAAAGACTCATCATCACTACTATTATTGCTGTCGTCATTTCGGCTACTGCCTTTGCTCAAAAAGCACACGACGCAGTGAACTATTCGCAAAACATCTATCAAGGCGGTTCCAAAGCCCAAGCCATGGGCGGCGCCATGGGGGCAGTCGGAAGCGATATGACTGCAACCTGCATCAATCCTGCCGGACAGGGGCTGTACCGAAGTTCAGAGCTTGCAGCCACATTCGGCATTCAGCAGACTTTCATTGACTCAAAGTATTATCAGCAAAACACTTCAAGGTTCAAGGTTCGCGGCACAATACCCCATTTCAGCTACGTCATGACCAGACAACGGAACAGTGGAAAAGGATTACGGTACACACAATTCGGTATTGGTTTGACGCGCACCAACGACTTCAACTACCATTCACATGCCAACGGAATGAATCCGAACAGCTCGTTGATCGACCACTACCTCCAGCAGATTGACGGTTTGCCTTACAACAAGATCAAAGACGAATTTCCGCTTACCGTGTTCCCTGCATGGGATACCTATCTTATTGACACTATGCGCAATGCTCAAGGACAGTTGATGTACACCAGTCCTGTTCCGCAAGGCAAGCTAAACCAAGACATAGAAACACGTTCGAGAGGCCGCTCCGAAGAATGGACCTTTGCCTATAGCGCCAACTTCTCCGACCGTCTCTTCCTTGGTGCGAGCATCGGCATCACACGCGTGAAGAACAACCGTTCCAACAAGCACACGGAACAAGTTCCTTCTGACTACAACGATAATGATTTCAGGGTATGGACCTTCCAAGAGGACATTGTAACTAACGGCACCGGAGCGAACCTGAAAGTCGGCGCCATCTATTACCCTGCCAGTTGGATTCGTTTCGGCATAGCCTTACACACCCCCACACGGTTTTCTTTGGATGAGAATGTTGCTACCTCAACAACGGCCAACTTCACCACCCAAAAGTATTTCAGCCAGCCCAAGCCTTCTTCGTACCGCTATGCGCTGCACACTTCGGCAAAAGCGGTCGGTAGCCTCGCATTAATAATCCCGCAATGTGGTATGATTAGTGGCGACATCGAAGTTTTGGACTACGGCAGCGCCTATTTCATCAGTCTCGACGGATACGACTACGCCAACCACAACAAAACCATTGCAGATGCCTACTCCCCAACACTCAACTTCCGTTTCGGTACAGAATGGATGGTTGGCAACATGTTTTTACGTGGCGGTCTCGCCTTTTACGGAAGTCCTTATGGATTAAAGAAAAGCGAGGAAAGCGTCACGAGAATTGGATTGGGTGCCGGTTTCCCTGTTGGTGACATCACGACATTGGATTTTGCCTACAGCTTATCTATCGGGCAGAAAAACCATTATCCCTACCTGTATTACAACGCTGGTGGCACTCCGGCCATCGACCCCATTCAACAATCGAAATACGCCAGCAATATCGCAGCATCGATTAAGTTCCGTTTCTAAACATCCCGTTTCACAATGAAAAGTTTTCACCTGCTCTTCAGACTCCTATCGCTGACCATAGGACAAGTCCCAGCCTCTCCGATTGATGTCCATACCTGCTGAAAACCACAAGTCTCGGTATTACTAAGGGTCATCTTCAGCTTGATTTTTCACACACCTTCGCCTCAGGCCGTGGTGTAGCCGACATGTACGTCTTTAGCATCAAGGATGATGGTTTTGTTATTCTTTCAGCAGACAATCGTGTCAAGCCCATTCTGGCTTATTCCACCAACGGGACATTCGATACGGGCAACTTATCAGGCGGTTTCAGGCTGCAACTTGAATCTTATCAGGAGGAAATCGAACACGTCTGGGAGCACGACATCGCAGCCTCCCCCGACATTCTGGCGGAATGGGTTTTTGTAGCCGAAAAGGCTACCCCAACGCCAAACGAGGCACCCGTAGCGTAGGTCCCCTATTGGAAACCACACGGAACCAGAACAAATACTACAACAGCCATTGTCCAATAGACCCTGACTGTCCTGACGGTCATGTGTTTGCCGGTTGTGTAGCCACCGCCATGGCGCAAGTGATGCGCTATTGGAACCATCCTTTTCGCGGTAAAGGTTCGCACAGCTACACCCCCGGAGAGGCATGGGGCATTCCTTACCCCACTCAGACGGCCAACTTCGGCGACACCTACTATCATTTTGAAAAAATGCCCTTTTTCCTTGACTCCACAAGTACCGAAGAATCGATTTTCTACATCGCCCAACTGTTGCACCATTGCGGCATAGCCTTAGAAATGATTTACGGCCCCAATGTCAGCGAATCAAGCACCAGAAAAGTTCCGGAAGCCATGAGTTCCTATTTTGGCTATTCCGAAAGCCATGTTGAGATCAAAGGACCCAAAAACGAATGAGGAATGGGCCATTGTTCTGAAATCGGAACTGGATTTAGGGAGACCGCTCTATTATAGTGGTTCCGATGATGGAGGTGCCGGCGTACACGCCTTTAACTGCGACGGCTATGACGAAAACGACTATTTCCATTTCAACTGGGGATGGGGAGGCCGTGACGATGCCTTTTACGCCATCGGCGCCCTAAACACCACTAAATATGCCTTTAACGGATACAATGAAACCATTTTAGGCTGTTATCCGGTAAGTGAGGATTATTTCTCGCATCCTGAGCGCGTTACAGGCTTGACACTGACCGAAAACACCAGCCACAACGGGGTTGTTGTCAGTTGGGTGAATCCCACGCATGACATGCAAGGACAAGCGTTGACAAACATTGACACAGTATTTGTATGCCGCAACTTTCAAACGGAGACCTCCCTCGCCGGTACCCAGATAGGAGTGACAATGAGCTATAGAGATATTGCACCCGAAAGCAGAATCTACCTATACTCCATGTATGTAAAAACAGTTTCGGGACAAGCATTCCCGTTTACGAATCCCTTCTTATTGGTGAAAAATGCGACATTGTCTTTCAGTTAAACGACACCGGAGGTGACGGATGGAAAAGTGCCGCCATTTCTGTTGCCGACACTCAAGGAAACCGAATCGACATCACCACCATGAAAGACGGTGCATACGAAACACAAACTGTTCCGCTGTTGAAAGGAAACTTAAGTTTCATCTGGAAGCCAGGCTGGTTCCACAACAATCCACAATACGACACTGGCTATGAGATTTCCTTTACCATTCTCAATGCCAAAGGCGACACCCTATTCGTCTCTCCCGCTACATTGAACAAAGGCTTGATGTTCACCTAATAATAACAACTGCAAGGGAACGCAATGGTGCGATGCTCCCCGTAACCTTGAAGCCGACTACGTTTATCATAGTGACGAGGAATATGGGGCACAGCTGAACTGGGATGCACCGGAGTCCACCGAAGGACTGAAAATGTTCAACATCTATCGCTCAAGCGATGGCTCGCCATTTGTTCGCATCGCGCAAGTAGCCTATCAATCCGGCACACACATCGAGTATTTTGATGCAACCGCCATAGGCTCCTAACACTATCAGGTCAAGGCGCAATTCAAGTTGAACAGCGGCATCTGCGAGTCCGATCCTGCACATCCGCTGAATAATCCCACAGGCAACAGCGTAATGGTCACCATGACATCATCCGGTGAATCTATAGAGGAAAACGTAAAGTTCTATCCCAATCCGACTACTTCCGTACTGAATATCGAAGCCAAAGATTTGTGCCACATCGCCGTTTTCAACACCATTGGACAATGTCTCATCGAGCACGATGCTTCGGGTAACACTACCAACATCGACCTAAGCCACTTTGAAAATGGCATGTATGTCATCCGCCTAACCCTACAAAACAGCATACTTGTCAAGCAAGTTCATCTGATGCGGTAAGGTCCCGAACAAATCAACAACACAATAGGCTGCCCGAATCCAGACAGCCTATTTTTCATTATGCCACTTCAAAATTGCCGAAGCCGCTTTGAACATTCATTCTGCAAGTTACGGCAGGAATGGCATCTTGACCACAATGGCTTTCAATGCTTTTCCACGGATACTGATAAAAATCTCGGTATCTTTTTTGGTAAAAGCCTTCTGCACCAATGCGGTTCCAATATTCTTTCCCGTTGATGGTGAAGGACTTCCGGAGCGAACCATTCCGATGACATTGCCTTCTGCATCGCACACTTCGTACCCGTTGCGCGGAATACCGCGGTCCACCATTTCAAAACCGACAATCTTCTGGCTGCATCCATTTGCCTTTTGTGCGGCAAAGATTTCACGATTCAGAAAGTCGTTACCGTCAACAAACTTGGTAATCCAGCCGAGACCGGCTTCAATCGGACTAATAGCGTCATCGATTTCATGGCCATAGAGACAGAAACCCTTTTCAAGACGCAACGTGTCGCGGCAACCTAATCCTGCCGGCATGATTCCAAATTCAGCACCAGCTTCAAACACAGCATCCCATACCTTTGGGGCATACTGAAGGGGAATATAAATCTCGCAACCACCCGAACCGGTATATCCCGTTGTCGAGAAGATGATGTTGTCAACGCCGGCAAAAGTGATGATTTGGAACGTATAGTATTCCATATCAACCACATTGGCTTTTGTCAGTTTTTGCATGGCTTTCAGGGCATTGGGTCCCTGAACGGCAAGTTGCGCCCAGCTTTCGCTTTCGTTGACAAAGTCCTGGCCAAGTGTCATTCCGAACTTAGAAGCGATCTGGCTCATCCAGTTCCAGTCTTTCTCGATATTTGCGGCATTGGGAACCATGAAATATTCATCGTCGGCAATGCGGTACACCAACATGTCGTCCACGATGCCACCTTTACCATTGGGCAGACAGGAATACTGTATCTTTCCATCGCTCAGGGCAGCAATATCATTGACCGTGCAGTACTGCATAAACTGCTTTGCCAAAGGGCCTTTCGCGCGAAATTCGCCCATGTGCGAAACGTCGAAAACACCGACATTGTTGCGAACATTGTTATGCTCAGCCACCAAACCTTCGTACTGGATGGGCATGTCATAACCAGCAAATTCGGCCATCTTGGCACCCAAATCATGGTGAATCTGGTTAAACGGAGTTTTTTTCAGTTCATTTTCCATTGTATCTGTGATTTAATAACACCAAAAATTTTGTGCAAAGATAAGAAATAATCCGCTTCCCGAACACGGAAATTTGGATCAGCACCAAGAGAAAGAATAGCGAAAATCAAGGCATACCGAATCCATACGATTTGAAATCCGAAATGCCTTGAAAAAAGTCATCTGGTCTTATCGTGCAATGATTTCTTAAACATTGGTCCGAAAAGCCACTTCCGGTAGTTGAGATTGTAATCGACAACCTCGTATGTTTCGCTTTCGTTGACTTGCCGGCGCAGCGTGCAGCCATTCGACGGATCGACCCAATACTGTATGACATTGCCATTGGCTTGATCGACAAAAAAGTGCCAACATTTCACACCGCGCACCTCTTCATCACCCACATAATACTGCGACAAATCTCCATCAGGCATTTCACGCAAAAAGGAGTTCAGCGGAAAAAAACTTTTGCCGAAAGCCTGAAACTCCCATGCCACGTCAGGTGTCCATCCCTGAGCCTCGGGACGATAGTAATAGTTTTTTCCGGTCTTGGTATTCCAAAATCGGTCAATATCACGGCCGTTGTTATAGGCCTCTTCATCGCCAATCTTGCAGAAAGTCTCTTTGCTCCGGTTGAGCGGATTGAAATAACTGATAAAGAAATGATCAGCAGGCGGATTGAATTGATATGTTTCGGAAAACACTTTCGTTGCAGGTTTACGCGGCCTATTCATTGTGTCGCCATTAAAACCCTGCTCTATTATTTTGCCTCTCACCACTATTAAAATGCGGCTCGTGCTATCGCCGCACAGAGCGCTAATTGTGCAATTTCCAGATTTACGACCAATCATTCTTAACGTTTCGCCATGCTTGATATAGGAAAGGTCAATAACACTTCCATTTGTGATGTTGTATTTGATACTGTCACATTTCTCAAATGGTGTCCATTGCACCGTGTCGCCAACAAATATCTGAAAATCAGTATTGCCTTTTTCTTGAGCCATTGAGTTGCCAACCATGCCGAGTAACAACAAACAAAGGATAAACATTTTCATAATAGTCCTATTTAATGTGAATTAAAACAAAGATTCATTTATTAGCCTTGAGACAAGATAACCATCCAAGCCCAACCAAAAAGCAGGCCTTCCGACCTGCTTTTTAATGTAAATTGGTTCATCCCCATCAAAGCGCAATGACATAAGCCATGACATAACGCAGGATAAACAACACTGCCAACACCCACATCACGACGCTGACTTTCTTAAACTTACCTGTGCAAGCATTGAAAAGCACGTATGAAATCATGCCTAACATGATGCCATCTGAAATGCTGTAAGCCAGCGGCATAAGCAGCATGGTGAGGAATGCCGGAATCGCTTCGGAATAATCTTCCCAGTCGATGTTGCGCACCGGAGCCGTCATCATCACGCCGACAATCACCAACACGGGTGCAGTAGCTGCACTTGGAATAGCGAGAAATAGTGGCGAGAAGAACATGGCGACGAGGAAACACACCGCAATAACAAACGAAGTAAGACCTGTACGTCCGCCTTCAGCTACGCCAGAGGCGCTTTCAATATAAGTCGTAGTTGTCGATGTGCCAAAGCAGGCACCGGCGGTAGTGGCGACCGCGTCAGCCATCAAGATCTTGCTGATGCCATCCACCTTTCCTTCCTTGTTCACCATGCCCGATTTCACGGAAACGCCTATCACCGTGCCAATGGTATCGAACATGTCGATAAACAAGAAAGTAAACACCACAATAAGCATATCAAGGGTGAAAACCTGTGACCATTCAAACTGGCAGAAAATAGGGCTGATGCTGGGAGGAGTGGAGACCACGCCATCGAGGTTTGTCACACCCATTGGGATACCGATCAACGTGGTGGCAATGATGCCGATCAACATGCCGCCGCGCACCTTGAGAATGACCAACACGGCCGTAATCAGCACGCCGATAAGGAAAAGGATGACGCCCTTGGATGAGAAGTCGCCCAATGCAACTGCCGTAGCTTCGCTATTGACGATGAAGCCCGCGTTGCGCAAGCCGATGAAAGCGATGTAAAGACCGATACCCACGCCAATAGCGTTTTTCAAAGTAGTAGGTATGGCATTCACAATAGCCTCACGCACATTGGTAACGGTGAGCAAAATGAAAATAACACCTTCGATGAGTACGGCTGTCAAGGCAAACTGCCATGAATAGCCCATGCCAAGGCAAACGGTAAAGACGAAGAAGGCGTTCAAGCCCATGCCGGGAGCCAAGCCGAAAGGTTTCTTGGCATAAATGGACATAACCAAAGTACCGACGATGGCAGCTAATGCGGTAGCAGTAAATACCGCATTCGTAGGCATACCTTGATCGGACAAGGCGCTAAAAATACTCGGATTGACAGCGAGTATGTAGGCCATGGTAAGGAAGGTAGTGATACCAGCCAAGACCTCTGTCCTGACATTATGTTTGGCGGGATCAAACCCAAAAAGCTTCTGTAACATCATTCATCCTTTTTAGAAGTTCCACTTGATACCCGCTGCAGGATTCACTTTCCATCCTTTTTCCGTGGTGGCACCAACAAAGTTGGAAGAGATTTCCACTTCGCCGCCAATGAAAAGATTGTCGCAGTTGACATGCTGACCGACATTGTACCACAACTGAGGTTCGGTAATAAATACACAAGAAGTGTTTACCGTTGGCTTTGGTGTTCCCGAAATAATTGCAAGCGCCCGTTGCAGATCCGTAAGTTTATTCCATTCCGGGTTGGCCAAAATCTGGTTCTCCCACCAGAAATCGGCAAAGCCGGAAAACACCAAGCCTTTCACTCCGAAGAGATCGTTCATGCCCCAAACGGCGGTGAACTGCATCGGTACATCACTACTGCCATTACGGATATTCTTATACAACACTTCTAAAGTCAAGGTGTTCTTGAAATCCTTGGAATGGAAGAAATACTCGGCACCAAACAGCCAGGCATTACTAACGGGATAGCCGCCAAAAAAACCGTTTGACGGGTAGATTCCGCAACCGCCATTCCATTCAGCGTGCAAGCTGAAGTCTTTCAACGGCGTGTTTTTCCAGAAGTTCAAGGAACGGGCAATTTCAACATAAAAGTCCGTAGGAGCAATGTTTTTCGTGTGGTAAACATCCACAAAGAAGAAAGTGCTGCCCCAATTATCCGGCTTGAACATTTCGAGCGTGGTAGTCATCTGCTCACGGTTGAAATCATACATCTCTTGGATGTTGGTCTGCGCATGCACCGACACCGAAAGTGCCAGCGCGGCAACGATGAATAAGTAAATCTTTTTCATACTTGTTAGAATTTTAATTTAGTAATGTATTAAAAATGGTTTCCTTTTTTTCCACTCAATTTGAGACCCAAAATTATAGAAAAAACAATATGCTCCGACAAATCGGGACAAAACACGACACAATAATGTGCATTTATTCATTAGCATTGATGGCATTATTATTCAAAAGTCGTTCAAATTCAAGATCAAACGTATCAAGCAACCGTTTTTCATCACGAATGATACACCTCAGCTCTTCTAACCTTGCTGCATTTTCCGACTCCGGAAGCCACAGGTGCAGATAGCCCGTGTCGGAATATTTTTCCATCAAATGCTGCGTGAAACGCCGGTAGTGGTTCTTTTTATCGTATTCGGGATAGTTGGAAAGTCCATACTGCAAGGTGCGACGAATCACGGCCATCGGATCTATGAGCCGGTCGGCCTCCGCCACAATCTTTCCGTAAATGCTACGTGGCACTTCCTTCGATGATGCCCGATGGTCTTCGGCTGCCTGTGCCATGGTTTCGATTTGCTCCCGATCGAACCATTGCCTCAGATTTGCATCGTTTCGGATGATGTGTCCCGAAACTTTGTGATGAAGTTCGCGACCTTCGCAAAGCCCGGTATCATGATAGGCGGCAATCGCATAAACCATAGCGGTATTCACATCATAATACGCCGCCAATTGCAGGCTGCGTCGAATGACTTCATCAATATGATCGCGACGATGTGCCGCATCAAACCGATCATAACATGGCATTATCTGTTCTTCGACATAACGAACCAAACTTGCATCGACCAACTTCATTTTGTCTGTTTTTGAAAAGACAAATGTAGGGAAATATGTGTCAGGCTTGCATTTAATAATTGATTACCGTCGATGAAAAGATGCCGAACAGGTTCCGCGTTGATTCTGAATAGATCCCAAATGGATTCCTTGTCAAGTACAGAATGACTGTTTGGAATGGCGTTGCACGGAGGCTACATCGTGAACGAATACAAAACAAACGGAACGACCAAAGATGAAAATGCTGGACGTGACACTGATTCTGTAATCTTTCTGCTCTCATTTCCTCCCGCCTTTGATTCGCAAAGTCCTCATGGCGTTCAAAACGACCAAAACAGTAACACCCACATCGGCAAAAACCGCCATCCACAATCTGGCGACACCAAATGCCGCCAAGACGAGCACCAGCACCTTTATTATAATGGCAAACGCTACATTTTGACGTGCTATGGCAATGGTATGTCGTGCAATGTCGATGGCCCTGACTATTTTCAATGGATTGTCATCCATCAACACAATGTCGGCCGCTTCAAGAGCCGCATCGGCACCGAGACCGCCCATGGCGATGCCCACATCGGCGCGTGCCAACACCGGTGCATCATTGATACCATCGCCGACAAAAGCAAGTTTCGCGTCTTTGCGGCCTTCTTTTAATAGGATCTCCACCTTGCTCACCTTATCAGCGGGAAGCATCTCTGAATAATACTCGTCGATGTTCAGTGTGCGGGCTACAGCGGCGGCCACTTTTTCCTTATCACCTGTCAGCATAACGATCCTTTCCACACCTTTTGCCTTCAGTGCGGCGATGGCAGCCTTTGAATCAGGCTTCACCTTGTCGGCGATGACAATATGTCCGGCATATTTCCCATTGACGGCCACATGAACGATTGTTCCCTCGCTGTGGCAATCTTTCCACTCCACTCCTATTGCTTCCATCATCTTTGCATTGCCAACGCAAAGCTCATCACCGTTGACATTGGCGCGAATGCCTTGTCCTGGCACTTCCGTAACATTCTCCACCTTGCAGCCATCATCCTCATTCGGATATGCATTTTTCAGCGAAATGGCTATGGGATGTGTAGAATAACGCTCGACATGTGCCGCAATATGCAGCAGGTGATTTTCACTGATCTCATGCGGATGCACGGCCGTCACAACAAACTCACCTTTGGTCAACGTTCCGGTTTTGTCAAAAACAACCGCACGTGCCTTTGACAAGACATCCATGTAGCCGCCACCTTTAATCAGGATGCCGTTTCTGCCGGCCCCACCGATACCGCCAAAAAACGACAACGGCACGGAAATGACCAGCGCACAAGGACATGAAACGATGAGAAACGTCAGCGCACGATACAGCCATGTCGGGAAAGCATTCATGTAGGCTCCCGAAAACAATGGCGGGACAAAAGCCAGCGCAATGGCGGCAAAAACCACAATGGGCGTATAGACACGCGCAAACCTATCAATAAACGATTCGCTCTTCGACTTGTTTTCACTGGCATTTTCAACCAATTCAATGATTTTTGAAGCCGTTGATTCTCCATAAGACTTTGTCACCCTAACTTTTAGCACACCCGAAATATTTATGCATCCCGAAACGACCTCATCTTCCACTGTAACGTCACGTGGAACGCTTTCGCCTGTCAGCGCCACAGTATTCAGACTTGACGATCCTTCCACGGCAACACCGTCTAACGGTACTTTTTCACCCGGTTTTATCACGATAATCTCGCCGACCCGAAGCGTTTCAGGTTTTACGGCAACGACCTCACCATTACGCAACACGTTGGCGCTGTCGGGACGAATGTCCATCAGATTGGCAATGGAACGGCGGCTTTTCTCCGACGCAAAATGTTCAAACAACTCACCCACTTGGTAAAACAGCATCACAAACACGGCTTCGGGGAACTGTGTCTCCGCTCCCGGCAAAAAACCGATGCAAAAGGCACCGATGGTGGCGACACACATCAGGAAATCGCCGTTGAAGGCCCTACCCTCTCCCAAGCCTTCTATCGCCTCCATTATGACATCATAACCTATTAAAATATAAGGGATAAGATAAACAATCAGCAATTGCCAAACCGGCAACTCGGTCGTTTTTTCAATGATAACCGCACCGGCAAGCAGCACAGCCGAAACAATAATTCGAATCAGTTTTTTATTCATAGCTTATTTGATTTATTCTCGACAAAAACCCACCCAAGCCGCCCCTGTTCACAGAAGCTGTTTTGGATTCTTTCGCTTGCAAAATTACCGAGCTTTTCATGCAACCCGGTTGCAAAGGACTTGCAACCCTCATTGCGGAGGCTGCCTGTAGCAAAAAAAAATCATAAATTTGCCCCATCAACGAAAGGGAAAGGTATGAGCACGAGTGAACTTGAGGAAAAATTAGAGCGGAAGGGTGTAAAACCCACCTCAAACCGCATTTTAGTACTAAAAGCATTGGAAAAGACTGGGCATCCGGTAAGTTTGTCGGATTTGGAAGAAATCTTATACACCATGGACAAATCGAGCATTTTCAGGGTGATGTGTCTGTTTCATGAACATGACGTGGTGGACTCGTTTGAAGACGGCCGCGGCATGGTGAACTATGAACTTTGCGGTAGCGAGGGGAAATGCGATCATTCTGATGCCCACCTGCATTTCTATTGCAGGAACTGCCACCTTTCCTATTGTCTGCGCGACATCAAGCCGTCGGATGTATGCTTGCCGGAAGGCTTTGTTGCAGAGTCGTACTCCCTTGTCGTCAACGGGCTGTGCTCCAAATGCAGCAAAGGAAAACCTGCCGAGGATTAGCACCCGCCTCAGTTAAACCCAATCCGGTCATTAGAACGCTTGAATGTAGTTTTTTATTGCTGTTCGATGATTTTTGCGCCTTTTCAGCATCTTTCGTCCTTCTTTTCGTTTCCATAGCCCGCTATGCTTCACGAAAAGAAAAACGAAATCTAATCGAAAATCCATCAAAAATCATTACGAAACCTAATGACCGGATTGGGTTAAAATTAAAAAAGCCGCTTGATGCGGCTTTTCTAATCTCATCACTCGTGATATTGTAAAATAATATCCTTATCGACCAAGATACGTCCGCAATACTCGCAGACGATGATTCTCTTGTGCGTACAGATGTCAAGCTGATGTTGTGGCGGCACCTTGTTGAAGCAACCTGCACACGCTTCACGCTGGATGCCGACAACGGCCAAGCCGTTTCGGGCATTCTTGCGGATACGTTTGTAAGCGACAAGCAAACGGTCTTCTACAAGGTTTTCGCAAGCCTTTGAGCGTTCAAGCAAAGCCTGTTCTTCTTTCTCGGTGTCTTCTACCACCGTCTTCAGTTCTTCTTGTTTTTCGCTCAAATCATGCTGACGGTCATTAAGACGCTCCTGAGCCTGTTTGATCTGACTATCAATGCTTTCTATTCTTGCAGTCGCCTCTCTGATTCGCTTTTCGCTCAACTGGATATCGAGTTCCTGATATTCAATTTCCTTGCTCAACGAATCGTATTCGCGGTTGTTGCGCACATTGTTCTGCTGTTCTTTGAACTTATCAATCAAAGCCGTGGTTTCCTGGATCTTAATCTTATAATTCGACATCTCCGTCTGGAATTTCTTCTTTTCTTCCTGATGGTTACTGATGCGGGTTTCCAATCCTGCCACCTCGTCTTCAAGGTCTTGAACCTCTAAAGGAAGGTTTCCGCGATAGGCTCTGATTTCATCCACTTTTGAATCGACTTGTTGCAAAGTGTATAGCGCGACCAGTTTCTGCTCGATGCTGACCTCCACAGAATCCTCTGGGGTTGTGTTTTCAGCATGTTTTTCGGGCATGGGGTCTGCAATGGTATCGACTGAAGCCTCAACCTCGTGTTCTTCGGTATCTTCCGCCACAGGTTTCGTCTTTTTCGCCACCTTTTTAACAGGTTTCTTCTCCTCTTCAGGATCAGATTCGGCTTTTGAGGTAGTTTTCTTCACGGTTTTCTTTTCAACTTTTTCTTCGGTATTCGGCTCGGTTGTCTTTACGGCCTTCTTTTCTTCGTTTTGTGCTGCCATCTCAACTGTTCTTTACAAAGTAATGTACTGGATTGGTAACTGTTTCGCAAATTACGGCTGCAAAGGTAGGATTTTTTTTCCGAATCAACGCAGATATTAATTCTTTCGTAAACTGTTCAGTTTCAAAATGACCGCCATCAACCATCAGCAGGGCGCCCTCCGGATCAAAAAACTCATGGTATTTCAAATCGCCGGTGACAAAAGCATCGGCTTTCGCCCGCCGCGCTTCATGCAACAAGAATGAACCCGCCCCGCCACAAAGTGCCACCCGGCTGATATTTTTTCCCGTCAATGCACTGTGACGCAAACATGGTGTGCCCAGCACCTGTGACAAATGTTGCAAGAAATCAATTTCCGACATAGGCTCGGCCAACTCACCCAACATGCCGGATCCTGCCAATGGATTTTTGTTTTCAAGTCTATACACATCGTAGGCCACTTCCTCATAAGGATGGGCTTTCAACATGGCCGTCACAACGCCATGCAGCAAATAGTCAGGGACGATCGTCTCAATGCGCACCTCATTTTCGACATGCAGGCTTCCAATCTCTCCCACATACGGATGCGCTGTCACTCCGGCTTTGAACGTACCGCTCCCATTGACGTTGAAACTGCATGAATCGTAATTGCCAATGCAACCTGCACCGGCATCAAACATGGCCTTTCGCACCGTATCAGCTGCCGACATAGGACAAAACACAGCGAGTTTTCGCATTCCACCGTCCTGAGGCTGCAAGATTCGAAGTTGAGAAAGACCTATTTTTTCGGCCAAAATGCGATTGACTCCCATGAAACTATTGTCGAGGTTGGTGTGCATGGAGACAATGGCAATATCATGTTTCAAAGCCTGTGCGACAATGCGTTCGACCGAAGTTTGGGGCGTGACACGCTTTAACCCCTTGAACAACAATGGATGATGGCTCACTATCAGGTTACATCTTTTTTCAATTGCCTCATTCACAATTGCTTCGGTGACATCAACGCAAACTAGCGCTTTGTCGGCGCCCGCCTGATCATCGCCCACTTGCAAACCCGCATTGTCGTAGCTTTCCTGAAAACTCAACGGAGCCACTTCGGTCAACGCTTCGATAATATCTTTTACTTTCGGCATAATCGTAATTCACTTGAAAAATCGCATAAAATTAGTGAAAAAACACCAAAACAAACCCGACTTCTTTCAATAATACCGTATTTTTTCCGTTTGCATAAAAGGAAAAGTCGAAACGTTTAAAAAAACTTGCTAATTTTGAGGCGTTTATGAGAATTATACTACTTCCTTTTTCAGGATTGTACCACATTATACTGAAAGTCAGGCATCTATTATTCGATTGGAAAATCCTGCCATCGAAACGTTTCGACCATCCCATCATCTGCATCGGCAACCTATGTTTAGGCGGGACAGGAAAAACGCCACATACAGAATATCTTGTCAAACAATTATCCAAGCAATACCGCACTTGCATAATAAGCCGAGGCTACGGACGGCGAAGCAAAGGCTTTGTACAGGCTCGTCCCACATCTTCTTTTGAGGAAATCGGCGATGAGCCTTTGCTCTATGTCAGGAAATTTCCCGACGTTCAAGTCGCCGTTGACGCCAACCGTTCTGAGGCTGTCCGGCATATACTCGACAGCGAGATTCCGCCACACGTCATTCTTCTCGACGACGCCTTTCAGCACCGCAGCATTGCACCGGGATTGAACATTCTACTCACCGAATACGGTCATCTGTACACTGACGACCACCTTGTGCCCGCAGGCAGATTGCGGGACATCCGAAGCGCCGCCCGCCGCGCCGACATTGTCGTCGTGACCAAAACGCCCTCGCCTTTGGGTGACGATGAGAAAACACGCATCGAATCACATCTGAAACTGCACCCCGGGCAACGACTGTTTTTTTCGCATCTTCTCTATGGCGACCTCATACCCTTCAATGAAAAAGCCAAGACCTTAAATCCCATCAAAACAGATGGAATGGTCGCCTTCTGCGGCATTGCCCGCCCGGAACATTTTACAGGATACTTGAAGTCAATTTGTCCGCATGTGACGGCATTTTGTTTTCGCGACCACCACATGTTTACCGAAAGCGACATCAGCAAACTGCTTCATGCTTTCGACAAGCTCGAAAACGATGATAAAATCATGGTGACAACCGAAAAAGATGCCATGCGATTGATAAAATCTCCTTACTTTTGTCATCTTAATTCAATCCCGCTTTTTACGCTTCCTGTTGAAGTGGGCTTTGATTCCAACGAAACGTTTTATTCAGAAATCGACCTTTATGTTAGAGAATATTTTAACCACCACCCAGTTCATTAATGATAGAACCGGCCATTTCGCTCCCGAAGTCGCCATTGTGCTTGGCTCCGGATTAGGCGGATTGGTCAAAGTCATGGAAGTGGAACACCGCATTCCGTATGCCGAGATTCCATATTTTCCTGTGTCCACCGTAGCCGGTCACGAAGGCATGTTACTGTTTGGGCGCATCGGCAACCGCAAGGTTGTTGCCATGCAAGGACGTTTCCACTATTACGAAGGCTATTCCTCTGCCGAAATCACATTGCCCATTCGGGTGTTCAAGTATCTCGGCGTTGAGTTTATCATCCTCTCCAACGCCTCCGGCGGCATCAACCCCGATTTTCACGTCAGCGACATCATGTTCATCGACGACCATATCAACATGTTGCCCAATCCTTTGATCGGCAAGAACGACGACCGTATCGGACCTCGTTTCCCTGAAATGGCCGAGCCTTACGACAAACGTCTGCTTACTTTGGCGGACGACATTGCTGCAAAGTTGGATATTCCAGTGCAACATGGCGTTTACATTAGCAATTCCGGCCCCACATACGAGACACCGGCGGAATACCATTACTACCGTGTCATTGGCGGCGATGCCGTCGGCATGTCAACAACGCCCGAAGTCATCATAGCCCACCATTGCGGCCTGCCCGTGTTCGGCGTTTCGGTCATTTCCGACCTTGGCGGTAAAGGACTACATTGTCAGGTGACCCACGAAGAAGTGATCAACGCCGTAGGGAAAGCCGAACCGTGCCTCACCGCCATCATTGGCGAATTGATACGCAGGTCGGTAGAAATCAAATTCAAATGAAGGTCTATTTCGCTTCCGATTTTCACCTCGGCGCTCCCGAAATGGGGGACGACAAACAACGCGAGCTGCGGCTTGTGAGATGGCTTGATCGCATCAAGGCTGATGCCGACAAGATATTTCTCATGGGCGACCTGTTCGACTTTTGGTTTGAATACAGTACTGTCGTTCCCAAAGGCCATGTGCGCATTCTCGGAAAAATCGCCGAACTGATTGACAACGGTATCGAAATACACTTTTTCATCGGCAACCACGATTTATGGCAGTTCGGCTACCTTGAAAAAGAAACGGGTCTGATCATGCATGAAAAGCCCGAACTGATGGATCTTGGCGGGAAACACTTCTTGTTGGCGCACGGCGATGCCATAGGCCCCGGCGACAACGGCTACAAGTTCTTGCGTCGCATCTTCACCAATAAAGTGAACCAGTGCCTGTTCAGATGGCTGCACCCTGACCTTGGCATAAGGCTGGCGCATTGGTGCACCTACCGCAGCCGGGTGGGGAAGAAACTGCACGGTCGCAAACTTAGTCCCGACATGAATGCGGAGGAACTAAGCCAATACAAATACGTCGAGGCGGAACTACAAACCCACCCCGAAATCGACTATGCCGTTTTCGGACACGTACACTGCCCTATCGAACGCATGATGAACACCCGAACCAAGTTCATGTTTCTTGGCGACTGGATCGAACACTTCAGCTATGCTGTTTTCGATGGAAAAGATCTTATCCTGACCAACGACTGAGAAACATCAAGCGATTAACAGTATCATGAACAATCAATAAATTTAGTTTTCCAGAATAAAAATCATAATCTATTAAATATCATCACTATGAAACAAGCAAAACAGTACATCGAAGCCAACAAGGACCGCTTCTTGGAAGAACTTTTTGAGTTGATCAGAATCCCCTCCATCAGCTCAGAAGCCGCACATAAACCCGACATGGTCCGTTGTGCCGAGTGTTGGCGCGAACATCTTCTGAAAGCAGGAGCCGACAAGGCCGAAGTGAAGCCCACCGAAGGCAATCCCATTGTCTATGGAGAAAAAACCATTGACTCCAAGCTACCCACCGTGCTGGTTTACGGGCACTACGACGTTATGCCGGTTGACCCCATCGAGTTGTGGAACACCGCCCCCTTCGAACCTGTCATTAAAGACGGCAAGATATGGGCACGTGGTGCCGACGACGACAAGGGACAATCCTTCATGCACGCCAAGGCTTTCGAAACCATGGTGAAAACCGAAACTTTGCCCTGCAACGTGAAGTTCATGCTCGAAGGTGAGGAAGAAATCGGGTCGAGCAGTCTTGCCAAATGGATTGTCACCCATAAAGACCTTGTAAAGGCCGATATCATTTTAGTGTCCGACACCAGCATGATTGCCAGCGATGTGCCATCCATCACCACCGGACTGAGAGGCCTTGCCTATTGGGAAATCGAAGTCACCGGCCCCAATGCCGACCTGCATTCGGGTCTATTTGGAGGGTCTGTCGCCAATCCTCTCAACACCCTGTGTGAGATTATCAGCAAGTGCATGGATGAAAACAACCACATTACCATTCCTCATTTCTACGATGACGTGGTGGTATGCTCTGCACGCGAACGCGAGTTGCTCAACATGGCACCTTATAGCGAAGCCGACTACAAGAAGAGCCTTGGTGTGAAGGCTTTGCGTGGCGAAAAGGGATTTACCAAGATTGAACATGTCGGAATACGTCCCAGCTTCGACCTCTGCGGAATGTGGGGCGGTTATACGGGCGAAGGCAGCAAGACGGTCCTTCCCTCAAAAGCATACGCCAAACTTTCGTGCCGTCTCGTTCCGAATCAAGACCACGAAAAAATCGCCATTCTTGTGAAAGACTATTTGGAGCAGAATGCGCCCGACTACGTAACCGTCAAAGTAACTCCTTTGCATGGCGGACAAGCCTACGGCTGCCCCATCGACTTACCTGCCTACAAAGCCGCCGAAGCTGCTTACATGGACACCTACGGGAAACTCCCTATCCCCATGCGCAGCGGTGGCAGCATCCCCATCATATCTGCCTTTGAGAAAGTGCTTGGCATCAAGTCCATACTCATGGGCTTCGGACTCGGCGAAGATGCTATCCACTCGCCCAACGAGAACTACCGCCTCGATCATTTCTATAAAGGCATCGAGACCATCATCGCTTTCTACCGGCACTTTGCCGCCGGCGACACCATCGCATAAGATCCTGCCTTATTCAAAAAAAGGAAGGGCAAAAGTTCTTCCTTTTTTTGTTGGGTCTCCAACGACTTCCAACATGACGACAAGGATTGCACACACACTTTGATTACGCCGCATCGGGGTTTCAATCCACGTTCAAAACCCTGCTGTACAGCGTTTTCGGCTCGAAGTTATCACCTCCTACGGTCATGGCAAACACCACCCGTCTGTGTCTCGGAACGGTCAAATACAAGGTCACATCGCCGCGCTGTCCTTCTGCAAAATCATCAAAATCAAACATCTTTTCCGAAAAAACGGAGGCATTTTCCTGCTTCGATGCACGTGCCGCAGCATAAAGATACATGCCTGTTGATGCCGTGGGCCCGGTATTCTCAACTCTACATACGATTTTGAACGTCATCGTTTGACTATTATGGTCGATGGACTTGACCTCATAGGAACGCAAATAGACGACAGGGCGTTTCTCTATGGGGATCAGTTCCGCCTTGACATTAACAAAACGGTCGGGCATGACTCCAATATCCCATCCTTTATCGGTGGTTTCAAGGTAATAAAAGCGTTTACCTTGGTATTCGTAGTACCTACCGTCCATGTTTTCATCGCCACGAATGGCCAAAGCCAGATGGTCGGGCAACGAAACAAGCAACAACTCATAGTTCATCTCGTGCAATATAGCCGCCATGAGCACCACCCGGTCCTCGCAATCGCCTTTTCCGTCGACAAGCATTTCGAGTGGGAAGCGCACATACTCTTTCTTGCCGGTCGAAACCAAATCGGAGACATATCGCATGGACTGCACAAAAGCCACCACATTACGCACATTGTCCGAATCGGAATAACCGGCCCTTCGTCCGCCGTTCCGCATTTTGGCTACAATGTCTGCGATATAAGGGCGACCAGCATCTGACAAAATGTATCGCATATAGTCGTCACTCGTATGTTCGCGTTCCTGCTTATAATAACGATAAATTCGCTTTTCCACTTCCAGATTGCAAGTCCATTGTTTCTTTCCGCATTGCCAAGCGTGTTCAACATGAAACACTTCCCCTTTCTCGGTAACGGTATAGCCAAAGGCAGGGAATATCGTCATCGCAGCAAACAGAAACAACAGGTTTTTTCCAAACTTTCTCATGTCAAAAAAAACGCAGAAACCGCCTTCAAAGTATTTTTTCCGTCAAAACAATTTCAAACAAAAAACAAGTTCCGGTCCGACAAAACCCTCTGATTCATCTTCATCTCCTTCAAACACGGTTTTCAATATTCAAAAAAAAGTATCTTTGCATCATGATTGAAAACAGCGACCCATGAAAAAGACTGTGATTTTTACCCTGATCGCACTTTGCTGCACGTTTTTCGCCTGCACCAAACACGACATCGATTTGTTTACAACTAATATTGCACTTCACGTTGGAGAAACGAAACGGATTTCAGCCATCAGTGATAAAAATTTGTTTTTCTTTAGCGAAAACGACAGCATTGCCATCGTCAACGAGTCCGGCCTATTAAAAGCCATCGGGCTGGGCTACACCAACATAAAAGTATCGAATGAATGGCTATCAAAAAAAGTCCTTGTCCATGTAATACCCGACGATTCTTGCATAACACCTCAAAAATAACACTGGAGCATTACATCTCAACATCACTTTTTCCATAATGCCTGATATTTATTTGACAAACGACGCATGAAAGAAAATGAGCGACATATCGTTTTTTTAGCCCGCTGGTATCCACATCGTTACGATCCGATGTTCGGATTATTCGTTCAACGCCATGCCGAAGCTGCCGCCTTATATAATAAGGTGAGCGTTGTTTATGTTCATGCCGATAGTCAGGCGAAAGAGAAAATGGAAGTTGTACGCAGCAAGGAATACGGCATCGACACCATCCGTGTATATTATCGCAAGGCCTCACTCCTGACTTCCGCCATCCGGTTTTACCGTTCGTGTCATAAGGCATTGAAAATAGCTGGGAAACCAGATTTGATACATGTACATGTGCTCACCCGAATGGGTGTAGTTGCGTGGCTGGAGAAAATCCTGCACAAAACACCCTACCTCATCACCGAACATTGGTCGCGGTATCTTCCCGGAAATGACTTCAGCGGATTTTTTCGCAAAATGGCTTCACGCATCGTTGTAAAAAACGCATCAATGGTAACTACGGTGACCGAAAACTTAGCAATGGCCATGCGAAGCCACAGACTGAACAATCGTAGATACGTCGTTTTACCCAATGTTGTGGACACAGCTCTTTTCAAGCCGCGACCTCATCGAAACGAAGTTCCGCGCATCATCCATGTCAGTTGCTTTGAGGACAAGTCGAAAAATGTTTCCGGACTGTTGAAAGCCCTTGGTCTGTTAAAAGCCCAAGGTTTCCCTTTTCAAGCCATACTCATCGGCGACGGTATGGATTTTCAGACCATGCGACAGCTTTCCACCTCAATGCAGCTCAATGACTGCGTGTCTTTTACGGGATTATTAGAAGGTAAAAGGCTTGTGGAAGCGCTGGCTTCGGGAGATTTCCTTGTCCTATCAAGTAACTATGAAAACTTACCCGTTGTCATCCTCGAAGCCCTATCGTGCGGACTTCCCGTCGTCTCCACGCGGGTTGGAGGCATTGCCGAGATTGTGAATGAAAGCAACGGTATATTGGTGAAACCGCACGATGTCGATGCAATGGCTGAAGCCATAAAACAGATGTGCCTGTCCTACAACAACTTCGACACTGCCACCCTGCGCCACAATATCATGGAACGCTACGATAAAAAAGCCGTTGGCCGCTTACTTGACACTTGGTATAGCAATATTTGCATTTGCCACCAATAACCATTGACAACCGAAAGCAAGTATCATCTGATAAAACCCATCAAAAGAAACGGGTGACGCTCCGCGTCTTCAATCAAATATCCTCGATAAGGTTGGAGTTTTTCATGATACCGATTTTCGAACTTTCAATAAATTCGAGAATACTGCTACGGTCTTCCGATTCCGGGATGTTCTCCTTGATGTAGGCAACAGCCTGTGTAACATTCATACCAATACTGTAGATTACACGGTAAATATCCTGAATGCCTTTGATACGATCTTTCGAGAAACCACGCCGCACCAATCCAACGGAATTCACGCCGACATAGGTCACCGGATATTTCGTCCCCGTTTTTACAAACGGCGGAATGTCCTTATTCACCAAAGCGCCGCCCGAAATCATGACATGGGCGCCGATACGGCAGAATTGACTTGCCGCAGCAAGCCCGCCGATGATGGCCCAATCGCCCACAGTAATATGTCCTGCCAAAGTTGCAGCGTTGGCCATAATGACGTGATCGCCCAGCACACAGTCATGCGCGACATGGGTAAAAGCCATCAGCAAGCAGTCGCTGCCCACAACCGTCTGTCCATTGGCTATAGTTCCCTTGTTCACCGTTGCCGATTCACGCACCGTGGTACGGTCACCGATTATACAATAGGTTGTTTCGTTATCGTATTTCAGGTCTTGGGGAATGGCCGAGATGACGGCTCCCGGAAAAATCTTACAATCGCGACAAATACGTGCGCCATCCATGATGGTGGCATTGGGGCCAATCCATGTTCCAGATCCAATTTCTACATCTGCGCCAATCCAGGCAAACGGTTCTATCTTGACATCCTCGGCAATCTTAGCGTTGGGGTGGATGTATGCTAAAGGTTGATTCATACGCTTATTTTTTCAAAAAAAACAGCCTCTGCCGTTTTAGGGAGCACAAAAGTAGGCATTTTTTTGAAAACCAATTGAAAAAAACGGCGTTTTCCATGTTGAAAACACCGTCATCTTATCTCTGCATCCTTCTTAAAGCAAGGCGTGCTTGATGTTCCGGGCAAAGGAAGTATTGGAGAAATGCCCTGGCTTAAACGCTTTCACGTGTCCTTTGATGGGTTTCCCCACCAAGGCCAAGTCACCGATGACATCGAGCAACTTGTGGCGGGCCGGTTCATTTTCGAAATACAGCTCCACGTTATTGAGAACGCCGCATTCCTTGACAACGACTTTCGGCTTTTTGAAAAACGTGGCAATATGGTCCAGCTCTTCAGGAGACACGTTCTTATTCACAAATACTATGGCATTGGTGAGGTCGCCGCCTTTGACAAGGTTTCGGCTGATAAGCTTCTCCAGTTCGTGCAAGAAGACAAAGGTACGGCATGGCGCAATTTCCTTCTCGAAATCCTTCATGTCGTGCAGCGATGCACTTTGTTTGTCAAGGACACGCGTGTTGTACTTCACCGTGACATCCACCATAAACCGGTCGCATGGCTCGATGGTAAGCTCAATACCAATCACATCGTTGCGATAGCTGATAGGTTCGGTAATAACAAGATAGTCGCGGTCAGCATTCTGTTCAACGACACCCGCTTTGCGAATGGCTTCAACAAATAGTTTGCCACTACCATCCATGATCGGGATTTCTTCCACGTCAAGGTCAATCAACACGTTGTCAATGCCCATGCCACACAATGCGGCAAGTACATGTTCTACAGTATGGATGACGGCTCCGCCTTTCCCCAATGTGGTTCCGCGCGAAGTGTCGATAACGTTATCAACATCGGCTTCTATGATGGGTTGATTCTCCAAGTCCACACGGCGAAAACGGATTCCTGTGTTCACCTGCGCCGGGTTGAAAGTCAAGGTGCCACATTTGCGCGTATGAAGTCCTACTCCTGAAACACTGACGATTTCACGCAGCGTACACTGTTTTTCTGTCATTAGAATCGTTTAAATGAAAAAACACTAAAATTGCGGCAAAAATATAAAAATATCTCAAAAAAGCAGTCCAAATGGTTTCTCTGAAGCGGAAAATATCAAAAAAAGTCCACATTAATGGACAAACCACTAATTCCACAAGAATCTGTAACTCATTTATTTTCAGCAGTCAATAACTACTTTTTCAGCTCCTCAATCTGTTTTTCCAAAGCATCGACTTTTTTGAACAAGTCCTCCATCTGTTTGGAACGGATAAAGTTGCGCTGGAACTGCCTCAACGGCAATGCCGGCGAACCCATAAACGCCTTATTGGGTTCCTCCACGTCGCCTTGCACGCCCGACTGTGCGCCGAATTTCGATCCATCGGCAATATGCAGGTGTCCGGCAAAGCCCACCTGTCCTCCAACCACGCAATTTCGTCCGAGATGTGTCGATCCGCTCACTCCCGTTTGGGCCGCCATAACCGTGTTTTCGCCCAGCTCCACATTGTGTGCAATCATGACGAGATTGTCCAGCTTCACACCTTTTCCGATACGTGTCGATCCCATGGTGGAACGGTCGATGGTGGCGTTGGCACCTATTTCGACATCGTCTTCAATCACCACGTTGCCAACTTGCGGCACTTTCTCGTAATGTCCGTTAGCCTGCGGCGCAAAGCCAAAGCCGTCGCTACCCACCACGACACCGGCATGTAAGGTGCAGTTTTTACCCACAATGGTATTGTTATAAAGCTTGACACCGGGGAACAACGTCGTGCCGTCACCTATCACCGAATTATCACCCACATACACCTGAGGATAAATTTTGACATCATTGCCCACCACAACGTTTTCGCCGAGATAGGCAAACTCGCCCAGATAAACCGACTCGCCATAGCGGGCGGTCTTCGACACGAAAGCCAGCGACGAAACCCCCGTCCTGCCTTTCACCATCTTGTCATAATAGCTCAGCAGTGTAGCAAAAGCCGCATAAGCATCGGGGACACGTATCAGCGTTGCCGCAACGGGAGCCTTCGGGTCAAAGTCATCATTGACGATGACGACACTCGATTTCGTTTCATAGATATATGGCGTATATTTCGGGTTGGCCAAGAAACTCAGCATTCCGGGCGCCCCTTCTTCTATTCGTGCCACATTGCTGACCTCAGCGTCGGGGTTCCCCTCCACCTTTCCCGAAAGCAATCCGGCAATTTGAGCAGCAGTAAACTTCATATTTTCTTCTATTTTGACAACAGCCTTCCAACGCTGTTTGTCTTGTTATTATTGTTCATAAAAAGTTCCGTTGACAAGTCTTGGAACCGACAGCATACATTTGCACATTGTCAGACAAACCTCCAAGCTTATCGGCTCCGTTACCCATACAAAACCTTTCCCCTCGTGTCACCTAAATCTATACGGTATGTTTGTAAAACTCGGCACGCAGCAGCAGTACTGCATCATCGATGGCGGCATTGGGCAGGGTCACCAAGGCTTGTGCTATCAAGGCCACATCGGTTTCTGACGCCGACCGTTCAAACAAGGCATTAATCTGGTTGACCTGTTCATCCTTGGCTTTGCAGATGGCTTCCCATGTCACTTGCGAAACGTAGAGCTGTTGCGCCAGGTTGTGTTCGAACTCATCGCCCACATTTTGCATCATGGCCAGATGAAAAGCATCGCGCCCGATGCCCGGCTGATAGATGCGTTTGACAAGCACAGGAGTCTTGATACGTTCCAAAAAAAGCACAAAACGCTCGCAGGCCTGCATTTTCAGTGGCAGCACGATCCCGGCTGCCGTCTTTTGCTTTTCGCCCCGTGCCTCCGTGCGCACCTGTTTGACACGCTGTCTTGCAGAAACTACAAGTATAGCTGTCAACAATCCGATGATAGCTACAAGAAGCAGTATCACGATGATGGAATACGTATTCATCTCTTTGCAAATTTGCCGCAAAGATAGCGTTTTTTGGAAAGCCGAAACACATGAATGCGAACACCTTTCCCACAAATAAGCCCCAAAGTGTCGCATCTATCTGAAAAATGCCTAATTTTGTCGTTTCTTATCGCAAATAACAACAATCACATACTCGACATGAATGAAATCATACTATCGAAGAGGGTCTTAAACATGGCGGAAAGTGCCACTTTGGCCATGACCAACAAGAGCCGTGAATTGAAAGCGCAGGGCATCGACGTAATCAGCCTAAGCATTGGCGAACCCGATTTCAACACGCCCGAAGCGGCAAAGCAAGCCGGCATTGACGCCATCAACAACAACGATACGCACTACCCTCCCGTTCCAGGAACACCGGCATTGCGCAAGTCTGTTGCCGCCAAGCTCAAGAGGGATAACGGATTAGACTACAGCGACAGCGAGATCATCATTTCGAATGGCGCCAAGCAAGCCATTACGAACACTTTCCTTGCCATTTTAAACGACGGCGATGAAGTTGTCATCCCTGCTCCCTTCTGGGTTTCTTATCCCGAAATGGTGAAGTTGGGCGGCGGCGTACCCATCGTTGTGGAAAGTGACATCGAGCACGATTTCAAGATCACGGCAGAGCAACTTGAAAAAGCCATCACACCCAGAACGAAAGCCTTCATTATCAACACGCCATGCAACCCCAGCGGGTCGGTTTATACCAAAGCCGAATTGCAATCCTTGGTCGAAGTGTTGAAGAAATATCCGAGCATCATCGTCATCTCCGACGAAATCTACGAATACATCCAATACGAGCACAAGCATGAAAGTCTCGGTCAGTTCACCGAATTGAAAGACCGCCTTGTCCTCGTAAACGGCGTAGCGAAAGGCTATGCCATGACGGGCTGGCGCATCGGCTACATTGCAGCACCGTTGGCCATTGTAAAAGCGACAAACAAAATCCAAGGACAATACACCTCCGGCATCTGCACCATTGCGCAAGCCGCAGCATTGAAAGCCATGGAACTTTGTCCCGAAAACTCATCAGAGATTCAAGCCATGCTGGCGGCATTCCGTAAACGCCGCGACATGCTGCACGGTTTGCTGAACGAAATTCCCGGTGTAAAAGCCAACATGCCAGCCGGCGCATTCTATCTCTTCCCCGAAGTGAAATCCTACTATGGCAAGAGTGACGGACAAACTACCATCAAGGGCAGCGACGACTTGTGCATGTATCTGCTTTACAACGCCCATGTGGCCTGTGTGGCAGGAAAGGCCTTCGGCAACGACAACTGCATCCGACTGTCGTACGCCACTTCGGAAGACAAGCTACGCGAAGCCGTCAAACGCATCAAGGAAGCCTTGGCAAAACTTCACTAATCGAACAACAGCACGAGCAATGAGCTCATTGCTCGTGCCCTTTTTCCCCATCTCTTGACTACAAGCAGCAACCATATCGCCGACCTCTTTCAACGTTTTGCCGAGATTCACGCCCTCGTCATCGGCGACGTCATGATCGACGGCTATATTGAAGGCGTGGTGGAGCGCATGTCGCCCGAGGCACCTGTCCCCGTCGTCACGGTGCAACGCCGTTTCTGTCGGCTCGGCGGTGCCGCCAACGTGGCGTTGAACATCAAGGCTTTAAACGGGAAGGCCACGCTTTGCTCCGTCATTGGCGACGACCACAACGCATCCGCCTTTCTGCAACTTATGAAAGAGCAAGATCTTTGCACCGACGGCATCGTCAGTAGCAAAGACCGCCCTACCACCCTGAAGCAACGCATCCTTGACCAAGGCCGACAAATGTTGCGCCTCGACGAAGAAAGCACCAACGACCTGAACACTGCCGAATCGGACATGCTGGAGGATCAAATACGACGGATTATCGCGCAAAACCGCCCTGACATCATCATCTTGCAAGACTATAACAAAGGCGTGCTGACGGAAACGCTGATTCAAAAAATAATCGCATTGGCCCAATCCCATGGCATTCCCGTTGCCGTCGATCCCAAAAAGAACCATTTCCTCACCTATAAAGATGTAACGCTCTTCAAACCCAATGCCAAAGAACTGCGCGAAGGTCTTGGCGTTAGTGCCGATAGCATCGTGGAAATCGAATCGGCCACGGCACAGCTTCAGGAACTATTATGCTGCACCTACGTGATGACCACCCTGTCCGAAAAAGGCGTATTGATGCGGTATCGTGACAAAAACACGGCGAACTTTATACATCTTCCCGCCCATCCGCGTCACATCGCCGATGTTTCGGGTGCCGGTGACACCGTATTGAGTGTGGCCGCCCTTTGTCTTGCAGCAGGTGCCGATGCCCGCCATATCGCCGCCCTTTCCAACATCGCAGGCGGATTGGTTTGTGAACAGATCGGCGTAGTTCCCATCGACCGGACACTCCTTTTTAACGAAGCCCTAAGATTGTGTTGTAACGATGCCTGACAAGAACGCCGTCACTGAGATGTTCGACAGCATCTCCGCTTCTTACGACCGTCTGAACCACCTGCTCTCATTCCAAATCGACAGGTTGTGGCGTTATCGCACCGCCAAACGCATAGCAGATCCGCACCCGCAGCACATCCTCGACCTTGCCACCGGCACGGGCGACTTGGCCATCTTAGTAGCCGAAAACATCCCCGACGCCCGCATTATCGCCTTGGACCGTTCTGAAAAGATGCTGCAAATCGCAAAAAAGAAAACCGAGCGAAAGAAACTCA
>JASBYY010000011.1 GCA_029983675.1 Bacteroidales bacterium | reverse complement strand
TAGCAAGCGTGTCTTGCAAAAATGAGTTTAGGTATAGAATCAACTAATCATAAAACCGAAATATCTTTGGAGTAACATCACTGAATTGTCCCGTACCCAAAATAAGGAGTTGCTTCAAACCTTGCAAGACGGTTTTCGGTATATTGAAAACGAATCGTTTGACCGCACCTTTAAAGGTCTTTTTTCGGAAATTAATCTGAACTCGGAAAAATTGGGCAAGACGCAAGAAGAAAGAAACGATAAGCTTTGTAAAATCGTACGGAAAATAGCCGAGGGTATTGCCGACTTCTCGACAGACACCGATACCTTGGGCGATGCCTACGAATATTTAATAGGACAGTTTGCTGCGGGTTCGGGGAAAAAGGCGGGAGAATTCTATACCCCACAGCAAATCTCTACCATCCTTTCCCGTATTGTGATTTTAGATTCTCAATCCCCTGAAACGGGAGATAAACCTAAATTGAATAAAGTGCTGGATTTTGCATGCGGTTCGGGTTCATTGCTAATCAATGTAAGAAACCGATTGATGAAGGCGAAAGGGACTGTCGGGAAAATTTACGGACAGGAAAAAAATATCACCACCTACAACCTTGCCCGAATGAATATGCTTTTGCATGGTATGAAAGACAGTGAGTTTGAGATATTTCATGGAGACACATTGTTGAACCAGTGGGAAATGCTAAAAGAGATGAATCCGGCGAAAAAAATGGAGTTTGATGCCATTGTAGCCAATCCTCCATTTAGCCTGCGTTGGGCCCCCACCGATGCCTTAGCGGAAGATTTCCGCTTTAAAAGTTATGGAATGGCACCAAAGTCAGCGGCAGATTTTGCATTTTTACTGCACGGCTTGCATTTTTTATCGCAAGAAGGAACCATGGCCATTATTTTACCTCATGGCGTACTGTTCCGTGGCGGTGCGGAAGAAAAGATTCGCACCAAACTGTTGAATGATAACAATATCGACACTATAATCGGGTTACCTTCCAATTTATTCTATTCCACAGGGATTCCCGTATGTATTTTAGTCCTGAAAAAGTGTAGACGAGCTGATGATGTGCTTTTTATCAATGCCGTCGAATATTTTGAAAAAGGGAAAAGGCAAAATGTACTTTTAGATGAGCACATCGACCGAATTGTCGAGACTTACAAATTTCGTAAAGAGACCGAGCGCTATTCCCGCAAAGTATCCATGGAAGAAATTGAAAGGAATGGCTATAATCTGAATATTTCGAGGTATGTAAACACTGCCGTAGAGGAAGAGCCTGTCGATTTGGGAGAAGTAAATAAAAAACTAATGGAAATAAACGATAAGATAAAAGAATATAGTGATGAACACAATGCTTTTTTGAAAGAGTTGGGGCTGCCGTTGATATAGGTGTCAGCAATCCACGCACGTAGTCAATCCATATGCTCCAACGAATGTAAGAAAGAAAAATACAGCAGGCTTTACAACAAAAAAAGGCGGCGCTTCAGCGCCTTTTTTTGTTGTTGTACGAAAACTCGTGGTTATTCGAGTGTTATGGTTGTGGTGCCATTGATAGTGGCGGGAATGGACATGCCTTGTTCGTTGATGGTCATTGAAATATTGTTCTTGGTGGTGCTGGTCTTTGCCATTCCTGTAGCGATGTCAAAAACAACAGTGCCGCTGCCGGTTCCTTTTAGTTCGGCTTTGCCTGATGCAGATAACGAAGACGTGAAATCGGCATGGACTTCCTTTTTCGTGATTTTTGTGACCGTATAAGTAATATGATTGCTACTCGAAATGCCGCTGATATCCGTGGAAGCATCATGAGACCAGGTGCTTCCGACATGCACGGCTTCTTCGGGAAATGTGGTGAAAAAAGAAACCATGTCTTGATTGAAAATGGTGCTATCACGGTTTGTTATATTCCCCATAACATCAAGAGACAAATTGTAGGCCTGTTCCATCATTTCTTTTAATTGGCTGGTCTGAATTTGTAATATGGGATGGGAGTCTTCAGGATGCTCTGAGTCGTATGTAAAGGTCGTGCCCATAGTTGTTTGGCTAAACTTGAAGTTGTTTGTGGTCAATTCGGTAATAAATTGTTCATTAACAACATCGATGACATGAATGGTATTGGTTATTTCAATGTTTTGCGTGGTGTTCATAGATTGCCCTTGGACATTCATGGTCATCACTTGGTTGGCTTTTGTCTTGAAGGAGTAAGTTTTTCCTTTTTCAAGACAAAGTCTGAGGCTGACACTGTCTTTTCCTGCAAAAGACATGAAAGCGATAGTGGTGGCGATTGCCAAAACGGATAGTAAAACTAATATCGGTTTCTTCATTTTTTTATTGATTTGATTATCAAAAAGGTACATTATCGTTGCTGGAGTAATGCTCCATACCGTAGTCATCGTTCATTTTCGATTCCACTTGCACAAAATTTTCATTGGCAGAAATCAATTGCGACCGTTCAAATCCTTGGACAAGGTCGTCAAAGCGTCCGTATTGTCCGCTGAAGCGCAGCTCCACCTCGCCCAACTTTCCGTTACGGTGTTTTGCAATGTCGATGATGGTATAGCCCTTGGGTTTGTCTTCTTCGGTAGTATCGTTCTTGTAGTATTCCGGACGATAGATGAACATCACCATGTCGGCATCCTGCTCAATGGCCCCTGATTCGCGCAAGTCGGAGAGAATGGGCTTTTTCGATCCGGGGCGGGTTTCTACATTACGGCTGAGCTGGGATAGTGCCAGCACGGGGATTTCCAATTCTTTTGCCAAGCTCTTCAGCGAACGCGATATCATGCTGATTTCCTGTTCGCGGTTGCCTCTGTTTTCGCCTTTTGTGGACATCAGTTGCAAGTAATCGATAAAGACCATCTGGATGTCGTACTGTTGTTTCAAACGACGGCATTTCGCACGCAACTCGAAAACCGAAAGCTGAGGCGTGTCGTCAATAAAAATAGGGGCGTTGGTCAAAGGGGTCACTTTGCTGTTCAGTTGTTCCCATTCATAATCTTCGAGGTTACCCGAACGCAGCTTGTCGGCAGGCAACGAGGTTTCCCTTGAAATCAATCTCGTAGCCAATTGAACGGACGACATTTCCAAAGAAAAGAAAGCGATGGGTCTGTTGAATTCAACGGCGGCATTGCGTGCAAGGTTCAATGCGAAGGCGGTTTTACCCATACTGGGACGTGCGGCAAGGATGATCAAATCGGATTTCTGCCAGCCTTGCGTGATTTTGTCGAGTTCGGTGTAGCCTGAGGGCACGCCGCGTAACGTGTTGTCGGTGTTTTTGGCATTCTCAATCTCGATGATGGCGCTTTTCACAAGTTCTTGCATTTTCGAGAAACTGCGCCGCAGATTGTTTTCGCCGACTTGGAAAAGCTTGTTTTCGGCGGAGTCCAATAGGTCAAAAACATCGGTAGTATCGTCAAAGGCATCGTGAATTACTTCGGAAGAAATGGTGATCAGTTCACGCTGAATGTGTTTCTGCATGATGATACGGGCGTGGTATTCGATGTTGGCAGCCGAGACGACACGGTTGGTCAGTCGTGAAATATAATAGGCGCCTCCGACGGTTTCAAGGTCCCCGGATTGCTTCAACTCATTGGTCACGGTCAGGATGTCGATAGGATCCGATTTGCCGAACAAATCCTTGATCGCTTTGTAAATCTTTTGGTGAGCATCTTTATAAAAGGCCTCGGGAGAAAGGATGTCGATGACGGCATTCACGGCTTCTTTCTCAAGCATCATTGCACCCAATACAACCTCTTCCAAATCGACGGCCTGAGGAGGTACTCTACCTTGGTTCATCAGCAGTTGGTCTGTATTGTTGCTTCGTTTCTGAATTTCAGTGATAATCGATTTCCTTGTTGTTTCCGTTGGCATTCTTTTTCAGGGGATTAGTCTGGTTTGGTCTTCAAAACTGTTGGGGAACAAAATTACACAAATATTCTTGTTCGGCAGCGGAAAACAAAACTATTTGCAAAAATGTCGAAATATTCTTTCAACTGTCTCATTTTCAGTGCATAAATCATGAATGGCAAGCTCAGTGTCGGGAAAGTCACCGCCTAAGGCATTCATCAAAATGCGGCTGTGCTCGAATAGTTCCATTTCAGGAAAAACAGCTTGTGTGACGTGTTGCAAAGTGAATCCGTTTTTGATACGGGCATGATAGAAATGCGCGGCTTCCAAGGCTTCGAAAAGATTGAATACCTTGTCTGCAACGGATTGATTGTGAATAATTTCGTGTCGTAACAAGGTGGATGTGGTGTTTTGAGGCGTGAAGCATACGATCTTTTCATATTTGGCAATTTTCTCAATCAACAAAGGGATGGCTTCTTTCCATTTGCCGTGGTCGTCAAAACAGTGCCATACCGACTGTCCTTCTGCTTCGTGTGCTCCTTTAAGGGCAAAGGCCAAAATCATTTCCTGATAGGGTTTCATGCCATCAGTTTCGGGAATGGCAGGGCGATATAACAATAAATTTAGAAATGCAGAAGATTCAAGTTTTATTTTAGGTAGTACATTGAAAAATATCTTATAATCAATATAATACGTGTTTGATTCTAATGCTTCTATTTGGTAGGTTTCTACTGAATTGTCGGGAACGCGCTCAAGCATTTTGGCATTGGTGTCGATGCCGTTGTGATACTGCTCAAACAGCACCTTGTCATTGAGTGCGGTCATGTGAAGAAAACTGTTTTGCGGTACTTTTTTCCAACAATGACCGATAAAGTCGCAAGTGTATGGATTGTGGCATTGCGTTCCAATGGGGATAGCGGGGGCGTGGGGCAGTGCGACAACGCCTTTTAACCGTTCCACATTGCTTTCGACAAAGGGTTCGCGGAGTTTTACGTATTCAAGCACGGACTCGGACCTGAAAAGTTTGTCAACATCAATAGGGCCGTTTTTGCAATAGTCGCCGTTCAAATACATGAGTTTGAAGTCGCTCAAAGGAACGCGGCATCCGTGCAGCACATAATATTGTAACGCGGCATCGTTATAGTATGTTTCGCTCAACGCCATGGAGCTTTTCACTTCTATGGCCGTCCACCGGTCGCCATCACGTACCAGCATGTCGAGCATGATAAGTGTGTCATTATATTGAAAAACAGCCTCGTACATGACATTTACCGAAGGGTTGTTCATGTTTTCCATTGTTTCAGCTGCTTTTTTCGGGAACTGTGACGCACTGGCTGGCGACATATCAAGGCCTCCGGGATAGCAGTCGTGCGCCAGAATGCCTACATCGGTGCCGCGCCGAAAGATGGCCCGCTGTTCAATGCTAAGACGATCGCGGAGATAGGGATGCTTTTTTTGCATGTATAATGCTTTGGGGCATTGCATCCCTTTGATATAAGTGGATTTCGAAAGAATGTGCATTGCAATGTCAACGATTTGAAAATCAATTGGAAAATACGATTTCGGAGTCTCTAATGAGAGGTTCGTAGTTGTAACGGCGCATCAGCTGGGCAACGGCCAAGACATCCTTTTGGCAGTATGTGCGTATGCGTTCCAAATCATCTTCCTCCCAGTAAACGCTTCCGACTTCGCTGCCGTCGATATCGTCTTTGGGGGTTGGGATGTTGAGTATGGCGCATAAAAGTGCCAAGGAGGTATAGCTTTTGTAATCGCCGAACTTCCATAACTCCATAGTGTCGATATAGGGTGTTTCCCATGGTTTTTTGCCGCTCATGTCGAGGATGGCAGGAATCCGTATGCCATTGACCAACATGCGTCGGGCAATATAGGGAAAATCGAACTCTTTTCCGTTGTGGGCGCAAAACTGTTGGATTTTATCCTTGTTCAGCATGGCGGCAAAATCATCCAATAGTTGTTTTTCGTCGTGTCCATAATAGGATTTGATATGAAAACTTCCCTGTTTGGAAAACATGCCGACTGAAATACATACGATTTTCCCAAATTCAGCATAAATTCCGGCCCTTTCATACAATGCTTTCGGCGTGCTTTCGGGGTCGTTTTTGCCCAGCTGGGCGGCTTTTCTGTCCCATAACGGTTGGATATGCTCGTCGAGTTCATCGTAGGACCTTCGCTGTGAAACAGTCTCGATGTCGAGAAACAGTATTTTGGATAGATCGAAGTTCATGATTTTATCGTTTGATGGGGTAAAGATAGGATTTTTTTCAATTCAAGCGGTCGCATCAAAAAAATCGGGCAAATGTCTTTGTTATTCACAAATGCGTAACTTTGTATCGTAAAGCCATGAAAGGGTGAAAACATGGAAACCTTGAAAGTCACTTGTACAGAGACAAATACGCACATCGAATCGTCATACAAGATTTGGAAGACGTGTGAAATGGTTCGTTTTTTGGTTTCGATAAGGCGCAATGCCACGCCGAACATGGCAATATGGCAACGCTCCATCAGGTCGCAGGTCATTGAGTGGCGTGCGCATAATCTGGCGTATCTGTTGCATTTGTATCGGCATCGCGCCAAAGACCTTGACCTTGAGTTCCCTCAGAAAAGGTATCAGCGCGTTTGCTATTTCGTGGCAAGCTGGTTTTACCCTTGGTAGGATACAAAACATGGCCTTATCTGATTTGCCGGAAATCGGTGTAATGGCGCAACGTTGGTAAAAGTTCAATCCTTACATCTACAATAAAAGAGTAGGGCGTTCCTGATTTGCAAAGAAGGATGAAGCGATCCAAGTCTTCTTGTTCGCCTTCGGCCTCGATATGGACGCATTGGTCGGCGATGTCGTTTTCGACGTAGCCGCGCACACTTGTTTCCACAGCGTATCGGTGTACATAGCGCCGAAACCCGACATTAAACACGTGTCCGTATATTCTTATGGAATACCCCAATGCCATTAGAGTGCGAATTTGAGTCCTGGAATGTTTTTCAACGCATTGTAAACCATATCCATTTGTGATTTACTTTCAAGGCGGATGCTGTAGGTGAAACTATAATAGCTGCCCTTTACGCTTGCTCTGACATTCACAAAATCAAACTCGACCTTACAGCCGTCGAAAGTGCTTGCTATATTCTTTTTGGAATTGTCGATGGCGATTGCGGCATCGATGATGATTTTGATGTCGAAATGCTGTGGAAATTGAAGTTTCTGATCTTCTGATGCTGTCATATCTGAAATTCTTGCTGCAAAAGTAGCTAATATTTCAATACGTGGAAAGGCAATGGCTATGCTGCGATAGGCCTGAAAATTGCCTTTCGGGCCATGAGGCTCAGGCTAGTGCCTCTGGCGAGCATGAACAGCAGGAAAGCAATCCACAATCCGTGGTTTCCGTAAATCGGCATTAATAGGCGCCATGCAGGAAGGAAGACAAGCAAGGAAGCCACCAGCATGGTGTTGCGAATGGCTTTTGAGGCGGTGGCACCAATATAGATGCCGTCCCAAATGAAAGCGGCAAATGTGATGACTGGAATCAATAACAGGTAAATGTGATAGGGACGGGCCTGCCACAGCAAGTCAGCTTGATTGGAAATGAGGCGGATGAAAACATCCGGAAAGGCCCGGTACAGCAGCGTGAAGGGCAGACTGAGTGCAAATCCCCAAATCAAAAGCAACCGCACCACTTTTTTGAGTTCGGAAAGTTGGCGTGCTCCTGTGAATTTTCCCACCAAAGCCTCGCCCGCGTAGGCAAAACCGTCGGAAAAATATGAGAAGATGTAGAAAAACTGCATCAATATCATGTTGACAGCCAATATGTTGCTGCCTAAACGAGCCGATTGGTTATTGAAAAAAGCAATGGTCAAGATGAGTAAGATGCTCCGAATCATAAAGTCGGCATTTACTTTGAAAAAACGGCGTATCATTTCAGCTTGCAGCAACACTTTGCGGTTGATGGTCACTAAATAGTCCTTATACTTCCCGAACATAAATGCGACTGCAGTTGCCAACCCGCAATACTGAGCGACGGCGGTGCCCAAGGCAACACCGTCCACGTTCATGTTGAAAACATTGACGAACAAGATGCTAAGGGCGATGTTCGCAATATTTGTCAAAATGGCAATGACCATAGGAATGGTGGTGTTTTGCATGCCAATGAACCAGCCGTTGAAGGCGTAAAGGCATAGCACGGCAGGTGCCGCCCAAATGCGAATGCGGTAATAATCAGCGGTATAGCGCAACACTTCTTCGCTGCCATTCAATAGCTTCATGCTAAGCCATTCAACGGGTTGTTGCATGGTTAGAACGATGAATGTGGCAACAAAGGCAATGGATAAGGAGCGATAAAGTGAATAGGAAATCTCGGTGTGGTTGTCGGCGCCATACGCCTGTGAGGTGAATCCCGTTGTGCCTGCACGTAAAAAACTGAAAAACGAGTATAGCACACTAAAAATCGTTCCACCAAGACCAATGGCGCCGATATAGACAACCGATTCCAAATGTCCCATCAGAATCATATCAACCAGACCTAATAAGGGCACGGTGATATTGCTGATGATGTTGGGTATGGCAAGCCGCAGAATCGATCTGTTCATGAAAGCAAAATTATGAGTGGGACTTGATGGGTTTAGATAAATTTTCTAAAATATAAATAATTGTTTATCATTTAGATAATATGAATTATCAAAAGTGAAAGTTTATATTTTTGAATGTACATATTCCATGGCTGAATCGAATGCTTCGGGTTGAAACCAATGGTATTCATGGTCTTTTCTGAACCATGTCATCTGGCGTTTGGCGTAATGCCGTGTGTTGAGCTTGATTTGTGCAATGGCCTCCTCCAAAGTGCAATGTCCATCGAAATAGGCAAATAATTCCTTATAACCAACTGTATTCATGGCGTTTAGGTGCCGAAAGGGGTAGAGCCGTCGGGCCTCGTCAAGTAAACCGAGTTCTATCATTTGGTCAACACGTTGATCGATGCGATTGTACAACACGTCACGATCCCATAAAAGAGCCAGTTTTATGATATTGAAGTTCCTCGGTGTGCTTTGGCATTTTCGGAACGAACTGAAAGTCATACCCGTTTGGTAACAGATCTCCAAAGCGCGTTGCAGCCGACGTGGGTTTTGGGTGTCAACGGCGGCATAGTATTCGGGGTCAAGACTTTGTACGGCTTGTTGCAATGCTGTCAGCCCGCCGTCAAGATATTGCTGTTCCACTTTCTGTCGCACTTCAGCCGTAATATCAGGCATGGGGTCGATGCCTTTGCAGATAGCATCGATGAAAAGTCCGGATCCGCCGGTAAGAATGACTGTTGTATGGATTTGGAACAACTGTTCAAGGAGTGCGATGGTCTCTTTCTCAAAATCACCAACTGTATAAGTGTCTTTTATACTGATATTGTGAATATTATAATGTTTTGCTTCAAGTAGTTCTTCTGTTGTTGGTGCCGCTGTTCCAATTTGCATTTCCTTGTAAAACTGTCGGCTGTCGGCGGAAACAATGACGGTTTGCAATGCTTTTGCCATGCGTATGGAAAAGGCGGTCTTTCCCGAAGCAGTAGGGCCTGCCACCACGATAAGGCTGCCTCGGTTCATCTCCTTGTCGTTTTAGGAGGTACAGGGCCGTTTGCTTTGACGGAAACAGGTTCGCTGATTTCGTTTTTCACCTTCAACCCGAGCTTTTCCGCTTCTGCTTTCATGAATGTATATGCTTCTTCAAAGCTGTTTCCGATGACACCGTCTAAAATGGCTTCACGGATGGTGTTTTTAATGATGCCGACTTGCCGGCCCTCAGGAATACCAAATGTGGCCATGATGCTCTCGCCGTCGATAGGCGGTTGCCAGTTGCGCAAATGGTCTTTGGCTTCGATTTCTTTCAGTTTTTCTTTGACAATTTCAAAGTTATGGTGGTATTTTCTGACTTTTTCCTCGTTTTTGGACGTGATGTCGGCATGGCAGAGCAGCATCAGATCGTCGATATCATCGCCAGCATCGAACAGAAGACGGCGCACGGCGGAATCGGTGACAATGTCCTCGGCAAGGATGATAGGGCGCATGTGCAGCATGACGAGCTTTTGAACGTATTTCATTTTTTCGTTCAGTGGCAGCTTCATCTGGTCGAAAATCTTAGGCACCATCTTCGCCCCTCTGAACTCATGGCTGTGGAAGGTCCATCCGATGGTGCTGTCCCATCGTTTTGTGACGGGTTTGGCGATGTCGTGCAGCAGGGCGGCCCAGCGTAGCCAAAGGTTGCCGCTTTGTTCGGCCACATGGTCGAGCACTTGCAATGTATGGAAAAAATTGTCCTTGTGTCCGCGGCCATTCACCACCTCAACTCCTTTTAGAGCGGCAAGCTGTGGAAAGATGAGTGCCAACAGTCCCGATTTGTCGAGCAGTTTGAAACCCAAAGAAGGTCTTTTCGAGAGGATTATCTTATTCAGTTCTTCAGTGACCCGTTCCATGGAAACGATTTTGATGCGTTTAACATTGCGCTTGATGGCCTCGAACGACTCTTCATCGATGCAAAAATTCAATTGGGAGGCAAAACGAATGGCACGCATCATGCGCAACGGGTCGTCGGAATAGGTGATGTCAGGATCGAGTGGGGTGCGGATGGTAAGGTTTTCAAGGTCGTCAACACCATTGAAAGGGTCGAGAAATGCGCCGAAATCGTCTTCGTTCAGGCTGAAAGCCATCGCATTAATCGTGAAGTCGCGACGTTTTTGGTCGTCTTCCAATGTGCCGTCTTCCACAATAGGCTTGCGGCTGTTGCGGTCGTATGACTCTTTGCGTGCGCCCACAAATTCAATTTCTACACCTTTATATCTGATCATCGCAGTGCCGAAACGACCGTAAAACTTTGCCTCACAATGTCCGGGTAGCTTTGATGCGATATGCTTCGCCAAGGCGATGCCGCTTCCAATGGTGACAATGTCAATGTCGCTGGAACTGCGTCGGAGAAACAGGTCTCTTACAAAGCCGCCAATCACATAGCTTCGCATGTTGAGTTCTTTGCTCGAAGCCGCAACGAGCCTGAAAAATGGATTGTCAATATGTCGTTCAAGATGGTACTGCATTGTGCTGCAAAAGTAGGAATTTTTGTAATGCTCCGTTGTTTTGGACGAGGATTGCGATGCGGAAACAAAGAGGGAGGCCGTGTCAGAACTCATTTTTTTTTGACACGGCCTCTTTTTGAATGAAGGATGTCGGATGTCTTATATCGTCGTTGTCTCTTGTTCGATAGCCTTTCGGTCGGCATGGACAATGGAGATGGAGATTTCCTGCTTTTCCTTGTCTAAGTCGACGTGTATCGTGTCTCCTGGAGCCATCTCCGACTTGATGATTTCTTCAGCAAGCAGGTCTTCGACATATTTCTGAATGGCACGTTTCAAGGGACGGGCGCCAAACTGTTCGTCCCAGCCCTTGTCGGCAATGAAATCCTTGGCTTCGGCAGAGAATTGCAGCACGTAGCCCATTTCTTCCACACGTTTGAATACGGCACGAAGTTCAATGTCGATAATCTTGTGAATATCGGATTTTTCAAGAGAATTGAACATGATGACATCATCGATACGGTTCAAGAACTCGGGGGCGAAAGTGCGTTTCAGTGCATTTTCGATGACGCTGTTGGAATAATCGTTTTTCGCATTGAGTTTTGCCTGTGTTCCAAAGCCGACACCTTGCCCGAACTCTTTCAATTGTCGCGAACCGATGTTCGAGGTCATGATGATAATGGTGTTTTTGAAATCGACTTTACGTCCCAAACCATCGGTAAGCTGACCATCGTCAAGCACTTGAAGCAACAAGTGGAACACATCGGGATGCGCTTTCTCGATTTCATCGAGCAGGACAATAGAGTAGGGCTTGCGCCTTACTTTTTCGGTGAGTTGGCCGCCTTCTTCGTAACCCACATATCCGGGAGGCGCTCCCACGAGGCGCGACACGGTGAATTTCTCCATGTACTCGCTCATATCCACACGAATGAGTGCGTCTTCCGTGTCGAACAAGTATTTGGCCAACACTTTTGCCAGATAAGTTTTTCCGACACCTGTCGGACCCAGAAAAATAAATGAACCGATGGGTTTGTTGGGGTCTTTCAGTCCGGCACGGTTGCGGCGTATGGCTTTGGTCACTTTCCGTATGGCTTCGTCTTGACCGATAACCGACCCTTGCAGTTCGTTCTCCATGCTCATCAGGCGGCTACCTTCATTCTGCGCAATGCGTGTCACAGGGACACCGGTCATCATGGCGACTACTTCGGAGACGTTCTCTTCAGTGACGGGATCGCGGTGCGAAAGGTCACCGGCTTCCCATTCCTTCTTGGCCTTTTCAAGCTGTTCCATCAGCCCCACTTCATCTTTGCGGTGCATTCCGGCCTCTTCGAACTTTTGTTCTACAATGGCTTGTTTTTTCAGTTTCCTGATATCCTCAATGCGCTGCTCCAACGTCGTGATTTCCTCGGGAACATTGATGTTCTTGATATGGACACGTGCACCAGCCTCATCCAAAGCATCGATGGCCTTGTCGGGAAGATAACGATCTGACATATAACGGTTTGTAAGTCTCACACAGGCCTCAATTGCTTCAGGGGTATAGCTGACGAGATGGTGGTCTTCGTACTTCGACTTGATGTTGTTCAGAATTTCCAGCGTTTCTTCCGGTGTAGTGGGTTCGACGATGATCTTCTGGAAACGGCGTTCCAAAGCACCGTCTTTCTCAATATACTGTCGGTATTCATCGAGGGTGGTGGATCCGATGCATTGCAATTCTCCGCGAGCAAGAGCAGGTTTGAACATGTTGCTGGCATCCATTGACCCGTTGGCGTTTCCAGCCCCCACAATGGTGTGTATTTCGTCGATAAAGACAATGATGTCGGGATTCTTTTCCAACTCGTTGAGAATGGCTTTCACACGTTCCTCAAATTGTCCGCGGTACTTGGTGCCGGCCACTACCGATGCCATGTCGAGCATGATGACCCGCTTGTTGATCAGGGTGCGCGGCACTTTGTGCTGCACAATGCGAATGGCAAGTCCTTCTGCGATAGCCGATTTGCCCACGCCAGGCTCCCCGATTAGAATCGGGTTGTTCTTTTTGCGACGGCTCAATATCTGTGCGATGCGTTCCAATTCCTTTTCACGTCCCACAACGGGATCAAGGCGGTTTTCTTCGGCGGCGCGTGTCAGATCTCTGCCAAAATTGTCCAAAACGGGCGTTTTACCTTTAATGCCACTGGTTTTCTTGGGCTTATCGGGACGTTCATCTTCATCGTCGTCATCGCTTGCAAACGGATTCTTTGAGCTGTCCTCCGGAGCGGCTTTCTGAATGTCGATTTCAAATTCAAATCGTCCTTTGGGCTTTTCCTTCGGATTGTCTTTACCGAACTGTGCATTGTAGCGAATAAGTTCGGTTCGGAATTTTTCGTATGTGATGCCCTCAAATTCAAGATTTTGTGAAATGATATTGTTCTTTTCGTGCAAAATGGCAAGCATGAGATGCTCCGAACGCACAAGGTCGCTCTGAAACTCTTTTGCGATGATATAGGTGAACTTCAATACCCGTTCGGCTTGCTTTGTGAGGGGGATGCTTTCCCTGTCGCCTTTCGGCGTGCCGGTGGCTTTGATGGAGGCTTCGAGTTTCTTCTGAAAAACATCAAGGTCCAACCCGAGATTTTGCAGGATTTTGATGGCACAGCTTCCGCCGTCCTTCATCATGCCCAAAAACAGATGCTCCAGCCCGACATAAGCATATCCCATCCGTTCTGCTTCCTCATGGCTATATGTCATAATGTCACGTACCCGTGGTGAGAATTTTGCGTCCATAATATGATGATTAATTGATTTCCAATATTGTAAATAGTTTCGGCACCCGAATTAGAGGCCCTTTCGCTTTGATTGCAAAGGTATCAACAAAAATCGAACCACAGAGGCGTTGTCAGGAAAAATGGTCGAAAAACGAAGAAAAACGCAACATTTTGGCGTTTTAGAGCGATTATTTCGTATTTTTGCATCTTTAATTCAAAGGATATAACAAATAGAAAGATATAAATGGAAGAAGAAAACTTGTCAGGAGAAAAAATCATCAGGGTAAACCTTGAGAATCAGATGAAATCGGCATATATCGACTATTCGATGTCGGTCATCATTTCGAGGGCGTTACCTGATGTGAGAGACGGTTTGAAACCGGTTCACCGCCGCGTGCTTTACGGCATGATCGGTTTGGGTGTCACCTCGAAGAGTTCGTACAAGAAATCGGCGAGAATCGTCGGTGAAGTGCTTGGTAAGTACCATCCCCACGGTGACTCGTCGGTTTATGATGCCATGTGCCGCATGGCGCAGAACTGGTCGTTGCGTTATCCGTTGGTTGACGGTCAGGGCAACTTCGGCTCGATAGATGGTGACAGTCCCGCTGCCATGCGTTACACCGAAGCGCGTCTGAAGAAGATCGCCGAGGAAATGCTGGATGACCTTGAAAAGGACACTGTCGATTTCCAGAACAACTTTGACGATTCGTTGCAGGAACCTACAGTATTGCCTACACAGATCCCCACATTGTTGGTGAATGGATCGAACGGTATTGCTGTAGGAATGGCTACCAACATGGCGCCGCACAACCTCGCCGAATGTGTAGATGGCATCATCGCTTATATCGACAACCGCGATATCACCATCGCCGAACTGATGGAACATATCAAGGCTCCTGATTTTCCGACGGCAGGCATCATATACGGATACGAGGGCGTGCGCGAAGCCTTTGAAACAGGGAAGGGGCGTGTCGTCATCCGTGGCGAGGCCACTATCGAAGAACATGCCGGCCGCGAACGTATTATCGTTTCCTCGATACCTTATCAAGTGAACAAGGCGGAAATGATCAAAAAAACCGCCGACTTGGTCAACGAAAAGAAATTGGACGGCATCTCCGACATCCGTGACGAATCGGACCGCAAGGGCATTCGTATTGTTTACGAGCTGAAACGCGAAGCAATTGCCGATATAGTGCTGAATAAGCTGTATCAGATGACACCCTTGCAAACGGCTTTCAATGTAAACAACGTCGCCTTGGTGAACGGTCGTCCGCAAACCCTGAATCTCAAGCAGCTGATTGAGCATTTTGTAGCGCACCGCCATGAAGTCGTGTTGCGTCGCACCCGTTTCGAGCTGAAGAAGGCCGAAGAGCGTGCTCACATCTTGGAAGGCTTGGCCCGCGCCATCGATATTGTCGATGAAATCATCGCCACTATTCGCGCTTGTAAGGGAGGAACTCCAGAAGCCAAACAAGCTATCATGGACAAGTTCGGCTTCGATGACCCGCAGGCTTCCGCTATTGTAGCGTACCGCTTGGGACAACTCGCAGGTCTCGAAATCCTGAAGATCATGGAAGAACTGGAAGACCTCAAGAATAAAATCGCCTATTTTCACGAGATTCTACAAAATGTGGACTTGCAGTACCAGATCATCAAGGATGAACTTCTGGTTATCAAGGAAAAATACGGCGATGCACGTCGCTCGCAGATCGTACACGCTGTCGACGAAGTGCGCATGGAGGATCTTATTGCCGACGAAGCTGTGGTCATCACCATTTCGCACTTGGGCTACGTCAAACGCACTCCGCTTGCCGAATACAGAAGACAAAGCAGGGGAGGTAAAGGCTCAAAAGGCTCTGCCGCCCGCGATAGCGACTTTATCGAACATATTTTCATCGCCACGAATCACAACTACCTGCTCTTCTTTACCGAAAAAGGTAAGTGCTTGAGAACAAGGGTGTTCGAAATTCCAGAAGAGGGCAAGAACAGCAAGGGACGCGCCATACAGAACCTTATTAATATTGATCAGGATGACAAGGTGCGGGCTTATCTGAATGTGCTTGACCTGGCCGATGAGGATTATGTGAAAAACAACTATATCATCCTTGGAACAAAAAAGGGTATTATCAAAAAGACCACGCTTGAAGCATATTCCAACCGACGCACACGTAACCTTGCCATTAATGCCATCACCATTCGTGAAGACGATGAGTTGCTCGATGCCTGTCTGACCAGTGGCAACGATGAAGTGTTGGTGGCTACAAAATTTGGAAAGGCCGTCCACTTCAACGAAAGTAAAGTGCGTCCGACGGGTCGTACAGCGGCTGGCGTAAAGAGCATCACGCTCAGTGAAGACAATGATGAAGTCATCGGCATGATTTGCATCAGCAATCCTGAACAATCGGTGCTCGTGGTTTCGGAAAACGGCTTCGGAAAACGTACCGGAATTGAAGACTACCGCATCACGAACCGTGGCGGTAAGGGTATCAAGACCATGAATATCACCGAAAAGACCGGCCAACTAATCGCCATCAAGTGTGTGACCGATAACGACGATTTGATGATCATCAACAAGTCGGGTATCGTCATCCGCATCGGCGTTGATACGCTTCGTGTTATGGGTCGCGCCACACAAGGCGTGAAGCTGATTGACATCAGAGAGTCTGACCAGATTGCCGCTGTGGCACGGGTAGATGCCGAAGAAGACGAGGAAGAGGTGCTGCAAGACGATGAATACATTGAAATTGAATAGGATAACAATGTAAAACCAGCAGAAGAATAATAATTTGGAATAATAATTGCTGATACTTAAGTAACAACGAATCGAAATTGTCAAACAATTAAATATCAAGGAAATGAAAAGATTAATGATTTTAGTGGCCGTCTTACTTACAGTAAATGTCATGATGGCGCAAAAAAAGGATCGTACCGATGCGTTCATGTACAACAGAAACGGTGAATATGCGAAGGCAATGGCATCCATTGAAAAATGTGTCAATCACGAGCAGTTTTTGGGAATGAAAACCAAAGACCAGGCCCAGGCTTGGCTGTATCGCGCCATGATTTATTTGAACATCCACCAAGATCCTGAACTGAAAGCTACTGCTCCCGATGCATTGGAGAAAGCGTATGAGTCGCTGTCCAACTGTGTCAATGTCGATCCTTCGTATGCCAAAGACAACCAGCAGGATGTCTATCCCCGTATCGCTGCCATCCGTAACATGTATTATCAGGAAGGTGCCGAGAATTACAACAATGCCAAGTATGACGTTGCTGCAGTTGCTTTCAAAAAATCGTATGATATTTCGCTGCTGAGCCAGCCCGACACTGCCTGTCTCAACTATGCCGCCAATGCCTGTCTTAAATCGCACAACTATGAACAGGCTTTGACTTATTTCACCGAAATGAAAGAGACACTGCACGTGGATAACGTCGATATCTATAAAAACCTCGCCGTCACCTATAACGGACTTGGCAATCAGGATAAAGCCTTCGAAATGATTAGCCAGGGCTTGGAAAAGTTCCCGGGCGATGCCAGCATGATTATTGAAAAGGTGAACGTGTATCTGAAACAAGGCAAGGGTCAGGAAGCTATCAGCGACCTGATTAAATTGAACGAACTCGATCCGAACAATGCTTCCATTCTGTTCATCCTTGGCACCATCTATGGTGATGAAAACAGTGAAATCTTTGATTCATCAAAGGCGATTGACTACTACACAAGAGCCCTTGCTGTAATTCCTGATTATTACGATGCCACCTATAACCTTGGTGCATTGTACATCACCATGTCGAACAAGCTCAAGACACAGGCCAACGAACTGCCTTTGGACAAAGTAAAAGAGTATAACGATCTCGTGAAGCAGGCCGAAGACATTTTGCGCGATGGTTTGCCCTATATCCGCAAGGCTTACGAAAGCCAGCCCGGCGATGAGATCAAAGCCGTCTTGAAATCCATTTATGTACAACTGAAGATGATGGATGAAGTCAAAGCACTTGACGACCAATAATTACTTTTACGCCTGTAACCAGCCTCTTTTCGGCAACCCGCATTAACTTGAAAGCTTTCAATACGTTGCCAGGATTAAAAACAGTAACGGACAGCAATGATTCTTAATGAGGTCTCCCACGGTCCGTTCGATTTCACAAAAAACCGCCGAAATCCGGCGGTTTTTTTGTGAAAAAGTCTTCTTTAACGTTTGATTAGTTTTGTTGTGACATCGCCCACCTTTACAATATACAATCCGTTCGGCAAATCGGCAACGGAGATGTCTTGCCTGATTTGTGCCGCGTCGCTATAGACAATTCTGCCGAATATGTCGATGATTTCCAAAGGTTTTTCAAGGTAAGTTTCACATAGCAAAATGGTAACGAAATCTTTCGCCGGATTGGGAGCAAGCTGTATCGCCTCCTTTGTAAGCGAAAGTTCTTCAAAACCTGTGATACAATCAAAATTGCCGGTAGTAGGCGGAATAGGTGCTAAATCCGGATTCCTATATACAACTTTCCAGTTTTTACTGGTGGCATTGTTCGCATTGGTTGACAACACTGTGTTGTAATTGAGATCTTCAGCATTGTAAAGGGGAATCATATACCCAATAAACTGACCATTGGTGCAATCGGGCAGGTCACAATAAATCTGATCGATAGCCGCTGCGGAAAATGGATTTTGATAGCATGCCAGAAAAACCAGTCTCGCACATGCACTTACATCCAATGTGCTGATATTATTCGTATTACATGCCAATTCAGATAACTTGGTGCAAGCGTTCAGTTCCAGTTTGGCAATGTTGTTGTTATTACAAAACGGTTCTTGAAGCCCCGAACAGTCACCCAAGAATAGTTCGGAGATATGATTATTATCGCAATACAAAGATGCCAATTCCGTGCAATTTTTTAGATTCAGGGTTTCGATTTCGCAGGAGGCACAGTCAATGTAGCCCATCAAGTTGTTGTGTTCCGAATCCAAGCCTGTTATTTTAGCCCCGTTATCGACACATTCCAGACCGGTGACGTCGCCGTAAATGGCCATCGTATCAGCATCGGCGTAAAAACTATGGTTCCCACTCCAATAACTGACTAAAATGGTTTCGTCAGTCGATCCGCTGACAATCCTTACTGGAGTGTTGCTACCGACAGATGCTTTTATGTCAAGAAGGATTTGTTCCCCTTGTCTCACATTTAATGTGACATAACGGTTCATGTTTTGTGCTGTTGCCGTAGCAACAAAAAAGGTTTAGATTTAGATATTTAATAAAAGGGTGCCTCTTTCACATAGCCTCCCGAATCCTTTTCGAACCCGTTAAGCAAAACTTGAAAAATCAACGGTGCAAATTTAATCAATAATTCAAGTTTCACATGTTAGGATAACCCATTGAAAATGAGCAAAGAAAATCAAAAAAAGCGGCATGACATGTTGCATAATTAACTGAAATTCAGTATCTTTGTTGTGGCAATTAAACAAACAAACAATCGTCATGCCACACGGCAAAAATACAACAATTATCAAGGAAATCAGAGTTTTTTCAAAAAAGCACCGACAAAGCAATGTAGCGGGTCTTAGATGTTATATTTAACATAATATTGATTATATTTGAAAAGGGGGATTTTTCAGAAACTTGAAAATCCGGCATTTTTGAAATACGTAGAGGTTCAACACATTGCAACTTTCACGACAAACCGCCGGGAAAAAACGTCATGGAAAATCGAGATTGCATCAAGGATTTGATTACATTTGCAAAATGTAAGTAAAAATCAGAAATCATTATAAATCAAGCATAAACTATGGAAATTATTGGAAAAGTTGTAAAATTAGGCAACCTGATAAACGGCACCAGTGCACGCGGTCCTTGGCAAAAACAGGAATTGATCATTGAAACGGACGAACAGTATCCCAAAACGGTTTGTTTGAATTGTTGGAGCGATTTGGCTAATGAAGCCGCAAATCTGGCTCCCGGACAAATGGTCAAAGCGCAAATTAGTGTTGAATCGCGCGAGTTCAATGGTAAGTGGTACACAGATGTCCGCGTGTGGCGCTTTGATCCCATTGGTCAAAATGCAGCACAGTCGGCAGCACCTGCACAAGCCCACCAAACGCCACCGCAATCCACTGTTGCGCCAATTTCGGCATCGGGTTATTCGGATCACACCGAAAGCAGTCCCGAAGACGATTTGCCGTTCTAATTGATGTGATCAGTATAAGAAAAAGCCATCGGAAATCCCGATGGCTTTTCAATTTAGAACCATTTAAAGGCTTCAGATACAACTCAGAGCCTGCTCGAGGTCGGCCTTGATATCTTCCACATCTTCAATACCTACGGCAAAGCGCACCAAGCCATCAGTAATACCTGCAGCTTCGCGGCTTTCCTTGCTCATTTTCGAGTGCGTCATCGAAGCCGGATGTGACATCAGCGACTCCACGCCTCCTAACGAAACGGCCAGCAAAATCATGTGGATATTATCCATGAGCACTTTTCCTGCTTGGATGCCGCCCTTCAAACTAAAGCTGATCAGTGAACCGGGACCTGACATTTGGTGCTGTGCCAGTTCATACTGGGGATGCGATGGCAGTCCCGGGTACTTCACCCACTCTACTTTTGGGTGCTTCTCTAACCACTCGGCGAGGATTCTGGCATTTTCTTGTTGTTTCAACACGCGGATTTTCAGTGTTTTGAGACCGCGAATAACCATATAGGCCTGTGTCGGGTCCATGTTGCAGCCCAAATTGACCATGGTGCCGCGCAACTTGGCATAGATGTCTTTATCTTTGGCTACCACACATCCGGCAACAATATCGGCGTGTCCGTTGAGAAACTTGGTCATGGAATGTAGCACCACATCGGCACCGAGATCTAACGGAAGCTGAAGCACAGGGCTGCAGAATGTGTTGTCAATAACCACTAGGATGTTCTTGGAATGCGCCAATTCACTGACCGCCTTAATGTCGCTGATGTCCATGGTCGGGTTGGCCGGAGACTCGATATAAATCATTCTCGTATTGAGCTTGATGGCCTTTTTGATCTTTTCGATATCGGTAGTATCTAAATAGGTGGATTCTACGCCGAAGTTCGACCAGTATTTTTCCATCACCACGCGTGAAGGGCCATACACCGCAGCACTTGAAATCATGTGGTCGCCACCCTTTAGCAGACCCATGTAAACCGTATTAACAGCAGCCATTCCGCTACCTACTGCAACAGCGCCGTAACCATGTTCGATTTCGGCGAGTGTTGTCTCTAACGCGCCAATTGTGGGATTGCCAATACGCGTATAAATAAACCCCGGATCATCACCGGCAAAACATGCTGCACCGCGGTCGGCATTTTTGAACTTAAAAGTCGAGGTTTGGTAAATCGGGGTGACGGCTGCACCCATGTTGTCTTCGATTTCGGCTCCGTGAACCAGCACGGATTCAAGTTTTAATTTGTTATTAATCATGATGTTATGTGTTGATTGATTGTTCGAATAATTACTGCAATCGATAGCAGATATTTATTATTTATTGATTTTTGGCAGCTAATTATTTTTTTTGCTGTTGTACCGCAAAGATAAGTCTTTTTTGTCAGAATCATGCCATTGTTGTCGCACAAAAAATGAAGCCAGCCTTTTTACCTGAAAATGTGCTTCAAAGCGGATTCCGATAACAAGACATTATCCATCAGCAAGGAGAATTTTATATGATTTTTCAAAAATAACACATCGCGTTTAGAAAAAAATGTTATTTTTGCCGTGTCTTACAGTATGAATCCTCATACGTTTTACAAATTCAAAAAGAATTATTCATTGCACATTCATTTTATTTCCAGATTTTTGGAACAAGAAATCCAATTTTTATGTATAATATTTTTGAACTCAACGAGAAGACCTTGGAAGAATTGAAGGTCATCGCAATTGAAATGGGCATTGACGATGAAGGAAAGTCAAAGACCCAGTTGGTTTACGACATCATTGATTATCAGTCAGATAATTACGAATCGAATAAACCCGAGAAAAAAGAGAATGTTCGTCCAAAAACAACTAAAAAACAAGTAAGGGAACCCATGGAACCTAAGAAACAAGAAGTCAAGAAACAGGAAGGAATCAAGCCTGAATCGGGTATCACTGATGAGATTAATATTGCAGACCTTCCTATTAAAGGCTCCATAAAAGAGATCATGGATGTCATTGGAAAATCTGTAAATACATCTGACAATGAGGAAAAAACATTGTCGGAAAAAGAAGATAAACCGGTGAAATCACAACCCTCCCCTTCCCCTGCTGAAGAATCTGCACCCAAAGCTGCGGAACAATCAAAAGAAAAGCGCGAGCGTCGTCCTCGCATCAGTCGTTCTGCCGATCAAACCTCTTCACCTGCCCCACAAAGCGGGCTTCGTCATTACGAGAGGGTCGCTCCGGCACCTAAGAATGAAGAAAACGTCAACGATATCAAAGCCGAACCGGTAGCCGATGTGACAGAAACACAGGAAGGCCCCGTCAAGTACAACTATTCGAGGCAAGAGAAGATATATAGAGACGAAATCAGAAAGCCTTTAAAACAGCATGATGAGGTGCAAGGTAACGGCTTGCCTCATCATGCCGTGCACAACAACGACAAGGAAAAGGAAGAAAAAGCTCAAGCGGCACTCGAAAAACAGCGTCATGACGAACTTGTCGGTGCTTTCAACGGCGTGGTTCAAGCCGAAGGCGTATTGGAAGTGATGCCCGATGGCTTTGGTTTCTTGCGCTCGTCGGACTACAACTATTTGCCGTCACCCGACGATGTGTATGTATCGCAGTCGCAAATCAAACTGTTCTGCCTGAAGACCGGCGATACGGTGCTTGGCGCCATCCGTCCTCCCAAGAGTAGTGAGAAGTATTTCCCATTAACCAAGGTGGATTATATCAACGGACGTTTGCCCGAAGAAGTTCGCGACCGCATTTCGTTTGATTTCCTCACACCCCTGTTTCCGAATGAGAAATTCAATATCACCGGGCACAAAGGCAGCTCCATCTCCACCCGAATCATGGACATGTTCGCCCCTATTGGAAAGGGACAGCGTGGTCTGATTGTGGCTCAGCCCAAGACCGGTAAGACGGTTTTGCTGAAGGAAGTGGCCAATGCCATTGCCGCCAATCACCCCGAAGTGTATCTGATCATTTTGCTTATCGATGAACGTCCTGAGGAAGTTACCGATATGCAGCGTAGCGTCAATGCTGAAGTCATTGCCTCTACATTCGACGAACCGGCCGAGAAACATGTGAAGATTGCCAATATCGTGCTCGAAAAGGCCAAGCGTCTCACTGAATGCGGTCACGATGTGGTCATCCTGCTTGACTCCATTACCCGTTTGGCACGCGCTTATAACACGGTTTCCCCCGCTTCGGGCAAGGTGCTCACCGGTGGTGTTGAAGCCAACGCCTTGCAGAAGCCGAAACGTTTCTTCGGTGCGGCTCGTAAAATCGAAAACGGCGGATCGCTTACCATTCTTGCCACCGCACTGATTGACACGGGATCGAAGATGGACGAAGTTATCTTTGAGGAATTCAAAGGAACAGGAAACATGGAACTGCAACTCGACCGCAGGTTGTCCAATAAGCGCATCTTCCCTGCTATCGATATCGTGGCTTCTGGAACTCGTCGCGACGACTTGCTGGTTGACAGTACCACGTTGGCCCGTGTCTGGGCTTTGCGCACTCACTTTGCCGACATGAACCCTGTGGAAGCAATGGAGTTCCTGAAAGACAGAGTGGCCAAGACCATCAACAACGAAGAGTTCTTGATGAGTCTCGACAAATAAGGCACAGCAATTTATCCATTATGAGAAAAGGAGGCTATAAACCTCCTTTTTTCTTGTCTTATCTCCTGCTCCGTTCTATCTGTACCGTTTTGTTTGCTTCCGATCAGACGAAGGAAGTCAAGGGACTTGCTGTGTGGTGTGGCTACGAATAGAGTTTTTTCAAGTCATCGGTTGTGAGGCCGTTGAAGTCGCCCGAACTCATGAAAGCACCCACTACGTTCGTTCTTTTTCCGGATTCAAGCAAATGAAGCAGTTCATTACGCGAATGCACCACTTTTAATCCGGGCTGCCCGAATCCATCCACGATGCGTTTGTCGGTCATAAGGTTCAGCTTTTTGATGGCAACAGCATGTGGATCGTAAAAAACAACGGCTTCGTCAGCCAGAAGCAAGGCGTGCTTATAGTGGTCGATAAAGGATTCGCTCAGGCTGCTGTAGGTATGCAGCTCGAATACCGCAATCAAATGTTTTTCAGGAAATTGTTCACGCAATGCCTTCACGCTGGCATTCACTTTGGAGGGCGCATGGGCAAAATCGCGGAAGATGAAGTTTCCTTTATGTTCGAAAAGCAGTTCCAAACGACGGGATGCACCTTTGAAAGTACGAATGGCTTGGTAGAAATCGGCATCACTGACACCGAGTTGGCGGCAAACCAATTTTGCAGCGTTGATATTTTTCATGTTGTGACTTCCGAAAACGCCAACTTTCAAACGGTTGCCGTTGCTGAGAATGAGTTCGGTGTCAAGTCCTTTGCTTTCGAAAGGATGTATGCCATATCCGTAGGTCGTACAGTTCGCATTGTTTTTGATTTTTTCGGCTTCTTGATCGGTTTCGTCATAAATCAGGCAGCCACCTGGCTCTATGGTTTTGACAAAGATGCTAAATTGCTCCAAATAGCTCTCGAAGGTCGGGAAAACATTCACATGATCCCATCCGATGCCGCTGATAACGGCGATATTCGGGTGATAATGATGGAACTTTGGAACAAGATCGATGGGCGAAGTGAGGTATTCGTCGCCTTCCATGACCATGTATTTTGCCGTTTCGCTCAGACGCACCATGACATCAAATCCTTCCAATTGCGCACCCACCATGAAATCGGTTTCGATGCCCACTTGTTTCAGCACGTGCAGTATCATGGATGTGATGGTGGTCTTGCCATGACTGCCGCCAATGACGATGCGGATTTTGTCCTTGGTCTGTTCATACAGGTATTCAGGATAGGAATACACTTTCAAACCCAATTCTTGAGCTTTTACAAGTTCAGGATTGTCGATACGCGCATGCATACCAAGAATGACGGCATCGTAAGAGTCGTCTAATTGTTCGGGATGCCAGCCTTGTTGTTCGGGCAGAATGCCTTCGTTATTAAGTCGTGAGCGCGAGGGTTCGAAAATCTCATCGTCCGATCCGGTGACTTCATAACCCTTGCGGTGCAAGGCAATGGCGAGGTTGTGCATGGCGCTTCCGCCGATGGCGATAAAATGTACCTTTTTCATGGGTGTTTGATTTGGCTGTAAAGATAGGGAGTTTTCCCTTTGCAAGTGGAAAAAAAGGATTTGAATTTTCACGGGTGTCACAAGTGTACCGTGAGACGAGGAATGCGTGTAGCTGCCTGCAAACGAAACACCGGTTTTACATTCTCTATTTTTATTATTTTTGTAGCCTGAATGCTAAGAAACTGTTTTGAAATCAAATAACGGCAGCTACGATTCCATTATCTCGGAAATTGAAACAGTTTCTAATAAAACAGGTTGGCTATGAGCACACGTAATTCCATCGAGAAAAGGACAAGCTGGGAGGTCGTCATTACCTATCTAATCGTTGTCGTTTTGTGTGGCGCTTTGTTTTTTTATATGTTTCGCCTACGTAATGCAGCTGATAATCAGCGAGGTAATGTCAGCGTTCAGAACAACAACCTTGATTTGATGACAAAGTTCACCCATGCGGTGCATGAAGCGCAGGGAGCCGCCAATCTTTTTGCTTTTTCCGATAATTCAAAATACTTCAAACAATACGAAAACCTGTGCGATAATGTCGCCGTTTACGCTGATTCTATTCGTCAGACCTTGGTGGAGAATGACCAGTTGCTGCAACAAATTCAAGACCTGCTGAAGCGTAAGGGCACGGTCAGCAAGGCTTTATCGCGCTATATCAACTATTATAATCCATTGGAGGAGATCGACAAGACCTTGGAGGATGTCGGTCCTGTCCGTGAAAGCGCTTATGTGGTCTCGGTCACAACAAAACAAGATACGGTCATTCGAACAGCGGCCAAACGCAGTTTCCTTCAACGCCTTGGAAGTCTTTTCAAGCCGTCGGCATATCAAGACAGCGTTATCCAGATTGCCAATCAAACCATAGACACGGTCAAGACGGTTGACAGTCTCCCGATACTGTCAAACTTGAAGAGCATGTCGCAAAAAGCCAAAACCGAATACAGCCTGAAGATCAAGGAATACGAAAAGCGCACCAATGAGCTGATTACCGCAGATAATGAACTTTCGGAACAGATTTCCCTCCTATTGCTGACATTGAATCAGGAGATTTTGGATTCCACCGTGCGTGAAATCGAAAAAAGCAAGGCTTCTATTGACGATAACATTGAGTCGTCGGTTGTTATCGGATCAGTGGTGCTGATACTGATAGTCATCTTTGTCATCCTGATTATCAGCGATGTGAATAAAGGCTATCGCGCACGCCGTGCTGCAGAAGAGGCCCGACGCAAAACCGAAGAGATTATGGAAAGCCGACACAAGATGCTGCTTTCTATTTCACACGACATCAAGACGCCTTTAACGTCCATCATGGGCAATGTGGACTTGATGGATGCCGCGTGCAATCCTAAAGAAATCGAATCCATACGGCTGTCTGCCGACCATATTTTGAACTTGCTGACCAATCTGCTCGACTATTCCAGTCTTGAACAGGGGCGTTTGAAAGTCAACACATCGCAGTTTTCGCTGCGCAAGGCATGTGACGAGGTGGCGGCAATGTTTGATCCCATAGCAAAGAGTAAAAAACTGAACTTCCAATATCGTTTTTTGGTTGAGCCGGATATGACAATTAACTCGGATAAACTGAAAATCAAACAAATAGCCAGCAACTTGATTTCTAATGCCATAAAATACACCATTGAAGGCTCGGTCAGTTTTGAAGTAAGAATGAACGATGGCCGGCTTTGTCTCGACATCAGCGATACCGGTGTGGGTATTCCGAAGGAGAAAATCGATGAAGTGTTCAAGCCATTTGTCCGTATCGACACCTATAACACACTTTCGGAAGGCAGCGGCTATGGGCTTTCCGTTGTGAAAGGGCTTGTAGAATTACTCGACGGCAGAATCGAGGTGATATCGGAGGTGGGAAAAGGTTCGTGTTTCTCAACGAGCATTCCGGTTACGACGGTGTTGCAGGCGGCGGAATCGGTTTCGGCTATTCGTCAGGTGAAAAACATCCTGATTATCGACGACGACGACACCTTGCTGACGGTTCTCGCCAACATGCTGCATCGTATAGGTTTGACTTCTGTCAGCTGTCGTTCCAAAACGGATTTAGATACGGCTCTTGCCGATATTGACCGTTACGACTGCATTCTCACTGACCGTGAGATGGGAGCGCTTACTGGTAACGACATTCTACGGGGCTGTAAGGAAGCCGCACCAGAGAAACCGGTCATCCTGATGACGGCACGTATGGAGTACAATTCTGAAAAAGCCCGAGAGGAAGGTTTTGACGGGTTTCTCGCCAAGCCTTTCAGTCTGACCACACTATCGGAATGTCTCGGAGTGGCTTGTAGTCAAAGTGTGGAAAATGTAGATAAAAAAACAGATTATTCCGCTGATTTCAAAGAGCTTAGCGCTATGCTGGACAATGATTCCGATGCCATCAGAAGCATTTTGACGGTATTCACCCAATCGACAACCGACAACTTAGTGGCGCTTAATGATGCGGTAGAAACCGATGATTTTGTTGCTGCGCAAGGTTTGTGTCACAAGATGCTGCCCATGTTTATCCAGTTAGAACAGCACAAAGCGACATGTTTTTTGTCAAAGATGAACGATTTGCGTTGTAATGAGAAAGCATTCGACGAATACAAGGCATGGAAAGATGATGCGGCGGAGTTTATGACACAAGCCGACACCTTGCTTGGCATGTTGGAAGAAAAGTACGGGATAGAGTGATGTCACCGCATTGCACTTATTCTTTTTGCCTGCCATCTCCCCTATTCTAAAGGCTTCACTTGAAATGTTTCCACAGCCCCAATAATGCTTTGCCGATTGCGTTTAGACGGATGACGGTATAGCTCGGATAGCTGGTCTCGCTGCCCCCGAATCCACGGTAAAACCTTGCCAGATTTGTATTGTCAGATCCTTCAAAATCAAGGATATACGGTCTGTTAGCAAAGTTTGAAATAACATGGTCAATCAGAAACGTCATGGCTTGCTTTTTCATGCCCAAGGTGCTATTGCCCGAAAACAGAAAGATGATACGCCCCTGCCATTTAACGAATAATGCACCGGCAATAACCTCATCGCTGTCGGGTAGCGTGACCCCGTAGATAAAGGCACAGTCACGCGAAAGCATTTCGCGGGAGAGTTGCCGTAACAATCCGTAAGCCTTGTTGCCCCAAACTTTTATGGCAGCACCACGGTGCGCTCTGAATAAACGTATGACGGTGTCGATGGACACCTGCTTCACAATGCGTAGATCATTTTGGACGGCTACCAACAGATTTCGGCGCGTATTGGTATGATAGGATCCGTGAAGCAGTTCGTAAGGAGAATATAAGTTTAGGGTTATGTTGCGGTGAAAATCGATTTCGGGTTGGGTTTCAGGAACCACATTGTCCTCGTTGAGACGTATCTCTACCAGTCGGTAGCGTTCGGGAATGGCTTCAAGAAACCGCAGCACGTTGTCAACTGTAAGTACATCGATAGAAAACACACCAAGTTGCTGGGCAAAGAAAGGCTGAAACAGATAGGGCACGCCAAATTTACGGCCAGCCGTCAACGGCATGACGGAGTGGTAGTCGTCATCAACGAGAGCCTCCCATCCCGGATGAATGGTATCGAGGTACCACGACAGGGCATACGGTCTGCCGTTGGGGGCTTTCCCGATGCAAGCATCCCACGCTTTCAAGTCGATTTCATTATGTCTTAGAAACCTAATCATTTGCGTGCATATTCGATGATGCGTTGATAAAGTTCAGGCCATCCGGCCCAGCGTTTTTGGCCGCTGAGGGTTTCGTTATGACAAAGGAAGACGAATGTGCCGTCAACCGCTTTCACTTCATCGATCAATTGTGTGGTCAGGGTGTAGGTGGCTTCAATGTCAAGGTTCAGATAGTCGCATGCCGTGCCATCCATCAGGGCGAAGGGATGCACGTTGAGATGGGTGATGACATCATTCTCCAAGTCGAAAAAGCGGAACGTGTCGGCAATGCCCGCTCTGAATCCGGCCTGCGAAGCAAACCCCATGGTATAATCGTCGGTAATGTCCAACTCGATCAGCTTTTGATAGCTTCGCGGCATGGTCATGCGCAAAAAATGCTGACGGCTTTTGGTGATTTCGCGATTTAAGGTTTTTGACAAACGATTGATTTCCATCTGTATCCGATTGGCGTTGAGATAAGATGAAAACGAAGGATGGATGCCAACCTCCGCATAGTCGCCAATATGCTTGATGAGTTTGCAGAACGCATCGTTTCGGATGGAAATGTTTTTGTCGTTCAGATCGTAATCACCGCATAGAATAAAATATACAGGATGCAGGTTGTATTTTTTTTGCAATGCCAATTGCAGGTCGTAGGTGTCGAAAGGATCCTTTTCCTTGCGCATCAGCACGCGGTGGCGTTTCCGTATCTCATCAAAATCGGAATGGTATAAGTCTCTGAAAAAAGCCCCTGCGGTTCGATAAAAACCTTTGTGCAAATAGGACCATGCGGCATCGATGTCGTAGGTCGGCACAAAATGAAACTTGCGTTTTTTGATGGTCAGATCAGGATAAGCGGCTTTGAGCATCTGTCCAAGGTGACGGGCATAAATGTTGACCAATGGTTTTTGCAACATGCCCATCTCATACATGCAAGTCGATTCCGCTTGAAAACGGCCATAGTGGTCGCGAACCTGCGCCAGATATTCCTCGTAACGGGAAACAAAATAGAAAGAGGCGGCAAAAGGATCAAACGGCATGATGGAATCGGGGTGATAGACAGGAAATATGCCTTTAACACCCTCGTAATCAACAGAAGTAGGATTCTGTTCAACGATGTTGTATTCAAACAGTAATTTCGATGCTTTTTGAAACAAGGCGTTGTTCATGGGAGCCTTGGCATACACTAATTTCGCGCCATCAGTGGTGTTAAACACCTCCACATCGGTAGTCAGTTCATATTCGATGCCTAACTGACCGTGCAGCAGCAAATCGAAGATGTAGTTCATGCGGTTGGTAATCCGTTCAACAAAGACTGTCAGTTTCATAACGGGCTCAAAGGTAATACGTTTTTCGTAATCCATGATGCGGTGTGGTGATATTTTTTTGATTAATCATGACGGATCAATGATATAATATATTGATATTTATTGCTTTATAATCATATTGACGGATAATCCATCTCAATGGCAGTTCCGATTTTGAAAGAAATATCAGGTTGAAGTGCGATAGGCAGCGGATGATTTGCTAATTTTACGGCACAATTTTAATCCTTATTACCGATGAGAAAATACAATTTACTTTTGTTAGCCATGATTACATGTATGCTACCATCTTGCAAACAAGAAACGCCACAAACCGATGAGCCGCAAGGCAAGGCGAAAATCGGTCCCAAAGAAATGCAGTTACAGTCGGACATCATGACTCCCGAAGTGCTGTGGAGCATGGGACGCATTGGCGAATACGACGTGTCGCCCGATTGTACAAAAATCGTTTATAACGTAACGTATTACAGCATTGAAGAAAACCGTAGCAGCTCAACGCTTTACATCATGAATATTGACGGCAGCGACAACAAGGTGCTTTCCACCGCCAACGTCAGCGAATACAGTCCGCAGTGGCGCCCCGACGGCAAGAAAATCGGATTCCTTTGTGCCGAAAGCGGCTCCATGCAGCTGTGGGAAATCAATCCCGATGGAACGGAACGTCGCCAAGTCTCAAACATCGACGGCGACGGCATTACTGGATTTTCCTATTCGCCCGACATGTCGCAAATCATCTTCACCAAAGAAGTGAAACTCAAAGAGACCGTTGCAGACCTCTATCCCGATCTGCCCCTCTCCTCGGGACGAGTCAACAACGATTTGATGTACCGCCATTGGGACCAGTGGGTGGATACATACGGACATATCTTTGTCGCCTCCTACAACGACGGCACCATGGGCCAGTCCTTCGATGCCATGGAGGGCGAACAGTGGGAGTCGCCTCTCCGTCCTTTCGGCGGCATGGAGCAAATCAAATGGTTGGACAAAGGACAATCGTTTGTGTATTGCTGCCGTAAGAAAATCGGAAAGGACTATGCCCTCTCCACCAATTCCGACATCTATAAATATACCATCGCCACGAAAGAGTGTGTCAACCTTACCGAAGGCATGATGGGCTACGACCTTAATCCTGTCATTTCACCCGACGGCAAATACATGGCTTGGGAAAGCATGGAACGCGACGGATATGAGGCCGACAAGCAACGTCTTTTTGTCATGAATTTGGAAACCGGAGAAAAGAAAGACTATTCGACGGCTTTCGACCAGAATAGCACGGGTTTCAGTTGGGCTGACGATGGAAAGACGCTCTATTTCATCAGCGGCATTAAAGCTACCGAACAGATATATGCCTTGAACATGGAAGACGGCACATTGCGCAAACTCACTGATGGCGTGCATAACTACATTTCGGTGGTTAATGCCGGAGGCGCACTCATTGCCGGCCGGCAATCGATGAGCCGTCCGACCGAACTGTTTTCCGTGGATTCCAACTCAGGGGAAGCGGTGCAAATCACCACGATAAACGACAACATCTTCTCACAACTCGAAACCGGCAAGGTGGAAGAACGTTGGGTGAAGACTACCGATGGCAAGGACATGCTGGTTTGGGTGATTTATCCGCCTCATTTCGATGCCGCCAAGCAATACCCCGCCCTGCTCTACTGCGAAGGCGGTCCGCAAAGCACGGTGAGCCAGTTCTGGTCTTACCGCTGGAACTTCCAGATGATGGCCGCCAACGGCTACATCGTTGTGGCACCCAACCGTCGTGGCTTGCCCAGTTTCGGACAGGAATGGAACGAAGCCATTAGCGGCGACTACGGCGGACAGTGCATGAAAGACTATCTTAGCGCTATTGACGAGTTATCGAAAGAACCATACATCGACGAAAACCGCTTAGGTGCTGTGGGAGCTAGCTTTGGCGGCTTCAGCGTGTATTGGCTGGCCGGTCACCATCAAGGACGGTTCAAGGCCCTCATCGCCCACGACGGCATGTTCAATCTTGATGCGCAATACCTTGAAACCGAGGAGATGTGGTTCGTTAATTGGGACCTTGGCGGCCCGTTCTGGGACAAGGGCAATGCCACGGCGCAAAAATCATACGCCAATTCACCCCACCTTTTTGTTGACAAATGGACAGCGCCCATCCTCGTTATCCATGGTGGAAATGACTATCGCATCTGCTTCACGCAAGGCATGCAAGCCTATAACGCCGCTGTGTTGAGAGGTATCGACGCGGAATTCCTATACTTCCCCGATGAAAACCACTGGGTGCTGAAACCGCAAAACGGCATTCTTTGGCAGAGACGGTTCTACCATTGGTTGGATAAGTATTTGAAATAATGCTTGATTCGTTTTGAGGAGACGCGCCACGGTGCGTCTCCTCAAAAAAACGAAAAGGTGAAACCAAACCAAACACACACAAATTTTTGTTGCCTGGGTTAGGTCCGCATTCTCCATGCAAAACATTTGCGATAAAACTAAAAAGAGCGATGCGGAATATTTGGAGTTCATTAGAAAAACACATAAACTGTCGATTTGGTTGAAATGGTATTTGTTTGCCGATGAAAAATTGATTGAAGTTAAAACTGAAAATAAAAAGAGAACAATAGAAAATGATGAATATGAAAAAACTAATATTGTTATTTGTGTTGCTGATGGCAACGGTTTTTGGATATGCTCAAGTAGAGGAGTATACTGAAGAAGAACTGATAGAAAAGATAAACAGCCTGAACGATGTGCAAAAGGATTCACTGGTTACGGCGCTAATCCAATTGGAATCGGGACTAAAAGAACAGCAAGTTAAGACAATAGGTGGAATAGAATTTGGCATATCACGTGAAGAAGCACAACGCTTATTGGGCAATAAGTATGGCGAGCCAGAGTATACTTCTAACAACACATTGCTAACTTTCAAACAAATCAAATATGCAGGTCGAGATTTTGATGTGGTTCATTTCTTGTTCCAGTCTGATGGTAGAAATTCTTATTTGTATGCTTGCATTTTCATTAAAGAAGCAAAGTCTCAGACAGATGTAAAAGCGATTCTCGATGGATTATATGGTGATTTATCGAAGAAGTATATCATATTGGATGAAGAAGGAAGCAATGGGTTCACCAACTATTTTGGTGGCATATCTCCGCTATGGGACGGAAATTTAGTGAATTTCAATGAGGATTATTATTCGGCCTGGCATACAGATGTTATTGAATATGAATACAATATCAGGCAAACACTTGGTATAAAATATGGCGTGCGATTGATATATGGGCCATATGAATTTGTGCATGAGGAGTTCTGAGAAACTGAAAATGAGCCGCGCAACGGGGCATTTGCTTTTTCTCATTCTAAATCCGTTTTTGAGGTTTTGAACACCTCAAAAAGCTAGTGTTTGCTGGCTCTAACACCATGTTGCATCATGCAATTTGACCTATACGCCGAATTACATCCTCTGCCTCACCACTTCGAAGCAGACAATTCCGGTGGCGACCGATACGTTGAGCGAGTCGATATCGCCGGGCATGGGAATCAGCACTTGCTGGTCGAGGCGGCTTTGATAGGCGGGCGAAATGCCGTCTTCTTCCGACCCCATCACCACGCACAAAGGACCGCTAAGGTCGGCGTCCCAAAGCTTGTCGCTGGCTTTTTCGGTAACACCAACTAAACGCAATCCACTGTCTTTAAGGAAGTCCAAAGCCTCTTTCAAGTTGTCGGCGCGACAAACATCGATGGCCGAAAGTGCTCCTGCCGATGTTTTCATGGCATCGCCATTAATCAGAGCCGATCCTTTGGAAGGCACGAGTATGGCATCGACACCTGCGGCATACGCCGTGCGGGCGATGGCCCCAAAGTTGCGCACGTCAGTAACACGGTCAAGCACAAGGACAAACGGATCGCGTCCTTCCTCATACACCATGGGGATGACCTTCTCGATGGATTGGTATTCGATGGGACAGATAAAAGCCACCACACCCTGATGGTTCTTTCGTGTCAGGCGGTTCATCTTCTCAATTGGCACATATTGTACGGGAATTTGATTCGCCCTACAATAGTTGGCGATTTCCGTAATCTCAGGAACACGTATTCCCGCCTGAATAAATACTTTCTCTATCTCCTTTCCGGCGGTCATCACTTCCTGTACGGGATGAATGCCAAAAACCATGTTGTTTTTATAGGTGTTGTCTTCCATGCACTAAATTTCTTTGCGGCAAAAGTATCAATAAAATGGCAGATATTCTGAGAAACTTACACGAAGCCTTTGTTTTTTCGTCTGTTTCTTCCATTCTTCTCCATGTGTTGACCCTTTATCAGGTGTCGTAACTTTGAAAAGTCGGGGGACAAACCGATAATATTCGTATTTTTGCAACCTAATACAATGGATTATCCATTGAAATAATGTCGATATGAAAGCAATGAATAAGATGCAAATCTTTCTGACACTGGTTGTTATGTGCTTTTCGGCACGGGTCGGTGCTCAGGAACTGATCATCACTCCCATTTCGGGCGACAGAATGGTCAGCGATTATATTGCGCAACACATTGTTTATCCGGAATCGGATTTGCAGCAAAATAACAGCGGCAAGGTCGTCATCGGCTTCCATTTGGACGTAAAGGGTAACAGCAGCGGTCATCACGTGGTGTCGAGTTTTAGCGAAGCGGCCTCTCCTTTGGCTTTGGACATGGTGAAAAAGATCCTTTGGGAGCCAGCCCTCAAAGGCGGAAAAATCGTAGAGACAGATTGCGAATACGAAGTTGCTTTCAGTGCCAAGTCATACCGCCGCTACTGGAAACGTCACGAACGCATTGAAATACCACTCACGATGGATGTCGACACGAGCTATAGGATTTACCAGTTGCAGGAGCTTGAAGAAGTAGCCATGCCGTATTTTGCCGACGGGCGTAATTTTGGGCAGTATGTTGCTGAAGAACTCCATTTTCCTGAAGTTGCTCGCGCATCGGAGGTGCAAGGTGTCGTGAGATTGCATTTCATTGTGGAAACAGATGGAAGCATATCTAATATTCACATTATTAAATCGGTAGGTGCTGGATGTGACAATGAAGCCATTCGGCTCATGCAAGACACACATTGGATTCCGGCTGTTAAAAACGGGAAATATGTCAGAAGCCATTACGAACAGGATATTACCTTCCGAATCGGGAACCGTAATTATCAGGACGGCAACAGCTATTGAACCCTATTTTTGAAAATGCACATTTAATTTACTCATGTTAAACTTAATATTACAGCAATGAAAAAACTGATTTTTACCGTATTAGCATTATCAGTTGCAACGTTTGCATTTGCACAGGAAACCACAGAAGTCAAAAATTGGACCTGCAAGGGCAATGTTGGTTTGAATCTTTCACAAAGCAGTTTCACCAATTGGGCCGCCGGCGGACAAAATACAGTCAACTGGTTGGGCACTTTCGGTTATTCCGCCAATTATGCCAAGGAAAGGTTCAAATGGGATAACACGCTTGGCGCCGCCTTGGGGTATAGCTATTTCGATTTCAAGGCAAAGCCTGTCAAGACTGATGACAGGATAGAACTTACTTCGTTGGCCGGTTGGAAAGCCGCTGAAAAGCTCCTCTACAGCGCAGAATTTGCCTTCCGCTCACAGTTTGCCAACGGATACGACTATAAAAAGGATTCTACCCATTACATCTCCAAGTTCCTTGCCCCTGCTTACATTTCGTTAGGCGCTGGTATTCAATGGGTTCCGAATGAACATTTTTCGCTTTACTTTGCTCCAGTTACGGGAAGACTTACCATTGTGAACGACAGTTTGCTTGCTGCACATGGCGCTTATGGCGTAAATGTATTGGATAAAAACGATACACTGACCCACAAAACAAACATGGTGCGCTTTGAGTTTGGTGCTCGTATGGTTGCAAAATTCCAATATCCTTTGGCCCATAACATTGATTTCAACTCGAAATTGGAGCTTTTCTCCAATTATCTCAATCATCCGGAGCGCATCGACGTGGATTGGCAGAACATGCTGGTGATGAAAATCAACTCATGGCTGAACTGTAACCTTGCCACGCATCTGATTTACGACTACGATATTCCGTTCTACGATATCAATGCACAAGGTCAATCCATCCTCGACCCGAACTCCAAGGTTCAATTCAAGGAGGTTTTTAGCCTTGGTTTCATGATCAACCTATAATCGATGAAACATATCGGTCTTTTGTCGGACACCCACGGGACACTCATCCCGCAGGTGTTCGACTTTTTTTGTGGTGTGGACGAGATCTGGCATGCTGGTGACATTGGCAATATCGCTACAGCCGAAACATTGGCCCATTTTAAGCCACTTCGTGCCGTTCACGGCAATATTGACGACCATACAGTGAGGATGGCTTATCCTGAAGACCTTTTTTTTCAGGTAGAAGATGTAAAAGTGTATATGACACACATTGGCGGTTATCCGGCGCATTATATGCCAGAAATCAGGTGTTTGTTGCAGGAGCACAAACCCGACTTGTTCGTCTGCGGCCATTCGCATGTCTTGAAAGTCATTTTTGACAAGCAGTTGAACTTGCTTCACCTCAATCCCGGGGCGGCCGGCAATAGTGGTTTTCACAAGAAAATCACGATGATACGCTTTGCCATCAATGGCAAGTCCATCCAAGACATGGAAATTTTTGATTTGGACCGTAACCGTATGATATAGTGTCAATTGCACATTTGCATTGCAGTGTTTTCCAATAGGTTTCCTAAATGGCTATTTCAAAACAGTAAGTTTCTTGATGGTTCCCAATATCTTGTTCTTGATGCCGTCAGCGTCCAGCCCGAAGCTGTGCATAAGTTCGTCGGCTTGTCCCGACTCCCCAAAACGGTCGTTGACACCGATTCGAACGATGCGTGTCGGATGCATTTCGGAAAGACATTCGGCCACAGCACTCCCCAATCCACCTGAAACCTGATGTTCTTCCGCTGTGAAAATCATCTGGGTTTCTGTTGCAGCTTTTAGTAAAATATCGTTATCTAATGGTTTGATTGTATGCATGTTGATTATGCGAACACTCAAGCCTTGTTTTTCTAAAGCATCGGCTGCGATGAGGCTGTGCCACACTTCGTGGCCGGTGGCAACGATGGTAATGTCCGTTCCATGTCTTATCACCTGTCCTTTCCCTATTGTAAAATCCTGACTCTCATCAGTAAAGTCGGGAATAGCTTCGCGTCCGAAGCGGATATAGACCGGTCCGCAGGAACAAGCTATGGCTTTTTGCACGGCAATGCGGGCTTGCGTGGCATCGCAGGGCGAAATGACGGTCATGTTGGGCAGCACACGCATAGTAGCAATATCTTCCAAAGCCTGATGTGTCGCTCCATCCGGACCTACGGAAACACCTGAATGGGCGCCTCCGATAATAGCATGTACATTATTGTAACACAACGAAATACGAATTTGGTCATTGGCGCGGTGCGCCGTGAAAACACCATAAGTGCTGAATACGGGAACTTTACCGCTTAATGCAAGACCTGCGGCCACAGCCACACCGTCTTGTTCCGCTATGCCTAATGAGAAAAAACGCTCGGGAAAAGCATCTGCAAAGAGATTCATGCCTACCGATGCGGTGATATCGGCACCTAAGCCGATAACGCGCTTGTCGTTTTCAGCCGCTGCACGCACACCCTCTCCGAATCCTGTTTTTGTGGCTTTATTGCCTTTGTTTGTATAGTCCAATGTTATTTATGCTTTAATGGTGAATATTGTCTGATGAGAAAGCCTTGACTTTTTGCCGAATAACGCATAGTGAAAACTGTTGCGGAGGCATCTGTCAATACAATTCCTTTATAAACGCTTCAAGCTGCATTTTGTCAGGAACCTTGCCGTGCCATTTATTGTCGTTCTCAATCGATTTCACGCCTTTTCCCATGACGGTGTCGGCGATAATGGCGGTAGGTTGTTCTTTGTGGGCATCGGCAAGCTGTAAGGCCATCTTAATTTGCTCTAAGTCGTGACCGTCAATTTCGATGACGTGCCAGCCGAATGCAATCCACTTGTCTTTCAATGGGTCAATCGCCATTACCTTTTCCGTTCCGCCATCAATCTGGAGGCGGTTGCGGTCGATGATGGCGCAGAGGTTATCGATTTTATGGTGTGTGGCAGCCATCGCCGATTCCCAGACACTTCCCTCTTGCAGTTCGCCATCGCCCATGATGCAGAAAATGCGGTTGGACCGTTGGTCAATTTTCGCGGCCAGCGCCATGCCCAATGATACGCCCAATCCTTGTCCCAATGAACCGGAACAGGACTCTAATCCGGGTAGCTTAAACTCATAGCTCGGATGCCCTTGCAGACGGCTTCCTTTCTTCCGTAGAGTTGACAGTTCCGATTCGGGGAAATAACCTGCCGCTGCCAATGTTGCGTACAAAACGGGGGCCGTGTGTCCTATTGAAAGAATCACTTTGTCGCGGTCAATCCAGTCGGGATGCTGCGGATTGTGCCGCAAATGACTGAAATACAGCACTGTAAAAATGTCAACCAAATCCAAAGAACCTCCTAAATGTCCCGATCCTGCTTCGGTGAGCATGGTGAGAATGGAAGTGCGGATATGTTTTGCTATTGCTTTCAAATCGTTCATAAGAAGCTTTTAATCAAATCTTTAATAACAAAAAACAACACTACTATTGCAAAGACGGTCTTGATGAAAGTGCCGGAGATAAACCCGACAAATGAGCCAAAGGCGGCACGCCAAGCCTTTTCGTCGGGGGTGTTGGCCGTTTTTTCACCGATATAGGCACCCAAAAAAGGTCCGAGCAACACGACAATAAAGCCGATGGGAAAAAAAATGGTGATAAGCAGTCCGATAACCAGTCCGATGGTGCTTCCCCTGACTCCGGCTTTTGTGCCGCCGAATTTCTTGGTTCCCCAAATGGGAACGACATAATCAAGGACGAAGATACCGGCAGCGATAACACCCATGACGACAAGAAAAATCGTCGAATAATGCACCTTCTTTACAAAGGAAAGTAGCAGCAGTCCAAAGAAACTGAAAGGCGGACCTGCAATTCCCGGAACAATAGCCCCAATAAGACCCAATAACGCCAGCAAAACAGCGGCAACCATCAAGACGTAATCCATAAGTATGATTTTAAGAGCACGAAGATAGTGTTTTTCCCGGTCACATTATCCTTGATGGAATGCAAAAACCGAATTTCAGGAAAAAATTGTGGTTTGCTATGAATTATTTTGTATTTTAGTAGCCAAAACTTAGTGCGATGAAACGTTGGTTAGCTTTACTTCTTTTGTTGTTGTTAGGCGGCGGTCTTTTTGCCTACGACATTGTCAGCCCTATCGGCGGTCGTTCGGGGGCAATGGGCAGGGTGACCACTTGTGCGCAAGATTCTTTGGGCATTGCAGAACAATCCGGCCGGATTGTCACACCTCGACGGCTTTAGTTTCGGATTGTACTATGAAAACCGATGGATGCAGAAGGCAACGGCTTTTAAGAGTGCAGGGCTTGCCGTACCTACTAATTTTGGAGCCATAGGATTGAGTTTCAATCAGTTTGGCTATGAGAATTATAACGAAAACAAATTCGGTCTTGCCTATGCCAAGGTTTTCGGACCATATATTCAAATCGGTTTGCAATTGGACTACCTGCTGCTCAACACCGGATTTGACTATGGCAGTCAAAGCGCAGTGACTTTTGAACTGGGTTTGCAATCGCGTCTGACCGAAAAACTCACTTTGGGCGCTTACGTTTTCAATCCTGCCCACTTCAAGTTGAACACCTTCAACGATGAACCTATCCCCGTTGTGATGCGTTTCGGTCTCGCCTACCGTTTTACAAAAACCTTTGTCGGCGAATGCGAGATAGAGAAAAACACCGATTATGAAGGTGTCAGTTTGCGTGGTGGCCTTGAATATGAGGCAACAAAACATTTCTATATCCGTGCCGGAGCACAGACCAATCCGGGCATCTTTACTTTTGGCGTTGGTTACCGCATTAGCGTTGTGCAAATCGATGTGTCGGCACAAATGCATCAGGTGCTGGGACAGTCGCTTCAAATCGGAATGACATTTAATTTCGACAGGAAATGAAAAGGCTTGTCGTTTTCATAATGGCATTATCGGTTGCAACTTTCATGAAGGCACAAGTCGCAATTGACAGTGTTTCACCGGAAGCACTGAACCATTTGCTTATCGAACAAGTGGAACGGTTGGCCCAAGAAAGTGACAATGAAGAAACCGATTTCGAGGAACTGTTGGAGACCTATCTTTATTACATGCAAAACCCGATCAACCTAAACAGCGATGGCATTATACATTTGTTGGAACTACACCTGATCAGTGTGTTTCAGCACGAAAGCATCAAGACTTACCGCCAATTGTACGGCGACTTTGCCTTCGTTGGCGAACTTGAAATGGTGGAAGGATTCGAAGAGCAGACCTGTTCTGTCGTTTCTCCTATTGTTTATGCAGGACAAGACCCGTCGCGCAATCGTATCGGCATTCAGGAGCTGGCGCATTATGGTCGGCATCAGCTTATCGGGCGTTACGAACAGGTCTTGGAACGGGCGCAAGGCTATGCCAAAGTCAGCGACTCAGCCTTATTGGCCAGTCCAAGCAAATATTATCTTGGTAGTCCGCAAAAATACCAGTTGCGTTACGGTTACAATTACCGCAACCGAATCCGTTTCGGATTTATTATGGAAAAAGATGCTGGCGAACCATTTGGAAGCAAACCACTTAGCGACAGCCTCATGCCTTTGCTGGGCGATAAATACCGGCAAGGCTTTGACTTCTATGGATTTCATCTTTACGCCGCCGACTTCGGAATTGTAAAAGAAGTGGCGTTAGGAGACTACCAATTGTCGTTCGGACAAGGACTGACCTTGTGGTCGGGAATGAGTTTCGGCAAGGTGGTTTCCGGCAGTTCCGTGATGAAGCAAGGGCGTGGTTTGAAGCCGAAGGCATCGGCCACAGAATACGGGTTTATGCGTGGTGGTGCGATTACATTGCAGCATAAATCCCTGTCCGCCACAGCATTCTATTCAATACGGAATCTCGATGCCCATGTTGTAACTTCTGATTCGCTGAATGAGGCGGAGGTTGTCAGCAGCTTGTCGAAAACAGGCTATCACCGAACCATTGGCGAGATTGCCAATAAAAACGCCATCCGTCAGCAGGTATTCGGTGCTCATGCCGCATACGCCGATGGTCATCTTGAGGTTGGCTACACCATTCACCACACCTTGCTGGGAGCCGAATTGCAGCTCAAGCCAAATCCCTACAACCATTTCTATTTTCAAGGTTCGCAGCTCACCAATCAAGGATTAGATTTCAAGGTGGTGCGGCAACGCTACGCTGTTTTCGGCGAAGTAGCTATGAGCAGCAACAAAGCCTTTGCCCGACTGATGGGACTTACTGTCAGTCCAACGGGCTACATCAATTTTACTATGTTGTACCGCAATTACGACAGAAAATACCAGAACCTGTTGTCCAACGCATATTCCGAAAGCAGCCGCCGACAAGGTGAAACAGGATATTATCTTGGTTTGGAAGCTGCCCCTGCCCCCTATTGGAAGATTCTGGCCTACACTGATTTTTTCCGTTTCAATTGGCTCACAAGCCAAGTGTATGCGCCAAGCTGGGGGCACGACTATTACCTGCGTGTTTCGCACTCGCTGAGCCGCAAAGCGTCGTGTTACCTACAACTGCGTTCCAAGGCAAAAATGAAGAATGCTTCCGATGGAAATTCGTTCTCCTATCATCCGGTTTCCTACACTAAAAATTCAATTCGGTTCAATATCAACTACAAGATAGGTTACAAACTTGTCCTAAGCAATAAGGCCGAGTATGCCCATTATCGCAGCGAAGATGCCAAAAACAGTCAAGGCTATTTCCTTTGTCAGGATATTTCATATAATCCTATCAACCAGCCTTTCGTGCTGACTTTCCGTTATGCCCTTTTCGACACCCACGACTATGACAGCAGGATGTATGTCTATGAAAGCGATGTGCTTTACTCTTTTTCGATTCCTGCCTTTTATGGAAAAGGAATGCGGGTGTATTTGCTGGGCAAGCTAAAACTGTTCAATACGCTGACACTTTATGCCCGTATCGGCTGTACGGTTTTCCGCGACCGTGACGAAATTGGCAGTGGTGCGGCACACATTGAAAACAACCACAAAACAGACGTGAAAGTTGAGGCGGTATGGAAGTTGTAGCTTCTAAAAGCCAAAGGGGTATTTGTCTAGTCCTGAAATAGCGTTACACTAAAAACGTAACGAAAATGGAAGGAAAAGAGAACGAGTACGTTAGGCGTACACAAAAGGATTGCACGATGTCCTTTAAAATGTCCGTTGTCCGCGAATACGAGGAAACGGACATGAGCCTTGCGCCCTGTCGCGAAAATACTGGATACAGGGGAGCCACACCGTGCGTCAGTAGATCAATAAATTTGGCACCTTTGACTGGCAAAACAAGACACTACAGCCTATGGGAAGGACAGAAGACCAGGAGCTACTGGAGCTGCGGGAGAAGGTGAAGGTTCTGGAGCGGAAGAACGCACGCCTTGATCGGGAGCTGGAGCAGAAGGTAACGGTGGTGGCGCCTTCACTGCCGCGGTCGGGATTCAGGTCAATCCAGTCGGGAAACTTGCTTACAAACCATCTGCCGCCTGTAACCGTAACGGTTATTTCGAACCAACAAGACTCGGCGGGAACCACTTGCGTTTCGGTTACTTCTTCCGACAAATCTTCTTTTTCGCAACCGGTTATTGTTGTCATAGCTATTGCTGCCATGCAGACCGCTATAATTATCAATGCTCTTTGTTTCACCTTCTTTTCTGTTTATACCCCATTGCCGGAGACGGGTCAATGTTTACTTTTATTGATTTTCTGCGTCGGTAGTTACCCGATGGAAAGTAATTCCGTTTTGCCAGACGATTCTTCGGGTCTCGAGTTTTCTCCGGTTGTTATCAACTTGCAACGCATCGCCGTTTTTGGTATAGTACCAAATCCAAGGGAGCAGATCGTAAGCTTTATTTACGGACTTGTTATTGAATCTGACTTTTTCGGGGAAGAAGATAAGCGTGTTCTCATTGTATATGAAACGACCTTCCGCCTCATAACTACGTTTGGGAATCCCGGAAGTATTGCTTTCAATCCTTACTCTGCCTCCGGAGAAAGTGTACCGGATGACAATTTTTTCCGACAGGCTTTTCTTCTCGCCTTGCCACACTCCTTCAAAAAGTTCGGGGTGTGCTTTCCGGTAAGACAAGTAGGCGGCCGTATCGGTTTCTTCGATGGAGAAATTCACAATGTCATCCTTGGTTATTTCACCGTCTATCGTGTAAAACTTTCCTTTTTTAAAATGGAACACCAGAGAATCCATGACAATCTCCACAGTTCCGCCTTTGTAGAGTTCCGTTGCCGTACTGCCATTCCGGGGGACCAACAAGGGATATTTTCCCGAAGGTACGGCAAATGCCCGTTCCCCGAACACATCGGACATTTTTATCGCCTTGGTGCTGAAGTGGAGAGGTTTCCATACTTTAAGAAACAATTCGCGCTCTTCGATCAGCGGTCTCACAGTGATAAAATCACCGGTATAGTAAAAATAGGCGGGGCTATGGTACAGGCATTCCAATAAAGCGGTGTCGGTTAGGGAAAGGGCGATACTCCCGGCATAAGCGATCGCTTGATCTCTTGCTAATTTCTCTTCCGCCGTTTTCTTCTGCCCCATCGCCGAGCCGATAGCGGTGGCGAGCAGGGCGGTCAGTACAACTATTCTTTTCATGTTCTTTTTCTATTTTTATGCTCCCGTCGCCGGAGGCGGATTAATACTACATTTCTTAATGCCACACGACATTCTTTTTATCGAAAATACCGCCCTTCACATGAATGGTGACACGTGCACCGTCCTGTACAGCAAATTCATATTTTTCCAACCGGCCGGAAAGCCCGACGGTTGAATTTGTCTGTAAAAGGTTGTTTTTCATCTTTAGAGGTATGGTTACGGATTCTCCATTTTTTATGGATGCAACCTCTATGTTGTTCAGGTATATAATTGTAGGCACAAGCGCCGCTACAGGACTTGAGTCGCGGATTATTGTCAATGTAGCGGGCGTCTGCAAAGGAGCTTGGGCAACAGTAGCCCGTCGTTTTAGCTTGTTCTCTTTCTTTTCGAGCGTTCGGACGGCTATTCTGTCCGTTAACCTGTTCAGCAGATATTTCAAAATACTGAAAGTGGACACTGCTATAACAATGAGAATCCATTCCGGGACAAAAGGAAAATTTATATTCACCAAAGGTACCGTCATTATGGCCGTAACTGTTACCAATACTGTTCCGAAGAATGATATTTGCGACGCCCACCATGCGCCCTCGTACTTTTTCCACCAAAAAAACAACATATTCTTACTTTTTTATGCCTCCGCTGCCGGAGGCGGGTTATCAGATTTCCTATTTCTTGTGAGGGGGACGAGCGAAAGCAAGAGGATGAACGGAGCGAGGAAAATATAGACTAACTCCCATTCAATCCTGTTGGCCGCCATAACAACCGACTGCAGCACAAAAAATGCCAGCGGCAACAACACGAGCACAATGCCGGGCAGTTGTTTCTTCTTTTTGCAGAACAGATATACCCCCGCTATGCCTGCCGCGCAACAGAAAGGCATCGAGACCACAAGCAAACTAAATTCGGAATCTATGACCATATTCATCACGCTTGCCACAATAAGGAGCGCATAAACCGCCAAAGCAAGCACCGGTGCGGCGTAAAGCCAGAACTTCCGCAAGTCGGGCGGGCGATGCCCGAGCTTCACGGCTTTCCCAATATACAAATATATAGGGGGCAGCAATATCAGATACGGAAGTATAAGCAGTATGAGCGGTAGTATTGCCCCTTTTGAGCCGATGAAAGCACCAACCCCCGCTGCGGCAGCGACAATCCACACGGCTTTCTGCCGGAATAACAGGCAGAGGATTATTCCTGTCACGCCGAGAATAGCTTCCACTATGCCGAGAATAGTCAAGAGTGTGTCGGTTTCCTTGATTGGGGCAATCACAAAGGAGAGAAGCAACAGGCAGGCGATTGTCAGCCCTGCGTAGAAACCGAATGTCGCCCAAGGGGAGATGTATCCGGCTTCCTTTTTCAACCGGCAGACGGCAGTCTTCAACCCTTTGCGTTCGATGCCGAGCGTCCGTCCGGCAGTCTTCACCTGCATGTTCCATTTCCTTGTTTTCAGCGACAGCGCCAGGATGATATAAGCCAGCCAGCAGGGGATGATTGGTACACCGTTTACGGTAGCGGCAAGTACGACCGAGGCAATGAGCATCGGTATCGCCGTAAGGGTCAGTACGAAGTTGTTCCTTGCCTGTTTGGACAAAGCCTCTTTCAATGCGGCGAATGCCGCCTCGTCGTATCCCTGTTCCAAGCCCAAGTGTTCGGGTGTCAGTTTATCGTACAACTCTTTTCGTGTCATATCTGTTTCTTTCTTTGTTTTATGCCTCCGTTGCCGGAGGCGGGTTAATACTTTAATTCATAAAAAGCGCCACAGGAAAAAACCCGGTTCATTGGGCTGCCGCCTGCGACTGTCGGCATTACGGATTTACATCTCCTCCGCCATCCTACTTTGACTTTGCAGGTGCTTCCACCCGTTCGTAGGTCACGCCCGTGAGTGTGAAGTATCGGCATGAAGGTATGAGCTTTACCACCGGCTTGGTGATGTGTACGGCGGCGTTGAACTCCTCCTTGCCTTTTTCCACCAGTTTGCTCTGGAATGAGGGGCGGAGCGAGTCGATGTCGGCGTTCTCAACATGTTTCTTGGCCACTTCGGCGGCGAGGCGCAGCACGGCTTCCGCCTCCACACCGGCGAAGGTGGTGGCGCGCCACTTCTTCGAAGAAGGTGCGGTGGTCGATGCGCTTGCGTCCCGTAGGGTTCGCCTGAATTACGGTCTTGCCGGCGAGTGCACCGACAGTTGCCTTACGTTCGCTGAGTGTATAAGCCAATGGTCTGTTTGCCATATTTGTTTGTTTTTTTGATGTTAATAATGCTGTTGAACATCTTGCCGGATTTATCGAAAAACCGCCATCTTTCTTTCGTCTTTTCCAAACCCACGAGGGTTTTTGCCGAAACCCTCGTGGGTTTTGATAAGAAGGTCTATGTGTTTGCAAAAGAAATGGCATTATCTAATGTATTTGGAGTTGTGTATATTTATTTCTTTACAAATACGTAGCGGGCGACAGATTTTGAATTGCCATTGCCCAATAACGTTTTTGTTCCGTTTCTCCAAATAGCGGCACGGGTTTGTGTTTCTTGCGTATCCGTCTCGTAACCGGCAACATACACATCATTGTCCGATACGGTAACAGAAGTCGCCTTCGCTTTATATCCCAATTTGGTCATTACGTTATTCTTCCAGAGAACGGCATAAAAGTCATTTCCGCCTTTTCTCGCTTCTCCCGCCACATAGACATCGTTTCCGACAACAAATACCGATTTTGCGATACGATGGTCAAAACCGTCGTCTTGCAACGGCATAGGAATGTTGTTTTTCCACAGCATGGCTTTTGAGGAACCGGAGTTTTCTTCTCCAGCCACATAAACGTCGTTGCCCGAAACGAATACGGAATAAGCACGAGCATTGACCGTACCGTTCGACAATTCGACGAGTTCGTTGTTTTTCCAAAGCACGGCAATGTCTTTTCCTTTGTAACTAAACAGGTACCCTGCAACGTAAATATCGTTGCCCGAAACAAACACAGCGGTCGCCCTTCCTTCATAATTCATTTTGCCCGGCAGTTTACTCCCTTTGTGATTTTTCCATAGACAAGGTCCATACTCAACATCATACCCTGCAACATATACGTCCTGCCCCGATACGAACACGGAATATGCATCCGAATAAAGAGGGTAAGACTTGGATTCGTCGTTTTCGTAAACCATTGCCGAATAATATTCTCCTTTTCTGCCTCCTACGGTATAGATGTTTCTTTCACTGACAAAGACCGAACGGGCATGATTGACCCTGTTTTCAATGAATAACTTGAAGACCTGCCCGTCTTTCCATACAGTAGCAACCTGCCCATACGGTTGTACGTAGTCTGTTCCAGCCACATAAACTCCTGCTTCCATTGTAGGGTTTTGTGGGTTTTCGTTTTTCCACATGGCATAGAGCGTAAAGTTCGCCGTTACGCCACTTACGTCGTAAGGGAAATCAACCCTGTTGGTCAGGGCGGCTTCCTTGTACCAACCCTCGAAAGTATGGTTGGCTTTCACGGGGGGAGCGGGTTCTGCCAGTGTTCCGCCCTTGAGCACCTTCACGGAGTGGTTGTCGCCTTCGGACGGCCATGCGCCACCATTGAGTTCCCACGTCACCTGCCAGTATTCTGCCTGTGCTTCCGGCTGCCATTTGGCACGCAGGGTGAGGTCGCCCGTAACGGACGTTTGGAAGTTGTAGGCGTTTGTGCCGTTGGCCGACCAGCACACAAAAACAAAGTCTTTCTTCGCTGGTGCGGGCGACGGTGCAACTGCCGTCTTGCCTTTCTCCACACGCTGCACCTCGGGAACGGGTGCACCACCGTCGGTGTCGAACGTTACGGTGAAGTACGTTTTCACTTCTTCCTTGCCGCAAGAGGCAAGCCCCGTTGCCATGATACCCAGAAAGGCGATAAACCAAATCCGTTTCATAGAATTGTCTTTCTATTTAATTATACTTATATGTTACTTTACTATCCCGTCGATGACTTCTATATCTCTTTCCGAATGGACATTGGTTTCTAAATCACCGGTTTGTGTGAAGTTATCTCCTGCAAGAGGAACGTACTTAATTGTTATTTTACAAATACGGATTCGCCGTAATTTCCCCACGACTGTTTTACACCGTCTATCCACAATCCGCCCTCTTCAATCGCATAAAGTTTTCCGTCATATATATAAACCGACTTTATCAGGGGACGACCCGCATAGCTTGCGGCAACACCGTTCGTCCATACGGAAGCGGTTTTGCCTTGTCCTCCTACGTAAACATCCGTACCAGCAACAAATACAGTATAAGCCGTGCCGTAATCGGCATCGAGTACAGTCGGTACATTGTTTTTCCACAGAATGGGTTTATAGGTGTCGATAGGATTGTCCTCGTAAGAAGCTTCTCCCGCCACATATACATCGTTGCCTGCTACAAACACGGAATAAGCCTTCGTTTTGATGCATCCTTCCGGCCGTACAAGCTCCTGCATCTGTCCGTTTTTCCATATCACAGCGTCTGAATCATACATGTTTCCCGCCGCATATACATCATTGCCTGCTACAAATACCGACCGGGCTTCCGCCTCTCCGATCTGATTGTCGAAAAGGACTTGCCTCGTGCCGTTTTTCCATAAGATGGCGCGTTCGTACTCTTCGCTGTAGCCGGGACGTTTCAGGATTTCGTATCCGGCCACGTATATGTCTCCGCCTGAGGAGATGAACATGCCTTCGGAGAAAGCACTTCTCCCTTCTTTGTCCATAGTGGTGGAGGTCGTTTGGAAAGAGCCTTCCGGCACGGCGCATTGAATTTTCATAACTTCCACGTCGTCGTAACGGTTCCCCCAAAAGTTTTCACCTCTGCGCCCCGTTATGTAAATATCGCCGTCATAGACAAACACCGACGATTTTATCGTGGCATCGATGGCGTAGCTTCCGAGGTCGAGTTCTTCTCCGTTTTTCCAAATGATCATTTTTTTGTTTCCGTAGGGATTATCTCCGACGACAAGAACCGAAGGGGTTACACTGACGTCGCACGTTGCCGATTTGCTTCCGACAGCAGCCTTGATAACGGCCGTTCCGACGCCGGTCGCCGTTACGATGCCTTCTTCGGACACCTTGGCAACCTGTGTATCACTGCTCGACCAGGATATTCCGGCAGAAATTCCTGAAACCGAAAGTTTATCACGGTCGGTTGTACGAAGGGTTAAAGACGTTTTATCGAGAGAAAGCGGCGTTTCGCTCTTCCACTTGGCATACAGCGTAAAGTTCGCCGTTACGCCGCTTACATCGTAGGGGAAATCGACCCTGTTGGTCAGGGCGGTTTCCTTGTACCATCCCTCGAAGGTATGGTTTGCTTTCACGGGTGCGGCAGGTTCGGCCAGCATTCCGCCTTTGAGCACCTGAGTGGCGTGGCTATCACCTTCGGATGGCCATGCGCCGCCGTTGAGCTCCCACGCCACCTGCCAGTATTCGGCCTGGGCTTCAGACAGCCATTTGGCACACAGGGTGAGATCGTGCGTTACGGGTGTTTGAAAATTGTAAGCGTTTGTGCCGTCCGCCGACCAGCACACAAAAACAAAGTCTTTCTTCGACGGTGCGGGCGACGGTGCAACTGCCGTCTTGCCTTTCTCCACACGCTGCACCTCGGGAACGGGTGTGCCGCCGTCGGTGTCGAACGTTACGGTGAAATGCGTTTTCACTTCATCCTTGCCGCAAGAGGCAAGCCCCATTGCAATGACACCCAGAAGGGCGATAAACCAAATCTTTTTCATTGTCCTATCTTTTAATCATGTGTTGCTTTATTCACTATTACGTTGCAAAATTACTGCCTCTCCACAAGTGCCAATACCCCACTTGTGGGAGTTTTTACAGTCGAGAGACAAAAAAATGCACTTGAAAGTGGAAACCAGGAGAAAAGTTTCTCAGTGACGGACGAAAAATACTATTTTTGCAACAAAATAATTGGGATTGAACGAAAGATTGCAAATGATCGGGAAATACGACCCGTGGAGTTTCGAGGCACTTGCCGACAGTTTCGAGAAAGTCCTTGTTTCGTTCGACGACTTGACATACCCGTTGCATGAGGGCTTCCGACGCATGCAGGCGTGGAAATTGACGGAACCGCTGTAAGAAAAACGGCAGTCGTGCCGTAAATACTCCCACAAGTGGGGTATTGCATTTCGGCCGAGGAGCATAATTTTGCAACAAAATCATTGAACATCAAAACTCCTGCAAGATGAAGACAACAGCCGCTATCCTTCTGATTGTGCTCGTCGCTCTCTCCGCCTTTGCGGAAGAGCAGAACCGCTATGCCGATTCGCTGCTGCACATCGTGCAGACGAAACGGCTGACCGACCTCGAACGGGCGAAACTTTATGCCGACATCACCGAGTCGTACTGCACCCACGACATGCCCAATACCCTCAAATACGGTACGATGGGCTTGGAGTTCGCCCTGCGATGCGACGACAAGACACTGATATTCCGCTTCTACAACTACATTTGCTCGACCTACACCTACCGTTGCTCCTACGACACCGCCAAGGTGTACCTCGACCTGCAAATCGCCGCTGCCAAGGCATCGGGCAACCCGAAACTCGTGCAGAAAGCCTATCAAGCCGAAGGCAACCTCTATGCGCGTCAAGGGCAGTTCATCCTTGCCGTGGAGAGTTTCCTCAACATCTTGAAACATTTCGACGGCGACGAAAACAGCCGCGACTACATCCTCGCCCACGGCAACATCGGCGAGTGCTACCGCCGCATGGGCAATCCCAAACGGGCAGTGCATTATCTGGAGCGGGAACGCATGCTGGCGGAGCAATACGGCGAGCCGACCGGCATCGGGCAGTCATACCGTGAACTGGGCTATGTGCATCTGGCATTGGACGATGCGGATAAGGCGTTGGAATATATGCTGAAAGTGAAACCGAAAGTACGGGGAGCGCCGGTCAATCACGCCGACCTCTGCGAAGCCCTTGTCAAGGTTTATCTGATGAAAAGACAATATGAAGAAGCCCTCGCATGTGCGGCCGAATGTAAGGATGCTGGCGAATGGTTGGGCGACCCCTATATCCACATACTCACGTGGAATGCCTACGCTGATATCTACCGTGCTCAGGGGCGTTACGCCGAATGTCGTGCTTCCGCGCTGAGAGCGTGGAACATCGATTCTGTCTCGCTGAACGCCGCTCCCACATCGGCATTCAACATCGCTTTTGCCTCCGCCGCACTCGGCATGACGGACGAGGCTGCACACTTCTTCAAAGCGTACGAGCGTATGATGAAGGATCGGACAGATAGGAACTACCATGAGGCACTGTCGCAGATGGAAGTGATGTACGACACCGGAAAGAAACAATTGCAAATCGTATCGCTCGAAAAGGAAAAACGGTTCTATATTATAATAGGATTGTCGGGGTCGCTAATCCTCCTGCTTGTCTTCGGACTGCTTTTCTACCGCCATCGACTCAACCACAAGAAACGTGAACTCGCCGAACGAAAGGTGAAGCAATTGGAACAGGAAAAACAGATTGTCGCCATGATCGCCCTCTTAGACGGTGAGAACGCCGAACGCACCCGCTTGGCACGCGACCTGCACGACAGCCTGGGCAGTATGCTCTCTGTCATCAAGCTACACCTGCATGGCATCAAAAACACACATTTGCTGACAGAATCAGATGCCGTACGCTTCGCCAAAGCACTGAAAATATTCGATGAGTTTATGAAGGAACTGCGCCGCGTAGCACACAACCTGATGCCTGAATCGCTCTCGCATTGTGGCATCAAGACCTCACTGGAAGATTTCTGCCGCTCCATACCGACGGCGAACTTCCAGTTCTTCGGAAAGAATCTCCGTCTCGACAGCCGTTTGGAAGTGCTCATCTACCGCTGTACCTGCGAATTGGTCAACAACGCCATGAAACATGCAGAGGCCACACATATAAACGTGCAGTTGACCGTGGACGAACGCCTTGTCTCTCTTTCCGTTCAAGACGACGGCAAAGGCTTTGACCCCGGATCAGTAGCATACGGAGCCGGATTTGCCAATATGCACAACCGGATCTCCGCCTACAACGGCAAACTCAATGTATATTCCTCTCCCGGAAAAGGCACGGAAGTAAGTATCGAAATAGAATTAATACCATGATTCAGGTGCACATTGTGGACGACCACCGCATGTTGGTTGAAGGATTGCAGGCGGCCATCGAGGATTCGGGGACGGCTAAAGTTGTAGATACATCGTACACGATTGACACCTGCCGTAGAAATCTCATTTCCAGACGTCCCGATGTGCTTTTGTTGGACATTTCAATGCCCGATGGCAGCGGCATCGATTTTTGCGGGGAATTGCACGAAAAGTATCCCGAAATGAAGATACTGATACTCACTTCCCATGACGAATACACGATGGTCAACCGGGCCATGGCTGTCGGAGCATCGGGCTATATCCATAAAAATGCCCTGTCGGAAGAAGTGGTCAAAGGCATCGAAACTGTCATGACAGGCGGAAAATATTTCAGCAGTGAAATCAACCTGTTGATGAAGAAACGTGTCGATCACGCCGTTTGGCTCACAGCCCGCGAACAGGAACTGCTTCGCCACATCGTGGACGGCTGCACCAATCAGGAGATTGCCGACAAGATGTTTCTCAGTGTCGAAACCATTAAAACCTACCGTAAAAACCTGGTTTTAAAATTGGGAACGAAAAATGCAGCTGAGTTGGTGCACATCGCCATACGCGACAAATGGGTGTAAGTGAGTGTCAGTATTGAAAACAGACATGCACGTATTGGCCAGAACACATGTAAGCATCAAGAGGTCGGGCGTGTGTGATAGCCTGACAAGGAGATATCCCTTGACAAGTTTTCCTTGCAACTTCCTACTGGATCTATCATCGGAAAAAAACAATGGTTTTGGCACTCTTATGGTGGGAGACGCTCATTACGCCATCATCAGTTTTTTCAGCAGTGTCGCAAAAACGTTGATGTCAGCTTCAGTAGTGTCGAAGGTACACATCCAGCGCACAATGTCGGCGGCTTCATCCCAGTCGTAGAAGAAATAATGCTTTTGCAGTTCTGTCCACACCTTAGAGGGCAACTGCACAAACACCCCGTTGGCCTGCACAGGATACACCACTTTGACTCCTGGGATGTCCTTTACAGCCTTATAAAGCAGCTGTGCCATTCGATTGGAATGTTCGGCGTTGCGTTTCCACAAGTCGTTTTCAAAATAAGCGTCGAACTGGGCTGCGATGAAACGCATCTTCGAGCAGAGTTGCATGGCTTGCTTGCGGCGATATTTGAAGCCTTCATGCAGTGTCGGATTCAGCAGTACAACGGCCTCCCCCATCATCAGTCCGTTTTTCGTGCCGCCAAACGAGACGGCATCCACGCCGATGTCGGTAGTCATCTCCTTAAAAGCACAGCCCAAAGCCACGGCTGCATTGCCAAGACGTGCCCCGTCGATATGAACCAGCATTCCATGTTCCTTCGCCAGAGCTACCAAAGCCTTAGTCTCGTCCAAGGAATACAAGGTGCCCAATTCCGTTGGCTGGGTGATGGAAATCATTTTGGGCTGGGAATGGTGTTCAAAGCCAAAGCCATGCAGCTGGGTCTTTACCAACTCCGGTGTCAACTTGCCATCGGGAGTTGGGACCGTCAGCAAGCGGCAACCCACGATGCGTTGCGGGGCACCGCATTCGTCCACGTTGATATGCGCTGTTTCGGCACAAACCACAGCCTCATGAGAACGCAGCATGGCATCGATACACAAAGTGTTGCATCCCGTTCCGTTAAAGGCAAAAAACACCTTAGCCTGTGCGCCGAAAGCCTGTTGGAACTTCTTTTCAGTCGCCGCACAATATTCGTCGTCTCCGTATGCCAAAGCGTGACCTTCATTCACACGGGCAATTGCTTCTAACACCTCCGGACAAATGCCTGAATGGTTGTCGCTTCCAAAACCTCTTTTCATGATGAATCAAATTTCAGCAAAAATAGGGAAATTCTGCTTTTTACGTTGTCTATTTTTGCAAATGGTGAGTGGCTTGTGGGCTTTCACCTCAAAAACAAACAGTAAAATAGCTCAAAAACACACAACGCTTGTTCTCATTTGGAAAGATTGCATTTTGTAAAATCAAAGAAAATAGCCGGTATTGTTTTCATCAGTAACCGAAAAAAGCGATCTTTGCACATCCATTTATGATGAAAAGATGAAAGATTTTGCCGCCATCGATTTTGAGACCGCGAATGGCCTGTCCACCAGCATTTGTAGTGTGGGCGTTGTGGTTGTGCGAAACGGCATCATAACAGATCGTCTCTATGCGCTGATTCAGCCGGAACCAAGTTATTACAGCTATTGGAACACACGTGTTCACGGCTTACGGAAGGAGGACACCGAGAATGCTCCCGTATTCCCACAAGTTTGGGAAAGCATCGCTCCCCACATCGACACCTTGCCGCTTGTGGCGCATAACAGCCCGTTTGACGAGGGCTGCCTGAGAGCCGTTTTTCGCTGCTATCAGATGGATTATCCCAACTATGCCTTTCATTGCACCTGCCGTGCCTCAAGACGGTATTTCGGCAAAACACTTCCCAACCACCAATTGCAAACGGTGGCTGCTGCTTGTGGCTACGACTTGACAAACCACCACCATGCTCTTGCCGATGCCAAAGCCTGTGCCTGCATTGCAATGAAAATTCTATAAGTGACGGGGTGTTCTGATACTGATTCTTATCAGTGCAGCTTTGTTCTCTTGATGAGATAGTTGGTCAGCACCTGATGGTAGCCTTGGTTGATGTCGGCTTCTACATAGTCGATTTGATACCGGTGGCAGTGATTGAGGATAGCATCCTTTCGTTGCACCATCAGTTGGCGGTAGCGTTCCTGTATCTCTACAGGATTTAGTTTCAAGGTCTCCCCTGTTTCCAAATCGACAAAACGGAACGGGCGGTTGTCAAAATCAAAGTCTTGCTCCAAATGGCGGTCAAAGACATGGAACAATATGACCTCGTGTTTGTTGTATTTCAGATGTTCAAGGGCTGTGAACATCTCATTGTAATCGTCCAAACTGTCCAACAGGTCGGTGAAAATGACCACCAAAGACCGACGGTGGTTCATTTCGGCAATCTGGTGCAGACATTGTGTAGTGGCTGTTTTCTTCTTATCCGACTTGTCGTAATGGTCAATAAGACTTTCCAATTGACTATAGATAAGTTTATGATGCACCGATGACGACTTGGCGGTTTCGTGAAAAGCTATGGTTTCGTCAAACAAATCTAGCCCCACGGCATCGCGTTGACGGCGCATGAGCTCCATAAGCGATGCAGTGGCATACACCGAAAACAAGAGTTTGTTAGGGTGTTCGACGTCAAGCTTGTTGCGGACTGGGAAACACATGCTTGAACTTTTGTCGATGACAAGCTGACAGTGCAAATTAGTCTCCTCCTCGTAACGTTTCACAAAGAGTTTCTCGGTGCGCCCGTACAGCTTCCAGTCGATATGGCGGATGGGTTCACCCGTATTGTAAAGACGGTGTTCGGCAAACTCTACGGAGAAACCATGAAACGGACTTTTATGCAGGCCTGTGATGAAACCCTCTACAATCTGACGGGCTAAGAACTCTAAACTGCCAAATTGCGTCAGACGGTTTCTGTCGATTGAAAAGTCCATATAGTGTTGTGATTGTTTGGGAAACAGCGGATTATAATATCCTACTTATGTATTGAAGCAATACCCTTTGTCGCAGAAAAATATAGTCTGCGATAAAGGGCATCGTTGTAAAGTGATGTTTAGAACAGTTTCTCTAATTTTTCAATGAAAACCTTTTTGGGGGCAGCTCCGACATTTTTGTCAACCACTTGTCCGCCTTTGAAAAACAGCACCGTAGGAATGTTCATGATGCCGAATTTCTGTGCCGTTGCAGGACACTCTTCAACGTCGCACTTCACGGCTTTTGCTTTGCCCTCGTATTCGTCACCGATTTCCTCGATGATGGGTTCAATCTTGCGGCAGGGACCACACCATGTGGCGCCAAAGTCAACGATTACGGGAAGTTCCGATTTCAGAACCTCGGCTTCAAAAGCCTCATCAGTTAAATGAATGATAGCCATAATTCAATTTTTAATTGTTATTCGATATTAGGTGTGCAAAAATAATAAAAAATAATGAGAAACGATTCCCTTTATTATTTCCGGGATAATAAGAAGCTGTACGAGATCCATACTATTTCAAATCAAATTCCACAAAGGGCAGTTTTTCCATCAGTGGCAGCAAATCGTGGGCATTCACACCTCCGGAATAGGGCGAAAGATTGCATTTCATGTCAGTGATGCTGTCGAAGATGCAAATATGATACTGCTGTCGTCCAGGGTTGTCCTTGATGAGGTTGACAAACGTATCCATGTTCTCTTTGGTCATTTGGGAGATATCGATAACGATGTTTACCCGCTTCTTTGTGTTTTCCATAATGGAATCGAGCAATTTTACATCATTGATGCGAAGTTCAAGATCTTGTTGCACTTGCATTTCGGCATTATTTTGACTCGGCTTTCTAAAAGGTATTGCCAATGTTCCCGAAAGCAAGACAAACAAGCCTTCCTCCAGCATGTTCTTCATCCTTTGATAGTTATCCTTAAAAAGCGCAAACGGGAACGATCCTGTTTTATCCTCAATGGTGAAACGTCCGTATGGGTTTCCGTTCTTTGCAATCAGATGTTCCGCCTTGGTGATTTGCCCGCCAAGATACACATCGAAGTTGGCTTTTCCATTGTCTTTAATAGCTGTATTTAGTGTTTCCACATCAATATTGGTGAAATATTTCAGGGTCCATTTATAGGAATCCATCGGATGGGAACTGATATAGAAGCCAATGCTTTCAAGCTCCATCTGGAGTTCTTTCAGTTTCGACCAGCGCTCGCAGTCTGGCAAAGGAATAGAGAGTGTTTCGGAAGAAGCATTATCATCGCCAAGACCGAACAAGTCGATTTGGGAGGAGTTTTTTCGTTCGTTATAGGAGTTCACCATACGGATGGCGCGTTCGATGAAAGGCACCGAATCATTAGGCGGCGTGTGGAAAAACATGGCGCGGTGGAAATTCGGGAACGAGTCGAAGCAGCCTGCTGTGTCCATGCTTTCCAAGGCGCGGCGGTTGACTCCTTTTGTGCCGGTGCGTAACAAAAAGTCAGTTAGATCTTTAAAGCACCCGTTGGCATTGCGTTCTTCGATGATACCGGCGATGGCTGCCTCTCCTACATTCTTGATTCCTCCCATGCCGAAACGGATCTCTCCTTTTTCGTTGACGGAGAAACGGTATTCCGATTCGTTGACATCAGGACCCAGCACATCGATTTTCATGCGTTTGCATTCTTCCATCATGAAAGTGACTTGCTTGGCATCGCCCAAATTGTTGTTGAGTACTGCCGCCATAAACTCCTCCGGATAATTTGCCTTCAGATATGCGGTTTGGTACGACACCCATGAATAGCAAGTGGCGTGCGATTTGTTGAAGGCATAGGAGGCGAATTTCTCCCAGTCTGCCCAAATCTTTTCCAACAGCTTCGGGTCGTGTCCGTTGTCTTGTCCTTGTTTCAAGAATTTGCCCTTAAGCATTTCCATCTTGTCGATTTGTTTCTTGCCCATGGCCTTGCGTAGGGTGTCGGACTCTCCCCTTGTGAAGTTGGCTAATAGCCGCGACAGCAGCATCACCTGCTCCTGATATACGGTGACCCCATACGTGTCTTTCAGGTACTTCTCCATCTCAGGGATGGGGTATTCAATGGGTTTGCGGCCTTGTTTGCGCTCGATAAACTGAGGGATATAGTCCATCGGACCAGGGCGATAGAGCGCATTCATAGCGATAAGATCCTCAAACACACTGGGTTTCAGCTCGCGAAGGTACTTCTGCATTCCGGGCGATTCAAACTGGAACGTGCCGATTGTATTGCCTGCGCAATATAGTTCATAAGTAGCCTTATCGTCGATGGGAATATGGTCGATGTCGATATCAACACCTCTCGTTTTCTTGATGTTGGCAATGGCATCCTTAATCAATGACAGGGTTTTCAATCCGAGGAAATCCATCTTGATCAGCCCCACCGTTTCGATGACATGGCCGTCGTATTGTGTGACAACAACACGTTCCTTGCTCTCCTTATCTTCAATGGTGGCAACAGGCACCACATTGGTCAGGTCATCGGCTCCGATGATAACTCCGCAAGCATGTATGCCGATTTGTCGGTTGGTATCCTCCAGCTCTTCAGCGTAGGTGAGCATACTCGAAAGGTTGGCGTTTTCGCTGTTAAGAATGGTGTTCAGCTCGGGAATGTAGCGGTAGCAGTTTTTCAAGTTCACCTTTGGTGTCTTGCCGTTCTCATCCTTGATGTTGTCGGCGAAGCTCCTGTCGGGCACCATGCCCTTGATGCGGTTCACTTCACTGAGCGGTACTTTCTGTACGCGTCCCACGTCGGCAATAGCCGAACGTGCCGCCATGGTGCCGTATGTAATGATATGCGCTACTTTTTCTTTGCCATATTTTTTTGTTATCCAGTCGAGAACGCGGCCACGGCCTTCATCATCAAAGTCCACATCGATATCGGGCAGGGATATGCGGTCGGGATTGAGAAAACGTTCAAACAGCAAGTTGTATTTTAACGGGTCCACATCGGTGATTTTTAAGCAATAGGCTACTACTGACCCTGCTGCCGATCCTCTGCCCGGTCCTACTGATACGCCTAGCTCTTCACGGGCGCCGCGGATATAGTCCTGCACGATAAGGAAATAACCCGGAAAGCCCATGGTTTTCATGACATGCAGTTCAAAGTTAATGCGATCGATTTGTTCATCGGTCAGCTGTTCACCGTAACGCATCTTGGCTCCCTCCCAAGTCAGTTGGGCGAGATAGTCGGCTTCGAGTTTGATGCGCAGCAACCTTTTGTAGCCGCCCATTTTTTTGATTTTCTTTTCCGCCTCTTCCTGTTTCATTACTACGTTACCATACTCGTCTCGTGTGAACTCGTCAAACAATTGCTGCTCGGTAAATCTTTGCTTATAGGTCTCCACCGTGCCGAAATCTTCAGGTATTGGAAACTCCGGCATGATGGGGTCGGAATCTATGGAATAGCTTTCCACCTTATCCACGATTTCCTGTGTGTTTTCAAGCACTTTGGGCAAGTCCGAAAAGATGGCCCCCATCTCTTCGGGCGTTTTAAGCCATTCTTGTTTGGTATAGTGCATTCGTGTGGGGTCGTCGAGGTCTTTGTTGGTGCTAAGGCATATCAGACGGTCGTGGGCCTCGGCATGATCCTCCTCAACAAAGTGCACATCGTTCGTAGCGATGACTTTTGTGCTTGTTTTTCGGGCAAGGTTAAGCAGCACCTTGTTCACTTCCTTTTGACGTTCATACACTTCCGTGTCACCGCCCGGTTTATTCGTCTTATGTCGCTGCAATTCGATGTAGAAGTCATCGCCAAACAAACCCTTGAACCACAAAAGTGACTGTTCGGCACCATCGATATCGCCATTCATGATTTTTTGGGGCAGTTCGCCGCCAAGACAGGCCGAACAAGCAATCAGACCATCATGATGTTGTTCAAGCAAATTGTGGTCAATTCGCGGATTATAATAAAAACCATCAGTATAAGCGACAGAACTGAGTTTACACAGACTTTGATAGCCCGTCTTGTTTTTGGCAAGAAGAATCAGGTGCCAACCGCGGTCCTGCCGGCCATCACGTTTATAGATGCTTTCGGGGGCACAATAGGTTTCGATACCGAAAATCGGCTTGAAAAAGCGACCGTTCAGATTCTCGATTTCTGTTTTTGCAGCTTGCTTTTCTTCATCGCTTGCCTCTGGGTTTTCAAGTATGGCTTTCTGTTTCCTGATTCCATCTTTCACCCTCCCATTGACTTTGTTCACATAGTCGGCCAGTTCTTTGATGCCGAACATGTTGCCATGGTCGGTCAAAGCCATTGAAAACATGTTGTTTTTCAAGCATTTATCAACAAGGTTCGGGATTTTCGACATGCCGTCGAGTATGGAATAATGCGAGTGGACATGCAGATGTGTAAAGTGCTTTGGGACATAGTTGCCCTGCTCTTGTTGCGTTGTCCGTGCATTTTCCTCCATCATTTTATCGTCCACGTTGGATTGGATGGTGATTTCCACCGCCTGAATAGGTTCGGGATTGGCATTCTTGAAGGCCTCGAAAAATGCATTAGGCTCGGAAATGTCGTTTTGGTCCAGCAGCCCGCGTCGCAGTAATTCAAGGAAGACACGTGCCGTGGCGTTGACGTCGCCAGAAGCGTTGTGTGCCGCGTCAAAATCAGCATTGAATAAGAGCCGGTGTATCTCCATGAGCTTGGGGAGCTTGAAGCGCCCGCCCTTGCCTCCGGGCAGTTGGCAAAAGCCAGCCGTCTTTTCCGTGCAAGTATCAATAAACGACCATTTTTCGAGAGGGTTCTCTCCTTTGACACGCAAAAACTCGCAGCCAAGTGCAGAAAGGTCGAAGCCGATGTTGTGTCCGACAAAGTATTTGGCTTGGGATGCCGATTGCATAAAGGCCGCCAACACTTGTTCGAGCGGCTCTCCATATTGGAGGGCGTGTTCGGTAGTGATGCCATGCACCATGGCGGCGTTGATGGGAATCACGAAGCCATCGGGACGGATGAGGTGGTTTTGGGCTTCGATAAAACGGCCTTCGGCATCGTGAAGCTGCCAAGCCAACTGCACCACTCGTGGCCAGCTGTCAAAGTCGTTCAACGGAGCATCATAGCGTTTGGGGAGACCGGTAGTCTCGGTGTCAAAAATGAGAAACATATAAATCTATATTATTTATTATCAGATAATTGTATTTTATTATTCAAAGCTAAGTATCAAATACTTATTGGAAAGAAAATAGAGGTGATCTGCTCTTGCAAATGTAATGAAAAAGGCGTTCTTGTCAACTTTAATTGCACATTTTTTCCATTAAAACCATCATTTTTCTCCAGTTGTATATGGATCAATCAATTAGCACGCATTTTTTTCTCAATAGCATAATCACTTCCTGATATATTATTGGAACGGTTCTATATGATTGATATTTAGTTAATTATATACCCAATTGTATATATCTAATGAGGATTATCAAAATTATTCTCCATTCTTTGACCTGTGAATCAAGGAAATATCGTACTTTTGCACCCGAAACCTCGGGTAGGTTTTAGTTAATTCATTACAAATCAACTTAAAATGTTTATTTATGCCAGCAAGAATCAGATTACAAAGGCATGGAAAAAAAGGTCAGCCGTTTTATCACATTGTGATAGCTGACAGCCGTTCGCCTCGCGACGGAAGATTTATTGAAAAGATCGGCACATACAATCCGTTGTTACAGCCTGCCAAGATCGAGTTGAAGTTCGATCGTGCACTGTATTGGTATTCAGTAGGTGCAGTTCCGACCGACACTGCGCGTTCACTCCTTTCGAAAAAGGGTGTCATGATGAAGTATCACCTGCTTAAGGGTGTGAAAAAAGGCGCTATGACCGAAGAGCAAGCCGAAGTGAAGTTCCAGAACTGGCTGAAAGAAAAAGAAGCCAAGGAAGCTGGTATTGCCAAGTCAGTAGAAGAGAAGAATCGTAACGAAAGAAAGGCCCTGCTCGAAGCCGAAACAAAGGTCAACGAAGCCCGTGCTGCTGAAATCGCCAAGAGAAAGCTCGCCGAAATGGAAGCCAAGCGTGCTGAAGAAGCCACTGCACAAGCCGAAGTACAGGAAGAAGCTCCCGTTGAGGAAGCCCCAGCTACAGAAGCTCCTGCTGAAAACACGGAAGCCTAATCGTTTACGTGCAATGCATAAAGAGCCGTCTTTAACGAGACGGCTTTTTTGTTGCGTATAAATAAGGATTTATTGCCTCTTTTTGAGACAAAGAAAGCAAATGTCACGGAATCATTCGGCGGAAAAAACTTTCATTTTCTAATATTTTCACCTAAATAAATCTTACCTTTGCCGCATATTTAGCTTTGCACCATAGAATAATATGAATAAAGATACTTTTTTTTCAGAAAAGATGAAACTTGCCGACCTGATCGTCGAGCATCCAAATTTATTGTTTTTGTTGCCGCGTTTCGGTATTGCACTTGGCTTCGGCGACCATAACGTCGCTGAAGTGTGTCGTCAGTACGGCATCTCCCCGGCTTGCTTTCTGTTGATATGTAGGGTTTACTCCAACGACAGTTTTGTGCCCCGCCATAACGACCTGAATGCGGTGAATATGGAAAACCTGTTTTCGTTTCTCAAGACTTCGCATCGTTACTATCTTAAAACTCGTATTCCGCATATCGAACGCCTCTTGCAGGAGGTGGTCCGCTCGTGCCATGCACGATACGGCGACATGTTGCAGCGTTTTTTCGAAGACTACAAGACCGAAGTGATTCATCATTTCGATTACGAAGAGAAAACGGTATTTCCCTACATCGAACAACTTATTGACAACAAGCACCCGAATGATTTCAGCATCGACGAGTTCAAACATAATCACAGCAATGTGGAAGACACGTTGAACGACTTGATGAACATCATCATCAAGTACCTCCCGACAGATATTGACCAGGAAAACCGCATCGCCATTTCATTTGCCATTATCGAACTTTCAAACGACCTTAACCGTCACACGCTGATTGAAAATCGTGTGCTGATCCCTTATGTCGAATTACTTGAAAACGCATGGTCATGAGAACGAGGATCATTATTTGCGAAGGCTCCCCTATTGTTACCGCCGGTTTGAACGCCTATTTCGAAGATCAGCAGCAGATAGTCGTCGTCGCTAATCTCGACACACCCGAACGTCTTTCCGAACGGGTGCTGGCTTCCGATTGCGACATGTTGATCATTGACCCCCTTTTGTTAGGATATTCCGAACGCGATCTTCCTGAGAAACTGAAAAAAAATCATCCGCAGCTTGTCATTCTGGCTCTCGTCAAGACCTATATCGATCCGAACCTTTTGGTATTGTATGACGGTGTAATAGAAATCAACGACACACAGCAAAGTGTCATGGCAAAACTGGGCGAATGGAAAAACCAGAAGAACGCCTCAAATAAGAACGAAGATGGTAACGTGGATCTTTCTAAACGTGAGAACGACGTGCTGGTTGCAGTGGCTAAGGGGATGACCAACAAGGAGATCTCGGATCGGCTTAACATCTCGATCCATACGGTTATCTCGCACCGGAAGAATATCTCAAAAAAGACGGGAATCAGATCGGTTTCTGGCCTCACCGTTTATGCTTTGTTGAACAACCTCATTTCCGAAAGCGAGGTCTATAAATAAGCATATCGTTTTTGCTTCAAATGCTTCGGAACGTACACCGATTCTATTTGCAGCGCATCAGTTCCCGCAACGCATCCCGAAAAAGGATGTAGGTTTTGTTTTTCAACCAGTCACGCATCATTCGAAATCCTGTTATGGTTGCTTCATGCGGGACAACGGCAATGGGAATGATTGTAACAGGTTTACAATCCCCCCAATCGACTTCGTCAAGTGTTAGGATGACATCGAAATTGTTCCTGTCCAATGCGTTAACGGAGCAAGGAACGATGTCGTCCATGTTGATTAAGCACTCACGCATCACTTCTTGGGTCAAAGGGTGCAGTTGTGTGGCAGGGTGTATTCCGGCAGAAACCGCATGGATGTGTAGGGAATAATCGCGAAGAAATGCCGCAGCCATAGGTCCGGCAGCAGTGTCATCCTCAGAGATTACCAACACGTTGAGTTCTTTCATATCTGTATTTTACTGCACGAAGATAGACAATTTTTTCAGCGTCATTCACAATGTTTTGATTTTTGCAGTCGCGTTTGTATGATTTCTCTCTAACCAATCGTAAATGGGGCTTTCGGTGGATGGGCTTTTGCTTTCCCGGCAATGCGAACTTTTCTTGTTCGGGCTTAATCTTCGAGCTGGAATTTTACTATCTTTGCACCCGTAAATCAAAACAACAAGTATGGGAAGAGCATTTGAATACCGCAAAGCGGCCAAGATGAAAAGATGGGGACACATGTCGAGAGTGTTTCCCAAACTCGGTAAATTAATCACCATTGCTGCCAAAGAAGGTGGTCCTGACCCCGACATGAACCCCAAATTGCGTCAAGCCATCCAGAATGCCAAGGCTGAAAACATGCCCAAGGACAATATCGATGCCGCCATTAAGCGTGCTTCCGATAAAAACATGGCTGACATGGTTGAGGTCACTTACGAAGGCAAAGGTCCTTTCGGCATACAGTGCATGGTGGAATGCGCTACTGACAACACCACGCGCACCGTTGCCAATGTGAAGTCCTATTTCAACAAGTCGGGCGGCAGCTTTTTACCCATGGGTTCGTTGGAATTTATGTTCACCCGCAAGGCTGTATTCGAAATCGAACTTCCAGAAGGCATGAACAAGGACGACCTGGAACTTGAACTGATTGATGCCGGATTAGAGGAAATCGTAAGCGAGACCGATGAGGAAGAAGGCACCACTATCACCACGGCGTATGCTGCTTGGACCGACTACGGCACCATGCACGATGCGCTGGAAAATCTTAAGGTGAACATTGTGAAAGCCAATCTGCAACGTTTTCCCAATGCTACGGTAAGTTTCACCGAAGAACAGATGGCCGAAATCGAAAAATTCATCGACAAGATTGAAGAAGACGAAGACGTTCAAGCCATTTATACAAATATGGAATAAACCAACAGGTTGTATATTTTGTTAAATATCTGTATAACAATTAATTAGAAAAAGGTCATCCGATGGATGACCTTTTTTCATTAAAGGTGAACGGATTATTTTTCGATCTCCTTTTTCAGACGTTCTGTCAGCATGGGGACGATTTTATGCAAGTCACCTACGATGCCAAGGTCTGCCACCGAGAAAATCGGTGCGAACTTGTCCTTGTTGATGGCAATGATAAAGTCAGATTCTTCCATACCGGCCAAGTGCTGGATGGCACCTGAGATACCGCAGGCCATATAAAGGCTGGGACGGACGGTCTTACCCGTTTGTCCAACCTGGAAGCAATGGTCCATGACACCGGCATCGACCATGGCGCGTGACGACGACACCATGCCGCCGACGACATCGGCCAAGCCTTGCAGTTTCTGGAAGCCTTCCTTGTTGTGGACACCACGACCACCGGATACCAAAATCTTAGCAGTGGTAATGTCATCGGCACATTTGCAGTTCATCGTTGTTTCGATCAATTTCACTTTGAAACGTGAAGCATCGAAAACAGGCTTAAATTCGTTGACAACGCCTTTCCTGCTGTCGTCGCGGGTGCGTTTTTGCATCACGCCGGGACGCACGGTTGACATCTGCGGACGGTTGTTCGGGCAGATGATGGTAGCCATCAGGTTGCCACCGAAGGCGGGACGGGTCATGCGGAACTGTTTGCCGTTATCGGTGTCGGCGATTTCCAACTTGGTGCAGTCGGCAGTCAAACCGGTTTTGAAACGGCAGGAAATACGCGGAGCCAAGTCACGGCCAATAGTCGTAGCACCATAAAGCACAATGCTCGGTTTGCCGGCATCGACAATCTGGTACATGGCTTGTGTGTATTGTTCGGTCAGGTAATCCTTTAATTCCGCACAATCGGCCACAATGACTTCATCAGCGCCAAACTCGATGAGTTTTTGCGCTTGATCCTTAATGCCACAGCCAAGCAGCACAGCCACTACCTTTTCGCCCAAAGAGGCGGCCAAGTCACAGGCTTTGCCTAAAAGTTCATAAGCAACAGGCTGAATCACGCCATTGCGTTGTTCAGCAAATACATAAACGTTTTTATAATCTTCTGTATTCATAGCGATGGCAATTAAATGAGGTGTTTTTCCTTTAACTTAGTAACAATCAACTCAACGGCTTCTTCCTCACTGACTTCGTGGAGTTCACCCGGAGCTTTCATTTTCTTGGGGAACGACTGGAACACCTTGGTAGGCGAACCGGCCAGACCGAGTTTCTGTTCATCGACGTCAATCTTGTCAACGCCCCAAACTTCGACTTCCTTGTCGTAAGCCTCTACGATACCCGAAACGCTCATGTAACGCGGCTTGAAAGCGGAAGCGAGAACGGTGAGCACGCATTTGCCTTCCACTTCGAGTGTCTGGACGCAGTCTTCGTTTTCTTTTTTCACGATCAAGGTGTTGTCGTCTTTCTTTTGGGCATCGATAACATAAGAGATCTGAGGCAGTTCAAGGTGCTCAGCCATTTCGGGACCGACCTGGGCGGTGTCGCCGTCGATAGCCTGACGGCCAGCGATGATCAGGTCATAATCCAAGGTGCGCATGGCGCCTGACAAGGCATAAGAGGTTGCCAATGTGTCGGCTCCGGCAAATTTTCTGTCGGACAACAGGATGGCTCTGTCAACACCCATCGCCAAAGCTTCGCGCAGGATGAGGTCGGCTTGCGGAGGTCCCATGGAAATGACGGTGACCTTTGCGCCAAATTGATCCTTGAAACGCAGTGCCATTTCGAGGCCGCCTTTGTCGTCGGGATTCATAATGCTCGGAACACCTTCGCGGATCAGGGTTCCCTTTACCGGATCTATTTTGATTTCCGTTGTGTCCGGAACTTGTTTAATGCAAACTACAATATTCATATTCTCCCCTCCTTATTTAAATAAATGAGCTGCGATGACCATACGTTGCACTTCCGATGTACCTTCGTAGATCTCTGTGATCTTAGCGTCACGCATCATGCGCTCCACAGGATATTCGCGTGTGTAACCATAGCCTCCGTGGAACTGGACGGCCTTGGTCGTCACTTCCATGGCTGTTTCTGCTGCAAAGAGCTTGGCCATAGCGGCGTCGGCGGAATAAGGCAGTTTCTGGTCTTTCTTCCATGCTGCGCTGCGAACGAGGAA
>JASBYY010000010.1 GCA_029983675.1 Bacteroidales bacterium | reverse complement strand
CTTCGCAAAAATCATGCTTAACAAATTATTTCATTGAAATTTAAACAGACTCTAATAAGACCTGATGCAAGACTGTGCCATTTCATTCTTGTCCTGTTCTGTTAGACTGGCACCGTTAACACAGGATTGTTTCTTTGTGCAAAAATAATCTTTTTTTTCATTCTGTTCTTTAGAATTATGTTTTGAAACCAACTTCTCAACAGCAAGGGGATGAGGGAAAACCCTTACCCCCTCGCTTCTTCCTTTTTTCTTACCATTGCCGTTGCTTTGGCCATGGCTGCATGGATATGGTCGCAGATGTTGTCCTCGCCCACCAACGCCGGCACCTTCGATTTGTCGAGGCTTTGGCGCACATTCTGGTTCACGCCGGATAAGATGATTTGTATTTTCTCCTTCTGGGCGTTTTTGCACAGGTTTTCAAGGTTGTTCAATCCTGTGGAATCGATGAATGGCACCTTGCGCATCCGTATGATACGCACCTTGGGCTTGTCGCCGATTTCACGCATCAGTTCGTCGAACTTGTTGGCAATACCGAAGAAAAACGGTCCGTCGATTTCATAGACATCCACGCCTTGGGGTATTTCCAGCACCTCATCTTTCAGGTTGCCGGAATGGGATTCTATTTCTTTAGAGATATCCAACTTTTTGAGAGAATGCGAAATGCTGGAGCTTTCGTTGATGCGTTTCATAAAGGCAAAAATAGACAGCAGTAGCCCGATTTCGATGGCGATGGTCAAGTCGAAAATCACCGTCAACAGGAAAGTGACCAACAACACGATCAAGGTCGATCTGGATTGTTTGGCAAGTGACAGGAAGTTCCGCCACTCGCTCATATTGTAGGACACCACCACCAGCACACCCGCCAGACAAGCCATGGGAATATGGTGGGTCAGGTTGCCAAGAAACAGCAAGATAAGCAGCAACACCACGGCATGGATGATACCGGCTACAGGTGTACGGCCTCCGTTGTTGATGTTGGTCATCGTGCGGGCAATGGCACCCGTGGCAGGTATCCCTCCAAAGAATGGGGTGACGACATTGGCCGCTCCTTGAGCAATCAGCTCCATATTGGAATTGTGACGATGTCCGGTAACGCCGTCAGCCACCGTTGCCGAAAGCAAGGATTCGATGGCACCTAACATGGCGATGGTGAATGCCGAAGGGAACAAAAGGCGTATGCTGTCGATACTGAATCCTATGGGTGCGACTTTGGGCAATTGGGCGTTGATCTCGTAGCGGTCGCCGATGGTCTCAATACTTGCAACGTCCCAATGGTGGCGCATGAAATAGGCCAACACCGTCATCACGATAATGGCAATGAGTGATCCGGGGATTTTCTTCGACACCTTAGGCGTGAGAAAAATAATCAACACGCTGACTACGCCTATCACCGTTGACCACAAGTTAACCGTTTTAAAATGATGGAAATACGCCCCCATCTTCTCTATGAAGTTGGACGGAACATGGTCGAGCTGCAAACCAAAGAAATCCTTGATTTGCGTTGAAAGTATGGTCAGTGCGATACCGCTGGTGAAACCCACGATGATGGGAAACGGAATAAATTTGATGACAGAGCCGAGTTTCATAAAGCCCATTGCCATCAGCATCACGCCTGCCATGACGGTGGCAATGGCCAATCCTTGCACCCCGTATTTCTCGACAATGCCATATACGATCACGATGAAAGCCCCTGTAGGACCTCCAATCTGCACGCTGCTACCTCCGAGAAACGAGATGATGAAACCGGCGATGATGGCGGTGATCAAACCCTTTTCGGGTGTGACCCCCGATGAAATACCAAAGGCGATGGCCAAGGGCAAAGCCACAATGCCAACAATAAGTCCCGACATAAGGTCGGCCATGAATTTCTGACGGTTGTAAGTCTTGAGCGACCCAAAGAGTGTGGGTCGGAAATCTTGTAAAAAACGAAGTTGCATAGGATATGAAAGTTCAATTTGGAAAGTTATAAAATAGGTTGAAAAATGTACAGAAATAATACGGTTCATTTCTTTTCAACCCTGAAACATTCCTTTTCTCTAAACGCTGGCAGCTATTGCTTGGCTTGTAATTCCTGCATGATTTCATCCACGAGATAGGCGTCACACATGTTATGCAGATGATATGCCTTTTTACTCAGGTATTTGTAGGTATCGGAATTGTAGAACAGGTCTAAGGCACGTTCTTGGCTGACACCCAATGTTTGAGCGAGAAACGACACCACCCTTGCATATTTAATCTGGAGAAGGGTTTCATTTATGGGCGAATTATCAGTCATCATTTTCCTTTTTCATTAATGAAATCAGGATTATGCTGACGAAGATACTGTATGATCTCATCCACGATATAGTCTTTGCCTTGGGTGTGCAGCGTTGTATAGCTGGGATAGAGGAATGTGGAAATACCATTGGTGCGTTGCAATTCCCGATACACTTCAGCAACTGAAATCCCAAGCCTCAAAGTCGTATTTTCAATGCCGAAAATAACAAACTCCGTTTCTCTTGTCGCCTGATTCATAACTTTTCCTTTATTACACAACAAAAATATGCAATTTCCTTGGAAACAAGAGTGTGATTCATTGTTTATTGTAATATTTAGAAGTTGTTTTGATTTTTTCGAACTTTTTGAGGCTTCACAGATATTTTCTCACCACCTCTTCAAAGTTTCCAAGCAAGTAAAAAGGCAAGTTGACAAGGCGGAAAGACTTCCTTCCAATTGTCGTAACAGCATCATCGACGGAAAAAGGACCCGACCAGACACGCACAGCCATTTGGATGGGAGCTGCATCAATAAAGGTATGCAAAGACCGCAAATGCGAATTATGCCCCGATTTTACCTCAATAGGAATAAGTTCGGAGTCAACAACCCAGGTCAAATCCACCTCGGCACCGCTTTCTCCCTTCCCCTTCGTCCAAAATGATCTTGTCTGATTGACATCGTCATTGAGTGTCAACAACTCTTGGGCGACCATTTGTTCGGCTATCCGTCCTTTCCAAACATCTAGTATGTCATTCGCCCCTATCACTTGCTTACGCACTTTGGCTGCATAGTTGACCATGCCAGTATCAAGCCAAAACAGTTTCGGCATACGCCTAAGTTCAGGTATTGCGGGCAATTGCACGGATGTGGACGGATATGCCAGTTCAAGCAACATGGCTTTTTGCAACATTCGGAAGGCTTCACCCATCTCACGTGACTTATAGGAAGAGCCTTCGAAATTCCCCAAAGTGATAATGCTTCCTACCTGACTCCATCCATACTGCATAATAAAGCGCACGGCATTCGTCATTTTCTCTGTCAGAGCATACTTTTCCACATCGTCCATATAAGCTTTTTGCAGCCGGCTATATATGGGATCCAACGCTATCACATCGGCATGAAGAGCGTAATGTTGCACAGCTTCAGGCATTCCACCGACTATACAATACTGGTTAAAAAGTGCCAAGTATTCCTGATGAAAAGGCAGCGTATATTCAGGATGGCTCATTATTTCGAGTTGGCTTTGCTGACCTATGGCGGCAACGAACTCTCGAAACGAACAAGGACGCAAAGGCAGAAAGTCAACCCTTCCAACAGGGAATGACATTTTTACGTCAACAATATTTTCCAATAGCGATCCGGCGGCTATGACATAAAGCTGCGGCATCTCTTCATAAAAATACCTGAGCAAGGTCATCGCCTGAGGCGAGTTCTGAATTTCATCCATAAAAATAAGAGTGTCCCCTTGCTGACGCTGCAATCCTTTTCGAGCAAACATTAAATTGACCAAAGCATCGAGAGGCAAATCCATTTCTATCATCTCTCGGTCGGATGTACGTTCCAAATTCAAATAGAGATAATTGGAGAATTTTCCACCGAAATCATTCACAATGGTTGTCTTTCCCACTTGTCTGGCTCCTCTCAAAATAAGAGGCTTATGGACCGCAGACTTTTTCCATTCTGCCAATTTCTGTGCTATTGTTCTATCAAACATACTGTTATATGGATTTATTTCACCCTGCAAATATACAATAATGTTTCAAAATTCGGGATACTTAAGCTGTTTTTTGTTCTAAAATTCGGGATACTTAAGCTGTTTTTGTTCTAAAATTCGGGATACCGCTTCTTAAAACATATAACCCAAACTGATAAAGATAAAGTTTCTACTCAATAAGGTGTTCCTGCTCCACGACACCTTGACAGGCCCCAATAGCGACATGTACGCCACATCGATGCCGTATCCCAAAGTCCGGTCAAGATCATTGTAAAAAGGAATGGGTGAGGCCAATTCACAAACAAGGCTGACGGATGGCGTGACAAACAGCTTGTTGTATGGGTTGTACTGCAACCCAAGGTAAAACAGGCTCACGTTATTCATCGGATAGGCATTATTGAGCAGACCTGTAAAAACGAGCCGGTTATCAGGGTTGAGATTGGCATCGCCGCCAACGTTGAATTTCTGGTTGAGAAACAAATAACTGTCGAAATGAAAACTCTTTTCAAAGGACTTACCCAAATCGATATTGAGACCATAGAAGAAACGCCCTTGTAAGGAAAAACGCTTGGCAACAGGGATTGCAACATGTTCGTAAACTGATAGTTGCAGCACATCACCCTTAATCGGGTAATAACTACTATCCGGATGCAGTATGGCGTAAACTTCTGTCAACCCTTCATTTTCTTCTTGTGGCTTCATCAAATGATAGTAATTACGCATGAATAGCTTTCCCTTCACCATGAAGTGGTTCCCTTCTGTGGCAAAGAACTTGGCATTCAGGTTGTTCTGTTCAAAGGAAAGCTGAACGGCAAGATGTCCGTGAAGGTAAATGGAACGATGCCTTTTCCCTTCGTCGGGCAAGTAGTCGAACACCCCTCGCGGACTCCACAAACGGTTGAAATTGGCTTCGATGCCCATTTTCACTTCTTTGGAATGGTCAATGCAATACCCTGCCGATAAGGCAGCGTTCATGTTGCTATTGTAAAAGTTGGCCTCCGTCTTATTGAAGTATCCTGTGATGAATTTCAACGATAAGTCATTGCTCGTTTGCACATTGTAATAGACCTGTCCTCCCATCCAAAACTTGCCTTTGGAATCCAAAAAGGTGTAATAGCCCAGACGGGCTTTCAAGTGTTCTGAGACATTGATTTTCGCCGAAAGCCGCGAGTGGTTGATCCACAAGTCGCGATAAGTGTAATTCAAGATGATAGATGCCTTTTCTTGCGTACCGTAATGAAAACCTGTATGAAAAGTGCCTTGAGGTTTTCTTTTGACTTTGAAAGTCAAGATATTGTCAGACGAACTCGTGTCCTGTGAGAAGGTGTAATACAACTTGTCGTAACGGTTGTAGCTGATTAGCTGCTCTGTTTTCTCTTGTAAGACTTCTTCATTGTCAAGGGCTTGCAGATCCTCGCCCAACACGCCTTTCACAAAGTCAATCTCCGCATCGGAAAGGGGCTTGTCTTTTTCGTCCACAATATCCAACCTGTCGATACGAACCCTTACCGGCTCAGGCTCTTTTCTGTCATATTTTATGCCTTGTTCTTCTTGTAAGCGTTTGATTTCGAATAGTCCTGGCAACAGTGCTGCGCCCCCACCAAGATGTAATCGCCCAGACAATCCACATGGATGCTCTCGTAAAGGCTGTCGAAGGCGCACTGTGCCTCCCGCTCGCCCTCAAGGCTGACCACCACCAACTCGCTTTTCCCCTTCCTCTGTTCCAGAACCAGTACCCTGTCGCCCCAAAAGCCGATGTCGGCAATGCTCGCGGCTTTTTCCGTCCTGTAGAAATCGCGGCTTGCCGAAACGCCCACCTCCTGAAGGTTGTAGTCCATCCTGCGCATCACGAAGCTGATGCCGACCGAGTCGTGCTGCAACATGCGCGGTGTCAGGCTGACCACCGTATCGCGGTAGCCGATGCAGGTGTAGAGCAGATCCACGGGCTTGGTCCTGTCGAACAGCAGCTGCTCGTAGCGGCCCTCGGCGTCGGACGAGGTGCCGTAGCGTGTGTTGAGCACGCTGATGTTCACGTTTTCAACGCCCACGCTGCCCGCTATCTTCACCTGCCTGTGCTGGGCGAAAAGCACCATGTGAACCGATAAGACGGACAGGAGTACTACTGCTTTTTTCATGGATTCAGTCTTTTTTCGACCTCAAAAGTAAGAAATCCTATGAAATCCAAAAACAAATGCAGTGGTGACAGCCCTCTGTTCTCTCCATCAGAATACCTGTTTTTCAATTCATTAAACGCAAATAACTTCATCAGCATTAGAGACATTATTCTTCTAAAAAATGTACCCCAAACTGATAAAAATGAAATTCTTGCTCAGCAAAATGTTTCTGCTCCACGAGACCTTGACGGGTCCCATGAGCGACAGGTAGGCCACGTCAATGCCATAGCCGAAAATCCAGTCGCAGTCTTCGGTAAAGGGGACAGGCGAGGTCAAATCACAGGCCAGGCTGAGGGATGGCGTGACGAACATCTTGTTGTAGGGATTGTATTGCACACCCAAATAAAGTGAAGTAATATTGTTCATCGGATAGGCATTGTTGAGCAATCCGGTAAACACAAGCTGATGGTCAGGATCGAGATTGGCTTCGCCTCCCAAGTGGAATTTTTGATTGAGAAACAAATAGCTGTCGAAATGGAAATTTCGTTCAAAGGGTTTTCCCAAATCGATATTGAGCCCATAAAAAAACCTTCCATGAATTGAGAAACGCTTGGCGATAGGAATGGCAATATGCTCGTAAACAGAAAGTTGCAGAACGTCACCAACAATTGGATAAAAGCTGCTATCAGGATGCAACAGGGTGTAAACGGCAGTCATCCCTTCGTTCTCTTCGTCGGGTTTCCTTAAGCGATAACGACTCAAGGCGAACAGCTTACCCCTGACCATGAAGTGATTGCCCCTTGTGGCGAAAAACTTGCTGTTCAGGTTGTCCTGCTGAAATGAAAGCAGGAAAGCCAAGTGGCCATGCCAGTATATGGACTGGCTTTTTCGACCTCCTCCCGGCAAATAATCAAACACACTCCGCGGACTCCACAGCCGGTTGAAATTGGCTTCGGCGCCTATCCTCACTTCCTTGGAACGGTCAATGCAATATCCCGCCGACAAAGAGGCGTTCAAATTGCTGTTGTAAAAGTTCACTTCGGCATTGTTGAAAAAATTCGTGATCACCTTTAATGATAAATCGTTGCTGTTCTGCACTTTGTAATTGGATTGGCCACCGATCCAAAACCTTCCCTTCCGGTCCAAAAAAGTATAATAGCCCAAACGCGCCTTAAAGTGTTCGGAAATGTTCACCTTTGCCGACAATCGGGAATGGTCAAACCAGAGGTCGCGGTAGGTGTAGTTGAGAATCATGGATGCTTTTTCCTGCGTGTCGTAATGGAAAGCCGTGTGGAAGGTTCCCTTTGGTTTCCTTTTGATCTTGAAAGTCAAGATATTTTGTTGCGAAACCGTATCGTGGAGGTAAGTATAAAACAATTTGTCGTACCGGTTATAGCTCAACAGTTGTTCCGTTTTATGCTGCAAGACCTGCTCGTCGTCAAGGGTTTGGAAGTCCTCGCCCAGCACGCCTTTCACAAAGTCGATTTCCGAATCGGGAAGCGGGAAGTTTTTTTCGTCCACGACGTCCACCCTGTCGATATGCACGGAAACCGGGCTTGGTCTTTTTCTTTCATACCGTACGCCTTGAGCTTCCTGCATACGCTTGATTTCGAGCAGTTGGGGCAGCAGTTTGCGGGCTTCCCGTTCGCCGATGGCGACGATTTCGTTGTATTTGAAAAAATCGGAAGTGCCGAATTTTTTCAGCGGGGTGAGGGAATAGTCGATGAGCAAATCCACCTTTCCCTTTTGCCGGTCGATGTCGCGTTTGGACAACAGGCAGAACGACTGATTGATCAATCCAAGCGGGTTGCTCTCCAACTCCTCCTCACTCTTCTTCCATGTTCCGGAATAGCCTCCAATGACATAATCGGCACCCATGTTGCGCACTTCCTCCACGGGGAAATTACGGTCCAATCCGCCATCAACCAATAGCACCCCGTCGATGATGGCGGGCGAAAACGCCGCAGGTATGGCAAGGCTCGCCCTGATGGCTAAGGGAAGCGATCCGTTTTTCATCACCACGGCACCGCCGTTCACAATGTCCGACGCCACTAATTCCAAAGGAATCGGCATATCATGGAAATCGTTGATGTTTCTGACAGGAAAGGTGTATTTTTGAAGCAACTCGGTCAAATACTGTCCTTCGATCAGAGAGATGGGAAAAGAGGGGATGCCTTTTTTAATGGGAAATTCACCAAAATACTCATCATACTCGTCTTTTTCCCGGATATGAATCCTGTCGTAGGGCTGCTTGTTGCTGATGACACGTCGCCAATCGGCAGTGGTGACTATGGTTTTCAAACTATCGCCCGACAATCCGGAAGCATACAGACCACCCAACACGGCTCCCATCGACGTGCCGGTGAGGTAGTCGATGTGGATCTGTAAGGAATCGATCATGCGAAGCAGTCCAATATAGACCAAGCCTTTGGCACCGCCACCGCTCAGCGCCAACCCGTATTTCATCGGGGCTTCGGCAATGGAAACGTTCGTATCTGCTTGATAGATAAAATCCAACTCCTTTTGGAAAAGACTGTCGGGAAAGGGTTTGACAGGCTCCTGAGCCAATAATGAGGAGAAAAAACAAGAAAAAAGGATGATCATTAATCGTTGGGGAAACCTACTCATTGTAAAAAATTTAGCAGACAAAAGTAGGTATTTTCTTGTTTCCGGAAAACTTTTACGTAAATGAAACTGCCAGCACAGGTTCCAATCAAAAAGCCTACCTTTGTAGCATGAAAAATCTACTTGTATTGTCCATCGAGGCTGCCTTGCGAGCAGGCGAAGCCGTCATGCAGGTTTACAACACTTCTTTTGAAGTGTTTGTCAAAGAAGACCAGTCGCCTGTCACACAAGCCGACCTGAAAGCAAGCGACATCATCAAGCAGACCTTGACAGAAACAGGGTTACCCTTTGTCAGCGAGGAGGATTTGCCTCCCGATCGTTCATCTTTCGGAAAATACTGGCTCGTTGATCCGCTTGATGGAACCATGGAATTTGTGAAACGCAACGGAGAGTTCACGGTCAACATCGCACTGATTGACGACAAACGTCCCGTTTTAGGTGTGATTTACGCACCTGTGACCGACACGTTATGGTATGCCGATGAGAAGGGTGCCTATAAAAGGGAAAATCCCGATGTAGAGCAGCTAAAAAGTAATTTCCCGGCATGGAAAAACCAGTCGCTCCTGCTTCCTTTTTCTCTCCGACTCCGTCCGTTTACCGTTCTGGTAAGTCGGTCCCACCAAACACAAGAGGTTATCAATTATATTGAGGACAAGCTACGTCCGCTGCATCCTGAATTGGTTCTCGACAGTTGCGGCAGTAGCCTGAAGTTTGCCCGTCTTGCCGAAGGCTCTGCCGATGTGTACGTATGCTACAGCAAGACCAAGGAATGGGACACGGCAGCCGCAGAAGCCATCCTACGTGCTACGGGCGGAAAAGTGTGCTGCATCAGCGATGGACAGCCTTTGGAATACAGTAAAAAGGACTATCCGAATCCTCCTTTTACAGCATGGAAAGGAAAGTAATTTTGGTGTTTTTCAGTAAAAAAATACGGTGCTGTCAAGCCTCTGCCAATATTTGTTTTGCAGCCATTCGGTCGTATTCTAACTGCGCTTTAAGTTCGGGCAGCCCTTTGAATTTCTCCTCATCGCGAAGGCGGTCATAAAAACGCACCATAAGCTGCTTGCCATAAAGATCGCCTACAAAATCAAAAACGTTCACTTCGATGATAAAATCGCCGTCGGCACGGTCGCCGATAGTGGGTCTCGTTCCTGTGTTGGCCATGGCATCGTAGTCTTTGCCATCGATCTGCACACGGCAAGCATACACGCCCGCATTGTTAATCATCTTGAACTCTTTGGAAATATCAAGGTTGGCGGTCGGAAACCCTATGGTACGACCTATTTCATTGCCGCGCACCACCGTTCCGGTGACACTATAGGTATATCCCAGCAACTTATTGGCAACTTTCACATTACCTTGTGCAAGCGCATTGCGGATCTTTGTCGAGCTAACGGCAATACCATCGATATCGAGCGCATCGACCCGCACCACCTTGAAATGGTACTGCTGGGCGAGGTTTTGAAGGAGGTTGAAGTCACCCATGCGGTTTTTGCCGAAATGATGGTCATAGCCTACCACAATAGCGGAAGGATGTAATCTATTGATAATAAAGTCTTTGATAAACATTTCCGATGGCGTGCGCGAAAACTCCTTAGTGAAAGGAATGACCACCACATTGTCGATGCCCAATTCGGCAATACGGCGCATCTTGTCCTCTTGCGAACAAATGAAGCGCAAATTACCGCTATCGATGTTGAGCACCTGACGGGGATGCGGATGAAAGGTGACAACCACCGTCGATCCGCCGACTTCCCGGGCTAAGCGCACCATCTCCCTGAAAATGGCCTGATGACCCAGATGCACACCGTCGAAAGTACCCATGGTGACTACGGTGTTGCGAATATCTTTGACTTCGTTGATATGGTTGAATAATTTCATTGCTTAAAAAAATGTGCGATAAGATAAGTTGCAATCTGCACGGCATTGGTGGCGGCACCTTTGCGAATGTTGTCGCTAACGATCCACAGGTTCAGACCGTTTTCAACACTGAAATCGCGGCGGATACGACCCACAAAAACCTCGTCCTTGTCGTAGGCTTCAATGGCCATGGGATATTGGCAAGAAGACGGGTCGTCCTGCACCACGACACCGGGCATGGCTTGCAGCAGATTTCTGACCATGAATAATTCAAAAGGATTTTCAAATTCAACATTGACAGCTTCGGAATGCCCGCCCACAACGGGAACACGTACCGCTGTGGCCGTGATGGCGATATGCGGCGCACGCAAAATCTTTCGCGTTTCGTCAATCAGTTTCTGTTCCTCGCTGGTGTAGCCATCAGCGTTGAAGTCGCCTCCCTGTGGCAGCACGTTATGGTGAATGGGATGCGGATAGGCTGGCGGTTCCGCCGTTTTGCCTCGTTCTTCCAGGGCAAGTTGCCTGAGACCTTTCATGCCGCTACCGCTCACACTTTGATAGGTTGAGACAACCAAGCGCTTGATTCCGAATGCCTTATGCAACGGAGCCAAAGCCATAACCATCTGAATGGTGGAGCAGTTCGGGTTGGCGATGATGCGGCTGTCACGACTTATTACATCGGCGTTGATTTCGGGAACCACCAACGGAACCCTCTCGTCCATACGCCAAGCGGAGCTGTTGTCGATGACAAAGGCGCCCTTTCCGGCAAAACGGGGCGCATAGGTTTTCGATGCGGCAGCTCCCGCCGAGAAAATTGCAATTTCGGGAGAAGCCGCAATAGCATCCTCCACACTGACAACCTTTAATTTGTCTCCCTGAAACAACAATTCCTTCCCGACAGAATGCTCCGAAGCGGCAACGAGTAATTCGTCCGTTTTAACATTCTGTTCTTCAAGCACTTGAAGCATCTTTCCGCCCACCAATCCGGTGGCACCGACAACTGCAATTTTCATGGGCTTGTCCTTTTGCTTAACGTTGCGCAAAAATAGAAAAAAAAACGGCTGGCCATAGCTATATGTTTCCAGCTTATCACCAGCCTTGGAATGAAAAACATGGGGATTATTTTCCGTTTTCCACAAAAAATAATATCTTTGTCTTTGAAAATTGTAATGCCATGAAAAAGACCTTTCTCTTACTGCTACTATTGCCTTTTTCGCTTTTTGCCCAAGTCAGTGATGACTTTTCGGATGGCGATTTCTCCCAAAATCCGGCTTGGTCGGGGACCGATTCCTGTTACACCATAAATCCTAACTTTCAGCTTCAATTGAATGCCAATGCGGCTGGCAGGGCTTACTTATCGCTTCCCTTTGCCGATTTTCAGGAAATGGAATGGCGCTTTTGGATGCGCGAGGCCTTCAGCCCGTCGGGAAACAACTATGCCGATGTGTATCTTTGTTCGAATCATGCGGATTTATTGGAAGCTACGAAAGGTTATTTTCTACGGTTTGGCGAAAGCGGCAGTAACGATGCCATCACGCTTTTTCGCAAGGATAGCATCGGCGGGCAACGTCTTTGCAACGGCATAGAGGCGGCCATTGCCACGTCGTTTTCGGTTTTCGTTAAAGTGAACTGCGATGCTGAGGGCAACTGGACATTGCAGACTTGCTACGATGATTCGGGGTTTTTTGCTACGGAGGCTCAATGTGTGGACAATACCTATCCAAGGTCGGGATATTTTGGCTTCAAATCGGTTTTTACCGTCAGTAACGCCAAGCGTTTCTATTTCGATGATGTGTACATCGGTATGCCGATTACCGACACAGACCCTCCCGTATTGCAAGATATTGAAGTCGTTGACAACCAAACGCTTGTCATCTCTTTCAACGAAGCAGTTACAGAAGTCAGCGCCTTAAATCCTGCCCATTATTCAGTCAACCAAGGCATCGGTCATCCCACCGAAGCGCTTTTTGACAGTTCGCCTTCTCGGGTTTGCCTTGTCTTCGGACAAACCTTTGCCAATGCGACGAACTACATGCTCCATGTTGAGAATATCAGCGATTTGGCAGGCAATGTCATGGAAACGGCACAAGTCTCTTTTTCCATCTTTCAGCCAAGTGCCAACGATATTGTCATCAATGAAATCATGGCCGACCCGACGCCCGTCGTCGGCTTGCCCGAATGGGAATATGTGGAGCTTTACAACACGACGGATTTCGACATCGACTTGGAAGGCTGGCAGTTTCAAATCGGGAACTCCACAAACACATTTTACGACCGGCATCTTCCGCCACACGGCTTTCTCATCCTTTGCCATGCCAATGCCGTAGCCGAACTGTCAGATTTCGGTCCTTGCGTAGGCTTCAGCTCTTTTTCCATCAACAACAACGCTTCGTCCATGATGCTGAGCAATCAGCAAGGCGAATCGGTGTCGCAAGTCGCCTTTACGTCAGCGTGGTATCACGATGCCGACAAAGCCAATGGCGGCTGGTCGGTTGAACAAATCGACCCCTTGAATCCCTGCGCCGGTGCGCAAAACTGGACGGCTTCCAATGATGCTTCGGGAGGCACTCCCGGACGTATCAATTCCGTAGATGCGCCCAACACCACAATCCCCGTCATCACAAGGATAAATGTGTTTTCCGATCGTGTCATTCAGCTTTGGTTCGACCAGCTGATGGATGCAACGAACTTAGGCGAACCAAGCCATTACCGCATCGAGGAAAACAATGCCAACCCCGAACAAGTCAATCTGAATGCCAACGACCCCACTTTCGTAGAGTTGGTTTTTACTGATGGTTTCGAGCAGGGACGTGTCTATACTTTGCATGTGGACAACGTGACCAACTGTGTGGGAACGGCTATTGAAGACCCTACTACCGTGCAGTTCGGCTTGCCCAACGAAATCTCCGGCGGCGAAATCGTAATCAACGAGATTCTGTTCGACCCCATCGCTCCGGGAGTGGATTACATCGAGTTGTACAATGCCTCTGAAAAAACTTTTGACCTGAGCAAAATGCTTATCGGCGTGGTCAAGGAAAGCTTTCCCGATCCTGCCGACACCACCATGAAAGAGGTAAGTGCCGACAGCCATCTGTTTTTACCCCACAGTTATGTGTTGCTTTCCTCAAACAGCCAAATTGTAGGCATGCAATACAATTGCCCCACGGATAACTTTGTTGAAATGGCTTCCTTCCCCAACTATCCCAACAGCGGAGCCACAGCTATCGTAATGGGCAAAGACGGTATCGTCATCGACCAGATGCGTTATTCGGAAAAAATGCACCATCCTCTGCTCAAGATCACCAAGGGGGTTGCGCTTGAACGTGTGTCGTTCGATGCCCCTTCCCTTCAACCTGACAATTGGCATTCTGCCGCCCAAAGCGTGCATTTCGGCACCCCGGGATATGAAAATTCGATGTGGCAGAAAGCAGAGACAAGCCTCGCTGAAATCAGCATCACACCTGAGGTGTTTTCACCCGACGGCGACGGTTTCGACGATGATTGCTTCATCAGCTACCATTTCGATGAAGTCGGCTGCACGATGAACATCTACATTTTCAACGTTGCAGGAAGCGTGGTACGGCACTTGGTCAAAGGTGAATGCGTAGGAACCGAAGGCAGCATGGTTTGGAACGGACTTGACGATATGGGAAACAAAGTCCCAATCGGCATTTATGTCGTCATTACGGAAGTGTTCAACTTGCAAGGACAGGTAAAGCCGTTTAAAAACACTGTTGTGGTGGCAACAAAATAATTCCGTTGAAAATTTTTGCATCGTGATGCAAAAATTTTCAACGGAAAGGATTTGTTTTCAGAAACGTCTCCCTGTTTCTCAAGGGCAAGTCAGACTGAAACCTTTTACTTGGCCTTGCCTTGGTTGGCAACGGCAGCCATAAGAGCGGCAATCTTTTCAGGGTCGCCAAGGAAGAAATCGCATTGCAGCTTCAGGTTATCGTCAAACTCGAAGACGTAAGGAATGCCTGTGGGGATATTGAAAGCAATGATTTCGTCGTTGCTCATGCCCTTCAGCACCTTTACGATACCGCGCAGGCTGTTGCCGTGGGCGACAACCATCACCTGATTATGCTTTTCAAAGGATTTCAGAATCTCGCCTTCATAGTAAGGCATGACCCTTTCGATGGTATCCGCCAAGGCCTCGGTCAATGGGATTTGCTCATCGGTGAGTTCGGCATAACGAGGATCCATGCGCGGACTTTTCGGGTCGTTCATCTCGAACGCAGGAGGACGCACATCGAAAGCGCGGCGCCAAAGCCTGACCTGCTCGTCGCCATACTTGGCTGCTGTTTCCGCCTTGTTCAGCCCTTGCAACTTGCCATACGATTTTTCGTTCAGGCGCCAGCTTTTGAAAACAGGCAGCCAGTCCATGTCCATGACATCCAACACGTTGTTGAGCGTCTTGATGGCGCGTTTCAGATACGATGTAAAGCAGATTTCGGGTTTGTATCCGTTTTCTTTCAGCACCTTGCCGGCTTCTTTGGCTTCTTCAATGCCTTTTTCCGACAAATCGACGTTGGTCCAGCCGGTAAACAAGTTGAGCTTGTTCCATTCGCTTTCGCCGTGACGAATCAAAATAAGTGTTTTCATAGCTATGTAATGTTTGTATTGTCTTTGAATAAGGCGCAAAAATAGCCATTTTTTTGTGGTAATGGCTATGATTTGGTTTGATGGCTGAAAATGAATAGGTTATTTCATTTCATTTTTTGTTTTTAGAATGGTTTCCGTATTTTCTGCCATTATGCCTTTTCGCTCTTTGGAAAGCTTTGAAAAACAAATTCTTCCCACTCAAAAAAGATTTGAAAAAAAAGGTCTTGGCTCTTTTTTTTGATAACATCACCCTGTATCAAAAATGAATCAAGTCAAAAAAAGGAAACCTTTACTAATTCAAATCAAATATGAACATTAGCAACATCTTAGGTGCTCTTTCGGACAATAACTCCGTGAGTGAAATCAGTAAAAATTCAACCTTCGGCCCAATCAAGTATCGTCGGTGATCAGCAATGCCCTTCCGTTGCTGTTGAAAGGCATGCAAAAGAATGTCGCCACCGAGAATGGTGCCGCTTCTTTGAATGATGCTCTTTCGCACCATGCCGGAAACGCCGATAATGTGGCTACCATGTTGAAAAGCGCCGACCTCACCGACGGATCGAAGATTGTGAGTCATCTCTTAGGTGGCAACCGGTCCTCTATCCTTTCGAATCCGGCTCAGAAGAGCGACTTTTCCAATCTACAGGTTGGCAACATCCTTGCATCGATAGCTCCCAGCCTGATGGCTTTGCTCGGACATGCCAAACAAACCACCAACACTGGAGCAAGCGGCATGGGTTCCTTGTTAGGCACACTGCTTGGCGGCAATTCCGGCGGTCTGCCGGGTTCGGTACTCTCCGACAAAGACGGCGACAGTGCGCCCGACATCCTTGGAGGCTTGGGAAAAATATTCAGAAAATAAAACCCAACTCCATTGTACCCTACATCACCCGTCCGACTTCGAACGGGTGATGTTTTTTAGGGTGTCGGCTCTCTTTTTTCAATACCTTTGTTGCGTAATATGACACGTATGAACGACTGGATCGCATATTTCGGACCTCAAAACCGCTACCGGTTTTCTCTTGGCGAGCTGAAGATTGCCGATGACAACCTTTCTGTGTTTGAAACAGGGCATTGCCGCTTCCCGAACGACAGGCTGATGGTTCACGACGACCGCTTCATCATCGTCATCGACGGCCTCATCTTGAACCGGAAAGAACTTCTCGACCTGTATCAAGCGGATGATTTTGCTCCTCTTGTCGTGAAAATGCACGAAAAAAATCCCGATGACTTTTTTCAGGCTTTCAGAGGACCTTTCACAGGCCTGTTCGTTGAAAAAAACACGCACAAAGCCGTGGTTTTCACCAATCAGACGGGAGACTCCGCCGTGTTTTGTTACCAGCGGGGAGACATCAGTGTTTTTTCTTCCAATTTTTACCTGCTGTCGCAATTTCTGAAAGAAAACGGACTACCGGCAACGTTCGGCGTTCAAGCCGCCCACTGGATGCTTACCTTTGGTTTTCAAATCGATGCGTCCACTTTCATCCAAGAGGTGCACCGGCTTCTGCCCGGGAAAGCCATGTATCTTGACAACGGCCATTGGAGAGAAACCACGTATCACCGCTTCCAATCACGTCAGATCGACATCTGCGAAGATGAGGCTGTGGAGCGCATCGATGCGCTTTTCCGGCAAGCCGTCAAACGTTGTTTCGACAAGGATTTGGAATACGGCTATACGCATCATCTGGCTGACATAAGCGCCGGCATGGACTCGCGCATGGTCAATGTGGTTGCGAAAGCCCTCGGTTATGACAACATCACCAACATCAGCTACAGCCAAAACGGAAGCGAGGAAGAACGCTTGGCGCAAAAGGCTACCCGACACCTTGAAAACAAACTGATTTTCAAAGCCTTGGACAACCATGAGTTTATCTTCGACCTCGAAAAACTCACCCGCATGGATTTCGGCACCTATTTGTATTGCGGCATCACCGGCGGCGAACAGTTGTTATCGGAAATCGACTTCAATATATTTGGTGCCGAACAGACCGGACAGTTAGGCGATATTGCCATTGGCACCTTTGTCAAAACCGCTTCCAACGCCGTAAATCCCAATGCCGTGCGGTGTTCAAGCCGCTTGTCGTTGGACGACCGTTACGAAACAAATCCTGAACATTACGAAAACCAAGATCTTTACAGCCTCTACACCCGGGGCTTCCTTGGCGCCATGTCGTCATGGTTTGTGCGTAAAAACTACACCTTTGCCCTTTCGCCGTTTATTGATGTTGACTTCTTGGGATTTTGCTACGATTTGCCTTTGGACTACCGCCGCAACCATCATTTATATTGGAAATGGGTGGAGCGTTACTATCCCGATGCGCTGACCGTCCCCACCAGCCGAAAACGCCTTCCGAAGACGTTTTTCGAGAAATCGGTCGATTTCGGTCAACGCGGCTTGCATAAGGCATTACGTATCAGTCACAAGGCCTTGCATGGCATGGGGTTGACCCCATCGAGTGTGAGTGCGCGATCTTCGATGAATCCTTATCAATACTGGTACGATACCGATCCCGCCATGCGCACCTTCTTCGGCGACTACTATTCCAAAAACCTATCGCTATTGGACAATTTCCCTGAAACAGCCGCCGAAGTGCGTGCCATGTTCGAAAGCCCTGTTGTCCTCGATAAAATAATGGCGTTGACCGTGTTGGCTGCCCGCAATGTGTTCTTTTAGTCTTTCGCTTGGCTTTACATGCTTGAAAACCGTATTTTTGCCGTATGGAATCCGAAAAAATCATCTTGGGCATTGACCCCGGCACCATTGTGATGGGCTACGCCATCATCCGCCAGCAAGGCAAGCAAGTCGAGACGTTGCGCATGGGCGTATTGAAGTTAGGCCGTCTCGACAACCAAGCCCTGAAGCTGAAAAAGATTTTTGAGCGCGTGTTAGAAATCATCAACGAGTACAAACCCGATGAACTGGCCATCGAAGCACCTTTTTATGGAAAAAACGTGCAGTCGATGTTGAAACTAGGTCGCGCCCAAGGCGTGGCCATGGCCGCAGCCCTATACCGTGACATTCCTATTTTTGAATACGCACCGCGTACCATCAAACAAACCATCACAGGCAACGGAAGCTCATCTAAACAGCAGGTGGCCAAAATGTTACAGCACATCATACACTTTCAGGATATGCCGGAGTTTTTGGATGCCACCGATGCGTTGGCAGCGGCCGTATGCCATTGGATTGATCGCGGCAAAGATGTTAATTATACAAAACATACCGCACAAAAAGCCAAAGCCTCCCAAAAAGCCGACTGGAGCAGCTTTATCACCAGCAACCCCAACAGGGTGAAGCGATAAGTACAAGAACCGCCTGTGCGCTTACATCAGCTTTTGATGAGACTGCCGCCATTTGTCAGGCAGTGCAACCTACTCCCTCACCACCTTGTGCACGCTTTTGCGACCCTCCGTATCTGTGACGCCGACAAAGTAAACGCCTGCCGGAAGACCGCCGAGGTCGATGGACAGCCCGTCTTCGACCGGCTTGGTCTTTACGGCCATCCTTTGACCGGCCATGCTGAACAGCTCCACCGTGGCGAAACCCTTGCCTTTCACCCGCACCACGCCGTCAGTCGGATTGGGGCAGATGGAGAATGGCATGTCTATATGGTCTCCTATTGCGGTTGTCTGGCCCCACACCAAGGGATAGTTGGGAATGGTGCAGAAGAGCATTTTGTCGAGGACAATATACAGGGTTCCTTTACTGATACTGAAAAGGCTGTAAAGCCGCATCCAGCCATAATAGAAATCATCGCCGATCTTGCACCTGACGGCCCATCGGTCAGTTCCGTTCGGAATAGGGGTGTTGATTGGCGCCATAACACCGCCAAGGTTTGACCACCCGAAGGTTGGGATGTCGGGATGGGGAACCGTCAGGCTGTCCACCCCTTCAGCGAAGGCGTCTTCCCAGTTGCTTTTCGCCGGTTTGATAAAAGCAAAACGATCAAGGCTGTAAGAGGTGAAATAAGCGAGGATATCCGGGCTTCCATCCCTGTCGAAATCCATTTTTATGGTATCGCTAGGCCACCCCCCCTCCTTTATCACCAAGTCAGGCTCAAAATCGGTGTAAAGGAAGCCTTCCCCGGAGGTCTGGGCCTTCATGATACAAGCTGCCGTCAGAAACAGCAGGAGACATAGTGTTTTTTTCGTGTTTTTCATGGTAGCAATATTTTAATGGTGTTTTGAAAGATTATTATTACAGGTTTTTTCTAATCGCCGGGATAGGGACAAGGATGAACCGCCATGCCAAACTGCGCTCCCAAAGGCACTTCGAACGGTCCAGTTATCGTGATGTGGTCGCAGGCCCGGATGGTGATATTTGCTGACGGAAGCGCATTGATGCCGTCTGTTGATCCGATCTCCACCGAATTCTTTACGCGGTGATCGAAGTTAGCCAATCCGCTATCGTCCGTAATGACGACATCCGTATTGCAGTCACATTTCAACTGATATACCCTGATGTAATCGACAACCATACTGTCGCTGTCTCTCCATATCGGGGTCTGCTCGGGATAACGGCCGAAAACAGCGTCGTTCCCTATCGAGTAGTTGGCCAGTATCCTTAAAGGATGGCTCGGCACACTGTCGAGGTCGATAAACTCGTCGATGATATGTCCGTCCAGATACCAAGTGATCCTTCCGGGCAGCCACTCGCAGCCGTAGGTGTGCCACTGGGTGATTGTTCCCTGATTGGGGAAACTGACGACGTCTCCGAAACAGCTTTGGACAGGGGGGCAAACGCTCTGGCTGGGGTCGAACAGCAGCCCGTGCGAAATCTTATTGGGGGTATAATCACCAATTTTTACTGAATATTCTGCGATGTCGATTTCCTCGTAATACTGGCCGGTGACGGAGTTACCTCCTCCAAAAAGCCAGAAAGCGGGGAAAGACCCCAAATGAAAAGGAAACTTGCACTTGATTTCAAAATAGCCGTATCGGAACGGACTTATGGACTCTATGGTTCCAGAGTGGTAAAAGATGCACTTGTGCTGGTTTCCCATGTCATTGCACACCCTCCCTGGGGCAGGGACGTATCCTGATCCGCACCAAAGAGGCGTGTCGCTCCTCCACTCGCTTTTGAGTTTCAGCCTCCCGTTTTCAAACGTGGCATTAGCCGCTTGATAGGCATGGTTGGTGAAAGAGGAAAGCGTGACACCGTCATTCCAGCTGTTCATGGCATAGCATATCCAGCGCGGTTGGTACCCCTGTATATTTACGTCCATGTCCTGCCACTGGCTGTTCCAACTCCTATTACCGTTGAACTCTTCATCAAGAACTATCTCCCAGTTGTAGTCATTCGTAATCTGCGCCCTGGCATTAATAATGATTGCCAGCAGACAGCATAAAGAAATCAGTTTTTTCATGACCCTATCATTTATTTGGTTTCAGCAAGCCGTTTTCTTCCAATGCCGTGCGGAGGTTTTCTGTCTCCCTCCTCTGCTCCTTTAAGGCTTCGATGAGAAAAACGGTAAGAGCCTCGTAATCAACATACAGCTTTCCGTTTTCATCGGCTGTCACAGCTTCGGGCAAAACCTTTATCACTTCCTGAGCGGTTAAGCCGACACGTCTGTCCTCCTGTTGCCTTGTCGAAGTTCCGCCATCGTCGGTGGGTGTGTACCAAACACCGGTAATCTGGTCGAGCACTGCCCCCGCTTCGCTAATCGCCTCGCTCGAACTCTGCAGACTCGCATCGGAAGCCCTCCAGCTTCCGCGCTTGAAAAGGTAGCCGTCAGCCGTCACAAAGAAACGGTGGTCGTACTTGTTGCCAGGATATGAGACAATCCAGCATTTGGCTTTTATTGCGTTGGGAGAGGCAATGGTCACCCAGTTCCAGTCTTCGGTATTGAGAGAGTTGAACTGGGTGTCTCCTGGATAAAACTGGGTGCCTACATTCCAAGCCCCACTTTAAGGTGGAGATACTTACATGTCCATCATTGTGGACTTTGATTTGCGCTTGCATCGTCATGCCAAGCAGTACAATGATTAAGGTAAAGAATGCTTTTTTCATGTCGTTGATATTATTGATTAATAATGAATTATGATTCGTATGCGGCAAAAATAACAGAAAAAAAACAATTCTGCAAGAAAAAACCACTTTTTTCAAAAACCTTCTCCGGGCTTCCTCTCGTGCACTGTCTGTGGCGCTTACATCAGCTTTTGATGAGACTGCCGCCATTTGTCAGGCAGTGCAACCTACTCCCTCACCACCTTGTGCACGCTTTTGCGACCCTCCGTATCTGTGACGCCGACAAAGTAAACGCCTGCCGGAAGACCGCCGAGGTCGATGGACAGCCCGTCTTCGACCGGCTTGGTCTTTACGGCCATCCTTTGACCGGCCATGCTGAACAGCTCCACCGTGGCGAAACCCTTGCCTTTCACCCGCACCACGCCGTCAGTCGGATTGGGGCAGATGGAGAATGGCATGTCTATATGGTCTCCTATTGCGGTTGTCTGGCCCCACACCAAGGGATAGTTGGGAATGGTGCAGAAGAGCATTTTGTCGAGGACAATACAGTACCTTCCTGTCGAACCCAATTCATTGATGCAGTAAAGCCGCATCCAGCCGTAATAGAAGTCGTCGCCGACCCGGCACCTGATACCCCAATGGTCGGACCCCTGGGAGTTCAAGATACAAGTGAGGCTCGACCACCTGATATGGGGATCCGTCAAGCTGTCCGTGTCATCGACCAAACTCCTTTCCCAGTCGCTTTTTGTAGGTTCTAAATAAAAGTATCGCGCACCAAAGCTGTAGGAGCGGTAATAGGCGATGAAGTCGGGGCTTCCGTCTCGGTCAAAATCCATCTCGATGGTGTCGGTGTAGTTGGTTCCCTCATCTATTTCCAAGTCAGGCTCAAAGTCGGTGTAGAGGAAGCCCTCATCTGGCGTCTGGGCCTCCATGCGGCAGGCTGCCGAAAGCAGCAGCAGGATCCATAGTGTTTTTTTCGTGTTTTTCATGGTAGCAATAGAAGTGACTGATGTTTTTATGCCACAAAGATAGGGGGAAAAAAATATTTTTGCAATAAAAAACGACTTTTTTCAAAAAGTTTTTCAGGGCTTACTCCCTAATCTGCCTGTGGCACTTACATCAGCTTTTGATAAAACTGCCACCATTTGTCGGGCAGTTCGTCGCGCATGGCTTGGTCGTAGTCTTCCTTGGAACATGGAATAAAATGATGGCGTTCGTAGCGCGGATCGTCGGCACGCATAAACGAAAGGTCAATCCACCAGCGCCCCGTAATTTTGTGGCAGAGGAACAGGATGGTTTCCTTGCCATCGGCAAGCTGCACATTGTAGTGGCGGAAATCGCTGCTTTCAAGGCTTGGGAAGTCGTCCTGCCGGTTCGAAAAACCTTCTATGAAATACCAAATCATCTCCGCCATGAGGCTTGCGGTACGGTTGTTCTCATCGAAATGCGGGTTGTATTCAAAAAATCCAATCGACGACAGCTTGGAGTTGAGACCGGCGTAACGTGTCATGCGGCAGGCTTCCTCGCCATCGAAACCGTTCGGCGAAGCATTTCGCACACCTGGCGCATCGGCGGCACGGATGGCACGCATGTCAAAACTCACAATGTTGGCGTTGCGAATCAGCGGCTCGCTCAACTCGATGTTTGACTTGATATTGCCCAAACGGTACACATCGAAAAGCAACTGCTTCATCAACTCAATACTGTCGTTATCCACATAATAAGTCTGGTAACCGATGTTGGTGAAGTTGAACAGAAAGTTCGGCTCGTGCAGAATGATGCGGCTCAAATAGGTACTGGAATTGAGGGCGGTTTCATCATTGCCAAGGTCGAAAACAGGGTCAATGGCAGTGATGTTGACCAACTTGCCCAGTGCCTCGTGCACCTGAAACATAGGATAAGTCATGTCCTGACTGCCTCCGATGATAATGGGAACGACATGATGTTTCATCAGTTCGGAAAGCACCTGATTGACAGCATAGTATGTATCCGAAATCTCCTTCCCCGGATAGATATCGCCAATATCGGCGATTTTCAGATCCTTCCAATGGTTGAAAAGCGGGTACAAGGCCTGACGCACTTCGTCGGTGCCGTCGGAGCATCCTTTATTATCGGTCGAACCCCGGTCCTCTTTGATTCCGAGCAGGACAAGCTGCACGTTTTCCAATTCGGGAAACGAGTCCTTGTCACGATAAATGTCAAAGGTGTTGCCAAGGGTGTTTTTGCCTTGATATGAGGTGTCGTCGAAACAGTTCACGGGAACCGGTTCAAGAAACATGCTGATTTCCATAGGTATGCATTTTCGTTGAATGAATTGCTAAAATAGTAAAATCAGGCTTTTCAAAATACCATTCTTGAAAAAAACATCGATCGCAGTATTTTCTTTGGCTCTTGGCGGTTACTTCCAAAGTCATAAAAAACAGAGGACATGCTTGTGACACATCCTCTGTTGTTGTTTGGCAAAAACAGTCTTTACCGTTTCAATTTACTTTTGATAAATCTTTTGCCAATTCTTGTATTCGCGTTCTTTCCACGGACCGTTGTGATAGACGTACGAAGCGATGAGCGGGATGACCGTTGTGCCTTCGGCATAGACCATCTGTTGCAGTTTTTCGCTCACTTTGCCCCACGAGCCGGCTTCCAACAGTGTGGATGAAGAACAGGCGCCGTCGCGCACGTCGGCCACGGTGATTTGGATGGCGTATTTGTGCATGGGCACATCGTAGCCAAGAATCTCGGCGCATACCACGGTGTCTTGGGCGAAGTTTTTCGGTGTGCCGCCTCCCACCATGAACAAGCCCGTTTCGGGAGCCTGCATCTTGATCTCCGTCAGTTCGATGAAGTCGCGCACCGAGTCGATGGACAAATACTTCTCGCCTTTTTTGCTGCGTTCCCACTGGTGTTTGCCAATGCCGAAGCCAGCCGACGAATCACTGAAAGCGGGGCAGAAAATCGGCACGCCGCACTCGTAGCAGGTCTGTATCAGGCTGTCTTTCTTGACGGCACGACCTTCGTGCAGCCATTTACCAAGGTTCCAAATGAACTCACGTGACGAATAGGGACGGGCTTCCAGCATGTTCGACAACTCGTAGGTGGCGTGGTCGCAAGCCTGAAGCTCTTCTTCATCGATGTACGTGTCGTAAATCCTGTCGATGTAAAGCTCGCGAAGCGTGGTGTCGGGGATGACATTTTCTTTTTCGCCGATATAGTGCTTGAACCCAAGGGCTTCAAACAAATCCATGTCGATGATGGAAGCGCCGGTGGACACCACCACGTCGATCATCTTGTTACGCACCATGTCAACGTAAACCTGCATACAGCCCGCCGCAGAAGTCGATCCGGCAATGGTCAGCATGTTGGTACAGGTCTTTTCCTCGCACATCATCATCAAAATGTCGGCGGCACGCGCAGTTTCGCGCGAAGTGAACGACATCTTGCGCATGGCGTTGATAAGCGCTGTCGAATCGTAGCTCTTAATGTCGATATGTTCGACAACGTCTTTCAGTAATTCTTTTTTCTCCATGGAATTAGACTTTTTAAATTCATATTAATATCATCTTGCAAAGATAGTTTTTTTCACGAAGATGAGAAAAAGGATTTGAGAAGTAAAAATATTGAGTATGCGAAGCGATCAACCACGCTCAGTCAAACTTGTATATTTCTTCAATCCCGGGATAATGGGAAATATCGGAGATGTAAATGAGCGGATGAAAAAAAGGAAACTTATGCCGGATACCTTGGGTCGGATCGATGCCAAGTGCGGATTGGTAAATATGACAGATGAGTTCCGAGCAGTAGTACCGCGTTGTGTCACACGCATCAAACGCATTATCGAAGAGGGGATTGTAGGAATTGACAAACAGGCTGTAGTTGTAGAGTTTCAGCGTGTCTTCTTCTGCAATGGGCATACGCAGCACCTGCCCGCGGGAGGCTCTGTCCGTACGGAAGAACAAGCCATACGGTTCTATCTTCTGGCGATCAGGTTCATCATTCTCATTTTCATTGGGAGAGGTGTGGATAACACACCACTGATGGTCGTACCAAATCAACATGCCAATGTGCGAATACATCGTGCTGTTATCGGCAGTAACAATGACCCTGCTTTCGGCACTACGTCCGCACCGTAGCAAAAGGTCGCCTGTGCGCAATCGGATGTTTGGAGGGACTTCTCGCAACGAGTCTTCCTTTTTACAGAAAGCGGAAATAACCATAAGGCAGCTCAAAAGAGCCGCCTTAATGATGCTTTTCCTATGGAGAAAGAAACCAGTCCTTCTATTTCTCATCAATCACCCAGCATCCTTCTTCTTTAATAAGTTTGACGGTTTCTTGAGACTCGCTTTCTTCTTCCATCAAGCTACTGGTGCTAACGTACTTGACTTCCACTTCCGCATTGTCACCGTCAATAGTTTCGGAAACAATATCGAAACTCTTGATTTTCACTTCAAAAGATTTCATTTTTTCAAGATACGTCTTTGCCTCTTCTTCTGACGCACTGGTGTAGGAAAGCGCCTTTTCAAAGTCGCCGTCAACCATGTGCTGGTAATAGGCTTCCACTACTTCTTTAGGGGAATTGTTCTTTTTGGCGTTGCCGCCACATGCCGCCATTGCTATCACAGCAACCATTGCCATCAATAAAACTGTAATTCTTTTCATAGGTCATAAATTTAGTGAAACCCCTACTCTTTTTTGGATTTTCGGGTTTTTCCATTTATTCACGGCAAATATAGAATAAAATTGATCGCAAATGCAAAGAAAAAACGATTTGTTTTTATTTTCTCAAAAAAATAAGGTAGGGCGTTTCCCCTACCTTACTATCTGTTCCAATGAAAACTTAGGCTTTCTTTCCTTTTGAGGAACTTCTTCGTTTTGCGGCAGGTTTGATTTCCTGCACTAATTTAACGCAGTCCTCATAAGTAAGTGCCTTTGCATCCACCGACTTAGGAAGCTTGTAGTTGGTCTTTTGGTAGGAAATATAAGGTCCGAAACGGCCGTTCATGACTTTCATTTCAGCATCGTTATCGAATACGCGGATGGTGTTCTGCGCTTCTTTTTCATGTTTCTCATTGATGATTTCAATAGCGCGATCCATGTCGATGGCCGCCGGATCATCGGTTTTTGCAAGACTATAAAAGGCATTGTCATGCTTCACATAAGGACCGAAACGACCTATGGCCACTGTGATTTCATGTCCCTGCCATTCGCCGAGAGAACGGGGGAAATCAAACAGTTTCAGCACCTCTTCCAAAGTGACGGTTTCGATATGCTGGTTCTTGCGCAAGCCGGCAAAGCGCGGTTTTTCCTCCGATTCGGTGTCGCCAATCTGTGCCAATGGACCGTAACGACCAATTTTCACAAAGACATTCTTGCCCGAAACCGGATCGACACCCAGCAGCCGTTCGCCACTGAACTTGCCCGAATTATCGGTGGTGGAGACTATCTGTTTGTGAAAACTGTTGTAGAAACGTTTTATCATGTCGTTCCACGGACAGGTTCCGGCAGCGATCTTGTCAAATTCCTTTTCCACGTTGGCCGTGAAATTATAATCGAGTACGTCGTCAAAATATTGCAACAGAAACTTGTTGACCAGAGCGCCAACGTCAGTGGGCAACAGTTTTCCTTTCTCCGATCCGTATTTTTCAGTTCCTTCTTTTTCTTTCAGCTTGCCATTTTTCAACGTGATGGTCTTCACATCGAGCATGACACCGGGGATATCGCCCTTTACCACGTAGTCGCGCTTTTGAATGGTCGAAATAGTGGGGGCGTAGGTGGAAGGACGGCCTATGCCGAGTTCTTCCATCTTCCTGACCAAACTGGCTTCGGTGTAGCGAAGCGGATGATGCGTGTAACGCTGCTGGGCCTCCATCTTATCAAGGTCAAGAGAGGTTCCAACGGCAATGGGCGGCAGCAAGTCGGACTTGTCTTCCGCATGGTCGTCATCATAACTTTCGCGATACACTTTGAGGAAACCGTCAAAAAGCACCACTTCGCCTGAAGCGACAAACTGCTTGTCCGAGTTCGAGACGCCAATGTTAATGGTTGTTCTTTCCAACTGGGCATCAGCCATTTGCGATGCAATAGTGCGTTTCCATATCAGTTCGTAAAGCCTACGTTCGTCGTTGGTTCCTTTGATGGTTTGGGCGTTAAGATCGGTCGGACGAATGGCTTCGTGTGCTTCTTGTGCTCCTTTGGTACGCGTGGTGTATTGGCGTGTTTTCACGTATTTGCCACCATAGTTTTCGGTCACTTCCTGTTTGGCCAGACCCAGTGCGATTTTCGACAGATTGACCGAGTCGGTACGCATATAGGTAATCCTTCCCGATTCATAAAGCTGCTGTGCGACACGCATGGTGTTCGACACCGAAAAACCGAGCTTCCGGGCAGCCTCCTGCTGTAAAGTGGAAGTCGTGAAAGGCGGTGCCGGGCTTTTCGAGGCTGGCTTTTTCTCGACCGCATCGACACGGAACGTAGCATCGATACACGATGTCAGGAAGTTGCGTGCTTCTTCCTCGCTATCGAAGCGAGTAGAAAGTTCGGCCACCAAAGTGTATTCCTGGTTATCGGCAGTGACAGGGAATTGCGCCATGACACGATAGGAATGGGTTTGCACAAAGCTGTTCACCTCTTCTTCGCGCTCGACGATGAGACGCACCGCCACCGACTGCACACGACCTGCCGAAAGCGACGGTTTTACTTTTTTGCACAACAACGGCGACAACTCGTAACCCACCAAACGGTCGAGAACACGACGGGCCTGCTGAGCGGCGACAAGATTCATATCGATGTCGCGGGGATTCTCGATAGCGTTCAAAATAGCCGGTTTGGTGATTTCGTGAAACACAATGCGCTTCGTCTCCTTGTCCTTCAATCCCAAAGCCTCATACAGATGCCACGAGATGGATTCTCCCTCGCGGTCTTCATCGGACGCCAGCCACACCGTATCGGCTCCCTTCGACAACTTGGTCAGCTCGGCTACCAGTGTCTTTTTATCGTCGCTGATTTCATACTCCGGCTCAAAGTCCTTGTCGATGTTTACACTTAAGTTGTTCTTGTTCAAGTCTCTGACATGTCCATAACTGGATTTTACGGTAAAGTCCTTGCCCAGAAAACCTTCAATGGTCTTTGCCTTTGCCGGAGACTCGACGATTACGAGATTTTTTGCCATACTATTTCCTCAATATTTGGTTGATGCCGAGGTTTCACCTCTTTTATTTTCGGCTGCAAAATTAGTGGAATAATGCCGCAAAAAGAGCATGTTCGGTCGAAAAAGTTTTCATTATGGTGATTATCAGAGAGATAAAAATATTCAAAAAGACTAATTTCACCAACAAGGATGTGTTTTTCACCGATGATCACGACATAGATAGAACAAGTATTCAAAGTCAGATTTATGAAAAATCGTATTCAAAAATGGGGAAAAACACCAACGGTTTTTTCCGGTAATAAAACCAACTGCCTATTGCATCATCCTGACTTCGTTACCCAAAAAATTTTTGTTTTTGCGACTTATTAATAAAAACCATTTGCATACCCTAATTTTAGGGTACGCAATAACAAAGTCAGTAGGTTCTCATTCAGGTATGGGGCATAGCACGGGATGGACCCAACTCGAAACCATTCAAAACAGCTTCTTAGCAATCCTGTGTGAATAGCCAGCAAAAACACGCCGTCCACATCGAAAGCCGACCATTACCGGCACACTTCCTCCTTTGCCCATCCCAATACCCTTTCCGCACTTTTCCCATGAAAAAGCCGCCGCAATGCCTTGAGCATGGTTATTTTTGTTATTTTTGCTGTCCCGTGCGACTAAAAATTGCGCGGGCGTTGTGTTTTCCGGTTTCACCTTGAGTGACAACAACAAAAGGTGAAGCCTTGAAGGCTTTATAGAACGGAGACAACAAACGACAAACAATTAACAATAATCATATTCAATTGAAATGGACACAAAAATTGCCATGAACCCCAATCTGCTGGTGCGTTACTTACAAAAGCCCGCATCGGAATTTACTCGCGCCGACATCGTTCGCTACTGCGAGGAGAATGAAGTAGAATTCGTCAACTTCCACTACTGTGGCTGGGACGGTAAACTGAAGACCCTGAACTTTGTCATCGAGAGTGCCGAGCATTTAGAGGGCATCCTCTCCGCTGGTGAACGTGTTGACGGATCGAGCCTTTTCCCTTTCATCGAAGCAGGAAAGAGCGACCTGTATGTCATCCCGAAATACAGAACTGCATTCCGCAATCCGTTCAGCGAGATCCCTACCATCGATCTGCTCTGCTCGTTCTACAACCGCGATAGCGAACCTTTTGAAAGCTCACCGGAATACATTTTGCACAAAGCCCACTTGGCTTTCCAGGAGACTACCGGACTGAAAATGGAAACCATGGGCGAGTTGGAATACTACATCATCGCCGATGACGAAGATATTTATCCCGTTGCCGACCAGAAAGGCTACCACGAAAGTGCACCTTACAATAAGTTCACTAACTACCGTGTCGAAGCCATGCGCCTCATTGCGCAAGCCGGCGGACAAATCAAATACGGCCACTCCGAAGTGGGTAACTTTACACATGACGGCAAGATCTACGAGCAAAACGAGATCGAGTTTCTGCCTGTCAACATCGAGGACGCTGCCGACCAATTGGTGGTGGCCAAATGGATCATGCGCCAACTTGCTTACGAATATGGCGTTACACTGACTTTCGCTCCCAAGATTTCTGTGGGCAAAGCCGGTTCGGGCATGCACGTTCACTGCAAGTTCACGAAGAATGGCAAGTCGGTGATGCTGAAAAACGGCGAACTGACTGACGAATGCAAGAAAGCCATCGCCGGTTACATGGATGCCGGTACATCATTGCCCGCTTTTGGAAACCCCAATCCGTTGGCATTCATGCGTTTGGTTCCTCATCAAGAAGCTCCCACCTCGCTCTGCTGGTCGTTCTCGAACCGTAGCGCCTTGGTGCGTGTCCCGCTCGGATGGGTCAACAATGGCAAAGACATGGCCTCCAACTGCAACCCGCTTGAAAAGCATTCGGCAAAAGATTTCTCCGAGAAACAGACCTTCGAGTGGCGTGCCTCTGACGGCACCGCCGACATATACCTGCTGATGGCCGCCCTTTGTGTGGCAGCACGTCATGGCTTTGAGATGCCCAATGCTCTCGAAATCGCCGAAAAGACCTACGTCGGCGTCAACATTCACGACGAGAGCAACAAGAAGATCCAAGAATCGCTCGAACAGCTTCCCGATTCTTGCGTTGCAGCAGCCAAGGAACTCGCCAAAGACCGCGCCATCTACAATGCAAAAGGCGTGTTCTCCGACAATATCATCGACTACATGATTAAGTTCTTGACCGACTTTAACGATGCCAACCTGCGTGCCGAACTCGGCAACGACGTTGAAAAAATCATGAAACTGGTCAACGACAACATCCACGTCGGATAAAACGTTCCGGCGATAGCTTTTTGAAAGAGGACGGCTTGCGGGCTGTCCTCTTTTGCTTTTTATTTCGTCAAAACCCTTATTTTTGCACCCTAAGCAACATCCTGACAAGTAATATGCATGACACGACCAACGACATCAAAGACAAGCAATGGAAGATTTTCCTCATCGCAGGGTTGCTTCTGTTCTTTATCGTCAACCTGTTGCAAGCCGTGTTTACCGAAGTCAGTGCCGACGAAGCCTATTATTATATGTACGGGGAACATTTGGAATGGGGCTATTTTGACCACCCGCCTATGGTGGGACTGATGACCTGCATCAGCAACATCCTGTGCGACGGCAATCTGAACGTGCGATTTGTCACCGTGCTACTCTCCTTGCTGACAAGCCTCGTGATTTGGAAAAGCCTTGAGGAACCCCATCCTGACGAACATAAATTGTTGGTTTTCTTTACCATACTTTTTTCCGTGGTCATGTTCAATATCTATGGATTCATCACGGCTCCCGATTGTGCCTTGCTGTTTTTCTCCGCCTTGTTTTTTGGGGAATACAAACGGTATCTGAAAGACAATAGCCTGAAACGAAGTCTTTTGATTGGTTTTCTAATGGCTGCCATGATTTATAGCAAGTACCATGCTCTGTTGCTTCTGGCACTTGTGGTATTGTCGAACCTGCCATTGCTAAAAGACAAAAGGTTTTGGCTTTCGTGCGCCGTGGCCGCCACTTTGCTCGTCCCCCACTTGATGTGGCAGGTTGAAAACGACTTCCCCAGTTTGAAATACCACCTAATGCAAAGAAGCACTCCTTTTCAATGGAGTTTCCTGCTGGAATACCTTCCCAACCAATTGTTGGTTTTCAATCCTTTTACCTTCGGCGCTTTGGTTTATGTGATGTTCAAATACAAGGTGAACGACACCTTTGAGCGGACATTGCTCTTTGTTATTGTCGGATTTCTCGGTTTTTTCGCCCTAATGGCTTTTCGGGGACATGTCGAGCCACACTGGACCATTGTGTGTGTCATTCCGCTGGTCCTTTTGCTTTACAAGCATACACTGAGTGACCCGAAACTGTTGCGTTACACGAAACGTTTCATTTTTCCTTCGTTGCTGCTCATCATCGCAGTGCGCATTCTGTTGCTTACTCCTGCCTCATCTCGTTTCGGATTCTACGGCAGCAAGGTCTATTACCAAGCCATTGGGAAAGTCGCAGCAGAACGCCCCGTTCTTTTCAACAGTTCCTACCAAGCCCCTTCGCTCTATCATTATCACACGGGAATGGCGGCTTCCACCATAAAAAGCGCTTGGATCCGCACCACCCAGTTCGACCTTTGGCAGAAGGACAGGGATTTCATCGGCCGTCCGGTGTTTCTTTGCGTGCCTTGGGGACATTCGCAGGTCTTTCATGTGAACGACACCGTGTTTTGCGGATTGTTTTCGGACCGTTATTTTAGTGCCAATCGACTAATTATCAACACAAAAATAGTCGGTACCGAACCGAAAACACCGCCGATTTTCCATTATGGCGATACCATCACTGTCGATTTCAGTATCGAGAATCCGCTTGATTCGGTTATCCCCTTCACAAATAAAGACTTTTCAATTTCTCTGCTCGCATTGTACGAAAACGGATACAAGTCTCAGGAATGCCATTACGACACCATCACCGAAATCAAGGGCAATTCTGTAGTCAGCGGTCGTTTATGGACCACGATCGGCCAAGGGATTCCTTCAGGGAAACAACGGTTTACCATTTGTTTAAGCGACAGGTACACCTATTACGACAACGATGCCTGCTACTATGATATCTTCATTGAAGGACCGGCATCGGAAAAACAGCGGTAACCACTCGAACAAGCTGTCTGTTTTTTTCACTCTTTCGTCCGATCCGAAAAATGCCGAGAGATGCCCGGATTGAAAAAACAAATGCTATCGCCGGCTTCCTCTATGCTTTGGCGCACTTTTTCGAGCGATGCGGAAGAATCGGTGTAAAGTCCCGACTTCTTTTCATAGAGTTTGTAATTGACCTTTTTAGCCATCGGTGTCACGTTGGGCATCACCACATTAGCACCGGCCATCAGACCTTTCTTACGTCCTTTGGGGTCGAGGGTTTCCAACGCCGTCGTCGATGCGATGTTAATGGTAGGCATGATGATACGCAATAAAGCAATCATGAGAAGGCTTTTTTGGAAGCGTTTTTCGTAGGGCCAAAGCACGTCGCGGCTGTCGTAAAGAGGGGTTTCGCTATGTTCGATATAAGGCCCCATGCCGACCATGTCGATATCCAATTCACGGAAAAATATCAGGTCATGTGCCAAGTGCGCCTCATTCTGCCATGGCAAGCCAATCATTACGCCCGTTCCGACCTGGTAGCCGGCGGTTCGTAAATCCTCCAAAGCCTGTTTTCTGCTCTCGAAAGAATGAAACAAGTCGTGTGGATGTATCTTGTAATACAAGTCGCTTTGCGAGCTTTCAATACGCAGCAAATACCGGTTGGCTCCGGCATTGAACCAGCGGCGGTAGGTTTCGAGACTTTCCTCGCCGCATGAAAGCGTGATGAGCAGGTCAGGGTACGCAGTATGAATGGCACGGATATAGCCTTCCAAATCTTTGACAAAAGTCTCTCCAAGCAGTTCCCCGCTTTGGATAACGATAGACCCAAAACCATTTTCATAGGTGAAACGTGCCGATTGTAGCACCTCTTCAGCCGTCAACGCATATCGCACGGCTTTATCATTCGATTTACGGATACCGCAATACAGGCAATCCTTCCTGCAAATGTTCGACAACTCGATCAGACCACGCAAATAAACCTTGTTGCCTACCGTTTTTTTCTTGACTTCCTGACCCTTGTCAAGAATAAGTTGCACCTCGTCGGGGTCTTCTACCGACAACAATACGACAAGGTCGTCAAAACCAAGTTCAGGCTTCTCAAGCAGCGATGCAATAGAACTCATCGTTATTGAATTTGAAGACAAATTTATGAAAACAAGAAATCTGCCTCTGTAACAATTGATACAAAGCGGTTAATCCTTTCCGAACGGCGACATCACGCGGTCAAAAATACCCGTCATATAGGCGATGGCCATACCGTAGTTGGTGATGGGAACACCTGCATTAACTGCAACATTTGTTCTGTTAATCAGTTGTTTACGTGTAGCCATACATCCGCCACATTGAACGGCTAAGGCATATTGTCCGACATTTTTTATGGGTGACAAGCCCGACATATAATCGAAACCGATTTCTTTTCCTGTGAATTTACGAATCATACGCGGCAGCTTTGAACGGCCAATATCTTCGCAATTGACCTGATGCGTGCAGAATTCAAGAATGAGCACCTTATCACCGTCTTTGAGTTTCGACAAGTAAGGCGTACCTTTGATATAATTCTCGAAATCGCCCCGCATTCGTGCCATCGCAATGCTGAAACTGGTCAAAGGCACTTGTTCGGGAACCACACTGCTGACATAGCCGAACACCTTGCTGTCGGTGACTACCAACGCAGGACGCGGCATCCTTTCTAAATATGATTCGAGGAGAGTCTCCTTGATGACAGCGCAGAGACAATCATTGTCAAGCACATCACGAATGGCCATGACTTGCGGCAATATCATGCGCCCCTCCGGTGCCTCGGCATCGATAGGGCATACCAGCAGTACCATTTCGCCCGGATTGACAAGGTCGCCCAACAGCGACACCTTCTGGTAGGCACTGTCGGGAATGGTCTTTTTCAGGAATTGAATAAGTTCATCCGACTTATCTTGCCATAAAGTACTAAATTCCAACACTTTGGCACTCACTCCTTTTTCAACCATGTTCTTGAAATCTCCATTCAAAGGATTCAGATCGGACTTGTTGTGAACCACCAGAAAAGGCACTTTATATTCGTTCAGCTTTTCTACGGTCATCATCTCAGGATATCCAAACTGATTGTCAGTAATGACAAGGATGGCGCAGTCGATTTCCTGCATCACTTGCATGGTGCGCTCCATACGCTGCTGACCAAGTACACCCACATCATCAATACCAGCCGTATCAATCAACACAGTAGGTCCGATTCCAAAAATCTCTATGCTTTTTTTCACCGGATCAGTGGTTGTACCGGCCTGTTCGGACACAATTGCAGTTTCCTGCCCCGTAAGGTAGTTGATAAGCGAACTTTTTCCGTTGTTGCGACGACCGAAAATGCCGATATGCGGCTTCAAATCCTTAGCCATAACATCTGTTTTTCAAGTAACCCTTTGGACAATAATGTCTCTTCCGCCTGCAAATTTAGTAATTTTTCTGACATACAAAAACTTACGTTTTCACGCTTCCAATTTTCCAAAAAAATACTTTGATTTCATTAATCGTTGAAAATCAAAACGATAAATAAAAACACTACAGATTTCTCAGGTAAAATAAAAGGGCAAACCTTCTCTCTACGATAACCAATAAATAGAAAACCGAAAAACGCCTAAGCTTCAATTAGAAGCGTCATTTCTCGATTAGAGTGTCGGATAAAAAGCATCTTCTATATGCTCTATTTTTGGCTCTTTGCCGCCAAACACGATGGAAACAATGTCGAAACGGGTCTCCACATCCAAGTCATGTTCGATAATATAGGCATCTGCCGTGCGGACAATGGAGCGTTGCTTGCTTTTGGTGACGGCGAGATCGGGATCGCCAAACTCATCACTGAATCGGGTCTTCACCTCCACCACAACCAACATGTCGCCGTCCTTAGCCACAATATCGATTTCTTCATGACCATTGTGCCAATTGCTGTCGATTATCCTGTAACCTTTTCGGCTCAGGTACTCGACGGCAAGGTCTTCACCTTTCTTTCCTAACTCATTATGGGCGGCCATGTGGATGTAGGTTATCCGATGCCACAACCTGGCGCCACCAGCTGCGATGGTGTGACAAGCACTAAACGACCGTCTTTGTCCTCGGCGGAGAGTATCATGCCTTCGCTGACCACACCTTTCAATTTGCGTGGTTCAAAGTTGGCAATGAAACAGATCTGCTTGCCGACAAGCTCTTCAGGATTCGGATAGTATTTCGCAATGCCCGAAACAATGGTACGGCGGTTCATGCCGTCCTCGATAAGGAACTGCAACAGTTTATCGGCCTTTGGCACCTTGGTGCATTCGAGCACCGTGCCCACACGAATATCCACCTTCTGGAAGTCGTCGAAAGACACTTGTTCCTTAATGGGAGACGGTGTCCATGCATTCAGTTCGTTGGCTTTTTTCGTGTCGTCCAATTTCTTCAATTGAGCCGCCACCACGCTGTCCTCCACTTTCTCAAACAGCAACTCCGCTTGTCCCACAACATGTCCTGCGGGCAGCAACACCGTTTCTTTCGCCGTGTCCCAAGCATTTTCAGTCATTCCTATCATGGCTTGCAGCTTTTTGGCGCTGAAGGGCAAGAAAGGTTCGGCAAGGATGGCGAGTTTGGCAACGATTTGCAGCGAAAGCGCCATGACGGTCTTCACCCGTTCGGGATCGGTCTTGATGACTTTCCATGGTTCGTTTTCGGTAAGATAACGGTTGCCAAGACGGGCAAGGTTCATCAGTTCCGACAAGGCTTCGCGGAAACGGTAGGTTTCGATGGAAGAGCCGACCTGTTCGTGGAAGGCGTTCATTTCGTTCACAACAGTTTGATCCGCTTCCGTGAGGTTTTCTAAAGCCGGCACAACGCCATTGTAAAACTTATGCGTAAGGACAATGGTACGGTTGACGAAATTGCCGAAGATGGACAATAGTTCGTTGTTGTTACGGTCCTGATAGTCTTTCCACGTGAAGTTATTATCCTTGGTTTCAGGAGCGTTGGCTGTCAACACGTAGCGAAGCACATCCTGCTTGCCAGGAAATTCTTCAAGATATTCGTGCAGCCAAACGGCCCAATTGCGCGAGGTTGAAATCTTGTCGTTCTCAAGATTAAGAAACTCATTGGCAGGCACGTTTTCAGGCACAATGTAACCATCGCCATAAGCTTTTAACATGCACGGGAAAATGATGCAATGAAACACAATATTGTCTTTTCCAATGAAATGCACCATTTTGGTATCGCTGTCTTTCCACCATCTTTCCCAGTCGTCACCTGTCTTTTCGCACAATTCTTTCGTATTCGAGATATAGCCGATAGGAGCATCAAACCATACATAAAGCACCTTGCCTTCGGCTCCTTTTATCGGTACGGACACGCCCCAATCGAGGTCACGGGTGACGGCACGTGGCTGCAAACCTGCGGCAAGCCAGCTTTTCACCTGACCGTACACATTGGTTTTCCATTCTTTATGGCCTTCCAAAATCCATTCGTGCAACCATGGCTCATATTGATCGAGAGGCAGATACCAGTGTTTGGTCATTTTCTTGACCAAGGCGGCTCCACTCAACTGTGAGTGAGGATTGATGAGTTCATCGGGACTCAACGAGCTGCCACATTTTTCGCACTGGTCGCCATAGGCTCCTTCTGCACCGCATTTCGGGCAAGTGCCGACTATATAACGGTCCGACAAGAATTTCTGACGTTCAGGGTCAAAATACTGTTCGCTTTCTTGCTCGATGAATTTCCCTTCGTCATAAAGCTTCTGGAAAAACTCGCTGGCCGTAGCCGCGTGCATTTTGGAAGTGGTACGCGAATAGATATTATAGCTAATGCCCAACTCCTCGAACGACTTCTTGATCAGCCCATGGTAGTGGTCAACAATATCCTGAGGCGTGCATCCCTCCTTCTCGGCCTTAATTGTAATCGGCACGCCATGCTCATCGGAACCTCCGACAAACAAGACCTCGGCTCCCTTCATGCGAAGATAGCGCACATACGTGTCAGCAGGGATGTAAACGCCTGCAAGGTGGCCGATATGAACAGGCCCGTTGGCATAAGGCAAAGCCGTTGTTACCAAGTAACGCTTGAAATTCTTGTCTTTTGATTCCATGGATGTGTTTTTTCAATTAAGCTGCAAAAATAGTGATTTTCAATCTGCCACGCATTGTCGCCATTCCATTTTAATAACAAAACTGCCAAAAACATGCTCCTATCCAATACGATTTTGCATCTTTGCACTGCAATATTGTCAATTCAACATTTTATGATTCAACAATTGTTTCTTTTCAATAAATTGATATTTAACCGATTGGCTGTTTTTATTCTGATAATAACCTTTCCAATGTCAGTATTTTCACAGATGTCGGCTTTCCAAGAGGAACAAGCGCACTTCTATCTGGGTTTTGGCACGGGGTTGGGAGTCACACAAAGCTATGATGCCGGGGCCTCACCGCTTCAGTACCATGGTATTGCAGCTGGCTTCCAAAGCAGTATCACCGTCGAATGGCAACGCTACCGGTTTTTGGGCGATTTACAAACAACGGGTGCTCTGACACGCAACAGCTTACAGCCTATTTTACACTACAACACCTACGCTTTTGGCATTGATGGTAAGTTTTCCATCATCCGACACTTCAATGATTACCATCAAAACAGGCTACGCATATTGGGAGGCGGATCGGTTGAATGCTACTACGATTTCAAGCTTTTTTCTTCGCTGATGAACGCCGGTTTTTGCATGACACGATTTCTCAACCTTGATGCGGAAGGACGCGTTGAATACGACTTCAGCTTCGGAAAATACCACGAAGAAAGAACTCCGTGGCCTTGGACCGCATACGCACAACTGTCGCTTCCTTTGATGTCGTCCGTCATGCGGCCCGGATTTGCATACATGGACAACTACACCTCCAACAGCAACATGGCTAAAACACTGTTTTCATCCTATCAAACCCATATGAAACCCTTTGCTGGTATCGCCACCGAAATCGGACTTATGTACAATCTGAAAAACAAAAATAAAATCGCATTTTCCTATAGATGGCACTATTTAAGTTCTGGAAAAACTGGATATTACAGATTCGATAACGCCATGCATCTTGCAAATATCATCCTTTTATTCAACCTCAATTGACACTTATCATGAAAACCATTCAACATATCGCAATCCTGACGCTGGCAATACTCTCCCTATCGTCCTGCCAACGTGCTTTTATGGAAAACGAACTCGAACCCAACCCTGTCAATACTTTTGAATACCTTTGGAACAAAGTCGATCAGCAGTATGCCTTCTTCGATCTCAAGGGCGTCAATTGGGACGAGGTCTATCAGACCTACCGTCCGATGGTTAGCAACGACATTGACAATGACAGTCTTTTCGACATCATGGGCGCCATGCTCAACACCTTGCAGGACGGCCACACCAACCTGATGGCACCTTTCAACGTTTCGCGCAACGACTCGGTGTACTACAAAATGATTGCCGAACGAAACATCAACAGCGAAATCGTCGCACTCAACTATCTGACCATCCAACATCACATAACTGGAAGCCTCGCCCACAACGCCATTCGCAATGGCAAAGTGGGATATATCCACTATTCTTCTTTTGTTAACACAGTGAGCAACAGCGACTTAGAATATATTCTAAACCGCTACAAGAACTGCGACGGTTTGATTCTTGACCTGCGTCAGAATGGCGGCGGTTCCATCAACAACATCTGGACATTGCTCAGCATGTTCGACAACCACGGTCAGGAGCTATACGCCACACAAATCAAGTCGGGACCGGGGCACAATGATTTTTCAAAACTCGAAACGGTTCATGCCGCCAAATCGGGGCTGTTCGAACACGACTATTACCGCAAGCCGGTAGCCGTATTGATCGACAGGGGATCGTACAGTGCCACTTCGTTTTTTGCAGTCTGCACACAGGCCTACGAAAACATAGCTCTCATCGGCGACTTCACCGGTGGCGGCTTAGGACTGCCCAATGGCGGCGAGCTGCCCAACGGATGGCACTATCGCTTTTCAATTACCCGCACCATCGCCAATGATGGCGGCAACTATGAAAACGGAGTACCTCCCGACTACCGCGTTCTGCTCTCCCCGGAATCCACTGCGGCAGGCATTGACAATGTCATCGAATTCGCCTGCGACTGGATTCAAGGACGTTCATAAGATTTTCAACCTTGCAAACCCCTATGTTGCTACCGAAAGTCTTACTATTTTTGAAAATCTAAACCTGATAAACAGAATATGCTATGAGCAACTACAAGAAACTTTACCGTTCGGTGACGGACAAGAAACTTTGTGGCGTTTGTGGCGGTTTCGCCGAATACTTTGAAATCGACCCTTCCGTGGTTCGAATACTATGGATCATTTTCGCTTTTAGCGGAGGCGGATTGCTTGCATATTTGGTTTGCGCCCTCATTATGCCAAGCCAAAATCAATTGCCCAATCTGTAATACCTATATTGTCAAAAACAAACTCCGCTTTGCAACTCAACGACTGATGACAACCTTTGCATGATGCTGTTGTGGTGCGGACACATTCAAAAAATAAAAGCCGTTAGGCAGCATCGACACATTTATTCGTCCTTGGGTATGCTCATGCAGCACTTCGTTTCCGGTTAGGTCAAACAACCGAACCTCAGCAGACCCATCGATGGGTACCATGATAAAATCGGATGCCGGATTGGGAAAGACCGACAACAAATTTTCCTTTGCCTTCTCCGAAACACCGGTCACATCGAGTGTATTGGTGAAAAACCGATAGATTTCGGTAAGGTAATCAATATCGTTGTGCTCGCCGTCATACCAATAATGACCGCCATTATTGACCTTCAGCAGCGCCACACGGGAATTGTTGTCGCCATTCAAAAAAGAATGCATCTCAAAGGTCAAGCTATCGGGATGCGTGTCGGGATAAAGCTCGACAACAGCTTGTGAATCACAGTGATTGAAAGCCCTCCAATATTCGGTACTCGCTTCGGCTCCAAGACCAACGTTATACGGACCGTATTGTCCGTAAGATACCGAAGCGCTGTCGTAACTGACAACAGTATCGGCAGTGCCATGAATTTGAAGCACATTGACATTGGCAACCGGTGTTAACGTGCTCATCGCGCTACCGACATTGCCACTCACTGCAGCAATACTATTGATGACATCGCCATGCTCAATAGCCATACGGTGGCTCATAAAGCCTCCCAATGAAAAACCGCAGAAAAAAACACTGTCGGCATCAATGTTATACGCCTCTTCAAGCGTTTGCAGGGTTTTGATTAAGAAACCTGTATCGTCAACATCAGGGTTAACGTCAACATTCAAAACATAAGGGTTTCCCATAAACATGACAGGCGCATCGACATGAATCCCAGCATTCCACGATGGTCCCATGGGGAAATTTCCCAAGTTCATTGGTAGGGAATAGGTCCAGTCCACTGCCTGTGGAAAAACCATTATCCAGCCTTTCGCTTCAGCGAAATCGATTGGATTTATGGCATTGAAAGCGTCCGCCGCATGATCGCCCATGCCATGCAGACAGAACATCACCGGTGCAGCATTACCAGAAGAATATGAGGTCGGGACATATTCTAAATAATGACGCTCTAATCCGTCCCAAACCAAGGTTTTTTCAACGGGCTGTTGCGCCCGAAGTGTCATGATGATGAATCCAAGTAACAGTGTAAAAATCAATTTTTTCATAGTAGTAAAATGTTTTAGGCTTCAAAATTAACACTTTTTGCCGAAAAAGCGATGCATACGCAAGTTATTTCTATTCCGATATTTCACGAGACTTTTCCATTGTTTCAAAAAAACGGTCTTTTTCCAATTCGGACCTCACCATTCTAATCGCTTCGTAGCTGAAACTATCGCCCAGCACTTCCTTGGCGGCTTTCAGCCCAGGATCGCCCGTGCTTTCAAAATATTTCTTGATTTCCGCCCTTTGCTCCTCAGCTACCAGTCCCGAAGCATCATACAATCCCTCAATGATCAACCGATAAATATGACCGTAAATGGTAGCAACGGCAAGACTGCGTTCCATGGCGATTTCTTCCGGTTTCATACCCTCTTCCAGCATCTGTTTAGTGACCGTGTAAGTGTCGGTGATTGACGTTTCGGCTTCTTCAAGAGGTTCTTCTATCGACATCTGTCCTGACATTTTCAACACTATGTCGATAATCTCGGAACCATAACGATTGATACGGTTTTTCCCCATGCCTTCAATACGTCGCAACGCACTGAGTGTAACAGGCTGTTCCTCTGCAATCTGCTTGAGTGACTTAACAGGCGCTATGCCGGATTTGTTGAGACCCGTTTCTTCCGACTTCTCCTCACGCCAATTGAGTAAGGCTTGCAACAGGGGATTGTCGCCATATTTCGCTTTTTTTTCTTTTATGGTGATAGTGGTATCGGCCGCCTTTTCTGCTTCCAGCAGTTTTACCGACTTGGTTTCACGATACTTTCTCACACTGAAGCCACGGGCACATGCTTCCAGACAGCTTTGTTTGAGTAGAACACTTTCTTTGAGTAGCTTCAAAGCCTCTTCCAACTGTGTGTTGACAGCTTTGTTATCGGTTTTCAAAGGCAAATCGAACAGGTTGCCTGCAATATCATTCAGCTTGGCGGCAAAATAAGCCACACCCTTTACAATGCGTTGCTGTAGCAGGTCATTCTGTTCGCATTTCTGCCCATTGGCATGAAGCATCTCTATCTGTTTTTCGAACTTGTGGGCCACATCGACCACCTCTTCTCGCATTCTTCCTCTTTTATTCGACAGATCCTCTATAATTTCCTTCTCAAACAAAGAATCGTTGCCCACTATGGTTTTCATCAGCCTCCCGAAGTTGCCATATAAATCATCGAAATTGACCAAGTCGAGCATGGAGTTTCGTTCATATTCATGGCGCAGCAAGTCTATTTTTTGGGGAGAAGGCTCCATATCAGGCATTTGTCTGACAAAACCCTCCACATCATTATCGGTTTTTAGTGTGTATGAAACAATTTTGGTTTTCAACACAAGACCTTCCAATGTAGTGCAACGGCTGAGTGCAACATAAACTTGTCCGTGCGCGAAAGCTTTTCCGGCATCAATGACCACCTTGTCGAAGGTCAGACCTTGACTTTTGTGTATGGTAATAGCCCATGCCAGCCGCAGTGGTACTTGCTTGAAGCTACCGATTTCATTTTCAACTATCTCATTGTTTTCAGGATTAAGGCTATACTCGAAATTCTGCCATTCCACCGCCGTGATAGGAAAAGTATCATCCTCACATTTTACGGTCAGTTCGCCAGACTCCTTGTCAACATCGACAAGGATTCCTATTTTTCCGTTGAAATAGCGTTTTTCGGGTGATGGATCGTTCTTGACAAACATCACGTGTGCACCGATTTTCAACTCAAGACGTTCCTTGGTGGGATAAGACGATTCTGGGAACGTGCCGCTAACCGTGGCATTAAAGACAAAAGGCTTGCCTTTGATTTCGGCCAATTTGCTCTCGTTAATCGTATCAGCCTGATAGTTGTGGGTCGTCAAAGTGATAAAACCCGCCGTGTCATCAGGATCGAAACCCGGCTGATAGCGACTGTTAAGGGTTTCGGCAGCGACAGTATCGAGACTGTTGTTTCTCACCTGATTGAGCAGTCCTATGAAACGCTCATCGTGCTGACGGTAAATGTGTTCCAGTTCCACACAGATATATGGTGTTTTTTTCAAAACAAGGCTGCTGAAGAAATATACCGATTCATAGTACGGAGCCAGCAGCTCCCATTCGTCGGCTTTTGCAATAGGAGCCAACTGATGCACATCGCCAATCATGAGCAGCTGCACGCCACCGAAAGGCTTCTCCGATCGACGCGCACGCCGCAGCACGATATCAATGGCATCGAGCACATCGGCTCGCACCATGCTAATTTCGTCGATGACCAACAGGTCGAGGCTGCGCATAATTTTCAACTTGGCCCGTCGGATTTTCTGAAACTGCGACGCCAGACTTTTCGGAGAAACATGTTTCGACTCCAATAGCTCAGTTCCCTGCCGCACTTCCGGAAGCAAAGGTCCAAATGGGAGTTGGAAAAACGAATGTATGGTGACACCGCCGGCATTGATGGCGGCAACTCCTGTGGGCGCCACAATGATGAGACGCTTATAGGTCTTGGAAGCAAGGTCTTTCAAAAATGTTGTCTTACCCGTCCCCGCCTTGCCTGTCAGAAAGATATGCGAATCCGTGTTGTAAACAAGTTCCTCGACAAACTCCAACTTCCGATTGACATATTTCGCGCTTTCCATTTCTCTTTGTAATTTCAAACGGCTAAGATAAGAAACTGTTTTGAATTTTTACCTGAAAGATATTTCTCCTAAATTTGCATCCATGATAGAAGAAACTCCATGAATATCGGCAAGCGTTTATTTTACGGTTTGTCTCTGACCCTTCTAATCTTTGCCTTGGCAACTTATGTAGGGTGGAAGTGGGCTTGGCATACGACGATTATCCCGACTTCTTTTGTGACACATTCTCTCATGCTTGTGTTTTCCATAGCGTTGATTCTCGCCCTGCGAAAACAGGTGGATTACAAGTGTTCTTTGCCACGGTTCAAACAAACGCTGAAACCTTTCTTGTTCGGGGTGCTAACGGCGGTCGTTGTGAATGTTCCCTTGGCCATCATATCCAGACTATTTGGAAATGGCGCTGAAGTGCATCCCGCTTTAACCACCATGACACCCTTGCAGGTGTTTCTTTTCATCTTCATTTATGCCAGTGTGGCGGAAGAATTTTTATTTCGCGGTTTCCTGCTGAATATCTTGAAACCATTGCAAACCAAATGGTTTTGCTTCTTTCGTCGGAAAATAACCTTATCGGTATGTGTGAGTGCCGTTGTTTTCGGATGGGCGCATCTGATACTATTTACAAGTGGCGCCAATGCGTTTTTCGTATTTAGAATCGTAATGTTCACTACCATTCTTGGTTTGGTGGCTGGATATTATCAGGAAAAATACGATAACCATATTTTTGCCATCATCGTTCATATTGCAGGAAACCTGATGGCTGTTGCGGGGTCACTATTTGCACATTTTGGCGTTTGAAAAGTAGGAACTCCAGCTCTTCAGGAGCAATTTTACTTTTCGCCTTTCCTCGATAGTCTTGGAAACATTTTCCGAAAACGGAGCAACACGTGAGACACTCTGCCGCCAAGGACGATAAGTGTGACGGCGGCAATAATCAGCACCAGCCCGATACTCTCACGCAAAGTCAGTGTCTCGTTGAAAACCAGAATACCGAAAAAGACCGCTGTAGCGGGTTCCAAGGCACCCAAAATAGCGGTTGGCGTCGAACCGATGTATTGGATGGCGCGCGTGGTGCAGATAAAAGAAATGGTTGTGGGAAATACCGCCAGAGCCAACACATTGAACCAATGGTACCATTGTGAAGGAAGAATGATGGCTTTTCCGCCGCGAAGCCAGATGAGAAACACTACCATGCCCACCATCAGCACGTAAAAAGTCACCTTCAGCGTAGCTACATCTTTCAATGCCGTTTGGTTAATACCGACAATATAAATGGCATACGAAAGAGCCGAAGCCAATACCATGATGGTTCCCGTCAGGCTAAGCGTGGCACCGTCCTCTCCTTTATACAGCAAGGCGATGCCGCACAAAGCGACACCGATGCAGATTATGGTGGCCAACGGTATTTTTTCATGAAACAACAATGCCATGATGAGCGCTACCATTACGGGATAAACAAAAAGCAAGGTTGATGCGATGCCGGCATCCATGTAGGTGTAGCTTGTGAAAAGCGTCAGCGATGAAATCGCCATAAGCAATCCCATGCCCAGCAACAGCCATCCCTCCTTGCGACCGATTTTGAAATTGCGACCGCGTGCCTTGAGCATGATGCCAACAATAGGAATGGCGATGGCGTAACGGAAAAACAATACCGATGCGGCATCCATGCCGTCCTGGTAGAGCGGTAGTGCAAACAATGGATTCATGCCGTAGGTGGCGGCAGCTATGGAACCCAAGATATAGCCTTCGACTTTTACATTCATAACCAAAAAACAAAGTGCAAAAGTACCGTTTTTGTTTGAGCAGTATGTCTCAAAAACAGAAAAAGCACCGGTTGTAGCACCGATGCCTTTTCCTAAATATTGGCTTCAAAACCTTACTCAATAGGATTTGAATTTGTCGCCTGTTGTTTCTATGATATGGCGGTAAAACTCTTCTCTGTATTTCGGATGGGCACTGTTGATGGGCGTGTATTTCTGTCCGTCAACGGCTTTCCCGGGCGTGTTGAGGTTACCATCCACATACTTGATAAACAACTGGTGATAGAAGTCTTTCCAGTTCTTGCAAAGCTTTACGGCTTCATTGGCCGAGAACTTGGTAAGTTTGAAAATAGCTTCATCGATATTCTTCAGTCCGACTACGCTCTTATCCATGGCGGGAACGGCGTTGTTCACCCAATTGGATTCAAGTTCGGATTGCCGTTTCTCAATTTCAGGATGGATATGGTTGTATTTGGTGTAGGCCCAGTTGCTCATCTGATTGAAAATCCAGAAAGCAGCGGTCTCGGAATACTCGGTCATTGAGCCATTGCCCACGCGGAAGCATTCCGGGATATCATTCATGCTCGAATACATGGGGCAATACACAGTGCTGGCGGCATCGTCAACACCGAACCATAAGATGCCACCCACGGGATACGGCATGTATCCGCGGCACTGGGCGACAAATGAAAAACCGGTCTGCTGAGTGGCGGTGGTGCGTTCATGAACATAAGTAACCCCATCGACTTCCCATTCCATCGGACGCCAACGGTAAGGGCAGTGGAAAGGCCCGGCGCCAACGTCTTGCGACATATCCAGCTCTGTGCCTTCGAGGTGGTCGCGCATGAAACTCATCATGTCAAGCACGCTCACCTTATTGTCGGGTTTCACCCATAAAGGCATTCTGTTGCTGGGGAAGTTTTCAGGGGTCTGCACCTGACCTTCAGCGTAAGGCTTCACCCTTTTGATGTCGCGTCCGGTGGCATAGCCCCAATACTGGTCCATGCCTTTGGTCACACGGTTGAACATCGCCCACACGCGCAAATCGCAAAAGCGAGCACCGCCGAAGTTGACAGGATTATAAACGTCGGAGAAAGAAAACTGTGCATCGCTTCCTTCGTACAACTTGTTTTCCCTGGCAAAGCTAATGACATCGTGCGAATAGATACAATCGATAGCATTGTCTTTCAATAATTTATCGATATTCTTATCCGTGATACTGGTCTTGCATTTTCTCGAAGCCAGCGGGAAAGTGGTGATACGGGCTTGGTTGGCGTGTCCCGAAACATAGCCGTCGGGAATGCGGCGTGCCACCCAAACGGAACCTTTGTGTTGCGGTCCCTTGCCTATCATTTCAAGAATCCATACCTCTTCGGTATCGGCAATGGAAAAAGATTCGCCTTCGCTGACATAGCCGTATTTTGAAGTTAGTTCCGTCATGATTTTAATGGCCTCGCGAGCTGTCTTGGCACGTTGCAACGTGATGTAAATCAGGCTGCCATAGTCCATGACACCTTGTCCGCCCCACAGACACTCCAAGCCTCCGTAAGTGGTCTCGCCAATAGCGACTTGGTATTCATTCATGTTGCCTACCACATTGTAGGTGTGCAATACCTGTGGAATCTGTCCGCGATACATACCGCCATCCCAGTCCCACACATCAAGCATGGTGCCGGGCGCATAATCGGCGGCAGGATAATGATACAGCTCGCCGTAAAGCACATGCGAGTCAGCAGCATACGAAATCATGCAGGAACCGTCAGTAGAGGCTCCCTTGGTAATCAGAAAATTCGTGCAGGCATTGGCTTTTCTTGCAAAAGTGAAAAGAGCCAAAGCCACCGTTAAAAAAATTGTTTTTCTCATATTTGGATTGTATTTGTGTTCAAAAAAACGTCACAAAGATAGTTTTTTTCAAGCAATCCACGTGACATTCTTGTGAAATCATCACGCCCCTTTCCAGATACTGATATTACCGATGGGTTTCTCCTCAACCGATACCATTTTGCAGGTCAAAAAAACGGCTCAAGAAGCCCCCATGAACTTCTCAAGCCGTTTGAAACTGAGATTGTACCAATAAGCCTTAACGCGCCACTGCCACTCGTCTTACAACGACCTCATCGTCTGTCATGATGTGCACGATGTACATGCCCGATTCGTACTCCGACATGGAAATAACAGCTTGATCCGCATTGACAGCTTCTTCCTTTAGCATCTGTCCCGCCATGTTATATACCGTCACCTGTCGGATGTTGTGCGCGGTGATGCGCACATTGTCACGCGTAGGATTGGGGCTGACAGATACTCCGGAGACCTCTTTTTCTTCAACAGCACTAGGGATGAAGTTGACGGTAGCACATTCAGGACAAGACATAGCATAATGCACTTCGCTACCGATTCCACCATCAAGATAAATGCTTCTGACACAATAGGTGTGTTCGCCCGGTTCGGGGTTTTCATCCGAATAACACAACATATACAGTCCGCCATCATCGCTCAGATATTCCCCGTCACGAAAAACAGCGAATACATAGCTCCATCCTCCGGGAATCGGACCTTCCTCTCCCGTATCGATGGACACGTCATCCACATTGATCATGAAGTTGTTGGTGCAATTGAAATGTCGGACAGCAATATAGATTTCCATGCCCACATAGTCGCTGAGATCGATTTCTCTATGATACCACGCACCACCTTTAGCCGTGATGGTTTCTTCGAAGATGACCACAAAATCCTCGGTTTTTGTCCTTTCTCCTGTCGATACTGCAATGCCATAATGCTCCGCCGCATAACTCTCATCTTGAGCTGCCACAAACCAACTCATTTTGGCACCTGTGCCAATTTGGTATTTGAGCGGACTGATCAGGAAATTGTCGGGTGTCAAGGCTCCCACGCCTGACTTGTAGGACTCCGATGTGACACACTGGGTATTGTTATGTCCCCAAGATCCCATATTGTTTGAAAGGCCCCAATTGTAGCCGTCCCCGTCAGCATCGATGGCGGTCCAGCCCTGAAAACCAAAATCAAAGGTGTAGTTGAACACATCGCGGCTGCGATTTGTTCCAGTGGTGAGCTTAAGATTATCGATATCTATGAAGAAAATATCGGTGCAGTCGAAATGTCGAATAGCGATATAGACCTTTTGTCCGGCATAGTCGCTTAAATCGATGGTTTTCAAATGCCATACCCCTTGTTGTTTTTCTCCTTTTGAAGACAAGGTTTCTTCAAAGATGGTGGTGAAATCGGCAGGATTGGTGTTGCCTTGGGTGGAAATGGCCACACCGTAATGCTCCGCAATGTTGTTATTGTCCTGGGCACAGACACGAAAGCTAAACTCCGACCCCTCTTTAATAACATATTTATTTGGACTGACAATGTAGTTATCCGGTGTCAACGGCACATTGGGGCCATAAGCAAAGGATTCGGAATAGAGGCAATAGGTGCTTTGGTATCCTGAAACATCGGGCGCCACGCCCATTTTCCAGTTGTAGCCGTCGCCATCAGCATCTATTTTGGTCCATCCTTGCATGGAGCCATTTTCAAAATCAAAGTAAAACGAGTCTTGATTCGGAGATTGAAAATCCCATGAAAGATTCACATTGTTTCCCGATTGATTCACTTGCAAATCTGTGATTTGTCCGTAATTTTCGCAAGACTGATAGGTCCATTGGCATTCGGCCGCCGTTCCGGCGTTTCCGTTTTCATCCAGCTCGGCAACTGTTGTTGTGTACGATTGTCCCACCACAAGGCCCTCCGTGTCATAATGGTAGTAAGGCTTTGTGACATCGGCAACGGAAGTGCCGTTAAGTGTCACTCGGTAAGCAGCCGCCTGTGTGTCTTTCCACATCGCCCAGCCCGTTGGCGAGACATGGAGATTGCTGATGCCCTCTGCAAGGACCAATGCAGGAGCAAAAAACACTAAAACTAAATAAAGGTACCATTTTTTCATGCTTGTAGATTTTATTGGTGAATAATTATGATCCAAACGACAGGACAAAAATAGCATTTTATTTGTGTTCTCTGTGTTGAAAGTAACTTTTTTTAGACAAATAATTGCCATGACATGACTTCACTTGATTCTCTGACTGAAATATTTGTACTTTTGTTGAACAAAAGTTATTCATCATGCCCAATTTTAATCTTCGTCTCGCTCAACCAGAGGACACGGCGTTAATCCTTGACTTTATCACACGGCTGGCGGCCTACGAAAAATGTTCCGATGAGGTTGTCGCTGACATTCCGACCTTGCACCACTCGCTTTTTGTGGAAAAATCCGCCGAAGTGGTCATTGCCGAAGAAGACAACATCCCGATAGGTTTTGCCTTGTTTTTCCATAATTTCTCCACTTTCGTGGGTCGTAAAGGTCTGTATTTAGAGGACTTATTCATCATTCCCGAAAAACGCGGCCTCGGTTATGGTAAAATCATATTGAAATACCTTGCCAAACTTGCTGACGAACGCAACTGTGGCCGCATGGAATGGATTTGCCTCGACTGGAATGCGCCGTCGCTGGCTTTCTACCGGTCAATCGGAGCCGTGCCACTGGACGAATGGACCGTGCAACGCCTTTCAGAGAAAAAGATGCACGAGTTTTTGGAGCAGAACACCTGACAAGAACTTCCCGTTCTCCACGCAAAGCATTATTCCATCTCGAAATTAACCGTCCGGTTGAGGAGCCGACTGAACTCAAACGTGGTCTTGAACTCTTCCAACGCCCATTCCATCAGATGTTTATCATACAGCATCGTACCATTAATATTTTGGACGAGCAGCCAGTCGCGCTGCTTGAATAAATCGGAATAGGGATGGTCTTTCGGATAGCCGTTGGGCACGCGCACCGTGTTGTGCTCGGTGTCGAGCGCAAAATGAGGCGCTTTTGCAATGGCATCGACAAAAGGCTGTCCGTTGTACAACACCTCGTCGCGAAGGCTTTTCAACATGTTCTTGTCGGGCGCATACATTCCCGTACAAATCAAGCTGCGTTTCAGATTTTCATCATTTTGAGGTTGCAAGTGGAAATAATAGCCGCTCAATGAAGAGGTTTTTCCATTCGGACAAATAAAAGCGCCAAAATGCGACTTGTATGGACGTTTATCGGGCGAAAAACGCAGGTCGCGGTAAAAGCGGTAGGTGCAGTCCTTTACCGTCAAGCCTTGGCAAGAAGGGTCAAACTTGCCAATGCCCAGAATCAGTTGTTCGGCAAAGAGACGAAAGGTCTTGTCGGCTTTCTGATATTGATCTTTATGTGCGAGAAACCACTCGCGGTTGTTATTTTGTGCAATACCTTCCAAAAATGTCAATATTTCTTCCATAAAAAACGGATTTTGGAGCAAAGTTAGGCATTTTTCTGAAAACACATTTTCTGAAAGATCCCTTCCATTGTTATGTAATATGTTTGTTTATAATGATTTATTCATTTACAAACGCTTAATTTCGACAATAAACGGATAATCACCGAGTGGACCGTGGCCATCGCCATTACTTTGCCTCGTCAAAATCATTCAACTACTAACCGCTTAAACAATTACAGAGATGACAAGCATGAGAAATTCGGTCCAACTGATTGGCCGCCCGGGCACAGACCCCGAAGTGAAGACTTTTGAGAACAAACGCACAGTAGCGCACTTTAACCTCGCCGTGAACAGCAGCTACAAGAATGCCGACCAAGAGCGCGTGGACAACACGCAATGGTTCCCTATCGTGGCATGGGACAAACTTGCCGAAACCATGGGCAACCTCGTGAAGAAAGGCAAGCATGTCGCCATCGAAGGCTCGCTGCGCAACCGCGACTGGATGGACAAAAACGGCATACGCCACCTGACTACAGAGATTCTTGCCAGCAATTTTATCCTCATCGATCCTGTAAGATACGATACAGAGAAAGGATAAGACAACATTTGAGAGGGTGTGTCACAATTGACATGCCATCCTATCTAAAAGAGCCAAAAATACGTCAAGTCAACAAAAACAAATATGCGCTTGTTTATCAAGATATTGCTTTCTCACTTGAAAAGAAACCTTCATTACCACAAATCGGACCATGTGACCGAAATCACATGATTGACAGAGGTTCCTTCGGTCTTTCTGACATTGGACAAGCCGCATGTATAGCGCAACTCGATATACCAATAACTCACTGCAGCAGCGATACCGTAATCCATACGGTTGAAGGATTTACTCTCCCACGGCATGATGCTGTGTTTAGAAGGTTTTTCGCCAACTGTCTTTACATCGCTGCCACCCAAGCAAAACCCGATTTGAGGTCCCACACGCAGCCGCACCATTTTCGATTCGTCCTCGTCATCGGCATTCCATCTGCGCAGATACACATTCAACAGCAAAGGCACGTTGACATAAGAGGTTTTCATGGCATAGCGCACTTTCTTGCCGTTTTCATCCAGACCTGACTTGGTACGCATACCTTGACGCGAATAAATCACATCGAGTTCCAAACCGAAAACGGAATGTTGTGGAATCAAACCGATGCGGAAACCTCCGCAAAAATCAGCTCTGAAACGGGTGCTATCCATGCCCGTGATGCGCATGGTGGAAAACGTCGGACCCAGTATCAATCCGCCACCAAGCCGTTGTGCCTTCAACGATGGCAGAACGGCAAAACAAATGAGTAATACAGCAATAATCCGGTGTTTGCGCATGTCAGGAATCGTTAATTATCGAGTTAACCCCCGATGATGCCGCAAAGGTAGTATTTTTTCAAAAACGGAAGATTTGGAAATCGCCAGGCTTGCTGCATCCCAAAAAATCACCGTCATTTCGTACCTCAAAATAACTTAGAAGCTGTTTTGAAATGCTATGCATTCAGCGTAGCTAATCCTTACAACAAAGTTATTATTGAATTATTTTGGATTTTTTTTCCTTTGTTTTCGGTTGATTTGATAGTCTTTTTGGCTCATTTTGCCCATTGTCACGCTCACATAGCCTGCTATGCTACGCTTCATCAGGATCCATCATGCCCTCAATCAGTATCTGTCATGCTGTACCTGATCCGGCATCCTAATATGCAGTAATAACCCAATAGAAACGTATCCGCATAAGGAGATCCCAAACAGATTCCGTGTCAAGCACGGAATGACTATGTTTTGAATGACATAGCACGGAATGGACTCAACTCTACATCATTCAAAACAGCTTCTTGTTGTCAAAGAATACCCCTTTCAAGCCTTTTTCTATTTCGCCAATATTACGTACTTTTGCGGCATTACCGCCAAAAAAAATGGATCATCAGACTCCGAAATACGACACCTGTTTTTTTGAACGCTACGCCATGGCTTCCTTAGCCGCCTTGATGGGCGAGCGCTATGCCCATTTGGTCAACCGCGACCGTCCCGATCTCCAGGACCGTAATCTCGGCATCGGCATCGAAGTGACCCGTGCCATACGAGAAGACAAAGACGTGGCCAACGCCCTCATCAATGAAATGGCAGGCGAAGACGTGCGCGAGGTGGATGAATATAATCTACTGAATATCAATAGAACAGGATATGCCTACGGATTAGGTTCCGGACAATGGATGGGCAAAAACGAATACGAATACTGGGCTTTGGCATTGCCCATGAAACGAATCTTAGAAAGCAAAATCAGGAAAGTCAACAATGGCTTTTATGGTAATTTCAGAGAATTTGGACTTTATATTTTTACAAAGGAAGACGTTGAATCGGAAGAACTTGTAAAAACCATGAATTATGCCATGAAGCTCCAAGAAGGGCTTGCCAAAAGCTACGACACACTGTTCATTTCGCAGATCCAGTCCATGTATGTGTGCGATCTTCGCAACGGCACATTCGATATTTTCGACATCGACGAGAACCTGCGGCAACTCTTCTATGACAAAGCCGTAAACAGCTGAATTGCGACTGCAAAAACACCAACATACAATTGGAATCATCAACCAATTATTTCATAATAATTCATTAAAAATCAATATATTATAAAACACATCTCCACAAATACTTTTGTTTTCTATCATGGTGAAAAGTCATTTTTGTCCGAAAACGAAACTTTTTCTTAATTTTGCAGCCTGATTTTAAAGCAACTGCGCATGACAACACCATTATTGGGTACCATAATAAAGGCGATGGCAGAGATTAAGAACGTTCCTGTTGAGTTCAAGCAGAACAGACTTAATCCCATAAACGCCCAAGCCAAAGAGCTACGCAAACTGATACGCAAAGCAAGGTACACGGCTTTCGGAGCACAATACCATTTCGAAGAGATACTCGAATCCGACAATCTCATCGAAGCCTTCCGGAAAAACGTACCCGTGTTCGACTACAACAAGATGCACAATGAATGGTGGCACCGCGCATTGGAAGGCGAGGCCGATGTGTCTTGGCCCGGAAAGATTCGTTATTTTGCACTGAGTTCGGGTACTTCCGAAGCCACCAGCAAATACATCCCGATCACCAAAGAACTGAACTCGAAAATCACCAAGGCCAGCATCCGGCAGTTGGTGTCGGCTGTGCGTTATGATTTTCCTGCCGACTTCTATAACAAAGGCATGTTGATGATAGGCGGCAGTACCGACTTGCAGTATTCGCGTCAGGGCGGCTACTACTTTGGTGACTTGTCGGGCATTTCGGCAAGTCGTATTCCGAAATGGTTTGAATTGTTCTACAAGCCCGGACGCCGCATTTCGAAAATCAAAAACTGGTCGGAAAAAATCGAAGAGATGGTGAAAAGCGCACCTACTTGGGACATCGGCGTTATTGTCGGCGTTCCGGCATGGGTGCAGATTCTGCTTGAACGCATCATCAAGGAGTACCATCTGAACAACATACATGAACTTTGGCCCAATCTGAGAGTCTATGTCCACAGTGGCGTGGCTTTCGCCCCCTACGAAAAAAGCTTTGAAAAGCTCTTTGGCAAAGAGGTGACCTATATCGAAAGCTACTTGGCGTCGGAAGGCTATATTGCCTATCAAGTTGATCTAAAACGCCGTGTGATGCAGCTTTTGGTAGATAACGGCATTTATTTCGAGTTCGTCCCTTTCAATGAAACAAACTTCGATGCCGATGGCAATATCGTAGCACATCCCGTCACGCTGACAATGAGCGAAGTGGAAGAAGGTGTCGATTATGCCCTGCTGCTTTCCACCTGTGCCGGAACATGGCGTTACCTGATTGGCGACACACTGAAGTTCCTCAACAAGGAGCGCTGCGAAATCGCCATCACTGGCCGCACGAAGCAGTTTTTGAGCATCACAGGTGAGCATCTTTCGCAGGACAACATGACACGCGCCATCGAAATGCTGTCGGAAGAAAACGGTGCCGACATCCGCGAATTTACCGTGGTCGGCAAAAAGCACGGCACCATGTATGCCCACCACTGGTACCTTGGCACTGACGACAAGATCGATCCACAGGAAGCCATCAAGAAAATCGACGGCTATCTTTGCAAGCTCAACGATGACTATGCCATTGAACGCACCGAAGCCATCAAGGAACTGTTTATCGATGTGCTGCCCACTCATGTGTTCTACGATTTCATGCAACAGAAAATCGGAAAATGGGGTGGCGCCACCAAGTTTCCACGTGTGCTAAAAGGCGAACGGATACAAATGTGGGAAGATTACCTAACCTCGCTGAAATGATCCATTTCCTGCTCGAAGCTATTCTATTGGGGCTGACCCTTGCCTTATTTTTCGGTTTCGGACCGGCTTTCATCACCTTAGTGCAGACCAGCATTCACAGAGGATTTAAGTCAGCGGCATTTTTCGCTACCGGTGTCATGTTAAACGATGCCGTCATGATCTCGTTGTGCGTGCTGACCTCTTTTCAAGTGGTGATGGACAATGACCGCGAAATGTTTTACTTCGGCTTAGGTGCCGGTATCATTCTGATTTTACTTGGTGTGTTCACCTTTATTCGTGATGTGAAAGAAACAGACACCCGAATTGTGAAAGAAACCAATGCCATCATCAAAGAGAAGAATAACGCACCGCGCTGGTACACTTTCGTAGGAAAGGGGTTTGTGCTGAACATATTAAATCCTTTTGTCTGGATCTTCTGGGGTGGCACCGTGGCTTTCACGGCGGGAAAAATGGATGGCGACAAGGTGAGGGAACTGATGTTTTTCTCCATTACCTTGGCTACATGTTTTTTCTTTGACTTGCTTAAAGCCTTGGGAGCCTATTCCTTGAAACGTTTCTTCAATGTGAAACGCATGCGATTGATGAACAAGATTGTAGGTGTTGGACTTATCATTTTCGGTCTGTTCTTTATTTACAAAGGATTCATGAAATTGTTTTGAAATCCGTAAGGAACAGGTAAGGATTTTTCCGTACCTTTGTCTCGCCACTGAACGTAATAAATCTCAGATTGGCATTTCTTCTCTTGCAAAATACATTATCAACACTTGAAATATCGTTATGAAAACGGAAAAAACAAACTCAAATTGGTGGGCTTTCTTTGTAAACAGTCTGATTGCCATTATTTATGGTGTTTTTGCCATCATCAACTCCGGCGAATTGGTCAAGATTTTGTTGACTGCATCGGGAATAATTATTGCTGTTGCCGGTCTCATTTGCCTTTTTGTCGCCTTGCACCGTAAAAAGAACATGAATTCATACGGAATGCTGCTGTTTGAATCTATCGTGATGATTGTCTTTGGCGCAGTCACTGCCATTTGGCCTCAAAAAATCGCCGAACTGTTGGTATTTGTCATTGCTTTTTGGACCATCATCATTGGCGCATTCCAACTTGTCAGCGTTCTGAGACTGAAAGGACTTACCAATAAAGGGTTTTTTATTTTCAGTGCCATTTTGAGTATTACTTTCGGTATTATTCTGATATTCAATCCTTTTGAATCGGCAAAAGTATTCATTACAGTTACAGGTATCATTGCTTTGGTTTTCGGTATCATCGTGCTGATGTTCGCATTCAGCATTAGGCGGTTAGAACGTGCCAAAATCAAAACGAACAAAAAGGGATTCCGCCGATGTTGAAGCCGTTCTTACCCATAAGGATGAGAATATCTGACATTGACCGCCCCAGGATCATAAGCCATTGGACATGATTATCATGCGCCATGTTTATTTCACTAAAACAATTGGGGATTTTTGTTTATCAAAGAAACTGTTTGGAAACCATCATTCCAATTCTTCCTTGAACTTAATGTCCTTCACATTCAGTTGCAGGGAAGTCCTTCCCTGCCAATAGTTGTATTCTATATGGTAGCAAACGCTGAATGGTTCACCGGTATGGATACGGTCAAATAGATCGCCTTTTTGGAAAGCAATGCCTGAAAATGGTTTCAGCCCGATTTTTTCGTCTCCGATTTGTTTTATCACCAATTTCAAGTGCTTGTGACCGCCCACAGGGCGTGTGCCTCCGGCATCCACCACATTATCCGTCCAAAACACAGGGGCAAGGTTGCCGGGACCAAAGGGTGCAAATTGTTTCAAGACACGTTCAAATTTAGGGGTAATGTCGCAGAAATTGATTTTCAGGTCAACTTCCAATTCCGGTATCAGATCTTCTTCGGCAAGACTGTTGTGTATATAAGATTCGAAACGCTGCTGAAATTTCTTAAGATTTTCAGGTTTCAAGGAAAGACCCGCCGCATATTTATGACCGCCGAAATGCTCCAGAAGGTCGGAACAATGATCTATGGCGTCATAAATGTCGAAATTCTTGATAGAGCGCGCCGATCCGGTTATCAGGTCATTGGCACGTGTCAATACAATGGTGGGACGATAATAGTAATCGGTAAGACGCGAAGCCACTATGCCGATGACTCCCTTATGCCAGTTTTCGTTAAAGATGACCGTACTGCGAGCTGTTTTAAGCTTTGCATCCGAATCGATCATGCTGAGCGCTTCTTCTGTGATACGGTTGTCGAACTCCCGGCGCGTGTCATTCAATTCGCTGATGGAAATCGCAAGTTTTTCGGCATGTTCCCTGTTATCAGCTAACAAAAGCCGCACCGAGTCGGAGGCTTTGTCAATACGTCCGGCAGCATTAATGCGTGGCCCGATTAAAAACACAAGGTCGCTGATGGTGAGTTGACGCGAAAGCACATTGTCGGCTCCTTCTTGTTCCGATTCCTCCTCACGACGAAAAATATTTGCCGTGTGCAGAATGGCTTCAAAGCCGGGACGAGGTTTCTTATTGAGCAGCTTCAGCCCAAAATAGGCCAGCACTCGGTTTTCGCCGGTGATAGGAACGATGTCGGCAGCAATGCTGACTGCAATCAAATCGAATAAGTCATAGACATCCTGCAAGGGAAGATGCCGCCTTATCGAGATGGCGTGGACGAGCTTCAAACCGACACCGCAGCCCGACAATTCATCGTAGGGATAATGACAATCCGCTCGCTTGGCATCGAGAACGGCAACGGCATTCGGAATGGTGTCGCCCGGCCTGTGATGGTCGCAAATGATGAAATCCACGCCACGCTCGTTGGCATAGTCAATACGCTCATTCGCCTTAATGCCGCAATCGAGCGCAATCACCAACTTGAAACCGTTGTCAGCGGCATAGTCAATGCCTTTGTAGGAAATGCCATAGCCTTCATCATAGCGGTCGGGAATGTAAAACTCGATTTTCTTCTTCTTGAAGAACTTTTTCAGATAAGTGTAAACCAAAGCGACAGCCGTAGTGCCATCCACGTCATAGTCGCCATACACCAACACTTTCTCATTTTCATCAATGGCACGCAACACCCTATCGACAGCCTTGTCCATGTCCTTCATCAAAAAAGGATCGTGAAGCTTTGAAAGGGATGGACGGAAAAAAACCTTGGCTTCGTCGAAGCTTGTCACACCCCTCTGAACAAGCAGCGTGGCGAGGTTCTCGTCAATTCCGAGAGCCTTACTGATTTCCGCAACTTGCTGACGATCAAAGTTTTTATTTAATATCCATTTCGTTTCCATCGACAAAATTTGAATTTGTAAAATTAAGGAATTTTCCAATGCAAACTAGCAAGTAAAAATAAAATTGTACCCAAATCTTCATATCCTATTGTCTTCCATTATCTTAAACAAACGCATCCCCGTAATGACCAAGGATAAAACCGCACTTTTTGAACAACAAACCTTCAAATACTCTGTCAACAGCATAACTTGTTGAGAATCTTGCAGTGTTCAAAAAAAAATGAAAAGCAACGTTGTTCGCATTGCTTTTTTTATTATTCTTGCATATTGAATTTATACTAAATCTTAATACCTTGAAAAAAGTTAAAACAGCCTTAATATCAGTCTTTTATAAGACTGGAATGGATGAAATTGTCGCATTACTCCAACAAAATGGAGTGCAAATCTATGCTACCGGTGGGACTTTTGACTTTGTCAAACAGCTCGACCCCACCGTAAAAACCATAGAGTCGCTAACAGGTTATCCTTCGATATTGGGCGGCAGGGTCAAGACTTTGCACCCGAAAGTATTCGGGGGTATTTTGGGACGCACACAGCTTGCAAGCGACCAAAAGGAAATGACACAATACGAGATTCCAGCCTTCGACCTTGTCATTGTCGATCTTTATCCCTTTGAAGAAACAGTCGCCTCCACCAACGACGAGGCACAAATCATCGAGAAAATCGATATCGGCGGCATATCGCTGATTCGCGCCGGAGCTAAAAACTACAACGATGTGCTCATCGTTCCTTCACGCGAATATTATGCAGAGCTAAAACGGATACTTGAAAATCAGCATGGTGAGACATCATTGGACGATCGTCGGCGTTTTGCGGGATATGCGTTTGCCGTCAGTTCTCATTACGATGGTGCCATTTACAACTGGTTCTCAAAAGATGACACCAACCGTTTGATGCGCATCAGTGAAAACACCTATACCGGCCTACGCTACGGCGAAAATCCGCACCAGAAGGGTGTTTTCTATGGACATTTGGAGGAGTTGTTTGAAAAACTTCATGGCAAAGAGCTGTCATACAACAACCTGCTTGACCTTGACGCCGGACTTAACCTGATCCATGAATTTGACGAACCTACGTTTGCCATACTGAAACACAACAATCCTTGTGGCCTTGCATGTCGTCCGACTGTCAAACAAGCCTATCTCGACGCTCTTGCCGGCGATCCCGTATCGGCCTACGGTGGCGTGCTGGTGTGCAACCGCCCCATCGACCTTGACACTGCGGAAGAAATCAACAAGCTCTTTGTGGAAGTCCTTGTAGCTCCCGGCTATGAACCCGGTGTGCTTGACCTTCTCTTTTCAAAGAAAAACAGGGTGATACTGAAGTTGAACGACCAGAAGTTCAACAAACAAACGGTTAAAACCGCATTGAACGGATTTTTGGTACAAGACCGCGACCTTCACGTTGAGAATGCTGGCGACTTCAACACCATCACACAGAAAGCTCCCACTCAGCAAGAAATCGACGACATGGTTTTCGCCAACAAGATTGTGAAACACAGCCGGTCCAATGCCATCGTTCTTGCCAAGGGAGGCCAACTCGTAGCCTCGGGAATCGGACAAACATCACGCATCGACGCTTTGAAGCAAGCCATTGAGAAAGCGCATTCCTTCGGGTGCGATCTTCAAGGTGCGATATTGGCTTCCGATGCTTTCTTCCCGTTTAAGGATTGCGTGGAACTGGCGCATAAGGACGGTATAACGGCTATCGTTCAGCCCGGCGGATCGGTGCGCGACCAGGAATCCATCGATTGCTGCAACGAAAACGGCATTAGCATGGTATTCACGGGATTCAGACATTTCAGACATTAATAATCATGGCAAGTGCAATGCCAGAAAACAAACTGACGATAAACAATTAACAACAACAGATATGGGATTATTTTCATTTCTCAGCAAGGAGATAGCCATTGACCTTGGAACGGCCAACACCATCATCATATACAACGACAAAGTTGTTGTTGATGAGCCTTCCATTGTGGCCATGCAGCGCGATACGAAAAAGATCATCGCCGTCGGCAAACGCGCCATGATGATGCACGGAAAGACACACGAGAACATCAAAACCATCCGTCCGTTGCGCGACGGTGTCATTGCCGACTTTCAGGCAGCAGAATATATGATGCGTGAAATGATCAAGATGATTAATTTCAAGAACAGCCTGTTTCCGCCTTCGCTGAAAATGGTTATCTGTATTCCTTCGGGCATCACCGAAGTGGAGGAACGCGCCGTGAAGGATTCCGCCGAACAAGCGGGAGCAAAAGAAGTGCGTCTGATCCACGAACCCATGGCTGCCGCCATCGGCATCGGCATTGATGTGCTTGAACCGACCGGTAACATGATTATCGATATAGGCGGCGGCACCTCTGAAATCGCCGTCATCGCCTTAGGCGGCATTGTCAACAATATGTCAATACGCATTGCAGGCGACGATTTCAACGCCGACATTGAGGAATATATGCGCAAACAGCACAATATCATCGTGGGCGAACGCACAGCAGAACGCATCAAGATTGAGATTGGAGCCGCCATTCCCCAGCTCGACAATCCGCCCGATGACTTTGCCGTGCAAGGCCGCGACATGCTGACCGGTATCCCGAAGGAAATCAAGGTGAACTATTCAGAGATTGCACATTGTCTCGACAAGAGCATCATGAAAATCGAAACCGCCGTGCTGAACGCATTGGAACACACGCCGCCCGAGCTGGCAGCCGACATTTTCCGCACAGGCATTTATCTGACCGGCGGCGGCGCTTTGTTGCGCGGCCTCGACAAGCGTATTGCGGCCAAGACCAAGCTGCCCATTCACGTTGCTGAAGATCCGTTGCGCGCTGTGGCACGCGGAACAGGCATCGCCCTGAAGAACTTCGACCGCTTCACCTTCCTCATCAAATGATGAACAAGGTGCAACACACATCCCACCTGATTGCATAAAACGTTTTCGGCATGTATAACCTGATTCGTTTTATTCAAAAACATTTTTTCATCATCCTCTTTTTAATCATAGAGGTGGGATGTGTGATTTTATTGGCTTCAAGCCTTAGCTTTCATCGTCAGGTGGTATTCAACCTGACAAACGATGCAGTAGGATGGGTGTATAAAATCGGATCAGATGTGGGCGATTATTTTCGCTTGAAACAAACAAACAAACAACTCGCCGAAGAAAATGCCAGACTGCGTGAAAGGCTCACTTACGAAACCGACACAAGCAACAAGAAACTACATGTGCTGGACAGCAATTGCATCTACAGATTCATTCCTGCAAAGGTTGTCAACAACAGCATCAACCAGAGCAACAACTACATCACCATCAACAAGGGACGAATCGATGGCATCGAAAAAGACATGGGCGTGATCTCGACAGATGGTATTGTTGGCATTGTTGCCGATGTGAGTAACCATTACGCCACGATCATCAGCTTGCTGCACAGCTATTCCGTTACTAGCGTTCGCTTTAAAGATAACCAACACTTGGCCAACCTTAAATGGAAAACCCATAATTTCAGATATGGTACCGTTGAAGATATTCCCACACACCTCACGCTCAACAAAGGAGACACCGTTGTCACAAGTTCGTTCTCATATATTTTTCCTGAAGACTTGATGGTTGGCACCATTGAAGAAGTGCTTGTTTCTCCCACCGGAGACCTGAATCAGGCAAAGATAAAATTTGCAACCAACTTCTCCACGTTGAGATGGGTGTACGTCATTCAGAATACAAATAAGAAGGAAATCGATTCCTTGACTTTTAGATTGCCTAAGCTATGAACACGACCGTAAAAATCATATTGAGATTGGCAGGGTTGATTGTGGCACAAGTGCTCATTGTCAACCATATCCGCCTTGGCGGTTATGTACATCCATACATCTACATGATTTTTATCATACTGCTTCCTATCAACATGCCGAAAATTCCGCTGCTGCTGACAGGATTCGGTCTTGGACTCGTCATAGACCTGTTTATGGGAACATTAGGCTTGCACGCCGCCACAACAACCCTTATCGCCTTTTGCCGGCCCGCTATCATTAGAATCATATCAGGCAGTCAAAAACTAGACAATATCTATGAACCGACTATCGAACATTTGGGATTTCCTTGGTTTTTACGCTATACACTTTGCATCGTCATTTTACATCACTTTGCCTTGTTCCTTCTGGAATCATTCAGTTTCAGACTGATGGGGCAAGCACTGCTGCGTATTTTACTGAGTACTCCCGTGTCGATTTTCCTGATATTGATCATCTTGTACCTTTTCAAGACGGACAAGAAGAAAAACGATTGACAGGTTTGTAGTCCATATCGAGATGAAATACCAATACAATAAGATTTGAGCAACATCATATTCAATAAATTCCATTAAATCACAACATCATGAAAAAACTATCCGTATTACTTTTTGTTATCGTCATTGTTCTCACCGCTTGCGATAAGAAAGAATTCAAAGTAAGTGTCAGCATGGAAAATGCCGACAGCACCATGCTCTACCTGCAAAAGTTTGAGAACGAAAAACCCGTCAGCATCGACTCGGCCATGCTTATTAACGGTTCTGCCACTCTGAAAGCTCCATTGGGAGACCCTCAAATGGTGTATGGCTTGAACCTCAAAGGAACACCAAGTGTCATTGAGTTCTTCCCCGATAATAAAGACGTGACCATCATTGACAAAGCACAAGAACCCAACGGTATTGAAATTATCGGATCGGAAACCCAGTCGAAGTTCAACGCCTTCAAAAAACAAAGTGACGCTTACTATGAGAAAATCGAGACTCTTTATGGCAAAATGCAAGAAGCCTATTTGGCCAATGACAGCCTGATGATGGACTCGCTCAACAATGTTGGTGATGCTATCATGAAGGAACAAAACGAATTCCACAACAACTATCTGAAAGAACATTCCGATGATTTCTTGTCGCATTACATTCTCAACAAATCAAAACGGAACTATTCTTATGAAGAGCTAAAAGAGTTCTCCAACACCTTTGGAAGTGAAAATCCCTCCATGTATCTTGACCAACTGTATCAATACATCGAGAAATTGGAAAGCATAGAAGTAGGCCATACCTACCCCGACTTCACACTCCCAACCATCAATGAGGGCGAAAATACCACCGTATCCAATCTGATTGCCGGTAACAAATATACCCTTATCGACTTCTGGGCTTCGTGGTGCCGTCCCTGCCGTGCCGAGAATCCCATCGTGCTGGCCGCCTACAATCAATACCACGACAAAGGTTTCGATGTGATTGGCGTTTCGATTGACCGTGATTCCAACGAGTGGAAACAAGCCGTCGCCAATGACCAACTGCCTTGGACACAACTTCGCGATGTGGAAGGTTCTGTTTCCGATACTTATGTTATCAACTTCATTCCCAGCAACTTCCTCATCGATTCGACCGGCACCATCATCGCTAAAGGTCTCAGAGGTGAAAATCTTATGAATAAATTGGCTGAATTACTTCCGTAATCCATAAGATAATGAATATCAGAAATATAACTGCAGCATTTCTTGGATTATTGCTGGCAGCCTGTACCACTACAACCACACCTACTTTCAAGGTGACCGTCAATATGGATCATGCCGATGGTGCAAAGGTGTATTTGCAGAAAGCGGTCGGACAAGAAGTGCAAATGCTCGATTCTGTTCAGATTTCAGAAGGCATGGCTGTGTTCAACACGCCCGTTACAGCCGATAACGACATGTATTCCATCCTGATGGAAAACTGGCGACGTCCTGTTTCGTTTTTCACCGACAACAAAGACGTTACCGTCACCGGCGATAGCGAACAGCCGTACAATTTGGTGATCGCTGCTTCTGAAACCCAAACCCGATTGGAGGCTTTCAAGCAGGGTTACCTGAATTTTGACAAACAACTCGACTCACTCGGAACACTATCCGAAACAGCCAGAACAAGTGGCGATACGGCTCTGCTTGCCCAGCTGAAAATCCAATGTGCCGACAAAGAAGTGGAGCAAAAGATGTATTGCTTTAACTATGTGTGGGACAACAAGAGCAATGTGGTGGCCCACTACGTGCTCTACAACTACAAATGGGCATTTACAACCTGCGAACTGCACAACATGATCGACAACCTTGACACGCTGCTTACTTCAAGCAACCTTGAACGTGCCAAGGCGTATGTCGCCAAACTCGACCGTGTTGAAACCGGACAGCCTCTCATTGATTTCACACAAAACGACACGGCCGGAAATCCTGTCACCTTGTCGCAGTTGGCTGGCAATACCAAGCTGCTGTTGGTGGATTTTTGGGCTTCATGGTGCCCTGACTGCCGTAAAGAAAATCCCAATGTGGTGGCCGTTTACAACCGTTTTCACGAACAAGGCTTCGATGTGCTCGGCGTATCGTACGACAAACAGCGCGAAGCTTGGTTGAAGGCCATTAAAGCGGACGGGCTTACATGGACCCATGTTTCCGACCTGAAAGGCTGGAACAATGCCACCGCAGAGAAGTATGCCATCGCTTTCATCCCACAGAATGTACTGCTTAAAGACGGTATGATTGTTGGCCGCAACCTGAATGGCAACGACCTGATGCATGAAGTGGAACGCCTTCTGAATAACTAATTATCACGGCTGAGGATACGGTGCCAGATCATCGAATATCTGAACATTCATTGGTATCCCATCCATCTGACGAAAAGGACGACTTGTTTTTTAGTCGTCCTTTTTAATTCAAAGATTTGTCTGGTCTTGAAATAGCGTTACACTAAAAACGTAACGAAAATGGAAGAAAAAGAGAACGAGTACGTTAGGCGTACACAAAAGGATTGCACGATGTCCTTTAAAATGTCCGTTATCCGCGAATACGAGGAAACGGACATAAGCCTTGGCACCCTGTCGAGGAAATATGGGATACAAGGGAGCTACACCGTGCGTCAGTGGATCAATAAATTTGGTACCTTTGACTGGCAAAACAAGACATTACAGCCTATGGGAAGGACAAAAGACCAGGAGCTGCTGGGGCTGCGGGAGAAGGTGAAGGTTCGGGAGCGGAAGAACGCACGCCTTGAACGGGAGCTGGAGCAGAAGGACATGAAGGCGGGATTCTTCGACCTGATGATCGACATCGCCGAGGAGGAATGCGGAGTTGAAATAAGAAAAAAATGCCCGCCCGGGCAGTCAAGCGATACGCGGAAATGAAACCGGTATCAATAAGCGGAGTCTGCCGTCTGCCCGGGATAAGCAGGCAGTGTTACTACAGGGCCGTCTGGAGCGAAGACAGGAGCAGGCGAAAGGCAACCAAGGTGGTCGCCATGGTCAGTTCCGTGAGGGGGGGTCATACCACGGATCGGCGGCAGGAAGCTATACCATGTTCTTGGCGACGAGTTAAGGGAGACGGGCATGGTCAGGGACAGGTTGTTCGACATCCCTCCGGGCTAACCGCATGCTTGTGAAGCCCTACAGGTCTTACCATGTGACGACGAACTCGCGCCACAGGTTCCACAAGCACAAGAACCTTATAGCAGACATGGAGCTGTCCAGACCTGAATAGGCATGGGTCTCCGACATCACCTATATCGGCAACCGCGCCAACAGCATGTACCTGTCCCTGATCACCGACGCCTACTCTAAGAAAATCGCAGGGTACGACCTCAAAGCCTTGCCACGGAGGGATGCATCTGGGCGCTAAAGATGGCAAACGCCAACCGCATCTATCACGGGAAGCCGCTCATCCACCATTCCGACAGGGGCGTGCAGTACTGTTCGGACGCCTACCAGGATCTCCTCTCGGAATACAACATCAAGACCAGCATGACCGAATCCTATGATCCATACGCCAATGCCGCGGAAAGTTGGTTGGTCTCGCCTACCATTGATTTGTCAGGGGTTAGCAGCATCACTTTGTCCTTTGAACATGCAGCCAACTTCGCGGCCCCGCAAGGTTATTTCTTCGTGATGATTTCCAAAGACTACAACGGCGACGTCACCACCGCAACCTGGTCTGAATTGCCGATCAGTGCGTGGCCTGATACCAACTCCAATTGGACGTTCGTCACGGGCACAGCAGATTTGAGTGCTTTTGTCGGGCAGTCAGTAACCATCGCGTTCAAGTACACGAGCTCCGTCGACCATTGCGGTGCATGGGAAGTGAAGCACTTCGTCGTGGAAGGCGAGTGAATATATCAAAATGATGCAGAGCAAGTTCAGCGACGGACAGAGAAAAAGACCCGGATTCATGACTCCATTTGAATACTTTTTCGCTAACTTTGCAGGGTCAGGTCAATGTTTATACAAAAAAGTTGCATTTGTAACTTGAAATCAGCAATGTATATTTGCAGCATCATTATTTATAGGTTTCGGTTAACGGACTTCGCTGAAATTATAGATGCATCGGAAAAAATAGAAGTCCCCATAATACACACAGGATCCATGAAAAATCTCATCAAGACACTTATCCTATGCGTTGCTGTATGTTTAATGGGTAAAGCAAACGCACAATTGATCAATTGTAACCCCGATCCGAATGGAGAACCGTGGTGGGCAGGAGGCCTACCTGAAGTTACTTCGGAAATCCAAGCGGAATTGGACGCTATTCCTCCTCTGAGATTTTTCGCTTCTGAACTATCTCGTTGGATAATAGAGTGTTAACATTTTGGAGTAGATGCACAGGTAA
>JASBYY010000009.1 GCA_029983675.1 Bacteroidales bacterium | reverse complement strand
GGAATTTCGTTACCGAAATCGTTACCTATTCGTTTTTGTCACGGTTATAGGTAACTGGAAATTTACATGGCGACTTCCTTGTAAATCTTTTCGATGCCGACAAACTTCTTGTCAAGCCCTTGCATATCGCTGCCTATCTTGCTGTTAGTGATGCGGGCATAGATTTGGGTCGTTTCAATGTTCGTGTGTCCCAACATTTTAGACACCGTTTCAATGGGTACACCTTTTGACAGCGTGGTAGTCGTTGCGAACGTGTGGCGTGCAAGGTGAAATGTCAAGTTCTTTTTAATACCGCACACATCGGCAATCTCTTTCAGGTACGCATTTAGTTTCTGATTACTGATTATGGGAAGTATCTTGCCATTCGGTAACTTACCCTTGTACTTCTTCAAAATCATCTTGGGAATATCCAGCAGGGGAACATTAACGTCCGTGTTGGTCTTTTGTCGTTTTGTCATTATCCAAAGGTTGCCGTCAAAAGATTTGCGAATGTTGTCTTGGGTAAGTCCGGCTACATCTATATAGGCAAGCCCGGTGAAGCAGGCAAAGATGAACAAGTCCCTGACATGTTCCAGCCGCTCGGAAACCATTTTCTTTTTAAGGATAATTTTAATCTCGTCCTCTGTCAGATAACCCCTGTCCACTTTTTCCAGCCGGATTTTATAATTGGCGAACGGGTCGTTCACCAGTATGCCATTGTTGCGGGCAATGATGATGATACGCTTGAAGAACTGCATGAACTTGGCGGTGGTGTTATAGCCGCACTTGCAGGCGGTACGCAAATACAACTCAAAATCGGTAATGAACATCGGGCTTATCTCCTTTATGGATATGTCCGATACGTTGTACTTGCTTTGGATAAATTCAGCGAGGTGGCGGCGGGTCACTTCATACTTGCGGTAGGTCGCTATCGTCTTGGATATGCCCACAAGCTGCTTCACATCGTCATTGTGCTTTTGGAACAATGAAAGGATTGTTTCGTGGCTCTCGCTATGACCTAAAAACTCGTTCTTCACTTTCTCGGCGGTCACATAATTGTCACGCCGCTGCATTTCGTGGTAAATGGTGTTCAAGGATGCGTTTATATCATCCAGCATACGGTTTATGCGGCTGGCTTCCGAAGTACGTCCGGTAGCCTTGCCCATTTTGCCGTCCCAAATAGAGGGTAGCACGTCCAGCTTGGTGTTAAAACGGCTTGCCACGCCGTCCACTGTGATACGGGCGAAAAGGGGGTACGCACCGTTGGCTTTCTGCTTGTCTTTCTTTGCGTAAAAGCAAATGTTGAATGTCGATTTCATAACTCACTTTTTAAGTTGCAAAACTATTGTAATTCTCTAAAAATGAGTTCTATGCAGGCAAGCCAAATAACGACAGGACTTCGCCAATTTCGGACAATCTGTACCCCCTTTCCGTTTTTGTTTGTCGGGGGTACGAGTTAGGTTACGAACTTTGTCTTTTAGGGGCGAAAAGGTGTACTTTAAGGCAGACACAAGGGGATAAAAAAGTCCCACAAATCATTGAATTTGTGGGACTTGTCTGCTTACTGTCCGGTATTGTCCGGTTAGTTCAGCGGAGAGAAAGGGATTCGAACCCTTGGAACGCAGAGCGTTCAACGGTTTTCGAGACCGCCCCGATCGACCACTCCGGCATCTCTCCTAATCGCTCGGTATGAGAACGGGCTTCGACAGCCCGTGGCGGAGACAGAGGGATTCGAACCCCCGAAACCTTTCGGTTTAACGGTTTTCAAGACCGCCGCTATCGACCGCTCAGCCATGTCTCCGCGGCAAAAGTACACATTTTCCATGTCGCTTGAACCAATCATCGAAAAAAAACTTCGTTTGCCCAATGGGAATGACACCCTATTCGAGTATAATTATTTATGTTTCAGTTTTTTAAAATCTTTTCCTTTCGGCCTGCTTTTTTCTTTTTCTCGCGGTAGTTGTCAACCAAAGCCATAATATCTTATTTTTGCATGATATTGTAAAGCCAGATGAGATTCACAGTGAGAATAAAAATCGGTCTGCTGCTATTGACGGCGTTGATGGTGTCGTGCAACGACAAGGTCTTGTCGGAACGCGATGCGCCGCATCACTATTCCGAACTGAAAACCATTACGCAGGTCATGGATCACCATCCGGCAAGAGCGATGCACATGCTGGATAGCGTTGGGGGTAGGGAAGAGATTGCGCAATGGTCGGTTTTCGACAGGAACGAGTATGTGTTGTTATCGGTGGTGGCGCAGTACAAAAACGGCATCCTCTCGCCTCAAAGCCAGGATCTGAAACCGGTCGTGGCATTTTACGACAGCCTCGCAAAGTTGTATCCACAAGATAAAGAGCTACAGTTACTTTTGGCGGAATCCAACTATTATTGCGCTACAGAAAAAGCCTTGTCAAAAAAAGACGGGGCGGTGTTTAACAGCTATTTGCAGTCGTTGAGAATTGTCGAGACCTATTTCCCCAACGACGACTCCTATCATGTAAGACGATTCAAGGCCTTGATTCATACTCGCTTGGGTGAGATTTTGTATGACTACAATTTGATGCATCAGGCCATGACATCCTTTCAGAATGCTGCCGTTTATTTTAATAAGGTGCATGATACCGTTGGCGAAGCAGCCATGATACGAAATGAAGGCTCCATCTATCAGGTCAATAAGGAGTATGAAAAGGCATTGGAAAAGTTTAACGAGGCGGCCCGGTTGGCACCTATGGATGAGAATTTATTTCTGCATTCGAAAGGAGGCTTGTTTTTGGCGCAGCAACAGTATGATTCGGCTATATGGTATCTTGAACGCTCTTTCCGCTTTACAGATGTTCATGCCACCAATAATGCGGCCGCTGATTTGGCCGAGCTGTACCGTCGGCGGGGAGATAGCGAAAAGGAGAACTATTTCACAAATTATTATGTCTCAAGCACTTTTAGCGAAGCCAACAAGGTGCCGACAAAAATGGAGATAGATTACCTGTATGCGCAATTTATTGCCGAACGCACTGCTTCCGGAGCAAAACACCCGGAAAGGAAACTGGAGCTTCCTATCATTATCGTGTTTGCGGTACTTGCTCTCGGCATACTTGCTTTCGTCATCATCCACAATCGTCGTCGCATCCGGCATATAGAAAAGCAAATCACTGTAATTGAGGCAAAGCACCAGCAGGAGAGCGAAGGAAAGGATGCACAGTTGAAAAACATCTCGCAGCAGCTTTCCGATACGCAACAGGAATTGCAACGCCGTTCGGCACATTCTAACTTTCTGGCCTGTTGGAACCAGTATATCAAGAGTGACATATACCAGAAAATCAATGCTTCGGTTGCAGGAAAAGACATTATGACCAAAAGCGTTACCATGTATCCGAAACTTAAGCTGCGCGATACGGATTTGATCGAGTTGGTGCGGACGATGAACGATTGTTTTCCGGAATTTTCTATCCGGCTGCTCCGGTCTTATCCAAGGCTTTCAAGCTCCGATTTGCGGCATTGCTGTCTGGCGGTTTCTGGCTGGAATGATGCGGAAATTGCTGTCTTGGAAGGCATATCGTATAGTGGTGCCAATCGGAAAACCAACCGGATTTTGGATGCCATGCAAGCCGGTAATTCGTTAGAACAAGCATTGAAAATGTTTATGGAGAATAATTGGTAACAAATTGTGTAACTAATATTTATGTGGAATATGTTGATAATTTGCAATAAAATAAAAGCCAACGGATTCCCATATATTCATGATAAGAATTATTTTTGTATTCAAATGTAGTAGCAAATAGACGAAAAATGAAAACTAGAACGTTTACTGTCTTATTATTGACCATGTTGCTTGTGGCAACAGGCAAGGCGCAAAACAAGGTGCTGAAGTCGTTTCTTTCGTACACGACTTACGATATCCCCGGTTCGACACCCTATATCGAGAACGCGCTTGCATTCGATCAGGGAAGCGTGGTTTACAAGCAAATCGCTCCCGGTCAGTATCGCGCCAAGGTGGAGATCACGACGATATTCAAGCAGGGTGAGAAAGTGTGCAATTTCTCGAAGGTAGCATTGGACAGTCCGGTTGTAAATGATACGGTCAACCTCGACGGCGCATTCATCGATCAACAGCGTTTCTCGTTGCCCAACGGTGAATACCAGATGGAAATCAACGTGATGGATATGAATAACGAGAAAAGGATTCCGTATTCAGTATCGCAAACCGTTGTCGTCAACTACCAAAAAGACACGCCTGCCGTATCTGACATCCTTCTCGTTGATAGTTATTCGAAGGCTACAAAACCTTCAGCATGTACAAAGAGCGGCTTGGATCTTGTCCCGAGGGTTTATTCCTACTATCCGGCAAAAGTTTCCAAGCTGACGTTTTACTCTGAATTGTACAATACCAACAAGCTGTATGACAAAGGTCAGTATTTGGTGAGCTACTACATTACTTCATACGAATCTTCGTTAAGAATGTCCGGGTTTAATGGCATGAAGCGGTTAGAAGTGGCTCCCGTTGGAGTGATTATCAACACATTGGATATCACGAATTTGCCTTCGGGAAACTATTATCTTGTGGTGGAAATGCGCGATCGTTCGAATGAACTGATGGCCTCCAATAGTGTGTTTTTCCAAAGAAGTAATCCGGGCGTCGAACACGATGTTATCGATTTAAAGGCCGTGTCGTTGCAAAATTCCTTTGCGACAAAGATCACGAATCTTGATACGATACGTGAATACCTGCGTTCTTTGGATCCTATTTCCAGTGAGGTGGAGAGAAACTATGCCCTTGGACTTACAAAATCCGATGACCTGAGAACCATGCAGCGCTTTTTGCATAATTTTTGGGTTTCGCGCAATTCGTTGAATCCGGAACAGAGCTGGGAAGATTATAAGGCGGCTGTGAAACGGGTCAACATGTCATTCTCCACAAAGGTTTTGAAGGGATACCGCACGGATTTGGGCTATGTGTTCCTGAAATACGGGCAGCCCGACAAGATCGTGGAGGTCCCAAGCGAGCCAGGAGCCTATCCTTACCAGATCTGGCATTACTATGTGCTGGATAACCAGCGTAACAAGCGCTTTGTTTTCCTTGCAAAAGACAATGTGACTAACGATTACCACTTGATCCATTCCGATGCGATTGGCGAGATCAACAACCCGCGCTGGCAGCTTGAAGTGTATTCGCGTTTCAATACGTTCCATTACGATGTCGATGAAACCAAGTGGGGCGATACTTGGGGAACTCATGCTGGTGAACTGTATGATAATCCGAGATGATTTGACATGAGTAGGGTTGGATATCGTATGGTGAAAGCGTTGGCTTATGGCATTGCCATTACGCCTTTCCCCTTGTTGTATATCCAATCCGACTTATATGCGTTCCTGCTGTACCATTTGCTACGATACCGCCGAAAGGTGGTTCGTGCCAATTTGCTGCGTTCGTTTCCTGACAAATCGATACCAGAAATCCGCAAGATCGAGAAAAAGTTCTACAAGAATTTCTGTGATACGGCTCTTGAATTGTGCAAATTATTGAAAATGACCAGGGAGGATCTTGAAAAACGGGTGAGGTTTACCAATCCGGAATTGATTCGGGGTTTGTACGATGAAGGAAAAAGCTTGTTCTACGCATTGCCGCATTCGGGAAACTGGGAATGGTTCGGCAAACTGATGCACACGCTTTCGGATCATAAGTGTGTCGCCATATACAAACGCATCCAGAACGCTTGTTTTGAAGATTTCATGTTGAGACTCCGCACCTCCGGCAAAGAGGCGGATGATCAGATGGTGGAGTCGTCGCAGGTGTTCCGAACCTTGGTCAAACGCCGCAACTTGAAAAATGCGGCGCTGATTGTCGCCGACCAGTCGCCGAGAGGAATAGACACTGATTACTGGATTGATTTTCTGAATCAAGACACCTGCTGGTTTACAGGCATGGAGAAGATGGCGAGAAAACTCGATTATGCAGTTGTCTTTGTGGGCATGAAACGAACCGGAAGAGGATATTATGAAGTGACTTTCGAGGAGATTTGCCGTAATCCGGATCAACAGCCAGAAAATGGTATCATCGAGCAATATGCCAGAAGTTTGGAGCATTTTATCAAAACAAATCCCGACAATTGGCTGTGGTCGCACCGCCGCTGGAAGCACAAGAGAAAGTTCGATTTAGAGACAAATAACATCAAGTCAAATAAACGGGTCTGTGAGGAAGCGATGGCATGAAAAAAGTTGCAGTAGTCATATTGAATTATAACGGCAAAAAGATGTTGGAAACTTTTCTTCCGACACTCATTGCCAATACCGATCCTGATATGGCCGATATCGTGGTGGCCGACAATGCCTCTACCGACGATTCGGTGGCGTTCATGCGAGGGCAGTTCCCTGAAGTCCGTTTGATTTTGAACGATTTTAACGGCGGGTTTTCAATGGGGTACAATCTGGCGCTCAAACAAGTGGAAGCCAAATACTATGTGTTGCTTAACTCGGATATTGAAGTGACGCCCAATTGGCTGGTCCCTGTGGTAGAGCTGATGGATGCCGATGAACAGATAGCGGCATGTCAACCCAAGATTCGTGCATATTTTGAAAGAGAAAAGTTTGAATATGCCGGGGCAGCGGGCGGTTTTATCGATAAATATGGCTACCCGTTCTGCCGCGGACGTTTGTTCCAACATTTAGATGAGGACGAGGGGCAATATGAATCGGTGATGGAGGTGTTCTGGGCTACTGGAGCCTGTTTGTTTGTGCGTGCCGACGTGTACCATCGCTTTGGAGGTCTTGACGACACTTTTTTTGCCCACATGGAAGAGATTGATTTCTGCTGGCGGGTTAAAAATCATGGCTTTAAAGTGTATTGTTGCCCTCAATCCGTTGTTTTCCACATCGGAGGCGGCACCTTGCCCAAAAAATCACCTAGAAAGACCTTCCTTAATTTTAGGAACAACTTGTCCCTGCTGTTGAAAAACCTTCCTGGCAAAAATGTTTTCGTCGTGCTGCTTTATCGGCTTCTTTTAGACTGGATTGCTGCGATTAAGTTTCTGGTGGATGGGAGTTTTGCCGATTTTTGGGCGGTCATCCGGGCGCATTTTGCCTTTTTTGTCAGAATCCCTAACCTGATGAAGGTCAGGAAAACACTGAAACATGAAAATGTTGGACAGATTTACCAGCGTAATATCGTTTTTGATAACTACTTGCGGGGTGTAAAGACTTTCTCGCAACTGAATCCTTCTGCATTTTCGACTTTGGAAAAGAAAGACTGACCTTTCTTTCCGTTTTGAAAAACGTTCCCCGTTTATCGTGCTTATTAGTGAAATGAAGTCAAAAACTGGATGGCTTCATCGTACCCTTTCATTCCTTTTCCGGTAATGCAACTGGCACATGCCTCTGCTGTATAGGAGCGCCGACGGTAGTTTTCTCGTTTTGAGATGTCGGAAAGATGCACCTCGACAACGGGAACCGAGATGGCTCGGATGCAATCGGCGATGGCAATGGAAGTGTGGGCGTAGGCGCCTGGATTGAGCACAATGCCGTTGTAAATCCCATCAGCCGCTTGCAATTTGTCGATAAGAGCACCTTCGTGGTTGCTTTGGAAATAATCCAATTGAATATTGGGAAACTGCTGGACGAGGTTTTTGAGGTGTTCATCGAAAGAGACCTTTCCGTAAATCTCAGGTTCTCGTTTGCCGAGCAGGTTCAGGTTCGGACCGTTGATGATGAGAATGTGCATGATGATTTTTTTGCAAAAATAGTTCTTTTTGAGTTAGATGCGATTGTTGTTTGAAACAGGTTGGCATGGAAGAAAGGTGCGATACATATCATCTACACAGTCGGTTTTCCAAAGTCGTTGTAGGTTTCTTTCGTGTCATGGAAGTATTTATTCGATCAAATGTGTTAGAAATCTGGTCAATGCAAATATTTACTATCTTTGTACCCAGAAACATAGACCATTATGATGTTTCGTTTATTAATGGTCTTTATATTCTAACAAACTCAATGAAAATCATTACATTAGGTAGGACTGGGTTAAAGGTGAACAAAAATGGTTTTGGAGCTTTGCCCATTCAGCGAATCAGCATGAAGAAAGCCGTTTTTTTGCTTCAAGAGGCTTATGACAATGGTATTAATTTCTACGATACTGCCAGATTTTACACCGACAGTGAGGAAAAGATAGGTGCTGCATTTGCCGATCGACGCGATAAAGTCATTATCGCTTCAAAAACCGGTGCGCAAAACACTACCGATTTTTGGAAAGACCTCCATCAGACACTTCGCAACCTGAAAACCGACTATCTCGATCTCTATCAGTTTCATAATCCTCCGTTTTGTCCTCGTCCGGGTGATAAAAGCGGGATTTACGATGCCATCAAGGTGGCGCAGCGTCAAGGGAAAGTGCGTTTTATCGGAATTAGCAACCATCGCATTTCGGTGGCCAAAGAGGCTGTTGATAAAGGTCTTTACGACACTTTGCAATATCCGTTTTCCTATCTTTCGTCTTCCGGCGACGAGAAAATTGTGGAAAACACACGGAAAAGAGGCATGGGCTTTATCTGCATGAAAGCCTTGGCGGGCGGATTGATAACGGATTCCGCCCTGGCTTATGCTTTCCTCAACCAGTTTGACCATGTGCTGCCGATTTGGGGCGTGCAATGTAAGAGCGAATTGGAAGAGTTTATTTCCTATCAGACCAATCCGCCAGAGTTGTCTTCTTCATCATGGCGTAAAATAGAAAAGGACCGTATGGAGCTTGCCCATGACTTTTGCCGTGGTTGCGGCTATTGTATGCCTTGTCCGGCTGGGATTCAGATTTGCGACTGCGCCAGAATGAGCTTGTTTTTGCACCGGGCGCCTCTGAGTGTGTATCTGACCGAAGAGTGGGCCGAGAAGATGAAAAAGATTGAGGATTGCAAGCATTGCAATGCGTGTAGAGAAAAATGCCCTTACAGTCTTGACACGCCGACCTTGCTTCAGAAAAACTATGAAGATTTCAAGGTGTTTTGGAAGCAAAAAGCGAAAAACGCATTGTAAGTATGTTGGGGTACAAATCAAAAAAAGCGGGCAATCGCCCGCTTTTTTTTGATGCCTTCATCGGATGCTATTCCTTGAAGAATTTGAGGCTTCGGTTTTCAAACTTGATTAGATAGAGACCGGAAGAGAGGTCTGAAATCCGAATCTCGCCATCGGTGTCGATGGTCTCTTTGCGGATCTGATATCCCAGCGCATTGAATATTTCAATTTCTTGGGCTTTATCCAATCCTTTGAGATAAATGATATCGCTGGCGGGGTTGGGGTAGAGCGTGATATTGCCGAGACCGTTCTCGTCAACACCGGTGCCATGGAAAAACGCCACGAACTCCATATTATGGTTGACAACGATTTCGCGCGGATTGTCAGTGACTCCGTCATTCCAATTGAAGAAAACAAAACCGTCGTTAGGAATGGCAGCGAGATGGACTGTCGTTCCGGCCGGATAAGTGCCACCTCCTAAGACTATGCCTTGTTCCTCGTTGTAATAAACCGTTACCGTGTAAGTGGTAATAGGCTTGTCTTTGAAATAGGCAGTGTAGGTCATGTCGCCGGTCACGGTGATATTGCGTGGGTTTTCGGTATTGCCGTCATCCCAGTGGTCGAAGACATAACCTGGGTTGGGCGTTGCCCCGATTCTCACGGTTTCGCCCTCCGGGTAATTGCCCGAACCGAAAGTGGTGCCCATCAGAGGATTGATGGAAACCACATTGATGTTGAATGTGGGAATGGCGCCGAACTTGGCCTTGAAGACCAAGTTGGTATCCACCACGACATGGCGCGGATTGTCAGTGTTGCCGTCGCTCCATTTTTCAAAATAGGCATTCTCGAATGGGATGGCAGATATTTCTATTGCCGTTCCGGCAGCGTACGACCCGCTGCCTGTTGTTGAGCCTAATTCAGGATTGAGAGATACCACCGTCACGGTGTAGTTAGGTCCAGCCTTGGGATAGAACAAGGCGGTGTATGTGGCATTGTTCTTAACGATGACGATACGGGGATTGGAAACAATGCCATCACTCCAGCAGAGGAAGAAGAAGTCTTCGTTGGGAATGGGGCGTAAAAAGGCTGTGTCGCCATAGTTGTAGCTGCCGCCTCCCGTTATGGTGCCGCCCTCAATAGGATTGGCAATCGTAGTGATGGTGAATTGGTGCGACTCGAAAACAGCAATGTAGGTGGCATCGCCGTTGACTGTGATTTCCCTTGGATTATCGGTGTTACCGTCTGACCAGTTTGTGAATGAGTATCCGGTATTGGCGAAGGCTTGAAGCGAAACGGTCGTCCCTACTTCGTACAACCCGCCTCCGGTGACTGTTCCGGCACTTTCGGGCAAAACTTCCGTGGTAATCGTATAGCGGATGATCCCGAAGTTCGCCGTATAAGTCTGGTTTTGGGTCACAATGATGTTGCGCGGGTTTTCGGTATTGCCGTCGTCCCAGTTGCGAAATTCATAGCCACTAAAAGGAGTTGCGGCAATTTGCACCGTGTCGAAAGTAGGATAGGTGCCGCTGCCCGTGGTGCTGCCCCATTGCACGTTATTCGGAACGACAGAGATGGTGTACTCGTTGTTTCTTTCCTCCACGTTAATACTGTCGAGTATAAAGTCATGCGCGGCTTCTCCTACATACTTGAAAGCAAGATAGACGGTGTGTCCCGCATGGGAAGAAAGGTTGAGGCTGACGGTTTTCCATTCGTCGCTTGGGGCGTTCTCCTCCCATACTTGCGTGAAGTTGGCTGTTTGCGGAAGACCGTTCGTGTTGTCGGCAACCCAAAGGCTGCTGCTTCCGTATGATACAGAGTCGCTTGTCTTGGTGGCAAAGGAAAGGTTGTAAATCTTATCTTGCTGTAGTCTTATGGGTCTGCTGATGAGCCAGCCTTCCTGTGCACCGAAAATAGTGTCGGCGGCAGGGTGCATGGCAAACAAAGTGCTGTCGGCATACATGCCTGTCTTCCAGTTGTTCAATCCGCCGCTGTGGTCATCGTCAACAACATACCAGTCGTGGAGGGCATTATCAAAGTTTTCAAGATAGGGGAAAGTGTGTATGGTGTCGCGCATCGCAAAGGTCTCGTCCATTACAATATTGTCGATGTACCAGTCGTGGGCGTTGGTTCCGGCATATTTGAAGCCCAAATACACGGCTTGGCCTTGATAGGATTGAAGGTCAATAGGGATGGTTTTCCAATTGCCAGAGGCATTGTCTTGGTTCCAGATTTCTTCAAAGTCGGTAGTGTCTGTTCCTGTTGTCGAAATCCATAATCCGCTGTAACCGTGATCGGCAGGGCGCAATTCAAGAGAGCTGAAAGACAAGAAGGTAGAATCTCGGTCGGGTTGCAAATAGATCTTCGGACTGATGAGCCATCCTTCTTGCAGGCTGTCGCCTTTCAAGTGGCGTGCACTCCATGCGCCGTCGTTGGAGAGGTCGTTATTACGCGACCAAAAGGCATTTTGGGTGTTGTTGGCGCTATCGGCATCAAGTTGTGTCCAGCAAAGCCAATCGCTGTCGTAAGGCTCAAAACTTTCGTGCCAAGGCAAGGTGCGTGTTGCGCCATTGCAAGATTCAGTGACGGATAAGCCGCAGATTTCATCGGTATGGACGGGCGAATAGAGAAGGGTTCCATTGCGCCATACTTTGCCGGAGCCATCTGATTTTCCAGCGGTAAAAAAGCCAAAATCACTGATGGACAGGGCGGTTAATGTTCCGGTGTCGCCATCAATGGATTGATAGGCCACGCCATTTTGCCAGATTTTGGCTTTGCCAAGAACGGAACCTCCGATATAAACCTGTCCTTGTTCAATGGCGATGGCGGTGGCAAAGGAAGAACTGTCGGAGAGCTGATACAATAAGCTGTCATTGCACCATGCTGCGGCGTGGCTCACTCCATTGGCATCGAAGAGGTTTCCTGCCGAGTAGATCTGACCACCGGCACAAGTGACGGCTATGATTTCAGCATGGAAAGTACTGTCGCCCAAGGTGTAGAGCAAGCTGTCGTTTTGCCATATCAGAGCGGTTTTCAGTCCGGAGCTATCTTCAGAATACCCGGCAGTGATGATGTTGTTACCCGAAATAGCGATGGCATTGGCTTTGGTATTCGATGTGCTGTCGCTCAACAGAAACAGCAAACCATTGTTTTTCCATACGGTGGCGGCCATAGTCGTTGAATCGAACGAGGTGTAGCCGGCCGCGTAAACGGTGTCGCCCGTCATGGCAAGACTCCTAACTTCCGATCCTTGCGTGCCCGAAAACAACGGTGAGTTGTTGTGCCAGATGCGAGCCTCATGTGTGCCGTCAGTCAGTCTCACATATCCGCCAAGGTATTGTCTGTTTGCACCAATCTGCATGGATTTAACAAAAGCATCAGCTTGCGGAGAGGCTATCTCATAGAGGAGGTTGTCGTTGTGCCAGACTTTCACCGTTTTGTTCGAACTGTCCGAAACAGAGCCGTAACCCGCATAAATAACATCTTGTGCGCTAAGCATTCCCATGGAAAGGAAAAAGGACAAGACCCAGAATAAACGCATCTTCATATTATAAATCGTTGATTTTCAATATTATATTAAATAGAAGCAAAAAAATAGAAAGGGGTGGCCATTCTACTTTCAAGGGCAAAATTACTATATTTATGGGATTTTAGGTGAAAAAAGAAGATGGTTTTGGTGGAGGCATTGAGCTGGTTTGAAAAAAATGAAGATATTATTTGTTGCGAAATAAAATAATGGTATTTTTGCAATTGATATAAGGTGTCCGAAAGGACTCAATAGGGAATCGGGTGAAAATCCTGAACAGTTCCCGCTGCTGTTAACTCAAATGAAGAGCCATGATGCCACTTTCGGGCGCTCCGCCCGATGGGAAGGCGGCTCATCGGGGGAGTAAGTCAGAAGACCTGCCTTGTGTCAGAAACGACATTAAAGCTTTCGGGATAAGAGCTGGTCAGATCCTGAAAAAAGGAGCCATTTCAATCTCGAGGTTTTGAGGTGATAACTAAATTATTAATCAAAATCAAATTGTTATGTTCAAAAGATTTACTCAAATTTTCCTGTTAGGAATCTTATGTTTGACCTTCAACGCATTGAGAGGTCAAGAGGATGCAACCATTGCACCCGAAGACATTCGTTTTTGGATTGGCGAAGGCCAGAACGAAGTTGTTTTCATCGTGAACTGGAACGAACCCGATACGGCTTTGGCATGGGGCTATCGTTTCGATGGAAGTTCCGTCATTGTGAAGGAAGTGATGGACGATATTGTAGCGGCAGATACCCGTTTTGGCTATCAAGCGGAATCGGGTATGATTTCCGACATCACGTTTAAGGATGACAATGTTGACTTGTCGTTGAGTGGCAGATGGTGGCTTTATCTTGTGAATGGCACCATGGCACCCACTGGTTATGAAGGACAGCATGTCGTCAACGGCGACTACATTAAATGGGGCGACGAATCGTGTGGCACCAGTGTCGGATCAGGCTATGATGTCGTATGGACAGCACCTGTTGTTGCAGTATTTCCTTTGGCAGACGATGCCACCATTGACCCATCGGAAATCCTCTATTGGATTGGCGAAGGTGCCAACGAGGCGGTCTTTGCCGTGAACTGGAACGAGCCTAATAAGGCTTTGGCTTGGGGCTATCGGTTTGCTGACGAAAGTGTCATGGTAAAAGATGTCATGGATGCCATCGCTGACAAAGACAAGCGTTTTGCATATGAAGTCGGGGCTTATGGCGTGTCGAACATCACATTCAACGATGGCGACCTTCATCTGACCCTCGTCGGTCCGTATTGGATGTACAATGTGAATGGCGTTGGTGCCAATCTCGGTTTCGACTCACAGCCTATTGTTAACCATGATTTTATAAAATGGGGTGATGTTTCATGCGCTACCGAAATCGCACCATGGTCTTATGTCTGGGAACAAGAGGTCGAGCCGGTATCTGTTTATTCCAGCTTGCCCGACAACAATATTCAGCTTTCGCTGGCTCCCAATCCGTCCAATGGAGAGACTTATCTGACCTTGCCCGATGATGCCAGCGCACAGATTTCCGTTTATGACCTTCAGGGCAGAAAGGTAACTGCTTTTGTCACTGAAAGTTCCAGAGTGCGCATTGAAACCGCCAATTGGGAAAACGGTGTTTATTTCGTTGTGGTGAAGAGTGTTTCCGCCACTTGGACCGAAAAACTGATTGTGAGATGAAAACTAAACTCATGGTAGGTCTCATGCTGTTGGCTTCATCTGCCATGGCGCAGTTTGCCCCCGGAGTGGGCTACGCCGGCACCACGGCTATGCACTGCGATTCGTCGGCTTTTGTGGCGTGGGCCACGGGATGTGTCGTTGAACGCGGACTTCAGCAGATCAACAAACCAAATTATGGTAATGCCAGCTATGGAACTGATTCTGACGGCATAGGAAAGGCGAATGGCCGAGAGGTGGTAAGCCTTGGCGACGGCGGAAATGCCGTGCTGACGTTTGGCAGCCCGATTTGTAATGAGGCAGGACCTGATTTCGCAGTCTTTGAAAACGGTTTTGAAGTCAATACTCAGCCAGGGATGTTTTTCTTAGAATTGGCATTCGTAGAAGTGAGTTCGGATGGTGAGCATTTCTTCCGTATGCCGGCTGTATCCAACATTCAAACCGAAAACCAATTAGGTGGATTTGCCAGTATGGATCCGTGTCAGATTCATAACTTTGCTGGTAAATACGAGTCTTTATATGGCACGCCTTTCGATTTGGATGACATTGAGGATAATGCACTGTTGAATAAAAAGGCCATTACACACGTCCGTGTTATAGATGTCATAGGAAACATCGATCCGCAATACGCGACTTACGATTCCGAAGGCCATCCGGTAAATGATCCTTGGCCTACACCATTTCCGAGTGGCGGTTTCGATTTGGATGCTGTTGGCGTGATCCATGATGTGGCGCATGGCATTGACGATATTGTTGCAATGGAGGTGTGTGTTTCACCCAATCCTACCCGTGGCATGTTGAACATCTCGGCACCGGAAGGTGCTTACTGTCAGGTGTTTGATTTGTTGGGACAAAATGTTGCATCGGAAAAAGTATCCGCTTCAGGATTTCAAGTCGATATGACAGGTTTTGACAATGGTGTCTATTTCGTTAGAATCTCTCATCAAGATGGGAGAGTCAGCGTGACAAAAGTTGTGAAGCAATGAGAAAATCAGTCTTTAGATATGTTTGGGGGTTGATGATAGTGGGGGTAGTATTACTCATCACATCGTGTAATGGCACCACCGAACCCGATCCAACCCCTGTGATACCTGAAGAACCAGTCATTGGCAAAGGCTTGTTCGTTGCCAACGAAGGTACTTATATGTATTCAAGTGCATCGCTTTCGTTTTACGACACAGAGGTTGATACGGTGATGAATAATTTGTTTTACCGCGCTAACGGAAAACCATTGGGCGATGTGGCACAAAGCCTTGCGATATCCGATGGAAAGATGTTTATCGTGATTAACAACAGTAAGTTCATTTATAAAATAGATGCCGTCACCCAGAAATATGAAGCGCAGATGACGGGCTTTTACTCGCCGCGCTATATGATGTTTCTGTCACCAGATAAAGCCTACGTCAGCGACTTGGTAGGTAAGGATATGTGGATTGTCAATCCGAAGACCATGACACATACGGGAACGATTGCCATGGGCAAGACTACCGAAAGCATGGTTCGGGTTGGCGATGAAGTGTATGTCACCAACTGGTCGAACTATTATCAGCCTGAAACGCAAAACAACACCGTTCAGGTGATCGATGTCCGCAAGGATTCGTTGGTGGCTGAAATTGAAGTCGGCAAGGAACCTAATAGTATTGTTGTTGATAAAAACAACAAAATATGGGTGTTAAGCAGTGGAGGCTACGAAAACCCGGTTGCACCTAAACTCTGTTGTATCGACCCGGTTACCAAGCAGGTGGTGGACAGCTTTGTCTTTCCACATTCCTATCCGGATTTTTATCCGTCCAGTCTGAAAATCGATAGAACGGGCGAAAGGCTGTATTTTGTGGCTTCAGGTATCTATACCATGTTGATTACCGACTCAAAGCTGCCTGACAATCCGTTTATCGAGCAGCAGGAGGGAAGCACCTTTTACAATGTTGCCGTAGATCCTAAAGACGGCGATCTGTATGTGGCTGATGCAAAGAATTATGTTGTCGATGGGACTTTGTTGCGTTATTTGCCCGACGGCACTTTGCGACACTCAGAAACCGTTGGCATTGTGCCAAGCTTCATGTTATTTAACTATTAAGTGTTTTGTTTATGGCGACCGGCATCTGTTGGTCGCCATATTCTTATAATTGAGGAGGAAATGAAAAAGACTTGTCCCCGTTGCGGAGCGACTTTTGAGTGCGTGCATTCCATCGACTGCTGGTGCATTGGCATAAAGCTAAACGAGAAGGCCAAGGCTGCATTAGGTGCGACATACACCAATTGTCTTTGTAAAAAATGTTTGGAGGAAATCAATGAAAAGTATCACGAGTAAATTAGCTGCAGGTCTGTGGCTGCTGTTTTTTGTTGCCTGTCATCACACGCCCCAATCATCACCCGAAACCCAGTTGCAGCAAGATTCCAACTTGATGCGATATGCGGAAAATGTTGTTGTTTCGCAGATGGATTACGGTTATGCGGTAGATGTCCGCAGTCCTTGGGACACATCGGCCATGCTGGGACGTTTTGCTTTTGTTCCCGATAGTTTGGATGTGCCTTTGCCGTCAGAGCGAACTGTCATACGCACTCCGGTGAAGTCGGTGGTGTCGTTTTCGGCGACACAATGGTCTGTTTTCTTGCAACTTGGAGAAATTGATCGGATCAAGTGCATTCTCGAAGGACGCTATGTGCACAACGAACAGATGAAGGCTTTGCTGGAGGAAGGAAAAGTGATGGATGTGGGTAACGAAGCGGGTGCCGATGTCGAAAAGATATTAGAGGTACACCCTGACGCAATTCTTTATTCTCCTTATTTTGATGGCGCTCAGAAAAATCTGGAACTCACAGGTGCCGCTTTGTTTCCTTTTGCCGATTATTTGGAAACCACTCCTTTGGGAAGGGCTGAATGGCTTCGTGTCGTGGGTTTTTTGACTTGTCGCGAAGCAAGCACCGATGCATGGTTTGATGAAATTGAACGACGGTACGAAGCGCTGAAAAAGACTTGCGATAGTGTGACGTATCGTCCGCTGGTCTTTTCCGACAAACCGTTCAACGGGCAGTGGTATGTGGCGGGAGGTCGAAGCTATATCGCTCGGCTGTTTGCCGATGCTGGTGCCGACTATGTATGGAAAGACGATGCCTCGACGGCGAGTTTCCCGTTAGATGTCGAGAGCATTTTGTCGAAAGCGCAACATGCCGAGTATTGGCGAATCACCAACTCGTCAACAACCCCTTTAACTTACGTGCAATTGGGGAGTGAAAACACGATACACCCGTTGTTTGATGCGTTCAAAAACAAAAAAGTCATTGTTTGCGATGTGCAGCCGACGGGTTATTTTGAACAGTCGCAATGTGAACCGGATTTGCTGCTGGCCGACTTCATTTATTTCTTTCATCCGGAATGTCTGCAAGGAGAGTGGGAGGGCTATTCGCCAAAATATTACCACTGGTTGGAACAGTAAGTGCTACATCATACCGACTTCTTCCACTTCGATGGTATCGCCGATATATACCAAATAGGGCTTGATATCCTTATCGACCATCTCGCTTAGAACCGTGGCGTAGTCTTTTAGTTGCTGGTGGTGGCTTGGGTTTTGTTTTCCGGTTTTGTAATCGATCAGCAAAATCCGGTCAGGCAATTCTGCATAACGGTCGGGGCGCAGGATGCCGAACTTAGGCGACAGCACCTCGCATTCGTTTTTAACAATAGCTTGTTCGCCAAAAGCAGGTGCAATAAGCGGATGCATGGCGATTTTCAGGAACTGCTTTTCCAATTGCATCGCGTGTTCAGTATCTATGCTTCCGTTATCGACAAAAGGTTTCAGTGCTTTTTCAATATCATCGATGGTTCCAACTCCCGATAGGATTTTATGAACAAGATCGCCCCATTCCTGAGGTTGCATCATTTCGGTTTTCGAAGCCCAGAATGCACTGGGATTGGGGTCGATTTGAATCTTTCCAAGCCATCCGGCTGACGGTGTATCGTGAAGATGCAGCTCTTTCAAAGACAAATCCTTATCATGTTGTCTCACTTTTTCAGCCTCAGGGTTTCCAAAACGATATACCGTATGTTCGGTGTCGCTCTCCGCTGCAATGATGCTATTCTCGGCATCAATCAGTGCACGCTCGATGATTTGCTTTTCGGGTTCGCCTTTCGATTCTGTCCTTGTCGCAAGCACATAAAGGCGTTGCACGGCACGGGTGAAAGCCACATACATGATGTTCAGATCATCAAGCTCGGCACTTTCCTTTTCTTTTTGGTAATATGAAAGGGCTTTGTCGTTCCATTCGGCCATTTTTGAGGAAACCCGAATTTTGACTTTGTCAACGTTAGGAATGGCGGACATTCCAAATGTTTCCGGTTTCTCCCAGACTTCGTTTCCAAACCTATCCGCAAGATTGTTGCAGGCAAATGGATAGATGACGACGTTAAACTCCAATCCCTTGGCTTTATGTATGGTCATCACGGTGATGGCATCGCTATCGCTGGAGCGAACGGCAAGGCGGTCTTTTTTCTTCTCCCAATAATCCAGAAAGCCGGCAATGCCTAATTCCTGCTTTGACTGCCAAAGGTAAACCTCTTCAAGCAGGTAATTCAGATACGGATCTTGGGTGCTGTCGAATCCAAAAGAGTGCATCAGGGCTGCACATAAGTCGTAAAGGCTGTATGATTTGGATAGCAGTTTGTGCAGGTACCCCGCTTCAAGGTGGATTGCTGTTTCAATATCCTTACGGTTTGAGGCAATATCGCCTACGGTATCGAAAAGTCCAGCAAGCTGTTCGAAATTGCCGTCATCATGGGTGACATGCCACTTGTGAATCAAGTCGGCAATGTTTGCCTCGTTATCGCTATGTATCAGGTAGTAAAGCGTGTTGATGACGAGCAACACCTTGTCGGACGACTGAAGCAAGATGGAGTCGGACGAAACGACAGGTATATTGTTGCTGTTGAGGTAATTCGCTATGAGCGACCCTTTTTTGTTGTCGCGGACCAATAGGGTAATGTCGTTGTACGAGAAACCATGTGCCATGATTTCTTCGATGAGCGTTTTGATACGTTCAAGGATGATGTCAGTATCTTTCACCGTTTTGTCATACAGTTCCACCTGAACCAGTCCTTCTTCCTCGTGATGCGGTTTTTGTGCGATGCAGACCTCTTTCTTAAACTGCTCGTTTTTGTCGTGATACACTTTTTGTATGGACTGGGGCAGGTTTTTTACAACGGTTTCAAAAAAACGGTTGTTAAAAGTTACGATATTGTGAAACGAACGGTAGTTTGTGCCGAGGTTTGTGAAATGAAAACAGGTTTTAAGGTTGTTTTCAAATGTGTCGAAAGCATCGCTATCGGTGGGTTTGCGATAGATTTCAGGAAGCTGAACAAGTTGTTCCACCTCGCCGCTCCGGAATCGGTAGATGGATTGTTTGCCGTCGCCAACGACCATGCTCATGGCATTATTCGATAGGCTGTTGTCAACTAAAGGAATGAGATTCTGCCATTGTAAAATCGAAGTGTCCTGAAACTCGTCGATAAACACATGTTTGTATTGTTCTCCGATACGCTCATAGACAAAAGGAACGGAAAAATCACCCATGACATCGGAGATGCGCTTGTTAAACTCCGAAATATGCACCACTTGTTCTTCGCTGATAAGGGCTTCAAGCTCCGTTTTAAGTTTTGAACGCAGCACATACAGGCACAATTGCGGTTTTTGCTGACACAGAAACTGGTATTGGGGTAAATCTCCGTTATATTTTTCGAAGAGAGGAAGAAGGGTGGCGCACATCTCTTGGTCAATCTGGTTAAACTGCACATTGTTCTTTTTTGTTGCAGTATTGTACCAAACGCTTTCATCAATAAACTTGAAAACATAGCTGTTGGGCCTGTCGAAGATGTTGTTTTTCAGTTTTTTGAAAAATCCGGGAACACCGGTTGACTTGTGGAAGAAGTCTTCATCGTTGAGCGCGTATTTTTCTGTTAGCCGTTGGTACGCAGACAGGAGATCAGAGGCGGTTGCCCTGAAATCATCAATGGTTTTCTTGATGTAGCGTAACGTTTCCAGATACTCTTTTTCATCTTTGAAATGTGGTGCCGCATTTTTTTCGTAGGCGTCTTCTTTCAACAAAGTGGTGGCGAAATCATAAAGCGCATTTTGAACCTGACCGCTTTGGTCGTCTTCCAATCGTAATTTGACAAAGTCGCTTAGAACGTTGTTTAACAAAGGATTGTCCTTTCCAAGCTGTTCGCCTATGCGTTGGGTGACTGCTGTCGCAATTTCATCGTCATCGATGCTGACATTGTATTGGTTGGGCAGATTCAGGTCTTTGGCGAACGAACGCGATAGTTTTTGTACAAAGGCATCGATGGTGCAGACGTTAAAACTGCTGTAATCGTGAATGATGCTTTGAAATAGCCGTTGCGCATTGTTTTTCAAGTACTTGCGTTCAATGCCAAGCTGTTGAAGCAGGTCTCGCTCCATGCCTTCGGGCGCTTTATCGGTGTCGCTCTCTATGATATTTTGTAATTGATTGATGATTTTCGCCTTCATCTCATTCGCTGCCTTATTGGTAAAAGTGATGGCGAGAATGTTTTTGAAGTTGTCAGTATCGGCTACTTGGCTTAAACATAGTTTCAGATATTCCAAGACAATGGTGTAGGTCTTTCCGGATCCAGCGGAGGCTTGATATACTTTGAAGGTAGCCTTGTCGTTCATGGCTGTTGTGTCGTTTTTGGAGTGTTGTCATTCTTGTTAGCCATGCCGACAGGGCGGTTGATAAAGGGGGTCTTGGAGCGTTTCCGTTTGCCGAAAATATCACTGAACCGGTCGAAACTGTTTCGGTAGGTGATACCGATGCCATTGGTGTATGGGGCAAGCCGGTCGATGGTATAGTTGTAGTAGTTCGTGTTCAGGTTCGAGTGCCGGAAAGCGTGTGCGGTGAGACGGCCATCGCGGGTTAATTTGAAATGGGCATCAAAATCGCCAACGATATTGGACACGTTTCCGCTTTCGGCAGAGGTGGGTTTAACCATGCCGAAATCGCCTTCTATGGTGAGACGATCGTTAAAGAGTTGGGTTTTTAAGGCTACTTGTAACTCTTCGTTACTGAGGTTGTCGCCGGGTTTGTAATGTAAACCTACATCGAACTCACGCGTGATCTGCGAGAGCCACGAACTCAGTTGTCCCGTTAGAACGTCAAAGTAATTGGAGCCAATCATTCCGTCTGATGCGATATTATGGCTGAAACTATTTAAAACCAATAGTGAGATAAGTTGTTGGCTGACAACAGCTTGGTTGGTGGTGTCAATAATGGAAAATACGGTCTGGCTGATGTCTTCGGAGGCATTGGGCAGGCGTAAACCGAACGTGATATTCGGGTTAATCAGCACATTGGTCAGATGCAGCAGGCATTCCACATTTACGTTGGTGGCTTTTTCGTCGCTGATTCCGAGAGAACTGAGCGGTGCCTTGGTGCGATATACACCGGTGGCGTTGATGCTGCCATTGGCAGGGTCGCCATTCCATGCGATGCGTCCGCCGGGTTGTAGTGTGAAGTCTTTGCGGACCAGATTTTCATAATTGAGGGCCAATTCGCCTTCTTTGATGATATAGTCTCCGAAAAGGGTGAAATCGCCAGAGGCATTAGTGCCGATCTTGATGTTACCTGTTCCACGGGTCTCAAGGTTGCCGATGTTGTTCGGAAGTATGATTTTTACACGGGCATCTTCGCTGACACGTAGATCCAGATTCAATGCAAAACCGCCGCTTTTTTTGTCATTTTGGTTTTCTGGCACGATACTGTCTTCCAAAGGGGTAAGCGTGTCTTTACTGTTGACGAAGATGATGTAATCGTTTTCTTTAATGGTGGCGGATTTACCCAAAGGAATGGTCATATTGGTGCCATTCTTCGTCAAAGCGGTGATGTTCAGTTTGATGTTGTCGGGTTTCCCTTTCACTTCAACGATGCCATCGGCAATAGCAGTGCCGTAAAACGTACTGTTTTCTTTGGCTGTGGTGGCCATGGCGAGAAAATCGTCGGGGAGCAACTTGAGGTCGAGGCGGATGTCTTTCAGGTTTTTGTGATGTATTTCGCCTACGACAATGGCCGAATGACCCAAGGTGTCATGTAAGGTGAGGTTTTCGAACGAAATCAGTCGGTCATCAATTTGAATAGTGGGGTTAAATGTATAGAAGGTGTTCAGATAGTTGATCTTGCAACCCCCGTCTTCAATGTTCAGTTTTCCTTTGATGGAAGGCTGTGCCAAGGAACCGGCAAGATTGAAATTGCCTGTTCCATAGCCTTGTATTCTTTCTACAATGCCTTTGGCAAATGGCGATAAAATATTTAATCTCAGGTGGTTTAATGTCAATTGGAAATTGAGGTTGTCAGTTTTTTTGGTAGGCGAATAGGTGCCGGCGAGATTAAGGATATTCGTGGAACCGTCTGTAATGCTGGTAAAGGCATACACCGACTTTTCTTCGTTGTCCCAGACGCTTTGAATAATGGCATCGCCGTAATGGTCGCCGTTCAGTGCAAGTTCATCGATGCGCAAGTCGGCAAACAGCATTGGGCTGGCGGTCGCATTGCTTGCTTTCACCCGACCGCTAATGAAACCGTCAGGGTCAAATCCTTTTTCATGGAATATGGGGTCAAAAGAGGAGATGTTAAATCGTTCAAAAGTGGCGGAAATTGTATCGTTCTGATTTATAGGTGCATATCCATCGAGGCAGATGGACTGGCTGTTGCTGTAAAATGCAAGGTTCGACACCTTTGTTCTACCATCTGAAAGTACAATGGCATTGTTGGGGTTGATGATCCAAAGTGAATCGTTAATGAGGATTTCTGCTTGGGCGATGTTGAAACGGCCACCGCCTATTTCGGGAACGAATGAGGTCTTGATGTCGGCCTTATTATGCGGATTTGTCATGTCGTCAAACCATGACAGATTGGTCATAATGCTATCGTTGCGCAGGCGTGCCGTCAATCCGAGGTTCTGAACTTTGAACATGTCGGAAAGGCCTGTGCTGTCGCGCAGGATGACATCTTTCACCGAGAGGCTTGCCACCGAACTGAACAATGTACTGTAGTTCTTGCATTCGATATTGTCGAATCGGATGCCATTGTACGTAGCCGACTTCGAGCGGAACGTGAAGTTCAACTGTCGCGTTTTCGATGTGAAAGTGCCCTTAAAGGAAGTGTTGTCGGCAACATTCAGGTTGGGCATGAGAAGGGAGGTGAGGACGGATGGCTTTTTAAGGGTCAGGTTGACGAAAAAGTCTTGGTCGTCGGAGGGCGACATTGCAAGGTCGTCGGTTTTGCCGTAACTGGCATCGTGCCATTGTGGAATATCGGCATACGAAACGATGTATGTCTTGAAAGCTTCGCCAAGGGTGGCGAAGCTGATTTTTCCTGCCATTTCGAAGTCGAGCAGATCGCTACCGATACTAAAGCGTTTCTGCATGAACTGGTCGTTTACTAAGGTGGCGTCGAAATGCTGCATGGCGTAGTTGCCATGGCTATCGGAATATTTGGTATCGCTAATGGAAAGTTTGCCTTCTGCAATGTCAAGGTCAATACCCGTCAGGTTGGCACTGATTTTCGTGCTGAGGATCGACTTGTTTCCTTCCTTTACGATATTAAGTTCTTTCAGGTCGGCCTTGGTGATTTCGGCCTCGAAATTCATAACCGGCTTTTGGGCATTGCTGAAATCGAGCATCCCGTTGAAGTCAAGGTCGAGCTCGTTGTCTTTAATACTGACCAAACCATTGAATGATTGTCCTTTCAGGTTGCCGTCAAGCGAAATGGCATCGATGGTGTTGCCAAGTACAAAAGCGTTGAAGGCATTGCCGTCGATATCGAGTTCGATGCCGTCAGAGCCGCTGTTCCCGACCACTTGTGCGCTTAGGTCGATGGTGCCTATTTTTTCGGGAGCGTTGGCCAAAGTGCCGATGTTGATGCGCTTGGCTTCAATTTGGCTTGAGAAATGGTTTTCAGTGCCGATTTTACTCATTTCGATGGAGGTTTCCACCTCGCCGATATTCGAGGTCACATAAAGCTCAGTGATAAAGTCGGTATAACAGCCTTTGAATTTGCCCCGGATATTGCCCGATTGCAATGGCTCCAACTGTTTGGGCAGCGGAATGACAACGGTGTTTCCCGGAATATGGAAATGTACAAGGTCATTGTAGCTATACATCATGTTGTCAATGTTCAGCGTGTTGTAACAGGTCATGAAATCGGGAAGACCGCACATGCTCATGCTGCCTTCAAAGTGGGTTTCTTTGCCGTATTCAAAACTCAGATTGTCAATCTTGAAGTTCGACACGGGACCGGTGAACAAGCATTCGAAGAATATCCGATTGGGCATTTGGTACATCACATCGGCAAAATGACCAATGTCGCTGAGCATGATGTCGGTGGGGTAGATTTTCGAGTCGAACCGGACGGAGTCGAGGAAGTCGTTGAACGCCGAATAATCATCATACAGCATGTGTAGGTCCAGATGCAGACTGCTGTTGTTCGTTTCGACCATGAGACCATCGAGCAGGATGCCGTGTCTTGATATGTTGACATCCGATTCCATACTTTTTATGATGAAACCGCTTGACTCGTAGGCAGATAAAAAGTTAATGCGAACCATGATGGAATCGTCCAGCACCAATAAGTTGTCGGCATCGAGATAGATGCTGTCTATGTCGATATGGGCGTAGTCCATGGTTTTCAGTGCCGCATTTTCCGGATGGTCATGTTCCTGAATCCACATCTGAAAGTCGAAGTCTTTCAAAGCGATATGGTCGATTTTTATGGCGTCCGGTTTTCCTTTTTTCAGTTTTGATTCACCCGAGTTGAAGAAATTGGCCAAAAACGTGAAGTTGAAGTCATTTTCGCCCTCATATTGAATGAGGTTGGCTTTGCTGTCACGTAACTCGATGTTTGTGACATGAATTTTGCCATTGATCAGTTCGGTAGGACTGATGTGGATTTCCAAATAGCCTACATTGGCCAGTTGATTATTATGCAAATCATTGACAACCAGCCTGTCAATGTGTAGAGAAAGATCGGGGGAGATATACACTTTCCCGACTTTGATTTCGGCACCGGTTTTTTCCGAAAGATAGGAACCGGCAATACGGACTGCAAATTTCTGGAAAATAGGGTCTTGTATGGCGATGCAAAGGCTGATAAACGCCGAAAACAACACCATTATCATGACAAGAATAATATTTCTAATCTTTTTTTTGATAATTTTGACCCTTCAAATCATAGTTATGGACGAATACATTTTAGGCATTGAATCATCATGTGACGACACTTCTGCCGCTGTTCTTCGAGGCACCTGCGTCCTTTCTAACGTCATCGCCGGACAAAAAGTGCATGAGAAGTATGGAGGCGTTGTTCCTGAACTTGCTTCACGTGCGCACCAGCAAAATATCATTCCCGTTATCGACACGGCCTTGAAAGATGCAAAAATAGATAAAAAACAATTATCTGCCATTGCTTTTACACGTGGACCGGGTCTTTTAGGCTCTCTTCTTGTAGGAACCTCATTTGCAAAGGCTTTTGCGTTGACACTTGACATTCCAATGGTTGAAGTCGATCACATGAATGCGCATATTCTTGTGCACTTCGCCACCGATGCCGATCACGATGAAGTGCCTGACTTTCCTTTCCTATGTCTCACGGTATCAGGAGGTCACACGCAAATAGTGGTCGTAAAGGATTATTTCGACATGGAGGTCATCGGTCAAACCATTGATGATGCGGCGGGTGAGGCGTTTGACAAGACGGCAAAGATTCTTGGACTGCCGTATCCCGGTGGCCCTGTTATCGATAAAATGGCTAAAATAGGTAATCCCGACGCTTTCAGTTTTGCAAGGCCAAATATTCCGGGATTGAATTATAGCTTCAGTGGCTTGAAGACCAGTATTTTATATACTGTTCGCGACCATTTGCGCGATAATCCGAAGTTTATCGAGGAAAATGTGGCCGACCTTTGTGCATCGGTGCAGAAAACCATTATTGAGATTCTGATGAATAAACTGGTAAAAGCCGCCAAGCAAACGGGTATTTCCACCGTGGCTATTGCCGGTGGCGTTTCGGCCAATTCGGGGCTGCACGATGCCATGAGGGCTGCTGCCGAAAAATACAAATGGCGTATTTTCATACCCCGTCTCAGCTATAGCACCGATAATGCGGCTATGGTTGCCGTTGCCGGCTATTTTAAGTATTTGAAAGGCGATTTCGCCTCGCAGGACTTAACGCCGTATGCACGGCAAAGCCTTAATGTTTGAGGATTAATATTATGATGAACTGGTCCGATTTACTTTCCACGAAGCGTTGTGCCTCGCCCCACAAAAGCACCGATATCCGCACTTCCTTTCAACGCGATTATGACCGGATTGTGTTTTCAAGCGCATTTCGGCGGCTGCAAAACAAAACACAAGTCTTTCCCTTGCCGGGCAGCCAGATTGTTCACAACCGGTTGACACACAGTTTAGAAGTGGCAAGTGTCGGTCGTTCCATCGCTCGTATGGCATCGCAAAAGCTGACGGAATTGTACCCCGAATTGGGACTGTCATTGAATGAGATTGATTCAGTGGTTTCGGCAGCTTGTTTGGCACACGACCTTGGCAATCCTCCGTTTGGCCATTCGGGTGAAAACGCCATCAGCAGCTATTTCAAGGATGGGGAAGGCCGGATTTTTGAAAATCAGGTTTTACCGGCACAATGGTCTGACTTGATTGCTTTTGAGGGCAATGCCAATGCTCTTCGATTGCTGACCCATCAGTTTGTTGGACGGCGTCCGGGCGGATTCTCGCTGACGGCAGCCACCTTGGCCACATTAATAAAATATCCCTATCATTCTTTTGACAATGGGAGACGGAAGAAATACAATGTGTTTTATTCTGAAACATCTGTTTTTGAATGGATTATGAAAGAGTGCGGGATTCCGAAAATCGATGTTGCGCACGGCGTGTATGCCCGTCATCCGCTATCGTATTTGATGGAATCTGCCGATGATATCTGTTATCTAATCCTCGACATGGAAGACGCACACAAACGGGGCATTGTTTCTACCGAAGCGGTGGAGCATTGTTTTCTGTCGTTTTTCAACCCGTTGAAAGAAAAAGAGGTTTTCGACCATAAGAATCAGGTTTACAATGATGTGACTGATGTCAATGAGCGGGTCTCTTTTCTTCGTGCCACATTGATTAATAAATTGGTGAATGCAGTGAGTGATGTTTTTGTGCAGCACTATGGTGAGATTATCGAAGGCACATTTGCGGGCAGTCTGATAGCTTGTCTTCCCGATTTTGAGAAAAAGGCACTCAACCAATGCCGCGACACCTCTGTGCAAGGCATCTATCAGCATCCGTCTGTGGTCAAAATTGAACTCACGGGTTTCAATGTCATCGGCACCCTGCTGCATGATTTCATCAATGCCGTCATGAAGCCCAATTCTGCCTATAATCGGCGATTGCTTTCGCTGATGCCGAAACAGTTCGAGGCAAAGTCGAATGATACCTATGTCAAAATACAAGCCGTGCTCGATTTCATTTCCAATATGACCGATCTCTATGCTGTTCAGATGTATAAGGATTTGCGTGGTATCGAATAATTGAATGATCATGAAGCATTTTTCATTATTCTTGTGTTTTCTTGTTTTATCCTTTGGCGGTGTTTCTGCGCAATCATTTGTTTTCCAGTCGGATGGGCTGCAAGTTTCTGTCAACAGTAACGGCTATTTCTTATCGATAAAGGTTTGTGACCGAGAAGTACTGTGTGCGGGTAATTATCCAATGATTGCCGCCTGCCATGAGAACAGCTTGGTGTTTCCGCAATCCTGTATCTTTTCTGACAGTATATGTACTCTCGGCATGTCGGATGGAAATCGGGTTGAGATGAAAGTGTATGCAACCTGGCACTGTCTGGTCATGGAAATGGTTGACGTTCCCGCCGAATATGAAGCCTTGTTGTTGGCACCTGTTGCGGTACGGCTGGATGAGGTGGTGGCTGATGTCATCGGGGTGGTTCAGGGCAAGGAAGAGGCTTTCGGTGTGCAAGCCTTGAATGAAAAGGTTGTTGCCGGATTTCCACAGCAATATATAACTGAAATTTCAGAACGATTTGAATATCATATCGATGCAAACAACCTCATAGCTGCAACCGAATACACTAAGGCAGCCATGCGCATTCAAAACGGAGCCATGTTGCAGCTTTCGGCATGGCGGCGCAACGAACTTGCACACCGTAATGTGAATGGCGTGGAACAGGTGATGGTGCAGCCGGTAGATGGGGAGGATGCTTTGATTGAAGGAGCCGGAATTGCACTTTTCGGGTGCAAAAAAACAGATTTGCTACATCGGATCGAGGCCATAGAGGTAGCGCACAGACTTCCCCATCCACTTATCAATGGCGAATGGAGTAAATTTTCAAAAGAACGCTCAAAGTCGTATCTTGTCAGTGAGTTTGCCGAAAATGATATTGATTTTCTACTCGAAATTTGCCAAAAGGCCGGGCTTGAATACTTGGTGCATCCCAATCCTTTTTCCAACTGGGGGCATTATCAATGGAATCCCGCCTTTGCAAAAGGAGGCGATGCATCGGTGCGGCAGTTGGTGGAAAAAGCTGAATCAAAAGGTGTGCATTTTGGCATTTGTGCCTTTTCTAATTTATTGACAACCAATGATGTTTACGTTACTCCCAATCCGAGTAAACATCTTTTGAAACAAGGGACTTTACAGTTATTAGGCGACTTGTCTGTGGATGAAACCGATTTTTGTGTGCGTCGTTCGCCATTGTTTGATAAGAATCTTACAGTCAATGTCTTGCAGATTGGAAATGAACTGATTACCTACCGCACATGCGAGAGCGCGGGTAACTTGACCTATCTGCACCATTGTAAAAGAGGCGCTTTCGGCACTAAAAAATCCGCACACGGGCAAAACGCTATGGTTTACAAACTTTGGGACCATCCAAGCAAGGCCTTGTTTTCTGATTTTCAGCTGCAAGACGAGATAACGCAGCGACTTGTTCAAATGGTCAACAACACGGGGCTATCGTATTTCTCATTTGACAATATTGAGGGCTGTGGTTATTTGGGACATGGCGATTATGCCCAAGCGAGGTTCGTTTCGCAGTGTTTTTCGGGATGGAATCATGGTGTTGTGAACGAAGCCAGCTGTTTGACACATTTCACATGGCATATTCATTCGCGTATCGATAGGGCGGAGTTGTGGGAAGGCACGGCTCGGGTCAGACAGGTTGAAGCGTATGTCAAGGAACAGGATTTTTTTGATCGGAATCGGCTTCCTCGTATGCTCGGAAAAAAAACTATTCGTCTATCCGATAAGAATTTCGAATGCACCTCATTAGAAGATATCGAATGGTTTCTTTCAAAGGCAGCCGGTTTTGAAGCCGGTTTTGGCATTACGACAGATCTCACCACCTTGAAAAAACACGGACAGATAGACCGGTTGTTGGCAACGATTCGGAATTGGGAACGGCTGCGTCTGCATGCCGCTTTCAGCGATGAACAAAAGGCCGGCATGTGCGACCCGTATTCGGAATGGCATTTGGAACTGGTGGACGACAGCAGTTTTTTGTTGTATCCGTTGAATATCTCGCGCCGCTACTTCTTGAATGTTTCAAAGGCAGAAGCCGGGCAAATGCTTGGTGAGGAATGGCAATGGAGAGGCACCGACGATGGACATTTCGCATTGCGGATTTGTCTCAACGGAAAGGGTGAAATGAAAAATCCATCCATTGCAACCTTGTTGGATACAGTTATATTTCCTTGTACGTTGAGAAACGGTCAATACTTGTTGCTGGATTTTAACGGCAAGGCTTGTATCACCGATAAGAACTATAATATTATTCAATCTGTTGATTGCCAAGGAGAAGCATTGTTGCCAGAGGGACTTTCTGCTGTGTTTTTTTCGGCATATATCAATTCAAAATCCAGTGTTTCGCCGGAAATTATTCTTCGTTACCACACGCGCGAGAATCCGAGTAAAGTTGCTATTTCACACCCGGAAATGATGTTACGAGTTTCACCTTGAGGTCGGGGAAAGATTCCACGATTTGAACCTTTACATCGGGAAAGGATTCCACAATCTTGATTTTGCCACAATCGTCGGGAAAGGATTCCACTATTTTTACATCCAAGTCTTCGAAGGATTCAACAATCTGGACTTTGAGATCCGGAAAGCTATTCACAATTTGAACCTTTCCATGGAGCGGGAAGGTCTTTCCATTTTTTGTGAAAGTGCATTCTTTTTTGTTGAGACCTTGTTTTTTTGATCATTGTTTTGAGCGAAAGAGCCAATGCCGAGGAGTAAGATCAATAGGAGTAGAATGTGTTTTTTCATGTTATTGTTGATAATTGGTTTTGTGATTCATTATTAATGAGGGTGACCAAAAAAGGTAAAATTTGGACCTACTGGTTTTGTAACTTATTGATAATCAATATAATTTTTTCAGAAATTGCCAAAAAACGACTTTTTGGTCACCCTCACTATTTTGCAGATGTCAAGTGTTATGAGATCGCGTGGTTATTTCGGAGCATTCTTTAAGATGTCGCACAGCAAATCCCAGAACATCTGTACGGTTTTGATTTCGATGCGTTCGTCAGGGGAGTGGACACCGCGAAGGGTGGGGCCGAACGAAATCATGTCCATGCCCGGAATCTTGTCGCCCACCAATCCGCATTCCAGTCCGGCGTGGATGGCTTTTACTTTCGGAGCGTGTCCAAAACGTTTTTCGTAGGCTTCGGCGGCAATGGCACAGATGGCCGATTTCGGGTTGGGGGTCCAGCCGGGATAGCCATCGGTGTGTTCCACATCGGCATTGGCCAAGTTAAAGACACTTTCCACCATGACGGCAACGTCTTCTTTTGATGATTCGATAGAGCTGCGTTGCGAGGTCTGGATGAAGAAATAGCCTTCCTTGCGCTTGACAGAGGCGAGGTTGGTAGAGGTCTCGACGAAGTTGGGAATGGTCTGCGACATGGCGATGACACCGTGAGGACAGGCATACAATGCGTTGAGGAGTTCGAACTGCGACATTTCATCAATGACGACATCGGGCTGGATCTCCGCCACGGCGGCTTTTACGCTGAGAGAGGGTTCGGTGACTTGGTATTCGCCCTTGAAGTTGATTTCCATTTCTTTGACGAACTTACCGAAAGCGGTTTTGTGTTCATTGGGCACAAAGACCACAGCCGTAGCTTCGCGGGCAATGGCGTTGCGCAGGTTGCCGCCTTGGAAGTCATAAAGCGCAAGGTCAAATTTCTGAGTGCCAAGCCAAAGAATGCGCGTGAGCAGCTTGTTGGCATTGGCCAAGTTCTTGTTGATGTCGTCGCCGGAGTGTCCGCCTTTGAGACCGCTGACAGTGATGCGGTAAGCCTTGGCGTCTTCTGGGGCAGCTTCTAAGCTGTAGTACATCTTGATGATGGTGTCCATGCCACCGGCACAGCCGATGAAAATCTCACCTTCGTCTTCCGAGTCAAGGTTGAGCAGAATGCGGCCTTTGAAATCCTTCGGGTTAAGTTTCTGAGCGCCGGTAAGTCCGGTCTCTTCATCAACGGTGAAGATGCATTCTAATGGACCATGCTTTACATCGGGGTCGGTAATGACCGCCAAGGCAGCGGCAACACCGATACCATCGTCAGCACCGAGAGTGGTGCCGTTGGCATGTACCCAGTCGCCTTTGATAACAGCTTCGATGGGGTCTTTCTCGAAATCATGCACCTTGTCGCTGTTTTTTTCACACACCATGTCCATGTGCGCTTGTAACACGATGGTTGCGCGTTTTTCCATGCCTTTGGTGGCGGGCACAGTCATGATGATATTGCCGCATTTTTCTTTGATGTATTCAATTTTGTGATCCTTGGCCCATTTTTCAAGATAAGCCACCATTTTTTCTTCTTTTTTCGAGGGACGAGGCACGCTAAGAATGCCTTTGAATTCTTCCCATACGCCCTTGGGGGCAAGTTTTAAGATGGATTCATTCATTGTATTAGAATTATTTAGTTGTTTTTCTATCGGATAATCAACAAACAGACAGGTTGTCACTAAGCGTGTTTCAGTTTGCTGATGGTGTCTTGCGGGTCGGGTGACTTGAAGACAGCATTGCCGGCAACAAGTACGTGGGCACCGGCTTCAAACAAAGCGGATGCATTTTCTGTGGTCACCCCGCCATCCACTTCTATCAGTGTGGAAGAGTGTTGCTCGGTAATCATCTGACTTAACTTGCCTATTTTCTGATAGGAGCGTTCGATAAACTTTTGTCCGCCGAAGCCTGGATTCACCGACATTAGCAAGACAAGGTCGAGATCGGATAGAATGTCGTCGAGCAACATTACAGGAGTGTGCGGATTAAGCACGACACCGGCTTTCAGTCTAAGACTTTTGATTTGCTGTACGGCGCGGTGGATGTGCGTGCACGCCTCGTAATGAAAGGTGATGATATCAGCGCCTGCCTTGGCAAAAGCCTCGAAATATTTTTCCGGCTCCACAATCATCAGATGCACATCCAAGGGCTTGCGGGCTGTTTTCTTTATTGCTTGAATAACAGGTATTCCGAATGAAATATTGGGGACAAACCTGCCGTCCATCACATCGCAATGAAACCAGTCGGCTTCGCTGTGGTTAATCATCTCGATAGCGTCTCCCAAATGCAGGAAGTCGGCAGAAAGCAGAGAAGGGGCAATGAGTCTTTGCATGACAATGTATTTTGATGCAAAACTAATATTTTTTGTCGGATTTCCTGAATAGTTTCTTATTGATTGTTGATTTCTGATTGCCATTCCATGCACTATTTTCGATGTCATTCTGCGTCTCGCCCAAGAATAATAAAAAACGCCTCCCGATAACGGAAGGCATTTCTTAAGAATTAGAGAATTAGCCGAGATAACTCTTTAGGATTTTGCTTCGGCTGGTGTGTTTCAACCGGCGTATGGCCTTTTCCTTGATTTGTCGCACGCGTTCGCGTGTCAGGTCGAATTTCTCGCCTATCTCTTCCAAGGTCAGCGGATGGCTGCCGTTAAGTCCGAAGAAAAGGCGGATGACATCGGCCTCGCGGGGCGTGAGCGACGAGATGGCGCGATCTATTTCTTTGCGTAACGATTCATACAAGAGTTGGCTTTCGGGGGTAGGAGCCTCTTCGCTCTTCAGCACGTCGTACATGGTGTTGTCTTCGTCCTGAACGAGAGGTGCGTCCATCGAAATGTGACGCCCGGCATTTTTCATCGACTCCTTCACTTCCGACTCGGTGATTTCAAGCAACTCGGCAATTTCCTCTGCATTGGGTTCGCGCTCATACTCTTGTTCTAGCTTAGCATAGGCTTTGTTGATTTTGTTGATGGAACCGATCTTGTTAAGAGGAAGACGAACAATACGCGATTGTTCAGCCAGAGCCTGAAGGATGGATTGACGAATCCACCACACGGCGTAGGAAATGAATTTGAAACCTCTTGTTTCATCGAAACGTTGTGCGGCTTTTATCAGTCCCAAGTTGCCTTCATTGATTAAGTCGGGAAGACTAAGGCCTTGGTTCTGATACTGTTTTGATACGGAAACTACAAAACGAAGGTTGGCTTTGGTCAATTTTTCCAAAGCAATCTTGTCGCCTTGCTTGATACGTTGAGCCAACTCCACTTCTTCTTCAGCGGTAATGAGCTCAACTTTACCAATTTCTTGCAGATACTTGTCCAGAGAAGCCGTTTCTCTGTTTGTTACCTGCTTCGTGATCTTTAACTGCCTCATTGAACGTAAAAATTGCTCGTATAGTTAATAATGTGTTGTTTTCCCCAATAGATAAAGGTCAAAAAGGCTGGTAAAGGATGGTGAACTGCCAGGCAGGCCGCCACTCCTTACCAACTAAAACATATCAGCTTCTTCTGCCGTTATTACGGTTTCCGTTGCCGTGGTGTCCTCCGCCATTTCCATGACGGTCGCCGCTTGGGCGGCGCTGGCCACCGGCAGGTTTCCGTTCCACGTAGCCTTCCGGCTTGGGCAGGAGGGCTTTGCGCGACAGGCGCAGCTTGCCGGTCTTTTCATCGACTTCGATGAGTTTCACCTGAATATGGTCGCCTTCCTTCAGCACGCCGTCCATGGTTTCTAAGCGTTCCCATGCGATTTCCGAAATGTGAAGCAAACCGTCCTTGCCGGGTAATATTTCCACAAAGGCACCGAATGCCATGATGGATCTTACCACGCCGTCATACACTTCGCCCACTTCGGGGACGGAGATGATGGCTTTGATTCTCGCTTTGCAAGCCTCAATGTCGGCTTTGTTTTGCGATGAAATCTCAACGATACCGGATTTGTCGTCTTCGGTAATGACAATGACCGTATTGGTTTCTTTTTGCATCTCTTGGATGACTTTTCCGCCAGGTCCAATCACGGCACCAATGAAGTCTTTGGGTATCAGCATCTTTTCAATGCGAGGAACAATTTCCTTATAGTCGCTACGCGGCTCGGTGATGGTCTTGGCCATTTCATCGAGGATGTGGATGCGGCCTTGACGTGCTTGTTCCATAGCTTCGGTCAGCACTTCGTAGGACAGACCGTCCACCTTGATATCCATCTGACATGCGGTAATGCCGTCGCGTGTTCCGGTGACTTTGAAGTCCATGTCGCCAAGGTGATCTTCATCGCCAAGAATATCTGTGAGCACGGCATATTTTCCATTTTCAGTATCGGTAATCAGACCCATGGCCACGCCGGCAACGGGTTTGCGGATCGGAACACCTGCATCCATCAGAGCTAAGCAACCGCCACATACCGAAGCCATCGAAGAAGATCCGTTCGATTCGAGAATATCCGACACGATACGCACGGTATAGGGCATGGTTTCGTCATGCGGAACCATTGATTTCAAAGCTCTTTCGGCAAGGTTGCCATGACCGACTTCGCGGCGGCTGACACTGCGTTGTGGTTTGGCTTCTCCAGTGGCGAAACCGGGGAAGTTGTAGTGCAGGATGAAATTGTTGGCGCCTTCCACCACAGTGCCATCAATAGTTTGCTCATCGAGTTTGGTGCCCAAAGTGACCGTCACCAACGCTTGTGTTTCTCCACGTGTGAAGATGGCCGAGCCGTGTACCGAGGGTAGCAAATCGACTTCGGTCCAAATGGGGCGTACTTCGTTGAGTTGGCGTCCGTCAAGGCGTTTGCGCTCGATAAGGATGGCATCACGAACGGCTTTGCGTTCCACATCGTGGAAATAGCGCTTGGCTAAGGGTGCCAATGTTTCAAGTTCTTCTTCGGTGTATTTTGTCAAATAGTTGTCAAGAATGGCTTGGAAGGCAGCTTCACGTTCGTGTTTGTTGGCGGTTCCGGTCAGAGCAAAGTCATAGCAGGGTTTGTAACAAGCCTCAGCCAACTCGGTACGCAGGGTCTCGTCATTGACTTCGTGGCAGTACTCGCGTTTCGGGTTGTTGACTTTTTCGGCCAGCTCCATTTGTGCCTGACATTGTACTTTGATGGCTTCGTGAGCGGCTTTCAATGCGTTAAGCATCTGTTCTTCGGTTACTTCCTTGCATTCGCCTTCCACCATGCAGATGTCTTTCATGGAAGCTGCCACCATAAGTTCGAGGCGGGCGTTTTCCATCTGCTCAAAGGTAGGATTGATGACGTATTCGTCATCGATGAGGGCGACACGCACTTCCGAGATAGGACCGTGGAACGGAATGTCGGAAACACTGATGGCTGACGAGGCGGCCAAGGCTGCCAGTGCATCAGGCGGGAAGTTCTTGTCACCCGAAAGCAAAGTCACTTGGACTTGTGTTTCAGCGTGGTAGTCGTCGGGGAAAAGCGGGCGCAACGCACGGTCGATCAAGCGAGAAATAAGGATCTCGTAGTCGGAGGGCTTGGCTTCGCGCTTAAAGAAACCGCCTGGGAATTTTCCTGTGGCGTAGTATTTTTCTCTGTAATCCACCGATAAGGGCAGAAAATCGGTTTCAGGAGCTGCTTCCTTGGCCGAAACGACAGTAGCCATGAGCACGGTGTTGCCGCAGCGTACCACTGCAGAACCATCGGCTTGTTTTGCTAATCTGCCTGTATTAATGCTGATTTCCAGCCCATTGGGCATATTTATGAGTTGTGTGATTCCTTCAGGACCCATGATGTGATTTGTTATGGTGTGAGAGTGTTTAGTGATGATTGTTTAGTTTTCAAAACCCGTTTCTGGTCAATCAAGTTCGAAGATAGGGGGGCTCTTTTTGCTGAAAGTTTTTTCTCCCTGCTAACTTCTTAACTTGTAAGTGCGTTTTCTAGGCTGTCAAACCGAGGGATACATAAATAGAAAAAAAGGCAATCTCAAAATTGCCTTTTTTGCTTATCCCGCACGGGCAAAGCGGGAATTATTTTCTGATACCCAGTTCCTTGATGATGGCGCGGTATCTTTCAATGTCCGTTCTCTTCAGATAATCGAGGAGCTTTCTACGTTTACCCACCAAACGAACCAGCGAACGCTTTGCCGCCAAGTCTTTGGTGTGCTCTTTTGTCTGTTCGGTCAAATGCTTGATTCTGAATGTGAACAAAGCAATCTGACCTTCTGCTGAACCAGTATCGGCAGCATTCTTACCAAATTGTGTGAAAATCTCAGATTTTTTCTCTGCAGTTAAATACATAACTTTTAAACTTTTATCTTCTTACTTTTTCCTTAATTTAAGCTGCAAAATTACTCAATTTTTTTGATATGGCAACTAAAAAGCCTGACATTCTTATTATTTTTGTCGTCTTTTTTATTGGTAATTTTATAAATAACATGTTATCAATGCGTTATTGCGTCTTGTCTCTTTCATTATCGACATTGTCCTCCATGCTTTCGGCAACAATTTCTGAGTCGAAGGCTTGTTTTTCCTTTTCTTCCTGTTCAAATTGCAGTTTTCCCCATTTTTTCCATTTTTTCGAAGACGGAATTTCTTGTTCGGATTCAGCATTGGTACTTGTTTCAATGGCGCCGGATTTGCTGCAGAAAATATACAAGTATATGCGGCTGATGAAGTTTTTCCCTTCGATGACGGGAACCAAAACCGATGTGAAAATAGTAGTGAATAAAATGACGGCAAATACGATGTTTTGAATGTTTTCTCCTCCAGGAATACCGGTTTGGGCAGGTATGGTAGCAAGCACGGCGGCGGCAAGACCTTTGGGAAGCATGGTCGCCATATAGACCATGTCATGGGCGGGCAATGCCTCTTTTCGTTTTGGAATGGCGAAACGCACGATAAGTATTCTTAATGCAAATAGTACAATGGTAAGCACAAGTCCGATGAGGATGGGCTTGTAATGGTCGAGGCGGATAGAAATGCCAATGTAAACGAAGAAAAACGTTTTGAGCAAAAACGAGACCTCGCTGAATAGCAGTTTTTCGGTCGGGTTGAGTTTTGCAGGACGGCTCTTGAATAGGCGGTTAAGCAAGCCGTCGTATATGCTTTCGATGTTGGCCAAGCCAATGCCGAAGGCCAACGCGGCAATGGCGCCGCTGAAACCTAGGAATTCGTTGAGACCGTAGATGATGAAGACAAAAGCAGGTGTCGTCAGGATGGAGTTTTTGACATGCCGCATTTTGTCGAGAATGTACGACCAGAAAACAGCGGCCAGCAAACCGATTAAAGTGGTCAGCACGAAAGAAGAGAAAATCTGACCGAAAATGATGCCGAAATTCAATTTGCCGATTTGTACAGCTTGCAACAAAGCCAAGGCGAAAACAATACAAAGCACGCTGCCAAATGCCGACTCAAGAATTAGAATGGTTCCGCCTTTCTCACTGATTTTCAGTTGTTTTATCATGGGGATAACTACGGCAGAAGAGGTGCCGCCGATGATGGAACCCAGCATAAAACTCGTGAGGGGATCTAATTTCAATACCAGCCAGCCCAAAATGCCGACAACGACCATTGTGGTGAAAAAATTTGTCACGGTGAGCCGTATTGTTCCTCTGAGCGATTTTACCAGTGACTCGAATCCGAGTTGTGTGCCGCTTTCAAAAAGGATGACTACGAGGGTGATGGCAGAAAAGATACTGCCTACGGCACCGAAAGATGACGGCTTGACCCAGTGGAATATGGGCCCGATAACCAAACCGATTATCATTAGCAATAAGACATCGGGGACGCGTTTGCGGCTGAAAATCTCCGAAAACAGATGGGCGGCGAAAATCAACAGGCCAAGAATGGCGATGGTGAGACCGGTTCTCCCTGATGAAGAGGAGGTGGATTGCGTCACTTGTTCGGCAATTTCCGGTTGCACGATGGTATCACTCACTGTGCGCAAGGTGTCGCTTACAGTGTGGAGTGTGTCGGCTATGGGAAGCAAGATGCTGCTTACAGTGTGAAAGCTGTCGGTTACAGGAAGCAATAAGTCAAACATACTGTCTCGATTTGATGAAACCGGTTTCTAAAATCATGCAAAAATACACAATTAATAAGTAAGAAGGAAAGAAGTTTGTTGATTGGTATTCTTTTTGACATTGTACTGTTTTTTGGGGACACACTTTGTGGGGTAGTGCCGTTGCTATTGGGTAACTTTTATAATGACGATTTGTAGCTGAAAAAAAACGAGACCGGCGTATCTGTCGGTCTCGTTATCTGCAGGCGCTTCTATCTGTTCGGTCCGCACCAAAGTGTCATCTCATGCGGTGTCCGCCTATGAAACATGGGTTAGAAAGGGACTTTTAGACTTAGGGTCACATTTCTGCCGGGATTGAGCAACGCAGCTTCTTTCAAAGTGGAAAGGTGGTCGATGTATTTTACATCGAAAAGGTTCTTGACACCTAACTCCATTTGTAGGGATTGTTTCCCGAATCGCAAGGAGGTTCCTGTGCTCAAATCTACTAACAAATAACCTTTAGTGGCTGTTTCATCATGAGCGATTTTGTTTTGGTCGAAAACCTTTGTCATGCGTGCCGAAAAATAAGAATCCTCAAGGAAAGCCATTTTTTCTTTGGTCAGTTTCAGTGCAAGGGACAGCTTTTGAGCCGGCACGAATGGGAGATGTTTCCCGTTTTCTTGTTTGCCGACCACACCGGCGTAGGTGGATTCGAGTTGCAGCCATTTCATAGTGGCGGGATGGATTTGCAACCCTGCCTCACCGCCAAACAAAATGGAATGGACCTGTCGGTATTGATAAATGTTCACACCTGCATTTGTGGTATCACCGGTGGGGGCGATAAAAATGTAGTTGTTCACTTTGTTGTAGAAAGCAGCAATATTCAGTGTTACGTTGGGGCTGTGGTAACGGATGCCAGCGTCGGTTTCGCGCGATTTTTCGGGCAGCAGATTCGCATCGCCTTTTTCATACCGTAACTCGTGCAGTCCGTCAGATGTCAGTTCGGCCAGATTGGGGCTTCGATATGCAGTGGCAAAATTGGCGCGGAACACAAAACGGTTCAGGGTATAGGTGCCTCCTATGGAACCGTTGAGACTGCCGTGATGCTTACTGATACAGGGCCGGTACGAGCTTTCATCGGAAGCCGCGATGGATTCTGAAACAATCTGTCCGAAGTCATATCGAACACCGGCTTGTAACCTGAGGCTTTCGAAAAACTCATGCTGCAACAAGGCGAAGGCGGCTTGGTTGCCCACGGTGGCATTGGGCAGCAGTTTGACGGGACGGCCGTTTAGGTTCAGGTTTTTCTGATTGAAACCTTGAAACCCCACCACATATTCCGATTTGTCATTGGGGATCATGAAGAGCTTTGCCTCGTAGGTCAAGGTGGCGAGGCGCATTTCAATCTCCACTTCGTTCTCATCCTCAACATGTGCAAGATCGGTGCTCTGGTAGGCAGCGTTTACTTCCATTTTGTATTTTCCGAGGAACAGCCGGTTTTGTGAGGAAAGCAAATGGGAGTTAAACCGTTGGTAAAATACACTATTTTTTCGTTCGCCGGCTTTCACCAGGTCAAAGGCTTCTTCTTCTGCCAAACCTAACTTTTGACTGCCGTATTCATAAGACAAACGGGAATAAAGTTTTTTTCCGGTGTATCCGGCGTTGCCTTTCACCGACCATTCATTGAATCGCGTGTTGGGGGCAAAAGCTCCACCTCCTTGACGGAAATCGGCATGGGTGGAGTGTCCTGCACGGATGCCGCCAAAAAACTTTCCGGAAGCTCCCTTAATGCCTAAATTGTTGGTCATACCCCGTGTGTTCGAGAATAGGCCCACATTGTAATCTCCGGTGATGCTGCCGATAGGGGCAGGTTTCTCCTGAACAAAGTTAATGACACCGCCTATGGCATCCGATCCGTACAATAACGACACGGGACCTTTGACAATTTCCACTTTTTCAACACCATATTCGCTGATGCCAAGAGGATGATGGTCGGAATACTGATAGTTCTCGTGCCTCACGCCATTGTTCAGCACAAGGACATCGTTCATCGAAAGCCCGCGTATGACGGGTTTTGTCACGCCACTGCCTTTTGAAATCATGTCCACGCCAGGCACTGAACAGATTTTTTCCATAAGATTCGGCGATGTCATTCCTTTTGTCGCATCGAGTGACAGAACGTCGATTTTCACTGCGTTTCGTCGCTGGTCACTGTGGTAGCCTGATGTTACAACGACTTCGTCCATGCCCACATTGGCCGGAAGCAACGTGACGTCTATGGTTTGGGGGACCCCCATTAATTGTAAGGTCTTGATGTTACTGTTGTAACCGACATGCGAAAACTGAACCTTGATTTGTCCTTTTGGCAAATTATTCAGCCGGTAACGGCCTTCCGCATCTGTCGCCGTTCCTTTATTCAGTTCGTGAATGTAAACAGTTGCACCTGACAGGGGTCGTTGATCCTGTCCCAAAACTTTTCCTGTAATGATATTCTGAGCTTTCATGGCATGACATAAACATACCATGAAAAAAATAAAAAATGCTTTTTTCATATTGGATTAAAAATAAAAGTGATTAAATATTCAAGAGAGTCTTCCTTTTGTCAAAATCATGCCATAGGAGGGGCGCGCAGATGGGTCTGGCACCCTTCTGGAGATTGATAATCAGCTGAATATTTATGGATAATGTAGGGACATTCTGTGATTTCCTGGGATAAATCCAACGGGTCGATTCCGAAGGAGAGCGTTTTGAACTCATAGCTGCATACCTCGCATTTTTCGCTCAGAGTGACGACACTCTTGTCATGGATGTGTTCGGAAGCCTCGTGATGATGTTCCGATTTCAGCATCCACAAACTTACAAATGTAAGCAGTAGAAACCATGATAATATGCGCCTTGTCTTTTTAACCATTAGATGTTGGATAATGCCTTGAGCCTATAGGTGGAGCGATAACATGCGGCTAATCGGTTTTGCAGTAGCAGTAAAAACGGTTTACTCTTACCATTGGTAATGCTTTTTCCAAGGGCGCAAAAATAGTCAATTATTGGGTAATGAATATTCCTTCTGGTTTTTTTTGAATTGGCAAGGGAAACAAGCTCAGGCAGTATTGGGATTTAGACGAAAAAAACTATCTTTGCATAGTAAATCAAAGGCATGAGCGAAAAGACACTTTCTGTATTACGGCAATATTGGGGCTATCCGTCGTTTCGTCCTTTGCAGGAGGACATTGTAGATGCTGTTGTCGCGGGCCGCGACACGCTGGCCTTGCTGCCCACGGGTGGTGGCAAGTCGATCTGTTTCCAAGTGCCTGCTATGGCAATGGACGGGATTTGCGTGGTCATCACCCCGTTGATTGCCTTGATGAAAGATCAGGTGGCGCACTTGGTTGAAAAAAACATACCTGCCGCCGCGATTTTTTCGGGCATGCACCCCGATGCGATGGATTTGGCGTACAATCAGGCTGTTTTCGGACGGTTGAAGTTCCTTTATGTGTCTCCGGAGCGGCTGATGACAAATCAATTTATTGAAGCCTTGCGCCGCATGAAAGTCAATCTGTTGGCGGTGGACGAGTCGCATTGCATTTCGCAATGGGGCTATGATTTTCGTCCGCCCTATTTGAAGATAGCCGAAATCAGACCCTTTATTCCCAACACGCCAGTGCTGGCGTTGACGGCCACTGCTACTGCAAAGGTAGTTGATGACATACAGTTCCGATTGGGCTTCAAACAACGCAATGTGTTTCAAAGCAGCTTTGAACGTAAGAATATCACTTACAGTGTGTTCCATGAAGCGGATAAATTCGGATTGCTACAGAGAAGACTTCAAGGAATGACATCGGGCAGCGCCATTGTATATGTGCGCAGCCGTAAGCGTACACAAGTCATTTCCGATTGGCTTTCTTCCATCGGGATTTCATCGACCTATTATCATGCCGGACTTGATGTCAAAGTGCGCGATGTGAGGCAGGAGCAATGGATGAAAGGAAAGGTTAGGGTCATTGTGGCCACCAATGCTTTTGGAATGGGTATCGACAAGCCCGATGTCCGTCTCGTGGTTCATATCGACCTTCCCGATAGCATTGAAGCTTATTTTCAGGAGGCCGGCCGTGCGGGACGCGACCTGAAGCCTGCCGATGCCATGTTACTCGTTTCTCAGGAGGATATTGCCAAGTTGAAAGACAATCTGTCGGTTTCCTTTCCTGAATTGGAACGCATCAAGATGATTTACAAGGCCATTGGAAACTATTTGCAAATCCCTGTCGGTTCCGGAAATGGTGTTTCATACCCTTTCATCATGTCTGATTTTGCGAGGCAGTATGGCTTTTCGATGCTGGAGGTATTCAACACCTTGAAGCTTTTGGAGAAAGAGGGCTTCTGGACCCGCTCTGAAAGTTTTGAAGAACCTTCAAAGCTGTTTATCAAGGCCTCGCGCGAAGCTTTGTATCGTTTTCAACTCGACAATCCGAAATATAGCACCTTAATTAATGTGCTCTTGCGCAGTTTGCCCGGCGTATTAACCGATTTCGTCAAAATCGATGAGGAAAGCTTGGCAGGAAAGGTCGGAATAGGAGCGGACAAGGTCGCAGCGCAGCTGAAACAACTGGAGAGAATGAATTACCTCAGCTATGCGCCACGGAATGATAAGCCGCAGTTGTTGTTTTTGTCGGAATATATCGATACGAAATATTTCAGTCTGTCGAGTGAGCATTATTATGATAGGAAAAAAGAGGTCCAGGAACGGATGCAGGCCGTCATCGACTTTGTTAATGATGACGAAGAGTGCCGGAGCGTGCAGCTCTTGCGTTATTTCAACGAGAAGGACAGCCGTTGTTGCGAACGTTGCGATGTCTGTCGAAAAAAACACGCTGATTTATCGGAAAGAAAGATTTACCAGCAGATTAGCGATAGGATTACGAATGTACTCATGGAGCAACCGCTGACCGTTTACGGAGCCACTACTTTATGCAGTGAAAGCAGGGAGGAAGATGTGCTGGAAGTGCTTCGGTGGATGATGGATAATGGGATGATACGCGACGATGGGCGTGGAAATATCAGCACAGTGAAGAAAGGGAAGAAGTATTAAAACGAAAAAGGCCGCTTAAGCGGCCTTTTTCGTGTTTCCAGAACTTGATTATTTCATGATGTTGGAAGCGGGTTTGAATCTGACAACCTTCTTTGCAGGGATGTTGATGGATTTTCCTGTTTTCGGGTTGTGGCCTTTTCTGGCGGCGCGTTTGGTTACTGTAAAGGAACCGAATCCAACGAGAGCAATTTTGTCGTCCTTTTTAATAGCCCCTTTGGTGACTTCCATGAAAGCATCAAGAGCTTTTCTTGCATCAACTTTTGTCATGCCGGCTTTTTCGGCCATTGCATCGATTAATTCTGCTTTGTTCATTTTTGTTGTATTTGTTGGTTAATAAATTAGTAACGGCTACAAAAATAGTTTAATTTCTTATTGTGCAAGACTTTTTGTCAAAAAAAACACTTTTTTTTGACAAAAAATGTGGTATTTTTTTCAAAACGCATCAAAAGTCGCTTCTTCAGGGCGTTTCAAAGCATGTTTCAAACCCTAAAATGAGGTTTTCCATGTTTCGTCAAAATGAAAGCCGCGTAGAAATTCTTCGATGGTCATTTGCTTTTTTCCGGCTTGTTGTAAAACCGTCAAGTAGATGTAGCCGTCAGAAACTGCAATTTTCAAAAAAGTCTTACCGTCGGTGCGTACGCTTCCCGTCGCTTCATGATGGATGCAGCTTTCCGTTTTGCATGCGTATATTTTCAAGTCGATAGGCTGGCTTTGCGCAGAAACGAGGCGTGTATGCGCGGCAGGGTATGGCGACAGACCACGAACAAGGTTATAGATAGAGGTGCAGTCGCAGTTCCAATCGATAAAACAAAAATCCTTGAATATTTTGGGCGCTTCTTTTAGTGCAACGCCTGATGAAAGCTGATCTTGAGTGGTGACGGTCGCCGTCCTGCACTCGATTTTCTCTATCGTTGATACTACAAGCTCATTACCCAATCGCATCAGCTCGTCATGCAGTTCTCCAGCGGTTTCATCGGGGCGGATAACAACCTTTTTTTGCAGGATGACGGCACCTTTGTCAATATCTTCGTTCAGGAAGAAGGTGGTCAATCCGGTTTCGGTTTCGCCATTAATGATGGCGTGGTTAATAGGTGCCGCACCGCGATATTGGGGTAAAAGCGAAGCATGCAGGTTGAAAGTGCCCAGGCGTGGCATTCTCCATACGGCAGCCGGCAGCATTCTGAAAGCCACAACGATGAAAAGATCGGCCTGGAATGATTCTAATTGTTTCAAAAACTCAGGGTCTTTTAGATTTGCGGGCTGTAGCAAGGGTAACGCGTGACGAAGGGCGGTTTCTTTCACTTCGGAAAAACGGATTTTCTTGCCCCTCCCCGCGGGTTTGTCGGGCATGGTGACGACGGCAGCTATTTCGTAGCCAGCCTTCAAGACAGCTTCCAATTGAGATGCAGCAAACTCAGGAGTGCCAAAATATACGATCTTTATCTTTTTCATGGTGTTCATGGTGCAAAGTTAGGCTTTTTCGAAAAGAGAAAATGGGCTTCCTTTCTGTTTATCATTGATTTGACAAAAAAAGCCCGACATAACTGCCGGACTTTAATTCAATATTTGATGATTTAGAAAATCATTTCGTCATCTCTTTGAGTTTGGCAATATTTCTTTCTATTTCAAAGGCCTCGTTGCTTAACGGGAAGTCTTTTTTCAAGGTTTCGTAAGCTTTTAATGCTTTGGCGTTGTCACCGGCAATTTCGCAGGAAGCGCCAAGCTTTTGCAAAAGCATCGGTGTGGCGAAGTTGTTGGTTCTCATAGAGGCGCCTTTTTCGTATTTCGAAATGGCTTTCTGAACATCATCAAGCTGCATGTAGCAGTCGCCCATAAGACCGTATGACAACGGAGCAAGAATCTGATCCGAGCCTTTGAATTTTTCAAGCATGGAGAGGGCCTCGTTGAATTTGCCTTGATTGATGTAGCAAATGCCGGCATAATAGGCAGCCAATTTGCCGCTTTTTGTCGAGCCGTATTCATCAACGATGCTCAGGAAGCCGAGGTAGTTGCCGTCGCCATTCAAAGCAGCTTCATATTGACCTTTTTCGAATTGTTGCTGAGCTTTGAAAATCTGCTTGCTGGCCTCTTCGGAACGAGGATCCAGATAGGATTTCTTGATTCCGAAGATGATAAGGACTATTGCAATGATGATGCCCAGGACAATCCAAATGGTCTTCTGGTTTTTCTCAATAAAAAGTTCGGTCTTGCTTAACGCATTTTCAACATTTTGCAGATTTTCGTCTACGCGATTCTGCTTTTCACTTTGATTTGCCATATTGATTCAAAATTTCAAAGCGCAAAATTACATTTTTTACCAATATGATGATGCAAAAAAAATCTATTAGACTTTCTTTTTCTTTAATGTTGTTATAAATAAATGGTTATCAGTAAAATATGTTTTCGTTATGAATGGATGATCGCACGTCAATGGATTCAATGCTCGAAAAATAGCGTATTTTTGCACTTCGAAAACATCAAATTTCATGACGCCAAGAGATAAAAAACTGCTTGAATTCCTATATGCTTTCATCACGGCCGAGCGCAAACAACGCTTCGAGGAGGTTTTGGCCTATCGCACCCGACATGTGACGGTGGTGCTTGAGGACATCTACCAGTCGCACAATGCGAGCGCTGTGCTTCGCAGCTGCGATTTGACAGGGGTTCAAGACGTTCATATTATTGAAAACCACAATGTTTACGACATCAATCCTGATATTGTCGTTGGTAGTACGAAATGGCTTAATTTGCACAAGTACAATGAATTGGACTTTAATACGCCCGCTGTTTTCGACATGCTTCATGCAAGGGGCTATCAAATCGCCGCAACGTGTCCGCACCGCAACGACTTTACGCCTGATACATTGCCGATCGACAGGCCCGTGGCTTTGGTATTTGGAACGGAAAAGACTGGTCTTACCGATTATGCCATCTCACATGCCGATATGCATGTCCGCATCCCGATGTTTGGGTTCACCGAAAGCTTCAATATCAGCGTGTCGGCGGCTTTGCTTATGCATGCGCTTACCAATCGTTTGCACGCTTCTTCTGACATCAATTGGAAGTTGACCGATGAAGAAAAAGATGAGCTGAGGCTGGCATGGACACGCAACACCCTGTCGCGCATTAAATTCTATGATGTAAAATTCAATCAGTTATATCCGGATTTGTAATTAATTAGAGGTGTCCCTGAGGGTTGCGTAATGTGTGATGATGACACGGGAGATAATTTGTAATTTTGTTGAAAAATCAAGATGATAAAAGGCGGAGTAAAATTAGGGTTAATCCTGCTTCTCGTTGGCTTGGCGAGTTGTCATTTGCAGCAGGTTGAGAATGAAGGACGTGCGATTTTCAGATACAATGAGGCGGCAGGCATTTTGACCCTCGATCCGATATATGCCAAGGACCTTCCGCATATTTGGGCTTGCAATCAACTATATAATAGTCTTGTGGCACTTGACGACAGCATGAATATTGTGCCCATGATTGCCAAACGCTGGGAGATCAGTGACGATGGACTGACCTACACTTTTTTCTTGCGCAATGATGTGCGGTTTCATCAGGATACTTGTTTCTATAAACCGCGCTACCTGAATGCTTATGATGTCGTTTACTCTTTCAACAGGTTGGTTGACAAGCATTTGAACTCTCCTGGGGCGTGGATTTTCGCCCAAGTGCGGCATGATGATGACGGTTATGCTTTTCGTGTGTTGGACGACACTACTTTTCAAGTGGAATTGTCGCAGCCTTTTCCGCCTTTCCTCGGCATTTTGTCAATGACATATGCTTCTGTCGTCCCGCATGAAGCTGTGGAGTATTATGGTGATGATTTTCGGCGACATCCTGTTGGAACGGGACCTTTCGCTTTCCAGTATTGGAAAGAAGCGGTGAAGCTCGTTTTCCGCAAGAATCCGAATTATTTTGAATGGGACGGCGACCGAAGGCTGCCGTATCTTGATGCGGTATCCATTAGCTTCCTCATCGATAAGCAAGTGGCTTTTCTGGAGTTCGTCAAAGGCAAGTTCGACTTCATGTCGGGTATCGATGCACGGTATAAGGATGAATTGCTCACTCGCGATGGAAAGCTGCGTAAGAAATACGAAGAATCCGTGTATTTAGTCACAGAGCCATACCTGAACACGGAGTATTTTTCGTTTTTCATCGATTCCGCTGACAAGTTGGGACCTGACCGCGCCAAGGCATTGAGGCAGGCCGTCAGTTATTGCATTGACCGTGAAAAGATGTTGCGTTATCTTCGCAACGGCATAGGGATTGCAGCAACGGGAGGCATGATTCCGGTTGGGCTTTCGGGGCATTCTGACAGCATCGGTTATGCTTTTGATATGAGAAAAGCGCAACAGTTGGTCGTCGAACATGCTTTGGAAGGGCAGACATTGCGCCTTTCCACTACAGCGGAATATGCCGATATTGGGAAGTTTGTACAGTCGCAAGTCGCCTCAATCGGCATAAACTGCAACATGGAAGTGATGCCGCCCGCTACGTTGCGCAGCATGCGTGCCAACGGCAGCCTGTCGTTTTTCCGTTCTTCGTGGGTGGCCGACTATCCGGATGCTGAAAATTATCTCTCGCTGTTCACCACGGCAAACTTTGCACCTGACGGACCCAACTATTCGCATTATTCCAACACTGCTTTCGATTGTTTGTATGCTAAGGCGATGACTACCGCCGATGCAAACGAACGGTGCCGCTGCTACCAGTCGATGGACAGCCTGATGATGCAAGATGCACCGGTGTTGGTGCTGTTTTACGACGAGGTGCTGCGCTTCGTCAACCGACGTGTGATCGGCCTGGGAAGTAATCCGACCAATATGTTGAATTTGAAACGGGTAAGGATAGGATGATCCTTTTCTTTCTGATTGGCTTTCAGTAATATGCTGAACGCGGTTTGTTGTAAACAAGAAAGTTGAATTACTTGAAAAATTCAATTGATTAAATCATTTGTTTAAATCAAAAAATAGTAATATCTTTGCAGTCATAAATTTGTATTGCAATAATGAAGGGCAAATTAGTAGATAAAAAAGAACTTTCCACCGAAGGAAAAATCAAGGAAGCGGCGCGGAAGGTGTTTCAGCAAAAGGGTTATGCCGCCACGCGGACGAGGGATATAGCCGAAGAAGCCGGAATCAACCTCGCCTTGCTCAATTATTATTTCCGCAGTAAGAAAAACCTGTTCGACATCATCATGTTGGAAACGGTATCGTCTTTCGTGCAAAGCATGACCACGCTTCTGAATAATGAAGACACTTCTTTGGAAAAAAAAGTGGAACTCATTGTTTCGCATTACATTGACTTTTTTACACAGGACCCGAACATCCCGATTTTCATGATGAGCGAGCTGCGCGACAATTCAGATGGGCTTATCGACAAGTTACAAATAAATCAAGTGGTTATGGATTCAGTGTTTTTCAAGCAATATCGAGAAGCCGCCGAGAAAGGGGAAGTCGCTGTTTCTAATCCCATGCATTTTTTGATGAATCTGCTGGGGCAGATTATCTTTCCTTTTATCGGAAAGCCCTTTCTAAAGGGAATTGGCGGATTGAACGACAAGCAATTCAATAGCATGATGCAGGAGCGTAAAAAGCTAATTCCGGTTTGGATGGAAACGATGGTGGAAGTAACACGGTAAATCCGATAAATAATGACATATTTACATGCATTAACGCATCGATAGACCATGGTAAAGAATAAAAAGATAGAAGTTCAGGGTGTCGAGATCGTTTTGTACGAAGACAATCAAAACGATTTTATTTCGATTACAGATATTGCTCGGCACAGAGATGCCAAGCATACCGACATTATTATTCAGAATTGGATGCGTAATCGTAATACTATTGAACTTTTGGGAATTTGGGAGACTATTTATAACCCCAACTTTAAACCCCTCGAATTCGATGGGTTTAGAAAGCAGTCCGGATTGAATAGTTTTGTGATGACTCCCAAAAGGTGGATAGAAAGCACAAATGCCATAGGTATCGTGTCTAAATCAGGGAGATATGGCGGTACCTTTGCTCATAAAGATATTGCTTTGGAATTTGCTTCATGGATCTCAATAGAATTTAAACTTTATGTAATTAAAGAATTCCAACGCCTCAAAAACGAAGAAAATGACCGCCTGAAATTAGAGTGGAATTTGCAACGCACCCTTGCCAAAGTAAATTATCAAATACATACCGATGCAATCAAAGAAAACCTTATACCGCAAGAAATCACCAAACAACAGACTGCTTTTGTTTATGCGAACGAGGCTGATATATTGAATGTCGCTCTTTTCGGAATCACAGCAAAAGAATGGCGGGACAAGAACCCGGAAAGAATTGGAAATATACGAGATTACGCTACCCTGGAACAACTTGTAGTATTGAGTAATATGGAAAGTATTAACGCATTGCTAATCCGGCAAGGTTTGTCGCAAAGTGAAAGACTATTGCAGCTCAATAAAGTGGCTATTACTCAGATGAAATCGTTACTTCTTAGTAGCACAATGAAAAGAATGAAATGATAAAATCGGGGAAATAATAATATAGTGACTACAAGAAATGGAACAAGTACTGAATGACATAAAGCAAATAGAACACGGCTTCAAGCATATTTTAGAAGCAGGAAAGACTGTTTTAACAGATAACCACCCAAATCATTTTACCTGATTTTTTTTGCTCCTATGTTAATCAAATGATTAAATCAAAAGATTGAAATATGACAACACACAGAAACACACACAAATCAATTTGGCTCATTGGCACATTGCTAATGGTGAGCAACTTGTCAATGGCGCAGCATAGCGTTTCCTTGACCTTGGACAGTTGTCTTGCAAAGGCAAAACGGAATTATCCGTCAATCAAGCAATACACATTGATAGAAAAAGCAAAGGGGTATTCCCTTGCCAACGCACGGAAAGCTTGTCTGCCGCAATTCATTGTTGTAGGGCAGGCAACCTATCAGTCGAAGGCTACGGAAATCCCCATCTCTTTGCCAAACGTGAATATTCCGAGCCTTAGCAAAGACCAATACCGGCTGTATGGCGAGCTGTCGCAGTCGCTTACAGACTTGTTTACCGTAAAAGAGCAACGGGAATACATTTGCGCTACTTCGGAAATTGAAACCCAACAGGCGGAAGTGGAGCTGTACAAACTACAGGAACGCATCAACCATCTCTATTTCGGCATCTTGCTGTTGGACGCACAGATACAACTGGCCGAACTGCTCAAAAAGGACATCCAAAGTGGCATCGAAAAAACGGAGGTAGCCATTGCCAACGGAATCGCCTTGGAAATTGCAGTTGACAATTTGAGAGCGGAATGGCTGAAAGCCGATCAAGGTGCCATAGAGCTGAAAGCCACGCGACAAGGCTATGCCGAGGGGCTGGCCTTATTCAACAACAGTCCGGGGAATGAACGCACGGAATTTCAAACGCCTCTACGGCATATCCTGACCGACAGTATTTGCCGTCCTGAGTTGAAACTTTTTGACTTGCAACACAAATCGTTCGACCTGCAGCGCAAGCTCTCCGTTCATAAACGCTTGCCCCGCGTCAATCTGTTTCTTCAAGGTGGTTGGGGCAGACCGGGCTTGAATCTATTGGACAACGATTTTGAGGCTTACTGCATTGGAGGGTTGCGTTTGAGTTGGAATATCGCAAGTTTCTATACTTTTAGGAACGAGCGTAAGATACTTGTTAATCAACAGAATAAGGTAAATATGCAGCGGGAAACATTTTTGTTCAATACACGAATCCTGCTCAAGCAGCAAAATGCCGACCTCCTTAAAATGCAGGAGTTGATAAAAACCGATAAAAGCATAGTTGCACTTCGTGAAAACGTGAAAAACGCCGTGCAAAGTCAATTGGTTTATGGCACAGCAACCGCCAACGACTATCTCTTGGCTGTAAATGCCGCCGACCAAGCGCGGCAAAGTTTGATAGTACACGAAATACAGCTTTTAATGACGGCATACAACGCCCGAACAGTAGCGGGTTATTAATTTGAAACGATAAAAAACTTAATAATCATGAAGAAAATAAGAACAATCGCGTGGGCAATCGCTCTTGGAACTTTGCAGACCGCTTGCCACAACAACAAAGTCACATTTGATGCTTCTGGCAGTTTTGAGGCGGATGAAACCGTCATTTCGGCGGAAGCCTCCGGTAAAATCATGCAGCTTGGCATCGAGGAGGGGCAGCTATTGAAGGCAGGACAGACCATAGGATACATCGATAGCTTGCAATTGTATTTGAAGAAAAAACAGATAGAAGCACAAATTGAAGCCCTATTACGGAAAAAGCCCAATGTCGCCCTTCAATTATCCGCTTTGCAGGAGCAACTTCGGACAGCCGAAACGGAGCGGACAAGAATAACAAACTTGGTTAAAGGCAATGCGGCAACATCCAAGCAATTGGACGACATCAACGTACAGATTGAGCTGTTGAAAAGACAAATTGAGGCACAGAGATCCACCCTAAGTATCGCTGTTGATGGTTTGGAGAAAGACATTGTGCCTTTGCAGGTGCAGATTGAGCAACTGAACGACCAATTAAGCAAATGCCGATTGGTCAATCCCATAGACGGAACAGTTTTGACCCAATATGCCAAAGTCCATGAGATGACCGCTGCCGGAAAGCCCATCTACAAGATAGCCGATTTACCCAGTCTTATTCTAAGGGTCTATATCACCGGCGACCAATTGCCGCAAATTAAACTGAACCAACAGGTTAAAGTGATAACCGATGATAGTAAAGACGGCTCTAATGAGACTGTGGGGACGATTATTTGGATCAGTGACAAGGCGGAATTTACGCCCAAAACCGTTCAGGCCAAAGATGAGCGGGCAAATAAAGTGTACGCTGTCAAGGTGAAAGTCAAAAACAACGGCAGGTATAAAATCGGTATGTACGGTGAAATCCAATTCCAATAGTCATGGCGGACGTTGTGGTAAATCATATTGTCAAGACCTATAACAACGGCGAGGTGAAGGCATTGGACGACGTTTCGTTTGAAGTGGGCAAAGGTGAGCTGTTTGGCTTGATTGGTGCCGACGGTGCCGGAAAGACAAGCCTTTTCCGCATCCTCACGACCTTGCTGCTGCCCGATAGTGGAAACGCCACCGTAAACGGTTTTGACATAGTGAGCGATTATAAAGCCATTCGCAAAAACGTGGGTTATATGCCGGGAAAATTTTCGCTGTATCAGGATTTGTCAGTGGAAGAGAACCTAAACTTCTTTGCCACGGTATTCCACACCAGTGTTTCTGAAAATTACGACTTGGTCAAAGATATTTACGTGCAGTTGGAACCTTTTAAAAAGCGTAGAGCAGGAAAATTGTCTGGTGGCATGAAGCAGAAGCTGGCTTTATGTTGTGCGCTCATTCATCGTCCGACTGTGCTGTTTTTGGACGAGCCGACCACGGGCGTAGATGTGGTTTCCAGAAAGGAGTTTTGGGAGATGCTGAAAGGCTTGAAGCGGCAAGGAATCACCATTTTAGTGTCCACGCCTTATATGGACGAAGCCACGCTTTGCGAACGCATCGCCCTGATACAAAACGGCAAAATCCTGTCTATCAATCATCTCGAAGCTATCATCCGGCAGTTTCCCGACCGACTTTTTTCCGTGCGAGCCGACAATATGGGAAAGCTGTTAAACGCTTTGCGAAGCCATATTAAGATAAAAAGCTGTTTTTCTTTTGGTGAATGCCATCATATTGCGTTTCAAAACGATGATGCCAACGAAGAATGCGAATTAATGGATTATTTGGAAAAAGAAGGATTTCAAAATGTTGAAATTAAACGGATTGAACCGAGTATTGAGGATTGTTTTATAAACTTGATGAGATGAAAAATAAAATAGTGATACAAACAGACCGGCTCTCGAAGCATTTTGGTGATTTCGTCGCTGTGAACCAAGTAACATTTGAAGTTTCGGCAGGCGAGATTTTCGGTTTTCTCGGAGCGAACGGAGCCGGAAAAACCACTGCCATGAAGATGCTTTGCGGGCTTTCAGTCCCCACATCGGGCAAAGCTACGATTGCAGGTTTTGACATTTACAAACAGACCGAACAGATAAAAAAGCATATTGGCTATATGAGCCAGAAATTCTCCTTGTACGAAGATTTGACGGTTATGGAAAACATTCGGCTTTTTGGCGGCATATACGGATTGTCCGACAGGCAATTGAAAGAAAAAAGCAACAGTCTGATAGCATCCTTGGGCTTGCAAAACGAAGCCAAAAAGTTGGTGGCATCCTTGCCTTTGGGGTGGAAGCAGAAATTGGCGTTTTCGGTCGCGATATTGCACGAACCGGATATTGTGTTTTTAGACGAACCTACGGGAGGCGTTGACCCGATTACAAGGCGGCAGTTTTGGGATTTGATTTACCAAGCATCGGATAGGGGCATCACCGTTTTCGTAACTACGCATTATATGGACGAAGCCGAATACTGCAGCCGGATTTCGATGATGGTGGATGGAGAAATAAAAGCATTGGACTCCCCTGCCAATCTGAAGCGACAATTTTCAGTAAGCTCTATGGATGAGGTGTTTTTTGAGTTGGCAAGAGGAGCAAAACGTAAATCGGATTGACAATGAAACAGTTTTTAGCCTTTGTGAAGAAAGAGTTTTATCACGTATTCCGTGATGGTAAAACGCTGTTGGTGCTTTTCGGATTACCAATCGTACAGATTGTGCTTTTTGGTTTTGCGCTGACCAATGAAATCAAAAATGCAAAAATCGTTGTTTGCGACTATGCCAAAGATGAAGCCTCCCGACAAATTATCGACAAAATAGAGGCAAGCAGAAATTTTGAAATTCAAAAAGCCCTAATGAGTCACCGGCAAATCGATGAGGCTTTGAAAGAGGGCCATATCAAATTGGCAATCGTTTTTCCCGCCCATTTTAACGATGACCTGCAACATTTGAAGAAGGCACAAGTGCAGATTTTTACCGATGCTTCCGACCCTAACACCGCCAACACCTTGACCCATTATGTTACACAAGTAATCATGGATTATCAGCAAACGCTGACGGAAAGAGGCATGCCGCCTTTGCGTATTGTTCCCGAATTGCATATGCTGTACAACCCCGAACTGAAAGGAGCAACCAATTTTGTCCCCGGCATTATGGCTTTGGTACTTATGCTGGTTTGCGTGATGATGACTTCTGTTTCCATTGTGCGTGAAAAGGAAACAGGCACTATGGAAGTGCTTTTGGTATCGCCCTTCAATCCTTTTTTGGTGATTATTTCCAAAGCCGCTCCCTATTTCGTTTTATCGTTGTTCAACCTTTCCGTTATCCTGATTCTGAGCGTTACACTCTTTGGAATGCCCATTAACGGAAGTCTGGCACTGCTGTTTGGTGAAAGCACCTTGCTGATTATCTGTGCGTTGTCATTAGGATTGTTGATTTCCAATCTGGCACAGTCGCAGCAATCGGCTATGCTTATTTCCATGATGGGGATGCTGGTGCCTACCATCTTGTTTACAGGATTTATGTTCCCGATAGAAAATATGCCTTGGATTTTGCAGGTCATTTGCAATATCGTCCCGTCAAAATGGTATTACACCATCATCAAAGCCATTATGATTAAGGGACTTGGTTTCGGTTCGATTTGGAAAGAGACCTTGGTGCTTTTGGGTATGACCTGTCTGTTATTGTTCGTGAGTTTCAAAAAATTCAAAACCCGATTGACATGAGAACATTAAGATTTTTATTGCAAAAGGAGTTCAGGCAAATTTTCCGCAACAAAGGATTGTTGCCTTTGATTTTTGTCGTGCCGATTACCCAGTTGCTCATCCTGCCTTTTGCTGCCGACTACGAAATAAAAAATATACACATCTCCATCGTTGACCATGACCATTCTGCCTATTCGCAACAACTGATTTCCAAGATTACCGCTTCGGGTTACTTTCAATTGTCCGATTGCAGTGATTCGTTTCAAGAAGCGTTTGCCCAAATTGAAAAAGACCAATCCGATTTGGTTTTGGGAATACCGCAGGATTTTGAAAAGAATTTGATACGGGAGCATGAGCAAAAACTTCTGATTGCCGTCAATGCCATTAATGGCGTAAAAGCTGGACTGGGTGGTGCTTATCTAACTCGGATTATTTCCGAATACAGCAGAGATGTTAACTTGCAATGGGTGCAGCCCGAAAGATTGAATGCTGCTCCCACTATCGACGTGGTGTCTCAAAATTGGTTTAATCCGCTGATGAACTATCGTTTTTTTATGGTTCCGGGGATATTGGTTGTGTTGGTCACCATGGTGGGAGCCTATTTGTGCGCATTGAATATCGTAAAAGAAAAAGAGGTCGGCACCATTGAGCAAATCAACGTAACGCCGGTCAAAAAATATCAATTCATTTTGGCAAAACTCATTCCTTTCTGGGTGGTTGGGATGTTTATTTTCAGTGTCGGTCTGCTTGTGGTGGCACGTTTTGTTTACCATATTGTTCTCGCTGGAAGCTTGCTTGTGTTGTATGCCTATCTGTCGATTTATCTGGTGGCCATATTGGGCTTGGGACTGCTTATTTCCACGTTTGCCGAAACTCAGCAACAAGCCATCTCCATTGCCTTTTTCTTCATGATGATATTCGTGCTGTTGAGCGGAATATTCACACCATTGGACGGAATGCCGATGTGGGCTTATCGCATTGCCAAATGCAGTCCGGTAACCTACTTTATCGAGGTAGTGCGTATGCTCATTTTAAAAGGCAGCACCTTTGCCAACCTTAAAAACCACTTTCTGATAATGGTCGGTTTTGCCGTATTGCTGAATGGCTTGGCAATATGGAATTACAAGAAAAAGGTGTGATCAAGTATGATACGTATTATCAATGATCAATGAAGCAGCTTCTCGGTGTCACGTATCAATTATTGGACAATATGCTTATTTTTCGCCTGACAATCAATGCCTAACCACAACCTTTCTGGTAATAGAGCCTTTAGAGGTTTGGATGTTTAAAAAATAAAGTCCGTTTGGCAATTCACTGACATTTAACGTCTTGTTGCTTTCAAACATAATGTCTATTTGTTGTCCGGTGGCGTTGAAAAGGGTGGCGGTTTGAATATCTACACCTGCAATTCTGATTAGGTCGCTGGCAGGATTGGGTACAACTGTTACAAGCATTTCCCCGTTTTCTTCTACTGCGGTCTGCACTTGAAGTTGAAGTGCCACAACGCTGTCGCAGTCCGCGTTGGGATAAATAGTCGTATAATGACCTTCTTTTGTGAGCTGAATACCATTGAAATGGTAGGTTTCTCCTTGCCTGATAGTGGCTTCGATGCAATGCAGGGGCGAACATTTTTCGTAGGCGCCGATTTCGATGCGCCCTTTCTGAATGCGCTTCTTGCCTTCAATATCAGTATTTCCAATATTGTTCGTGTTGGGATTGCCAGCGTTCAGGCAGATGCTGCGCGACATAATGTCCCATGAGGCATTTTCGTATGCGGCTCCCGCTCCGGCAGGCACTTGTGCAAAGCGCAAGAAATACCCAGGTTCGTCGCCATCGTTTTCAGCAGCGACAGTGATGTTGCCTTCGCCAGATTGTGCTTCTGGAAGGGCGCAATATTCAAAGACACTATTTCCGTTGATTTGTCCGGGTTGACCGTTGGCTTCGTTGCCCCAGAAAATGCAATTGACAAAATGGTTGTTTCCTTTTTCGAGGAGAACTCCGCCTGATGATTCCACTGCGCTATTCATTACGAAATTGCAGTTGGTGGCATTGAGCAAGCCTTTGTCGTAGATGCCGCCGCCAGCTTTGGCTGTGTTGTTGCTTACCACACAACTGTTCATGATGGGTGTGGTGTTGGCGTAATAATAAGCGCCACCGCCTTTTGTGGTGGCCGTATTGTTGCTGATGCGGCAGTTGGACAATACGCTGCCACTGCGGTCGCATAAGCCACCGCCCATCGAGGAGCTGTTGCGGTTGATGGTGCAGTTGGTTAGAAAAATGTGATTTTTCGTATTTGCCGTGTTGACGTAAACGCCACCGCCATAGATGTCGGCGTGGTTGTCGGTGACGGTGCAGTTTGCTAATGTGGTGTAGTCGTTCAGGAAAGCACCGGCACCGGCGCCAGATTTTCCGTTACGGATAGTGAAACCATCCCATACGGCAGCGTCGGCCACCGTATGCTGCTTGGGCTGATACAGAACGCGCTTGCTGTTTTCTCCGTCAAGAATGGTGGCGTTTTCGGATAGATTACGCTGGCTGATATCATAGTCGGCAGGCTCGTCGCCGTTGAATCCGCCGTAAAGTTGATTTCCAGGGTAGATGAGAAAAGCGTTGGCGGTATCGTTGTCGTCGCCGTGATAAACACCTTTCTTCACCCAGATGCGGGTTCCGTTGTTTGACCGTGCAGCAGCATAGTGCAATAGGGAAGTGGCGTTCGCCCAAGAGGTGCCTTCGCCTTGGCCATCAGGGGTGACATAAATGATGCCGTTTTCATCGCTGTCAATAACAAGCGGCGTGATGTTGACAACGGCCATTTGCATTTGATTGTAACTGTAAATGTCGTCGAGCGTATAATAACCGTTTCCCATGCCGCTCCATCCGAAGTTGAAATGGAATTTGTTGTTGTCGTCGAAACCGTCGCAAACAAAAGCGTGACCTCCCGATTCGTTGTTGCCGGAATAATATACGGGACGCGATGCCAATAGCTCGTCCTTAAGCATCTGAATCCATGCTTCGTCTGACATGTTTCGGCGTTCCTTGTAAAGAGCACCGCAATAACCGAAATAGGAACGCAATGCGGTTTCGACATTATGAGAGTAGGCTCCGCTTCCGGATGGGCTGTACGACATGTTGACCGATACGCCGCAGTGGTACATCAACGTGGCGATAGCGTCATTGCTGTTGTAAATACTGTTGGGCATCTCGATCCACTTGTAGGTGGTATGGCCGAAATCAGCCGTCAAGTTGCCATATTTCCCGGCTGTGTATGTGTGCGAGCCAAAACCCTGTGCGGGATGGTTGTGGTATTTCATGATCTGCGCCATGGCACAAGCAACACAGCCGGCATAAACGCGATTGCAAGGACCATAATAGTCTTCGGGACAATATTCATTGTAAAAGCAGTCTTGGTTCCATTCTGTTTTGCATAATTCCGAAACGCCGCGGCTGTTTCCGATGTGGAATGATTTGTCCTCAAGTTGTTTCCATAAGGTGCGTGTGGTTTCGGTTTCCACTTCGGGATGAACAGCGGCATATTCGGCTTGCCGGTCATATTGTTGAAGCCACCATTTCAGATTGTCGGGTACGGCCTCGTATGGTCCGAAAACGTTGTCTGTCGAGTAGGCGAGAACCGGCTGTACGGACTTGCAGCCCGAAATAATCACAAAACCTTGGTCGCCGATATTGTAGATGTAAAATCGGTTTGTACGGCTATGAACGAGTTGCAAATCTTGGGCATTCAGGGGCATGGTGCATTCAGCAAAGCGTTGCGCATAATGCTTTGCTTTGCTTTCGTCAAGGGTGTTCTGCGAAAATAAGATGCCGCCGACAGCGAAAAGCAGCAGAAAAATAAAAAACAACTTCTTCATGTTTGTGCTTCAATTGGATTGTGGAAAAAGGGTTTCGGCAATCTGAAACCCAAGATTTTTTTTGTTTGCAATGTCTGGCTATCGTTTGTGTCAAGCCGACCGAATTTATTTTACCAAAGGCAATTCTGCGCATCTCCACGCCGAGATGCCCCCTTTCAGTTCAACAACTTTGAGACCTTGGGCTTGCATTTTTCCAGCAGCCTCATGGCTGCGGCGACCGCTACGGCAATAGATATAGTATGTCTTTTCCTTGTCGAGTTCCTTCAGCCCTGCATCGAAAGCCGTAGCATCAAGCACATCGAGCAATTTCGCGCCTTGAATATGTCCTGCTTCATATTCCGACGGCTGACGGACATCAATAATCACGGCCATGCTGTCAGAATGAATCGCTTTGTCGTACTCCTGCGGTGACAGGACGTTGGACTCGCCTTGCAGATGGACGCCGTTGCAAGATCCAAATGTGGTCAATGCCAATAGTATCCAGTGTTTCATAACAAGTAATGCTGTTTTGTGGTTGGTGATGTATTCATTTGATAATCAGAAATATTGAAATCATTCTTTCTTTGTTGTTCATTGCAGTGTCATTGCACTGCGTGTTTTATGAAAGTGGCAAAAGTACTTATATTTTTCATACCCGAAGTTGCGAAAGCGGATTTTTTAAGTAAATTGTCCCAGCACAATCATGCAACATCTTTACACACAAAAATCATACGGCTTACATCGTTGTGTTGGTTTTTCAGGGTGTTTTTTCGTTTGCCGTGACATTAAACCCAAATCGGTCGTTAGAAAAGAAAAAGTTGTGGTTTGTTTTACAAATAGTTGAATAACATATACTTGCAAATAATAATTTCTAATGGCGGTCATTAGAAATTCAATGGAAGGCCACGGTTTGAGTCCTATTGACCGTTTTGGGATAAAAGTCATTTTTTTCAAAATAATATAACTTTCTATCCCTGAAATGATTTTATTTCAATGAATTTGTGTACTTTTGCAGGCGTTTTTTTGAGAGGTATAGCCATGATCAGTATTACATTTCCTGACCGCAGCGTCAGACAGTATGAAGCCGGTGTAACGCCTTTGGATATTGCCCGTAGTTTGAGCGAAGGCTTGGCGCGTAATGTGCTGTCAGCCAAGGTGAACGGCAGTATGTGGGATGCCATGCGTCCTATCTGCGAAGATGCCGAAATTCAGCTTTTCAGATGGGATGATCCCGAAGGAAAGGCCACTTTCTGGCATTCGTCGGCTCATTTAATGGCCGAAGCTATCGAAGCACTCTATCCGGGTGTGAAATTTGGTATCGGGCCTGCTGTGGATAGTGGTTTCTATTATGATATTGACACTGGCGACTTCAGTTTGACGGAAGCCAGCCTCGCTGCCATCGAAAACAAAATGTTGGAGTTGGCACGTGAAAAACAGACGTTCGAACGCATTGATGTCTCAAAAGCCGATGCGTTGGATTATTTCAAGAAAAAAGGAGACGAATACAAGGTGGAGCTGATCAACGACCTCGAAGACGGCACCATTACATATTATAGGTGTGGCGGATTTACCGACCTCTGCCGCGGTCCACACATCCCCGATGCAAGCGTCATCAAGGCTGTGAAGCTGACATCGTTGGCCGGAGCCTACTGGCGTGGCGACGAGAAACGCAAACAGTTGACCCGTGTCTATGGCATCACCTTCCCTAAAAAGAAAGACCTGGATGATTACTTGGTGCTTTTGGAAGAAGCCAAAAAGCGTGATCATCGCAAACTTGGCAAAGAGCTGGAGCTTTTTATGTTCAACGAAATGGTGGGCAAAGGACTTCCTATTTGGCTTCCCAAGGGAACGGCGCTGCGCTTGCGCTTGCAGGATTTCCTGACGAAGATACAGAAGGACTATGGTTACGAACAAGTCATCACGCCCCATATCGGAGGCAAACAGTTGTACGTGACTTCGGGGCATTGGGACCATTACGGTGCTGATAGTTTTCGCCCGATTACCACGCCCGAAGAAGGCGAGGAGTATCTGCTGAAACCCATGAACTGCCCCCATCACTGCATGATTTACAAGTGGCTGCCGCGTTCCTACAAGGAAATGCCGGTGCGTCTCGCCGAGTTCGGAACGGTTTACCGTTATGAGCAGAGCGGAGAGTTGCATGGCTTGACTCGTGTGCGATCGTTTACACAAGACGACGCCCATATTTTCTGTTGTCCTGACCAAGTGAAGGAAGAGTTTATCCATGTGATGGAGATTATCGAAATTATCTTCAAAGCATTGAGTTTCACTAATTTTGAAGCGCAGATTTCGCTCCGCGACCCCAACGACCATGAAAAATATGTGGGTACTGACGAAAACTGGGCGAAAGCTGAAGCGGCCATCGTTGAGGCCTGTAAAGAAAAGAACCTGCCGGCACGTATCGAATATGGTGAGGCTGCTTTCTACGGTCCCAAGCTCGACTTTATGGTGCGCGATGCCATCGGAAGAAAATGGCAGTTGGGCACTATCCAAGTGGATTACAACCTGCCTGAACGTTTCGACTTGAGTTATATCGGATCCGACAACGAGAAACACCGTCCCGTGATGATCCATAGGGCACCTTTCGGTTCGATGGAACGCTTTGTGGCAGTGTTGCTTGAGCATTGTGCCGGAGAGTTCCCGTTGTGGCTTGCTCCCGATCAGTTGATCATCCTGCCGGTAAGCGAAAAATACCTCGATTATGCCGAAAAAGTGCAATCGTATTTGAAAAAGTCCGATATTCGCGCCCTCATTGACGACAGAAATGAGAAGATTGGCCGTAAAATCCGCGATGCCGAAGTGAAGAAACTCCCCTACATGCTTATTGTGGGCGAGAAAGAGGAGAATGAGAGCAGCGTATCGGTGCGCCGTCACGGACAAGTCGATCTTGGGTCGATGTCGATAGAAGATTTCGGCAAGATGATTGTCAAACAAGTTGAAGAAGAACAAAGTATCAGATAGGATAACACAAATAGTTGTTTAACAAAAAGATAGGAGATTAAAACCATAGCACAGTCCCCAGCATCAGGAAGATTTTCGCCACGTCGTAAAGACAATGACGAAAACAAACATCGGATAAACGAGTACATCAAAGCTCCGATGGTTCGATTGGTTGGAGAAGAAATCGAATCAAAAATATATCCGTTGAAAGAGGCGTTGCGTATTGCCGAATCCAAGGAACTTGATTTGGTGGAGATTTCTCCTGATGCCAATCCTCCGGTCTGCAAGGTCATGGATTACAAGAAATTCATCTTTGACCAGAAGAAAAAGCAGAAAGAGATGAAGGCGAAAGCGACGAAAGTCGTTGTCAAGGAGATCCGTTTAGGACCACAGACCGATGAACACGACTTCGAGTTCAAGCTGAACCACGCCAAACGCTTCCTGCAAGAAGGGGCAAAGGTGAAGGTGGAGGTGTTTTTCAGGGGGCGTTCCATCGTCTATAAGGATCAGGGCGAAATCATGCTGCTGAAGTTCGCACAGGAACTTGAGGAGTTCGGAAAGGTGGAAGCCATGCCTAAATTAGAGGGGAAACGGATGCAAATGATGGTGGCTCCTAAGACAAATAAAGGATAGAAAACTCATTTTTAACTACTTAAATAATTGCGAAAATGCCAAAAATGAAGACCAATTCCGGAGCGAAGAAACGTTTCCAATTGACGGGCTCCGGTAAAATCAAGAGAAAGCATGCCTATCATGGTCACATCCTGACCAAGAAAAGCCAAAAAAGAAAGCGCAACCTTGATCATACGGCAATCGTCGAGAAAGCCGATGAGAAAGTTGTCAAGAAACTGCTTCTCGTGTAATCCAATCAATGTTTAACCTTTGTATCAGCAGAAAAGTTCTCGAAAGGGGCGAGGCGCTGAACGAAAAAACTAACAAAAAATGACAAGATCAGTCAATGCAGTAGCTTCAAGAGCTAGACGCAAGAAAATCCTCAAGAAAACGAAAGGTCAGTTCGGAAAGAGAAAGAATGTCTGGACTGTGGCGAAAAACTCCTATGAAAAAGGACAAACTTACGCTTATCGCGACAGAAGAAACAAGAAACGCGAATTCAGATCCTTGTGGATCATCCGTATCAATGCAGCTATCCGCGAATATGGCATGTCATACAGCGTGTTCATGGATAAGTTGAACAAGAGCGACATCGAGATCAACCGCAAGGTTCTTGCCGACCTCGCTTTGAACAATCCGGAAGCCTTCAAGGCCATTGTCGAGAAAGTGAAATAATCACTGCCGGCAACGCGTGTCTTGCGACACGATAACCAAAAAGCCGCAATCCGAAAGGGTTGCGGCTTTTGTTTAATGGCAATCGGTGATTACAGCTGGTGCATGTCTTTCAGCAGGTCGTTCACGGTCTTCACGGGATTGAAAGTCGCTGTCGGCACTTCTACAAATACAGTGATCCAGTCAGCCATTGCCCCGTTCCAAAGTCCGGGCAGCTCCAATGCCTTCAATTCGCGTCCGCCTTGCGATTTATTCGATATGAAAGCGGTACTTGGATCGACAAAATCCGTCAGGTTGAAGGCTTCGCCCATGTAGTTCCAGCATCCGCAGACCAAATCCACGGGGTTGAAATGGGTGGCATCCCTGAATATGCACTCCTGTTCGGCGTTTTCGTGGTTGATTTGCGAGGATTCGACAATTTGCAGAGAAGCCTCGTCATCCGCATTGCGGACCCAATAAGGGCCGCCGCCAGGTTCACCGTCGTTGCGCACCACGCCGCACACACGCATGGGGCGGTTGAGACGCTCATAGAGGAAGTCGATTTTCTCAATGCTGCTGTAATCGTCAATAAAGGCGGGAATATCAATGGTAAGTTCATCACGCGCAAAGCCGATGATTTCATCGATTTCAGCATCGGACAGGCTGCCGTCGTCAAGCAGTTCGAGGTATTCGAAACAACGCTGCTGCAAGTGCATGAGGTAGCCGGCCAGTGCCTTTTTATAGGAAAACCCGGATGTCGCTTTCGATTCGACGGAAACATTGTCAATGTTCTTGATGAATACGATTTCCTCACGCAACTCATTCAGGTTTTCTATCAGTGCGCCATGTCCGCCCGGACGAAACAACAGGCTGCCATCGGCATTTCTGAAAGGTGCTCCGTCAACATCTAACGCTATGGTGTCGGTGGAAGGCTTCTGGGTGGAAAGATCGATTTCAAGCTGTATGTGATATGTTTGCTCGTAATGGGAACGTAGGTCTTCAATCGCTTTTCGGAACAGTGTTTTGTGTTCGGGTGATACCGTGAAATGCAACTTTGCTGTGCCATCAGTATTACAAGCGTATTCGGCTGCCTCACAAAAATGCTCCTCAATGGCCATGCGGCAGAAATCCTTGTACCTGTGGAAAAGAAGCAGCGCTTTGGGCAGTTTCCCATACGACATGCCGTTTTCCGACAGCAAGGCTTTTGCAATATCCACCAGCTTGTTTTCGCGCATTAGGGTATCGAGATCTTTTCCGTATAGATTTTGCACAGTATGGTTCAGTTGTTCGTAGAATGCAAAATGTTTCAGGTTGTTGAAAAACTGCGTAACGGCATTATCGGGATGATTTTGCAAATAATCGTTTGGAAGACATCGGTTATCAAACTGTTCGATAAACGAAAACAAGTCTTTGAACATGCGGCTTGCGGCACCCGAAGCCGGGACGAACTTCACGAGCCGGTAGTATTCCTTGTCGTTCTCGAACACCTCGATGTAGTGTTGCCGTTCGGATTCATCCATTTGTTTAATACCCTTGCCGATAGTGGCAGGGCAGACTAAACGGGCGAAAACGGTGCCTCGTTTCAGCCTTGCAAGTTGTTCGGCAACTTGTTGTTCGGTGATGTTTTTTTCAAATAGTTGTTTTGTGTCGTTTGCTGATAACATGTGATGCGCTTTTATTTCGATTCAAAAGTAGTAAATTTGTATCAAATTGATGTCGCGAAAATATTTTTTTCCGATTGTGCGATTGCATTCAAAAAAAGTGTATTTTTGCAGCCGATTTAGGGCCCAGGTGGTGAAATTGGTAGACACGCCACTTTGAGGGGGTGGTGCCGGTTCCGGCATGCAAGTTCGACTCTTGTCCTGGGCACCTCTTTCCAAGCCCCGATGGCGGAATTGGTAGACGCGTACGTTTCAGGTGCGTATTTCGAGAGGAGTGCAGGTTCGATTCCTGTTCGGGGCACAACAAACAGGCCGCTTTTGAGCGGCTTTTTTTGTGCATAGCCCTAACCTGTGGGTTTTCATGTAAACAGTAGGTCTCCTTGTTTTTTCTTGCTAAATATTGATTGCGCCGATAATTTCTATCGTGATAAGAATCCGGATGACAAAAGTGTAGAGCACCATGTTGTTTGCAGAGATCGTTTTCGGCAACCAACATAAAAAAGCGGGAGAAAATAACATTTTCTCCCGCTTGGTAATAGATGAATATCGGATTGAACTATTCTCTTAGGTGTTCATGCCGCCACAGCAGTGGATGACTTGTCCCGACACATACGATGAAAGGTCGCTGGCCAAGAAGAGTGCTACGTTGGCTACATCCTCTGGCGTACCGCCACGACGCAGCGGAATACGGGCGTTCCATTCCTGTTTCACTTCTTCGGGCAGCACGGCGGTCATGTCGGTGATGATGAAGCCGGGAGCGATGGCGTTGCAGCGAATGTTACGCACGCCCATCTCCTTGGCTGCCGACTTGGTGAAACCGATGATACCGGCCTTAGATGCCGAGTAGTTGCACTGGTTGGCATTACCCGAAATGCCGACCACGGAACTCATGCTGATGATGCTGCCGGAGTTTTGGCGCCACATGATGGGCTGGACGGCCTTCGTAAAGTTGAATACCGACTTGAGGTTGACGCTGATAACGGCATCCCATTGGTCTTCGGTCATGCGTTTCAAAGCGGTGTCTTTTGTGATACCGGCGTTGTTGACCAGGATGTCGATGCTGCCGAAGTCAGTGGCAATCTGATCGACGGTTGTAAGGGTTTCTTCATAATTGGCGGCATTGGAAGCATAGAACTTCACTTTCACGCCTAAAGCGGCCAGTTCCGATTCGGTGGCTTTGGCCACATCGTTGTACTGAAGATCGGTGAAGGCGATGTTGCAGCCTTCTTGGGCAAAACGCATGGCGATGGATTTTCCAATGCCACGGGCGGCGCCGGTAATTAATGCGGTTTTATTTTCTAAGAGTTTCATTTTCAATTCATTTTATAAGATTCCAAATCCTCTTCCTTGAAATTCTGGAAGAATGCAATATTTCTGGCAATCTCGGCTTCGCCAAGACCAATCATGATTTCACACGATTTCTTGAAGCAGTCGCAACGGTTGCTGTCTTGCAGTAGCAGGTGCCCCATGATGAGGTAACCCATCGATTCGACTAAGCGACGTGCGTTGAAGTTGTACATTTCGCTGGTGGTACCCCACGATGCGGCGATTTCATGCAGCTTGGCAAAAGCATCTTTCAGTCCGGATAGTCTGTTGCGCAGGCTTTGCAGTTCTTCCTTCACAGGCATGGCTTCGTATTCTTCGACACGCTTCATGTAGGTGCCGTTGCCGATACCACGGATGGCGGCCACAACCTGGAGCTGAGAGGTGCCTTCGTAAATGCTAAGAATACGAGCGTCGCGGTAGAGGCGTTCGCATTTGTATTCTTTCATGAAGCCCGAACCACCATGCACCTGAATGCAGTCGTAGGCATTCTGGTTGGCGTATTCACTTGCAAATAGTTTCAGCAATGGGGTGAACACGTCGGCGTACTTCTGGGCGGTTTTCATCTCCGCTCTTTCATCTGAAGTCAGGTCTCTTTCCTTGGATATCTGGTCGTAAATCTTGTAGATATCGACAAAGCGTGCGGTTTCGTACAGCAGTGAACGCGATGCATCGGTTTTGGCACGCATCAGGGCTAGAATCTCAAATACCTGAGGGAAACTGACAATGGCTTTTCCAAACTGCTCTCTTTCGTGAGCATATTTGACGGCCTCGCGGCAAGCGGCTTCTGACAGACCTACTGACTGTGCACCAACGCCAAGGCGAGCGCCGTTCATCAGCGACATCACGTATTTGATCAGTCCCAAGCGACGTTCTCCGATAAGCAGGGCAGGAGCGTTGTTGAAGACAAGTTCGCAGGTGGGCGATCCTTTGATACCCAACTTGTTCTCAATGCGGCGAACCCTGACAGCACGGTCTTTTCTGTCGTAAAGGAAATAGGAAAGACCACGTCCGTCGCTGGTACCCTCTTCGGAACGTGCCAACACAAGCTTGATGTCGGCATCACCATTGGTGATGAAGCGTTTTACGCCGTTGAGTCTCCAGCATTTTGAAGCCTCGTCATAGCTGGCTTTCAGACGCACCGACTGCAAGTCGGAACCTGCATCGGGTTCGGTGAGGTCCATCGAGCATGTGGCACCTTGGTTAATCAACGGGAGATAGGCATCTTTGATTTCTTCGGACGCAAACTCGTAAATGGTTTCGGCGCAGTCCTGCAAGCCCCAGATATTTGCAAAACCGGCATCGGCACGCGAAACGATTTCGGCGGCCATGACGTAGGGAACGTAGGGGAAGTTCAGACCGTTGTACTTGCGGGGCAGCGACATGCCGTACAAGCCGGCATCGCGCAAGGCCTCATGATTCTGCTGTGTGCCTCTGGCATATTTCACGGTGCCGTCAATCACCTGAGGGCCTTCGTGATCAACCTCTTCGGCATTGGCTTCGAGTACTTCACCCGAAATTTCACCGATGATTTCAAGAACCTTGTCGTAGCTGTCAATGGCATCTTTGGCATCGGCGGGAGCCAATTCGTCGCTATCCTTATCTTTGAAGTTGTCTTCCTTGAGCGTGGCAATCTTTTCCATCATTGGATGGTTTAGATACGACCTAAGACGCTCATTATCACTATAAAAATTCATATCTTGTCTTTTTTTACTGTTGTGGAATGTTACAGGTCTTATAGGCCTTGATGAGTTTGGGCTGAACATCATGCACGTCGCCTATAA
>JASBYY010000008.1 GCA_029983675.1 Bacteroidales bacterium | reverse complement strand
CAGGCATCAAGGGGAATACGGCGACAAACAACGGAAAAAACAACCGCATCACCTATTATATATACAACTCATTAATGCCTCTAAGAAGCGGTTTCGAATGGTGTAGAATTGAGTTCATTCATTGCTATGCCGTGATGAGGACGGTCGGTACAGCTCTATTTGACATGCAGGGCTATCCATCTTAGTCATTCCAAACTTGTCATTCTGGACAACGATCCTGAATCTGTTTGGGATTTCTCCTTTCGAGGATGTTGTTCTATTAGGATATTTCTGATAGTAAGGAGATGCTGAAGAGATGCTGAATCAAGTTCAGCATGACGGAAACTGATTGCAGCATGAGATTGTTCGGCACGACTGGATGCTGATAAAGCGGGCCACGTGCAGCATGACATTGTTCTGAGTGGAGCGGAACGTAGCATGGCAGGCTCTATGAGCGAGACGATGGGCAAAATAGCCATGCAGCGCATCAAATCAACCGAAAAGAAATGATTTATGAGATAAGGGATTAATGAGTTCAAAACATTTTCTAATCGTTGCGACATATTCCACCATTCAAAATATCATGTGCAACACTAGCTTCAAAACCCATCATCACCATCATGGAAAAGAAACATGGGAACACGATACCATTCCTTCACTCACAAAAAGGCAAAAACGAGCTCGCCCAACGATATTGAAAACCAGATTGCAAAGTTCAAAGGGATGCGCGAACTACCCTTCGGCATGTATCATGCAGATGCCAATCATATATTTGTTTACCCAAGGCAAGGAAAACAAGTCTGACATCGGCTAATAGGAATAGGACATGAGCCTATGCAAGCAGAAAGCCAAGGTCAAATAAAAATGGGTGTCCTCAATTGAGGCACACCCATTTTTGAAAATATCAGTAATACTGTATTATTATCAAGCTTCCGGTTCAGCAGGCGCGTTGTTTTCAGCAACTGGTGCATCTTCAACAACGGCAGTCTTTTCCTCTGCTTTAGGCGCAGCTTTCTTTCCACCTCTTCGTGTCGATTTGGCTTTCGATGCGGGTTTGTCGACATTCAGCAGGTTTTCGTTATAATCGACCAGCTCCATCATGCACATGTCGGCAGCATCACCTAAGCGGACGTTAGGCAGACGGATGATCCTAGTGTAACCGCCAGGACGATTGGCAATCTTCACACTTACTTCGCGGAACAATTCGGTAACTGCGTTTTTATCCCTCAACTGTGCAAAGACGATTCGACGTGATGCCGTGTTATCTTCTTTCGAGCGTGTGATCAACGGTTCGACATACATTCTTAAGGCCTTGGCTTTAGCAACAGTCGTAACGATACGCTTGTTGAGGATCAGCGAAGTAGCCATATTGGAAAGCATAGCCTTGCGGTGTGCGCTTTTTCTTCCTAAATGATTGAATTTCTTATTGTGTCTCATCTTTCTTATTCCTTATCTAATTTGTACTTGCTGACGTTCATTCCGAACTCCAGACCTTTACTTTTAATCAACTCATCCAATTCTGTCAACGACTTCTTGCCGAAATTGCGGAACTTCAGCAAGTCGGGTTTCGTAAATGCAACGAGATCTCCAAGCGTTTCAACTTCTGCGGCTTTCAAGCAGTTCAAAGCACGGACAGAGAGATCAAGATCGATCAACTTTGTCTTAAGCAGCTGACGAAGGTGAAGTGAATCCTCATCGAATTCCTCTGATTCCTCCTTCTCTTCAGGGATCAGCGTGATCTTTTCGTCGGAAAACAGCATGAAGTGATGAATCAATATCTTAGCAGCTTCTTTCAGCGCATCTTTAGGATTAATAGAACCATCTGTTTCTACTTCGATAACCAGCATCTCATAGTCGGTTTTCTGCTCCACGCGCCAGTTTTCTATCCGATAGCTGACGTTACGAATCGGAGTGTAGATCGAATCTATGGCGATGGTGTCGACAGGTGCGCCGGCAACTTTGTTTTCATCGGCAGGCACATAACCTCTACCCTTACCGATGGTGATTTCTATGCTTAGCTTCACCGAAGGTTCCAGGTTGCATATGACCAACTCAGGATTCAGCACTTGAAACACCGACAGGTACTTGTTGATGTCGCCGGCAAGGAACTGTTCTTTGCCAGTGATTACAAAATTGACCTTTTCGTATGTTTCATCGGCTATCTGTTGTTTCAGACGGACTTGCTTGAAATTCAAGACGATGTCAGCAACATCCTCGATAACCCCATTGATGGAATCAAATTCATGACTCACGCCATCGATACGAATCGAAGTGATTGCAAAGCCCTCTAACGATGACAGAAGTATCCTTCTGAGTGCGTTGCCTATGGTTAAGCCGAAACCTGGTTCAAGAGGGCGAAATTCGAATACGCCTTTTGTGTCGGTAGATTCGACCATGACGACCTCTTCAGGTTTTTGAAACGCTAATATTGACATGATTGGTTTCCTCTCTTATTTATACCAGGTTAACTATTCATTGATTATTTGGAGTACAACTCGACGATCAGCTGTTCGTTGATGTTTTCCGGAATCTCTTCACGAGCCGGATAGCTCAAGAACTTGCCAGACAACTTCTGACCATCCCATTCGAGCCAAGGGAAGCGGTTCGAGTGACCTTCGACAGAATTGGAAATCACTTCCAAGCTCTTCGACTTTTCGCGGACACCCACCACGTCGCCTATTTTAACAAGATAAGACGGTATATTAAGCACTTTACCATTGACAATGATGTGGCGGTGATTGACGAGCTGACGTGCAGCGGCGCGTGTCGGGGCAAGACCCAGACGGTAAACCACATTGTCAAGGCGAGATTCGATCAACTGAAGGAGGATGAGACCGGTAACGCCCTCTTTTCTTCTCGCCAAATCGAAAGTCTTTCTAAATTGTTTCTCGAGAATACCGTACATGTATTTCACCTTCTGTTTTTCAAGAAGCTGGACACCATACTCCGAAACTTTCTTTCTTCTCTTATTGGAACCATGCATTCCAGGGGCATAGTTTCTCTTTTCAAAATACTTGTCGGGACCATAGATAGGCTCTCCGAACTTACGTGCGATTTTTGTCTTAGGACCTGTATATCTAGCCATTGTATTCTACTATTAATTGTTTAACGATTAAACTCTTCTACGTTTAGGCGGACGACATCCGTTGTGCGGCAACGGGGTAACATCAACGATTTCGGTCACTTCCACTCCACAAGAGTGAATAGCACGGATTGCCGATTCGCGTCCAGATCCTGGTCCCTTAACATAAACCTTCACTTTACGTAATCCCAAGTCATAAGCTGTCTTGGCGCAGTCTTCAGCGGCCATTTGCGCGGCATAAGGGGTGTTCTTTTTCGAGCCCTTAAAACCCATCTTACCGGCTGATGCCCAAGAAATGACTTGTCCTTCATTGTTCGTCAAAGAAACGATAACGTTATTGAAAGTAGCCTTGACAAAAGCCTTGCCGATAGCTTCAATCTTAACAACACGCTTCTTACTTGATTTACTGGTCTTTGCCATTTGTAAAATTTAATTTGTTTTGATGATATTAGATGATCCGACTATCCTTTACTTGGTAGCCTTCTTTTTATTAGCAACGGTCTTCTTGCGACCCTTACGCGTGCGAGCATTGTTTTTGGTGCTCTGTCCACGAACAGGAAGTCCCAAACGATGACGCACTCCTCTGTAGCATCCGATGTCCATCAAACGCTTGATGTTCATCTGAAGTTCTCCGCGGAGTTCACCTTCGGTTTTGTACTCCTCAGCAATAATGTTACGGACGGTGTTCTGTTCTTCGTCGGTCCAGTCCTGAACTTTCTTGGCGAGTTCAACACCAGCTTTGCTCAGAATTTCCTTCGACAGCGATCTACCAATGCCGTAAATGTAGGTCAATGAGATTTCTCCCGCCTTGTTACCCGGGATATCTACGCCAGCAATTCTTGCCATATTCTATGATTCTTTCTTAAGTTTAACTAATTCAATTCAATCAACCCTGACGTTGGTTTTCCTTAGGGTTCTTTTTGTTGATGACATACACTCTGCCTTTACGTTTTACAACGATGCAGTCAGCAGATCTTTTCTTTACCGATGTTCTAACTTTCATATCAATGATGCTTTCTTTGTTTCGATTAGCTCTTGTATCTGAACGTAATACGACCTTTTGTCAAATCATAAGGAGACATTTCCAGCTTGACTTTGTCACCGGGGAGAATTTTGATGTAATGCATACGCATCTTTCCCGAGATATGGGCGATGATCACCAGTCCATTCTCAAGCTCAACACGAAACATTGCATTCCCCAACGATTCAATCACTGTGCCTTCTTGTTCTATCGACAATTGTTTAGCCATAAATATTCAAATCAATTTTCTATTTCACTTTCATTTGTCATCGAAATCCAGCCCTATTGCTTTTCTAACACCGCTTACGGCGAAAACGAAGACTTGCAAACCTTTTCCTCAACTAATTGAAGATCAGTTTACATCTGACAGTCCGCATTCCGATTCAATTCGGGCGGCAAAGATAGTGTTTTTTTCTTTATCTGGCTTCTTTAATTTCGTTTTTCTTTGAAAATCAGTCCGAACGAACCTTTCGGAAGCGTTAATGAAAAGCAAGAAGTCCTTTGTCCGACGCCCTAAAGCATTCAGGCGGAGGACTTCTTGCATCTATCTTCAGACGGCCTTGCGGCCAAGTCTTTCAGTAAGCAAAGAACTAAAGATCGATCAATTACATTCTGCCAACGCGTCCCTTGATACGCCCCGACTTGGTCAAACCGTCATAATGGCGCATGAGCAGATGGCTTTCGATCTGTTGCAACGTATCGAGCACAACGCCGATGAGAATCAGCAGCGAAGTACCGCCATAGAAATGCGAGAATGCAGTGCTAACACCCATCAGCGACACGATGGCCGGCATGACGGCGACGATAGCCAGGAAAATGGCTCCCGGGAGCGTGATTCTCGACATGATAACATCAATGTACTCGGAGGTCTTCCGTCCAGGCTTGACACCAGGAATAAAGCCACCGTTTTTCTTAATATCATCGGCCATTTGTTTCGAGTTGATGGTCACCGCGGTATAGAAATACGTAAATGCAACGATCATGACAAAGAACACGAAATTATACCAGAAACCGTTGATGTTGGTGAACGTGGCGGCGAAACCGGTCAATGTATCGGTCTGTCTGAAACCGGCTACAGTAACAGGAATAAACATGATGGCCTGTGCAAAAATGATAGGCATCACACCGGCCGCATTGACTTTCAGCGGAATGTATTGACGCACACCGCCGTATTGACGGTTACCGACAACGCGTTTGGCGTATTGCACGGGGATCTGGCGGGTTCCTTGAACCAAGGCTATGGTGCCAATCATGACAAATACCAAGACGATAAGTTCGATAATGAGCACCAGAAGTCCTGTTCCGCCTTGCGAGAAGCGCGCTGCGCATTCACCGACAAAAGCACCGGGAAGACGGGCGATGATACCGATCATGATGATCAGCGAAATGCCGTTTCCGATTCCCTTATCTGTAATTTTCTCACCGAGCCACATGATGAACAGCGTACCTGCCACTAAGAGGACCACGGATGAGAACCAGAAAAAGAATCCAGGATTCGACACGTAAGGATCAAAAGGTGTCACCGCTTCGTTGGGAAGCTGCACCAGCACGTTCTTGATGTAACCGGGAGCTTGAACAATAACGATAATCACCGTCAAGTAACGCATGATCTGATTCAGTTTCTTACGTCCACTCTCTCCTTCCCTTTGCAGGCGTTGGAAATAAGGCACAGCCATACCCAGCAGCTGGATGATAATCGAAGCTGTGATGTATGGCATGATGCCGAGTGCAAATACGGAGGCATTACCGAAAGCACCGCCCGAGAACATGTTCAGCAGACCGAGAAGACCGGTGTTGCTGGAGTTCTGCAGTGCCGACAACATATTCGGATCAACGCCTGGGATAACCACGAAAGAACCGAACCGATAGATCAAAATGATCAAGATGGTAAACAGTATGCGCTTGCGCAGTTCTTCAATCTTGAAGATATTCCTGATAGTTTCGATCAATCTTTTCATCGGCATTAGTATTTTTCGCAGGTTCCACCAAGGGCTTCAATAGCTTGCTGCGCCTTAGCCGAAAATGCGTGAGCTTTGACTTCGAGTTTTGCTGTCAGTTCGCCTTTAGCGAGAATCTTGACGAGTTCGTTGCGATGGGCGATGCCCTTTTCAACGAGCACTTCGGGGGTGATAACCGTTGTGCCGTTATCAGCAAGTTTCTGCAAGGTGGCAAGGTTGACGGGGCAATATTCCACGCGGTTCAGGTTTTTGAAACCGAACTTGGGCACCAAGCGTTGCAGAGGCATCTGACCGCCTTGGAAGCCGATCTTGCGTTTGGCTCCAGAGCGTGCCCGGGCTCCCTTGTGACCACGGGTGGACGTTCCGCCTTTTCCGGAACCCTGACCACGGCCTACTCTTTTGCTTTCCTTTACGGAACCTTTTGCTGGTTTGAGATTACTTAAATCCATAATATCAAAGATTTCTTAAGTTCAACAATTAAATATTTTCAATCTTAAGAAGGTGGGCCACTTTGTTGACCATACCGGCCAAGCTCGGGTTGTCCATATCGACTTCTACAGACTGATGCATCTTTCTCAGACCGAGTCCCTTCAAGGTGTCTTTCTGGTCTTGTGGTCTTCCGATGCCGCTTCTGATTTGGGTGATTCTAACTTTTCTCATCGTTCGCTAAATTATCCGTTAAACACAGTGTCGAGATCCACACCTCTGAGTTGAGCAACGGTGTAGGCATCGCGCATCTTCATCAGAGCGTCGAACGTAGCCTTTACGACCGAGTGCGGGTTGGAGGAGCCTTTCGACTTGGCCAGCACGTTGCGCACACCGGCGCTTTCGAGCACGGCACGCATGGCGCCGCCGGCGATCACTCCCGTACCTTCGGTGGCGGGTTTGATGAGCACGCGGGCACCGCTGTACTTACCTTCTTGTTCGTGGGGCAGCGTTCCGTTCTGGACGGGCACTTTCACGAGGTTTTTCTTAGCGTCGTCGATGCCTTTCTCAATGGCAGCGGTAGCTTCCTTGGCCTTACCCAATCCGTAGCCGACCACGCCGTTTTCGTTGCCAACGACAACGATGGCGGAGAATGTCATTGTGCGGCCACCTTTGGTAACCTTGGTTACGCGGTTGATGCTAACGAGACGGTCTTTGAACTCGATTTCGCTAGACTTTACTCTTTTTACATTTACTTCTGCCATGACCTTAGAATTTTAATCCTCCATTACGAGCTGCATCGGCAAGCGATTTGACTCTTCCGTGATACAAATATCCATTTCTGTCGAACACGACGGTGTCGATGCCGGCTGCTTTCGCTTTTTCGGCAATCAGGGCGCCGACCTTAGCGGCCTGTTCGATCTTCGTCATCTTTTCGTCTTCGATGCCGTTCTCTCTGGAACTGGCGGCAGCCAAGGTACGACCAGCAACGTCGTCGATGAGCTGCGCATAAATCTGTTTGTTACTTCTGAAGACCGACAGGCGCGGGCGTTCGGCCGTGCCGGAGATCACCCTGCGGATCCTCTTCTTGATATTCAGTCTTCTTTCTTCTTTCGAATTCTTATTTGCCATCTTACTGAGGTATTATAAGTAATAATTCAGTTTAATTATTTACTGGCAGTCTTTCCTGCCTTACGTCTCAGGACTTCGCCCTGGAACTTGATACCCTTACCCTTATAAGGTTCAGGCTTACGCATAGAGCGAATCTTAGCGGCCACCTGACCAAGAAGTTGATTGTCGAATGAACGCATCTTCAGAATGGGGTTTTTACCTCTTTCGTTGATGGTTTCTATTTTGATCTCGGCAGGCATCTCCATGAAGATGCTGTGCGAGAATCCGAGTGCCATTTCGAGGATTTGTCCCTTGGCTTCGGCTTTGTAGCCGACACCAACAAATTCCTGAACGGTTTCGAAGCCTTCGCTGACACCTTTCACCATGTTGTGAATCAGAGCGCGGTAGAGACCGTGCTTGGCATCGGCTTCGGCTATCTTTTCGTTGCGGTTGACGATGATCTGTCCGTCTTTCACTTCGATTTCGGCGTGGTCGCCAACTTTCTGTTTGAGTTCACCGAGTTTGCCCTTGACAGTGACGACACCGTCCTTGACATCCACAGTAACGCCATCCGGAATGGCGATTGGCATTTTACCTATTCTTGACATATTCCTATCTCCTTTCCTGATTAGCTAACGTAACACAACACTTCGCCGCCGATGTGAAGCTTGCGAGCTTCCTTATCGGTCATAACACCTTGAGACGTCGAGATAATGGCAATGCCAAGTCCGTTCATCACACGCGGCAGGTTCTCGCTGTCGGCGTATCTTCTAAGACCAGGACGCGAAATACGATCGATGGTGGTGATGGCCGGCAGTTTGGTGACGGGGTGGTATTTGAGAGCGATCTTGATGACGCTCTGCGACTTCTTCTCGCCTTCTTCGAACTTGTAGTTGAGAATGTAGCCTTTTTCGAACAAAATTTTCGTCATGGCCTTCTTGAGATTCGAAGATGGTATTTCCACAATTCTATGCTTTGCATTGACAGCATTGCGAATGCGTGTCAAATAATCTGCTATAGGGTCTGTATTCATCTTATTATCGTTCTAAATGTTTACCAACTAGCTTTCTTTACACCGGGTATCAAACCTTTCAGCGCCATTTCGCGGAAGTTGATACGTGAAATGCCAAACTGTCTCATGTAACCTTTCGGGCGGCCAGTGATCTGACAGCGATTGTGAAGGCGTACTGCTGATCCGTTTCTCGGCAGTTTCTGCAATGCTTCGTAGTTGCCAGCCTCTTTGAGGGCAGCACGTTTTTCGGCGTACTTGGCAACCATTTTTGCTCTTTTGCGCTCACGCGCTTTCATTGACTCTTTTGCCATGGTTTACTTTTTTTGATTTTTAAAAGGAAGACCGAAATGTTTCAACAAAGCCAAAGCCTCTTGATCAGAATTGGCTGACGTGACGAATGTGATGTTCATTCCGTTGATGTGATTGACTTTTTCGATGTCAATTTCCGGAAAGATGATCTGCTCGGTGATTCCGAAGCTGTAGTTGCCGCGGCCATCGAAACCTTTGTCACTGATACCCCTGAAGTCGCGTACGCGCGGCAGGGCGACAGAGACCAATCGGTCGAGAAACTCGTACATCTTGTCACCGCGCAAAGTCACACGGACTCCGATCGGGTTGCCACGACGCAGCTTAAAGTTGGACACGTCGCGTTTAGAAATAGTTGGAACGGCTTTCTGACCGGTGATAGTTGACATTTCCTCTACACCATAATCAATCAGTTTCTTGTCGGCCAATGCTGCACCGATACCCTGATTGAGTGAAATTTTCAAAAGCCGTGGAACCTGCATCACAGTCTTGTACTGGAATTCTTCCATCAATGCAGGCACGATTTCACTCTTGTATTGACTTCTAAGTCTAGGTTGATAGTTCATTTTACTTTATGATTTCTCCGGTTTTCTTCGAATAACGGACCAATTTGCCGTTCTCATCTCTCTTACGACCGATTCTTGTGGGTTTGCCGCTTTTATCGACAACCATAAGATTCGAGATATGGATAGGAGCTTCCTGCTTGATGATGCCACCTTGAGGATGCTCGGTGTTAGGACGTGTGTGTTTGGAAATGATTCTGACACCTTCCACGATGGCGCGTTGTTTTTCAACGTCAACGCTCATCACTTTGCCCTGTTTGCCTTTGTCATTGCCTGAAAGTACCAGCACGGTATCGCCTTTCTTTACATGTAATTTGCTCATAATGATGATCTTTTTTAGGTGATTACAACACTTCTGGAGCAAGTGAAACTATTTTCATAAACTGTTTCTCACGCAACTCTCTGGCAACGGGTCCAAAGATACGGGTTCCGACAAGTTCGCCGGAACTGCTGAGCAGCACACAGGCATTGTCGTCGAAACGGATGTAGGAACCGTCGGCGCGACGGGTTTCCTTCTTGGTACGGACTACGACTGCCTTCGAAACGGTACCTTTCTTGATGTTACCGCCCGGGATTGCGCTTTTCACGGTGACGACGATGATGTCGCCGGTGTGGGCGTAATGTCTTTTAGTACCGCCTAACACTCTAATGCAGAGCACTTCTTTTGCACCGCTATTGTCAGCTACTGCAAGTCTGGTTTCCTGTTGTATCATAATTACTTAGCCCTTTCGATAATTTCTACTAATCTCCAACGTTTGCTTTTGCTCAGCGGACGGGTTTCCATAATGCGCACGGTGTCGCCGATATTGCATTCGTTGTTTTCGTCATGAGCCATAAAACGGTTAGTCTTTTTGATGAACTTCCCGTAAATGGGATGCTTCCTACGACGTTCGATTTCCACGACTATGGATTTGTCCATTTTGTTGCTGACCACCACGCCGATTCTTTCTTTTCTGAGATTTCTTGTTTCTTCCATAATATCAGTTCGTCGTTTAATTAATTATTACCTGCTTCAATCTCACGTCTTCTTAATTCAGTCAGAATGCGTGCTATGTCCTTGCGAGTGGCGCGGATCAGGTTCGGATTGTCGAGCGGCGACACGGCGTGGTTCATTTTCATTTTCACCAGTTGTGTGCGGGCTTGGTCCAAACGGTCGTTCAGATCGGCAATGCTTAACTCTCTTAATGAATCTTTCTTCATAGTACTCTTTGACTTAATTATTCGACGTAATCTCTTCTAACAACAAATTTTGTCGTCACGGGAAGTTTCTGTGCGGCTAAGCGCATGGCTTCCTTTGCCACCTCCAACGGAACACCTTCTGCTTCGAACAGCATGTGTCCGGGATGGACGCGAGCGACAAAGTATTCCGGATCGCCCTTACCCTTACCCATACGAACATCAAGAGGTTTCTTGGTGATGGGTTTGTCGGGGAAGATACGGATCCATATCTGTCCTTCACGTTTCATATAACGTGTCACGGCTTGACGGGCAGCCTCGATTTGGCGCGCCGTAATCAGAGCCTCTTCCAGTGTCTTGATGCCAAATGATCCGAAGGCAAGCTGGTGTCCGCGGAAAGCGTTGCCCTTCATCTTGCCTTTCTGTGGCCTTCTGTACTTTGTTCTTTTCGGTTGTAACATTGTTACTTAACTTTTAAGTTTACAAAATCATTTACGTTTTCCATAACCGCCACGACGCTGACCTCCAGAGCGAGGAGCCTGCTGCCGTTTGTTGGCCGCGCTGCTCACGCTGCTAGGTACGAGTTCGGGCTTTCCGAAAATCTCACCTTTGCAAATCCACACCTTGATGCCGAGACGGCCGTAGGATGTGTGAGCTTCAACTAAGGAATAATCGATGTCGGCACGCAATGTGTGCAACGGAACGCGGCCTTCCTTGTAGGATTCGGAACGGGCGATTTCGGCACCGCCGACACGACCAGATATCAGGATCTTGATTCCTTCGGCGCCGATACGCATCGTACCTGCCACGGCAGTCTTGATGGCGCGACGGAAAGAAACACGTCCTTCGATTTGTTTTGCTATCGTACTCGCAACAATGTAAGCGTCGAGTTCGGGTCTTTTGATTTCATTAATGTTGATCTGGACTTCCTTGCCGGTGAGCTTCTTCAGCTCTTCCTTCAGCTTGTCAACCTCCTGACCGCCTTTTCCGATGATCATGCCCGGACGAGCAGTGAAGATGGTGACCGTGACGAACTTCAGCGAACGTTCTATCGTAATCTTTGAAACGCTGGCTTTTCCGAGACGTGCGTTCAGATACTTGCGAATGTTGTCGTCTTCAACGAGCTTTGCCGAGAAGTCTTTTCCACCAAACCAGTTGGAGTCCCAACCTTTGATGATTCCCAATCTAAGACCAATTGGATTCGTTTTTTGTCCCATTATTCTAACTTATTTATTCTCCAACTCTGTTTCTACGCTAGCAATTCTGCTATCTACAATGATGGTAACGTGATTCGAACGTTTGCGGATGTGCATGGCACGGCCGTGGGGTGCGGTGTGGATGCGTTTCAGCGTCCTGCCTTCGTCAACCCATATCTCCTTCACGTACAGATTGCTGTCTTCAACACGTTTACCTTCGTTCTTCGCTTCCCAGTTGGCTATGGCCGAACGCAACAGCTTGTACAGCTTGTTCGAAGCTTCCTTGGAAGAGTATTGCAAGGCATGCAGTGCAAGCTCGATCTTCATACCTCTGATCATATCAGCTACCAAACGCATCTTGTAGGGTGACGTCGGAACGTTGTTCAGATGCGCTATGGCAACAGACTTGCGGGCTTCTTTAATGGCTTCCGCCCTATTGTGTTTTCTAGCTCCCATTGTTACCTGTTTTTACTTGTTACCTTTATCTTTGTTACCGGCATGACCTCTGAAGATACGCGTCGGTGCGAATTCGCCTAATTTGTGCCCCACCATGTTTTCCGTGACGTAAACAGGAATGAACTTGTTTCCGTTGTGGACGGCAATGGTTTGACCCACGAAATCAGGAGAAATCATAGATGCCCTCGACCATGTCTTGATGACGGTTTTCTTGCCGCTTTCAACATTTTCCATCACTCTTTGGAGGAGTTTATAATGGATGTATGGACCTTTTTTTAATGAACGACTCATAATATTTTCCTGATTAAATTACTTCTTTCTTCTTTCGATAATGTACTTGCTTGAAGCAGCCTTCGGCGAACGAGTCTTGTAGCCCTTGGCCGGCAGACCCTTGCGGGAACGCGGCTGGCCACCGGAGGCACGGCCTTCACCACCACCCATCGGGTGATCAACGGGGTTCATGGCTACGCCACGGACACGGGGACGACGACCCAACCAGCGGCTACGTCCGGCTTTGCCCGACTTCTCGAGGTTGTGTTCGCCATTCGATACCGAACCGATAGTGGCCTTACATGCTTGTAAAATCATGCGGGTTTCTCCCGAAGGCATCTTCAGGATGGCATACTTGTCGTCACGCGACATGAGCTGTGCATACGAACCAGCGCTTCTTGCCATCTTGGCACCTTGACCGGGACGAAGCTCGATGTTGTGAATGATCGTGCCGAAAGGCACTTCACTCAAAAACATGGCGTTTCCAACATTCGGCTGAATGCCTTTGCCAGAGATGATTTCCTGACCCACCTTGAGGCCGGCAGGGGCGATGATGTAGCGTTTTTCGCCGTCCTTGTAGAACACAAGGGCTATGCGAGCCGTGCGGTTCGGATCATATTCAATGGTCTTCACGACACCCGGAATACCGTCCTTATCGCGCTTGAAGTCAATGATTCTGTATTTCTGTTTGTGGCCACCACCGATGTGACGCACCGTCATTCTGACACTGGAGTTACGACCTCCCGTACTTTTCTTAGGTGCAAGCAATGACTTTTCAGGCTTGCTGGTCGTGATTTCGTCAAACGCACTAAGAACCTTGAAGCGTTGACCCGGGGTCGTTGGTTTATATTTCTTTAATGCCATTTTCAGATATTGCTATAAAAGTCGATTGTTTCACCTTCAGCCAAAGTCACGATAGCCTTTTTGAAATCGGATTTCTTACCTCTGGTAATGCCCGTCTTCGTGTAGCGTGTCCTCGACTTGCCTGTATAATTCATTGTGTTGACGTCAGTGACCTTCACACCGTAAAGCTCTTCGATAGCTTGCTTGATCTGGTACTTATTGGCACGATTGTCAACCACAAAAGCATAACGATTCAGCTTCTCGCTAATCGCTGTCATCTTTTCCGTGATAACCGGTTTCTTTATGATAATCATCTTTCGTGTCTTTTTAGGGTTAAATTACTCTTCCGAGAATCTCATCGATAGGTTTGAGCGCGCTCTCGCAAACGAAGATCTTCTTGGTGTTCAGAATATCATAAGTATTCAGATTACGGGCCAAAACAACCTTGGTGCGCTGGATGTTGCGAGCCGAGAGGACGACGTTTCTGTCGGGTTCGGCAAACACGAAAGTGTTTCTGCTTCCATTGACCTTGAAGTTGTTCAAGACTTCCACCATCTGCTTGGTCTTGATAGTATCGAACGTGAAGTCTTCGACAACGATAAGCTCGTGGTCCATCACTTTGGCCGATAAAGCTGATCTGCGGGCCAGTTCCTTCACTTTCTTGTTGAGTTTGAAACGATAGTCGCGAGGTTTGGGTCCGAAAACACGGGCACCGCCTCTGAGCAGTGGCGAGTTGATGTCGCCGCGACGGGCACCGCCGGTTCCCTTCTGACGGAAGAGCTTGCGGGTGCTGCCAGACATTTCACTGCGTTCCTTTGACTTGTGGGTACCTTGGCGTTGGTCGGCAAGATATTGTCTCACTGCCAGATACATGACATGCTCGTTGGGTTCGATAGCATAAATGCTGTCGTTCAACTGAACCTTGCGGCCGGTATCTTCGCCATTAATCTTATAAACGTTTAGCTCCATCTTTCTAACATTAAGTATCCGTTATTGTGGCCAGGAACAGCGCCTTTCACCACTAACAAGTTTTTCTCCGACACAATCTTCATGATCTGAAGATTGATCACTTTCACTTTCTTATTGCCCATCTGGCCTGCCATGCGCAAGCCTTTGAACACTCTTGCGGGATAAGCGCAGGCGCCGATAGCACCCGGCTTTCTCAAACGGTTGTGTTGACCGTGAGTCTGTTGTCCAACGCCAGCAAAATGATGACGTTTCACTACGCCCTGGAAGCCTTTACCTTTGCTGATGCCGGAGACATCGATAAATTCGCCTTCCATGAACACATCGACGGTTAAGGTCTCGCCTAGTTCTTTTCTGCGGCCAGATTCGAAACGCGAGAACTCGCGCACGAACTTCTTGGGAGTCGTGTTGGCCTTGGCAAAGTGACCTTGCTCGGCTTTCGAAGCGTGCTTCAGCTTCTTCTCTTCAAATCCCAACTGGATAGCGTCATAACCGTCCTTCTCCTTTGTCCTGATTTGGGTGACCACACAAGGGCCGGCCTCGATGACGGTGACCGGAACCATTTTTCCAGCTTCGTCATAGATGCTTGTCATCCCAATCTTTTTTCCTAGTAATCCTGACATGCTACTTTAGCTTTAATAATTTGTACTAGATAGTTTTACAATTTAATTTCTACTTCCACACCACTGGGGAGTTCCAGTTTCATCAGTGCGTCGATGGTCTGCGAAGTCGAGTTGTAGATGTCGAGCATGCGCTTGTGGGTCGAAAGCTCGAATTGTTCTCTCGATTTCTTGTGAACGAACGTCGAACGCAGAACGGTGTAGATCTTCTTGTTCGTCGGAAGCGGAATAGGACCGCTGACGACGGCACCTGTCAACTTGATCGTTTTCACGATCTTTTCGGCCGACTTGTCAACCAAGTTATGGTCGTGTGACTTCAATTTGATTCTAATTCTCTGGCTCACAATAATTGTATTTATTAGTTTCTTTGTTTTATATTATCATACCTTTTGCCTTCTTCACCACGACTTCGGCAAGTGCCTCGGGTACAGGTGTATAATGGCTGAATTCCATATTATAGTTGGCACGGCCTGACGAAAGCGTACGCAACGTGGTGATATAGCCGAACATTTCCGCCAACGGAACATCAGCGACGATAATCTGATAGCCGATTTCGGCACGTACTTCGCGAAGGATGGAGCGTTTCTTGTTCAAGTCGCCCGTAACATCGCCAATATACTCGTCGGGACAGTGTATCTCGACGTGCATGATGGGTTCAAGAAGTACGGCACCGGCTTTCTTACCTGCCTCTCTAAAGGCGAAACGGGCAGCTGTCTCAAACGACAAGGCATCGCTATCTACCGGATGGAACGAACCGTCGGTGAGTGTCACCTTCAGGCTCTCGACTGGAAAACCCGCCAGCACGCCATTCAACATGGCATTCTTGAATCCCTTTTCGACCGATGGAATGAACTCGCGCGGGATATCGCCGCCTTTCACTGCATCGACAAACTGCAAACCGCTGAAACCTTCATCGGCCGGACCCATGGTGAACTCAATATCTGCGAACTTACCTTTTCCGCCTGTCTGTTTCTTATAGACTTCGCGGTGCTGAATAGTTTGAGTAAAGGCTTCCTTGTAGGCAACCTGAGGACGGCCTGAGTTGACGGCTACGCCGAACTCTCTTCTGAGGCGGTCCATAATGATATCAAGGTGAAGTTCGCCCATTCCCGACAAGATGATCTGACCTGAGGTTTCGTCTGTATGCACGAAAAGCGTTGGATCTTCTTCAAGAAGTTTGGCCAGCGACTGGTCGAGTTTGTCGATGTCAGCCGTAGCCTTAGGCTCAATAGCGATATTCACCACCGGATCGGGGAACTTGATGTTCTCCAAAACCAACGGCTTGTTTTCAACGGTAAGCGTATCGCCGGTGCGAATCTGTTTGAAGCCAACAGCGGCGCCAATGTCGCCAGCCGAAATCTCTTCAAGCGGATTCTGCTTGTTGGCATGCATCTGAAGGATCTTCGAGATGCGTTCTTTCTTTCCCGTCGAGGCGTTCAGCACGTACGACCCTGCCTTGAGTGTGCCCGAATAGACACGAAAGAATGCCAGACGACCCACAAAAGGATCGGTAGCGATCTTGAATGCCAAGGCACAGAAAGGGGCGTTAGGATCGGAAGGACGGACCTCCTCCTCTTCGGTTTTAGGATTGATTCCGACGACATGGTCGATGTCGAGCGGATTCGGCAAGTAGTTGACCACTGCATCGAGAAGCGACTGAACACCTTTGTTCTTGAAGGACGATCCGCACATGACGGGGCAAATCCTGAGCTCGAGCGTCTCCTTGCGGATTTGCTCGATCAGTTCGGCCTCGGTGATGCTGTCGGGGTCTTCGATGAACTTGTTGAACAGGTCTTCATTATCTTCTGCCGCACCTTCAAGAAGCTTTGCGCGGTATTCCGCCACCATATCCTTCATCTCGTCGGGGATTTCGACTTCGACGATGGTCATGCCATTGTCGGCCTCTTCCCGGGCAAACGCCTTATTCTTGATCAAATCGACCACACCGCAGAAAGTGTCTTCACTGCCAATGGGTAGCTGTAAAGGTACAGGATTGGCGTAGAGACGGTCGCTAATCTGATCAACGACCTTGAAAAAGTCGGCACCAACGCGGTCCATCTTATTGACATAGCAGATGCGCGGCACTTTATACTTATTGGCCTGATGCCAAACGGTTTCGGATTGGGGTTCAACACCGCCGACGGCACAGAAAATGGCGATGGCTCCGTCGAGGATGCGCAGCGAGCGCTCCACTTCGACGGTGAAGTCAACGTGACCAGGAGTATCGATGATATTAATCTTATAGGTGTTGTCGTTCAAACGCCAGAACACCGTTGTAGCGGCAGAAGTAATGGTGATGCCACGCTCCTGCTCCTGTACCATCCAGTCCATGGTGGCTGCGCCATCGTGAACCTCTCCCAGCTTGCGGTTGCGTCCAGAATAATACAGGATACGCTCAGTCGTAGTCGTCTTACCCGCATCAATGTGTGCCATGATGCCGATATTACGAGTAAGGCTCAGTTTGTTCATATTATCCTGTTCGTTAGCCATAATACAATGCTGTTTTCTATATTAGAATCTGAAGTGCGAGAATGCCTTGTTGGCATCTGCCATTCTGTGGATTTCTTCTTTTCTCTTGAAAGCGGAACCTTCTTCCTTATAGGCCTGCATGATTTCGGATGCGAGCTTCATGGCCATGGATTTCTCGTGGCGTTTGCGGGCATAACCGATCAAGTTTTTCATGCCTATCGACTGTTTGCGTGAAGGACGGATTTCAGAGGGAATCTGGAAAGTGGCGCCACCGATACGACGGCTACGCACTTCGACCTGAGGCGTGACGTTGGTCAAAGCCTTTTTCCAAACCTCTACAGGATTCTCGTTGAGTTTGTTTTCAACGATTTCCATGGCCTGGTAAAAAATCGAATAAGCCAGATTCTTCTTGCCCTCGAGCATGATGTTGTTCACAAACTTCGTGACCAGCACATCGTTGTACTTCGGATCGGGAAGGATGATTCTCTTCTTTGGTTTAGCTTTTCTCATCTCGTAAAGTCTTTATTAACGAATTGACTATTATTTCTTTACAGCAGCCTGTTTCGGTCGTTTCGCACCGTATTTCGAACGACGCTGTCTTCTGCCATCGACACCGCTGGTATCCAATGCACCGCGGACAATGTGATAACGGACACCCGGAAGATCCTTCACACGGCCTCCTCTAATCATGACGATAGAGTGTTCCTGCAAGTTGTGACCTTCGCCCGGGATGTATGCGTTGACTTCCTTCTGGTTCGTCAATCTCACCCTAGCAACCTTTCTCATGGCCGAATTAGGCTTCTTAGGAGTGGTTGTGTACACACGCACACAAACGCCACGACGCTGAGGACATGCATCCAAAGCAGGCGACTTACTCTGATAGATCAAATTCTGGCGCCCTTTGCGCACTAACTGTTGAATAGTCGGCATTTTGTTTAATTATTAGTTTATCTATACCTTTTTTGAACATTATTTATCCAATTCAAACCAAAATTGCTTGAAAATCCGTACTTTTCGAGATGTAGTGAGGGAAAATGATGGCCGTATTCCAGCCTTCTCATTAAACCCGCGATGCAACAAATCAATTGATTTATAAAGTTTTACATCGCGTAGAAACCTCTAACGTTTAACTTATCAGGTCCCTAACTATATCATTTTCAAAGGATAAACCTTCAAACTTTTTCAGCGCGGCAAAAGTACTACATTTTTCAATACCAAGATACCTTTTTATGCTTTTTTTCTGCAAAAAAATTCGATGATTTTATTTATATGTTGATTATCAGTTGTTTATAATAATAGCAACAAAATCATCATCAGCCCCAAACACATTTTGCCGCACCATCAATATGCAAAAGCTACGCATATTCTACTCGATTTCACCCATTGTGAAGAGACACAATTTCCATCGACACAAAACATAAACGCCACTGCGGGTGCCTAATTACCCGAAGCACGCCGACAAATTACGCCGACCACCATCGGGATTCGCTCGTCAATATTTCACAAACCTATCCTCGCCGTTGCTTAAACCCAGCAAAGAGCTGCGGCCGAACAGCAAAAACACTTTGCGGTCCCAAATCAGTTCCCACAGAAGGCGACTGACTCGGACTTGATCTTCGGGCGAAATCTCATCATTCGTGTAAATCGTGTTATCGGGGTCTTCAAGCATGTGTTCTTGGATGGCCAACTGTAAAAGCTGGTAGCAAAGGTTGACGAAAGTGATCCCAAGCGTAGCGTCGCGACCGGCAATCCCCACCATGATTTTTTCTTTAAGCTTCGCATCGTCATAAAGAATTCGGACTGGTTTTGCATCGTAATTCATAGCATAAGGGTTTATCAGGTTTAATGCTACAAATATAGTCATTTTTTTCAAACGTGCAAGAAAAAGGACACACCACCGTCTATGTCGTTACTGAAACTCGAATAAAACCCGAAAAAAAAGTACAACCTAGGAATTTTGCCCCCTAACGCATGCAGTTTACGAAATGGTTATTCCTTCTTTCTGAAACTCTTTCCTGACCCCTTCTATCAAATCATTGTAAACAATGACATTACCGCCACGTTTCATTGCCATGAGTGAACAATACTGCACCACATTGACAATGGAGCCGCCTGAAAGGTCGTATTTTGTTGCTATCTTCTCCAAATCAACGCTTTCATCCAAGCGAGTATGCAGCGAAAACGTCTTTTGCCAGATCAAAAGGCGTTCTTTTGCTTTGGGAATAGGAAACTGTATGATGCTCTGGAACCTTCTTGTAAATGCCTCGTCGATATTTCTTTTCAAGTTTGTTGACAAGACGACCAATCCGTTATAGTTCTCAATTCGTTGCAACAAGAAAGAGATTTCCTGATTAGCATACCTATCATGTGAATCGTTGATATTCGTACGCTTTCCAAACAGGGCATCCGCCTCATCAAAAAACAAGATCCAGTTTTTGTTTTCCGCTCTCTCAAATATATTGGACAAATTCTTTTCCGTTTCACCTATATATTTAGATATCACCGCCGACAAATCTATCCGATACACTTCCTTACCGGTATATTTTCCGAGAAGTGCGGCGGTAAAGGTCTTTCCTGTCCCCGAGGCGCCATGAAACAAGACACGGTAGCCGGGTTTTATTTTTCGATCCAACTCCCATTCTTTCATGATCCTTTCCCCATATTCTATCCATGTTTTTATCTCATTGATTTGCTTCATCACGTTGGCATCAAGGACAAGATCGCCCCACTCGGCTTGGGTGGTCAGGCGGGAGGCCGGGAAGGATGTAGAAAAATCAGGATAATAGTGCGTTTCGTATATCAAGAGTTCAACCGTTGACAACGACGGCTGCAACACGGAATAATGCTGTGGCGTTTGACTTTCTCTCCGTTGCAAGGATATCACATTGTCGTGGAACAACACCCCTTTGCTTAGGAGATTGGTATGTTTGATTTTTTCCTCCACGTTATCGCCAGACAGCACAAAGAGCACCGTCTCGAAAGTAGGCAACAGAATGGCGGCTGTCTCCGCTTCGACACATCCAAATTCAACAAAACGACTCCCTGTAGTGCTGTTTTTGATGTTCAGGCAATCGAGCAACTGTGGTTTCAGTGTTGGAACCAATGATAGCATCAAACACACCCTTTCGGCAAAACCCAAACTGTTTTTCACTATGAACGCGGCGTATTCTCCTTCGGCGCTTTCTGTTGAAGGCGGTACTATGTCAAAAATACTGGCATAATCGGATTCCTGCTGAAAGTATAATTTCAGACGGGTAATGACGACAGATTCCAACCACTTAAGCTCATTATGGATAAAAACGTGATTCTGTTTCATTATTTCTATTTTTTACAACTTCCAATCGACATACACCAAATAACCGTTCCAAGGAAACGAAACCAGGTGTATATCCCACGGAATATCATCTAAAAGTATGTCGATGCCCTTGGTCTCCACACGCAATATCCAATCGTCTTGGCTGCGTTCCAGAAAACCTTGACGTTTGACAAAAGATTCTTGAAATCCTGCAACGGAAGTGTTTCGTATGATTGTCCAATTGCCGATAGTAGCTCGCAAGAGCCTCTCCACTTCGTTTTTTTCCGCTTCCGAAATTCCGAATCCACCGTCAATAGGGAACATGATATTGATGCCGCACAACATCTTGTTGAACAACATCAAATGTTCGAGCGGGGCTTCCCCGAAGCCCGACAACTCGTGCAGCAGATGTGCCGCATGCATCTGGCAGGCGGCGGATTTGAAATGTTTTCTGGATTCAAGCAGCCCAAGCCTATCGAAAAAAGAGATCAGAAACGGCTGAAACAACACCAGTCCTGCATTGTATATCGGAATCCGCTCTTTCTCTTTCAGCTTGGGTTGTGTGCGCATGACGGCTGTTGCCAGCTCCCGAATCCCCATACCCGATTCTTCTTGCCGTCCCATTGTTTCAATCTTCCGAAGCGATTCTATTGCTTTGGCGATTGACAAAACATCTTCCTCCGTCATACTATCGGCATCCGATTGTCCACCCGTCCCGTCACGGTCTTCCTCTACCCTGTTTTTCAAACGAAACAGTTCTTTTTGCATAGCCTGTACCGAAAGTGTATTGTGCTCCAATAGACGTTTCCATTGCACGTCGCACTGTAACTCTTCAATAATCCGCTCAATTTCTGCTGCCACATCGGAAAATCGTTCTCCGTCTTTCGCAATCCTGTCGATATGTCGGATCAATTGCTGCAGTTTCTCGCCCAGCCTGCCGTTTTCGGTAGTTCCTTGACCTAAAATCGCATTTCCGTTGTCCAAAACCGTTTCTAATGACTCTTCTACACCTCTTGGAGTTTGAGAAAATCCAAGAATCGCATCGCCACCGGCGATAGATCCGGTATCTAGGTCATGAAAGCCCGACGGAGCATTTTCGGCCTGTTCCTTGGCTTCAACAACAGAAAAAGACGTCTCGGAGGCAGAGGGACGACCAACCGGAGCACCGGAAACGCCAGACGACGGATCGGAGGCAGCGGGACGCTGACCTCGTGCAGAAACCATCTTTGGCGAAGGAGCGTTCACATTCTTTCCTCGTTCCTGCTGACCAATTGATTTCTCCGAACGCCATCTTCTATTGCCGAGCAGCACCGCCACCATCTGGCTGAAGATGATTTCCTGTTTCGTTCCAAATAGAGCGCAAGAAAACAAATAATGCATGATTTCTTTGAACAACAAGCCATCCATTTCATCATCTTCCCCAAACAAGTTGATCACCTCCGGGGCAACACGACTCCTAAGTACAGGACTTTTAGAAATGAGTCTTTGCAACAACATGAAAAAATCATCCTTCTGAAATGGCAGCCCGAAAAAACGCTTGCAGGTTTCAATGCCATCCGACAGCAGCGTTGCCATCTGTTCCAAATAAACATCCGACGCCATTGCCTTTTGAACCGATTCTTTCAAGAGCTGTCGCAAATCAAAGTCTTCGACTTTATCAATACTCCAAGGCGGCACCGGCTTTTGAAGGTAATCGAGAAACATGTCGGTCTCCGGTTCGATAATACGGGCAGATACCGGTGGTGCCGCATCATCGTGTCGGCATTTCAGCAACGCCTGATGCAGCTTGTCGGCTATTAAATGCTCCAAATCCCCTTCCGTTATCGCCCCCAGATCAAGTTCTATGGGCTGCGTTATCACCATGTCGTCATTTTCGAACTGTCGCAACACCTTGTCCAATGCGGGACGGACACGCCTTTCAAAAAGCATGTCACACGCCGCATTCGCCTCTTTTTCAGACACATCAACAGTTGCCTCGAAAATGGTTTTATTAATAAGGATTGAAGCCATAAATCTAAGGAGCCACACTTGTGATAACAGGCTCTGCTCCCCATTTTTCCAATTCCACACTAACTTCTTGAGCTTTAATAATATCAAGATATTTCACCCAAAAACGCATTCTTTTCTCATACTTTTCAACCGTAATTATCTCATGTTCCTTTTCTAATTGCCACAAATACTTGAAAACATCTCGTTCCCTTTGCCCCATTTTTTTAATTACTACAAAATATTTCCTTCTCGGTATTGGTTCTTTTATAGTAATTATAGTAAATCTTTTCCATCCTTCCGCTTCCTTATATTTGCCAGCACAGCCCGGAGGAACGACAATGACACAACCTGTTGCTACGGTGTTAAACGACTTGTCTCCAACCGCCGGAGGCGTAGTATTCTGAACAATGATTGTTTCCAGACTCGAGCACAGCCATAGAGCCCCTCTCTCCAACTGATTGACCGTGGCAGGAATGGTTAACTGGGTCAGATTTTGATTTTGAAAAGAGTACTCGCCAATTGTTGTAACGCCATTTGGGATAGTGTAGGTGTCACCTTTCTTTTCATGCGGATAGACCAATAATTTCTGCCCATCCTTGCTGAGTAGCACACCGTCCTCCGACTTAAAAGAGGCATTGTCGGCATCCACGATGACCGCTTCAATAGTAGAACCATAAAAAGGATTCCGACTCATGGTGTTCACGCTCGCCGGGAAAAAGACTTTTTTAGTTTTAACGGTTGTCCTTGAGAAAGCCCAAGATCCGATCTCTTTTAAACCCGACGGAAGTCTCAAATCATCAAACAGATTGCACGTGAAAGCAAATCTTCCTACCCTTTCCAAGGATGAAGGCAGCGACATGGGAATGTCAAGCTCTCGAAATGCGTAAGAGCCGACATACTTGATACTGATGGGCAACGATACGGAGGTGACCTTTTTATTTCCATAGAATGCCCAATCCCCCACTCCTACCACGGTGTATTTTACACCGGCATAGTTTATTGTTTCGGGTATTGCGACCCTTCCTGCACAATCAGGGTTCCCTGCGACCTCAACATTGCCACCCTCTTCGCTATCTGTAAGGATTTTGTAATTGAGCCCATCTATCGCTATCAGGTTCGAATCGAAAATCTCCTTAAACCCAATCTTCAAAAGCGCATCCTTTAATGCGCCTGCATCTTTAGGAATAAAGGCGCTACAACTGCCGACCGCAGCTTTATAAAAGACATTCTCACCTATTTTAACCTCTTTATTGCAAAAAGTAATTCTTTCCAAAGACTGAAAAGAGGAAAAGGCGTAATCGGCAATTTTTGTCACCTTTGCCGGAATGGAAAATGCGGCTTTATCGTTTGCCGCCGGGTAGGCGATAAGTGTATCGCCCGTCCTGCTGAACAGCACGCCATTTTTGGCTTCGAAATTACAATCCCCCATATTATCGGTTGCAAAATACTGAAGGTTTGTACATGTTGCAAATGCTCTTTTTCCGATTTGTTCGATACTTGCCGGGATATAAACGGATACGAGTTTGTCATTTTGGGCAAACGCGCGTTCTTCAATTTCCTTGACAATAAGTTCACGTCCCATGAAACTGATTTTAGCATCAATATTGGCATGACCATAAAAAAACTCATTTCTCGCAACAACAAGGACGTTCGTTTCTTTTTCTTTGTATCTGATACCATTAAATGAAAATATTCTCTCGTCATTCACCCTGACATCAAAGCTTCCCCATTGCTCATCGGCCTTATACCCTTCATCGCAATACAGGGGAACTGTTATTACGCATTCTTGATCTACCCCAAGAAAAACCTCGTATCCCAAGGAAATACAGCTGGATAAGGTTTCGATTTTTTTAAGCGCGGCACACTCGGCAAATGCCTGGTGTCCAATATATTTCACCCCATTCGGTATGGCTATACTTTTAAGTTGCTTGCATCCTGCGAAAGTCCATGGTGCAATTCCCGAAATGCCATAGTATAAGGTGATTTTCTCCAATGCCTCGCAATTTTGGAAGGCCGATCGCCCGATTTTTCCAACTCCGTACTTCAATTCAATAGATGTAAGGTTTTTACAATTGAAGAATGCGAATTTGCCAATCGAGCGTACTTTGTCGTTTAGTTTTATTGTTTTTAAGCCCTCACAGCCTTCGAATGCGGAATCTCCGATAATCTCTATGTTTCGACCTAGTTGCACCTCGGTAACCCCTTGGCAATTCAAGAATGCGTCTTCGTCAATTGCAGTCACCGGACGATTTTTTTCATCACAATCAGGGATGACTACGGTTCCAGCATAGTGATTGCTATGGACCACTACCGCCCTATCATCTTTGAATTTAACTTTTGCTTCCATAATATTGTTATTTAATAATCATTCTTTATCAATTCCATTTCAAACACGGCATCAAAACTCTTCAGTTTCTGCAATTTGCCAAGAAATGACATGGGATTCAGATCCCTGACCCAAAGTGTTCTAGGGCTGCTTACTTGGTCAGGCACCTCAACATTCTTAAATCCGGTAAGGATTTTCAACTTGCTGGCCGCTTCGTCAGGCTTGTCTTCAAAGAGTGTCACTTTCAAATTGAATCGGTCAACAGAAAATCCGATCAGTTTGTCATTGGCATCGGTTTTCGCAATTCCTGCCGGCACAACCAAAAGATTGGCTTTCAATCGCTCATTCAAGACAAAGCACACCTTTAATGCTTCTTCGCGTGATGTTTCGTTGAAAATAAAAACCGGAAGCTTGTTGACCGTTTCCATGGCCTTTCTAAATGTGATCTTCCTTCTCTCTCTCAAATAATTGGCGGTGTGTTCTTTGTTTCTTCCGTATCGAATCATAAACATGTCAAAACCCACTGCGTTTGGCTCTTCGCCATGCCCACCATGGCCAATAATGTTTTCATGCGGATCGAAACCGGGAATATGGTCCTCACCTTGCATGACGGCATAATGTGCAATTTGATCCTTATATTTATCTCCATTAATAACCAGACAATTGTAGGGCATATTCAAGCAAGCCAAGACCTTGTTTTTGTAGCATACCAAAAGCAAGATGTCTTTTCTTTCTACTCCGCCCAGATAGTCAACTCCCGGCATGTAATTCGGAACAAAAATGCTATTGTCTTTTTTGCAGAGCACAGCCATCATAATAAACTCCAACAGTCTTTTTATTTTTACTTGCTCCTCCGATGATTTCTTTTCCTTTACAATCAAATAAATAGACTGCCGGATCTCTTCCATGAGACTGCTTCTTTTCAAGCCAGCCAACTTCTGACTCGCTACAGCAATGTTATTCCGTGACTTGTATTCTCCCAACACCTGCGCGAGCGTGTTATATACGTTTTCCTTATCTTTTTCGCCTCCAATAATAGGCGATTCATCGGTACCATGGCTTTTGATTTTATAATTGACAATAAGGTTCAACAACGCTTCGGCATTGGTGGTTTCTTGAGATTGCGGCAAAACGTTTATGTAGTTTTCAAGATAAAAAGAGATGTCATCGCCCTCAACATCTTGCCGCAAAAGAATCACTGGAAGGTTGTACTTGTTAATTTCAAACTGCAGATGTTTTCTTAGCCCATCTACTCCGACAGCGTCGTACCCTGACAACCTGAACAGGTTGGCTTTTCGGAACGCCTTGGCAAAAGGTAAATCATTCGCGCCTATATTTAATCCTGTGCTTTTGTTTTGTTCAAACAATAACAGCTCATTATCAATATGGTATTCATTATGGGCATCCCAAAACTCAAGTAGGTCTTTGATTTTATCGCCCTTATAATAAAACGGCACGATACGTTCTCCTAATTTATCATTGACCGATGCCGGTAGAAAATCGACATTTTCGCCATCGAGAGATTGCTCCGGCGAGAAACACTCCACCAACAGCATGATTCTATGATACAATCGATACAGAATCCTTTCGTTTTTATTCCTATCAAAATCCTGATACGTTTCCTGTAATGAATACCGATACTTCTCAGTCAAACTCTCTTCAAAATCACCCAAAACCACCGCCTCGTCAAAACGCTTAGAGGCGACAATTCTGTATTTGGATAAAAAATGGTTGTAAAATGCAATGAATTCGTTGACAGCATCAACAATATCGTCGGCAAAAGAAAGGTAAGTCGCAATTCTCCGATTATCAAATTGCAACCCTTTCAATCTAGTAATACAACGTTCAAGATCCTGTTGTGCTTCTTTGAAGGAAGACGCCATCAAAGGCGAAAAAAGTGTGGAAATGTCGGTTCCTTTTATCTTATTAAGGCTTTCCACTATTGCATTTCTTCTACTGTAAAAACGATCGGTGACCCTGCGCAAGAAAACGGACAAAGCCACATAATTGGCCATTCCATAATCTATAGGGACTTGCAGTTCTTCAATAGGTTTCAACTGATACTCACCACCAGAAACTCCTTGCCCGTCCTCTTCTTCCTTCTTGGTCAGGAAAGGAACAACTTCTATTTCCACTTTACTACCTGTTATTGTACAAGATTGGTCAGTACAATATTTCTCTTTCTTGACCTTGTGAATCACATACAATCCAAGCAGGAAATCTTCAATAAAGTCTTTTTTAATCTCAATGTCACTGCCTTCTTGCTTTGTTTGAAGAACATATTGAACTCCGGGCATCTCGGTTTCCTGCATTTCCCAGTTTTGGATTGCCTCTTTAAAAGGAATGCAGTAATCATACCTTTGCTCTTTCTCAATCACTATCACCGACCCCTTAGCGGTTACGGCCATTCCCGGACTAATAATAATCGCACCCTTATCAGCATCAAAATGATAAGCCAGCCCGTTGACAATGCCCTGCCCAAACAACAGAGTTCGGGTAGATTTCACTTGTGTGTGCAAGAAATCGAACGATTTGTTGAGATCTTTGCTTGTCAAAATATTACCATCACAAAACACGGGGTATTCGTTATGATTCACTTCTTGATTGGTCCCTTCGTTTTCCATAGCCATTATTTTTTAATTGTTATTATCCCATTTATAGGTTTCTCCTTTAAGTGTCGCGTATCCTAAAAGCGTTTTATTAATTACTACATTTCCTTCAACACCCGTTGCATAGGCTTCACGATAAATATTGTTGAGCTGCGATAGTTTTTTTGCAAACACCTTTAACGCTGCGTCATCACGTGACTTGTCCCTCAAGCTCTTCAAAAAAACCTCTGAACTTTCTTCCAATTCCATCATTTGCAGTGGATCTATCCAGCATATCTTTACAGCGATATGTGCAGGAAATTCTTCAATAATTGCATTTTCAACAATACTTCTGAATTGGTGATTCTGCACAACGTCAAACCATCCAGGCAGCGCAACAGTAACCTTCATCGAATAAGGGTCTTTAGAATAATTAATTCTGTCATTATTACTGTACTGATACAGAAAGTCATCCTTATTAATCGTATTGTTTTCATTTTCAGGCAAGAGCAAACTATGCTCGTACACATGAAACCCAAAAGCCTCCGAGAAATCCGCCTTACGGTTATCGACAAAGACGACTCCGTTTTCACAGGATTTTACCTCGGGATGCAATCTCTTTTGAGGAGAATAGGATTTTATTCCAAATTTAATGTACAGTTTGCGCTCAATCGCATAGTAATTGCCATCGTCAAAACCATCATCTTCAGATGCTTCTTTCAAGGAGAGTTCGGAGCGATAGTCGATTGCACCATAACGCCAGTATCCAAGAACGGGAAGTTTATCCAGCATTATGGATTTATTGCATATCATCTCATACCCGCGATCATTAGGAGTCGTGTCGTCCCTGCTTTGCAAAACATATTGCATGATGGAGAAATTCACAAAATCCTCGTTAAAGCGAGCCAACAAGCTGTTGAGTGCTTTGTTTTTTTGTTTAAGCTGCGATTCGGCATTAAATACATTTTCGCGGAAAAAGGTTTCATAACCGTAATCTGCTATTTTATCCAAATCATCGATATCCACATTGGTCAATATCCGGTGCAAATATTCTTGCTGTCTATCTTCCCATTCCTTCAAATCCTTCGAATTCTCCCACGACAACATGCGTTTTGCGCCATTCAGCCGCATTAAAAAGTCGGCTAACAGTTGGTCAAAGAACAGCAAGTAGCCTTTCAGCTGCAATCGCTGAGCTTTGCGAAGATCCGATTCGTCGTCGGAAATATTTTCTCGTCCCACCATGTAAACATCGGGCAAATTTTCCTGAACCGTATAATATCTGTCGAGTTTTCGGTTGCGGCTTATGTCTTTATCGAATCTGTATTCAAGTTTGATATCCGTCTCCGGTTTTCGCGGCAATGCCTTTGTATCCGGGGAGATGGTAAACCGAAAGTCGTTCAGCAGAAAATCGATTCTATTGCGTGCCTCATCCTTCGAGTCGGGATTGTCGCCAAGGAACCTAAACACCTTTTTCCCGACAGAATCTTCTTTAAGACTGATTTTGTGGCGTTCGATTATTACATGACCGACATCTTCACTTTTGACAAAAAACCTAAAATGGCGCACTCCTTTGACTCCGTCGATATGCATGATGATATTAATCATATCAGACACATAAAGCGAATGGCCGTCTTCAAAATCCTCCATTTCGCTCATATCGACATATCCTCTTTTCGGGAGAGGGCCCGTGAAGATATCAGACACGGATTTCCCTTTTTGAAGCATTTCGTCCGACGAATAAAGGCGCAAGTCGGGAGAGACGTAAGATGACAGGTCTTGAAAGATTTTTGACAGGACAGCATCGTAATCGGCATCAGGTTCCACTTCGATGTCGGCTTCGATCCCGACCGGCAAGTGGTCAACAGATTGTACCGTGTCAAAGTCCTCGCACAGGTTTCGGTTTTTACGCAGCAAGCCCTCCACCTCGTTCAACACGTCCTCTTTTTTCCCCTTATTCTGCAAATCAACAAAGACATCGTAAAACCCCTTTACTTGGATATCACATTTTTGTTCTCCGCAAACACCTTCAGAAAGCGTCATCCGTTTTGTTTTGGCTTTCAGCCAAACATTTTTGACGCCTTTTACATTCTCAAGGATCAGCTTTCTATAATCGGTTATCGTAAGTGGAGCCGCGGAGAGCACTTGGTAGGGTTCGTGAAACGCTTTTTCATACTGCGGGTTCGTTTGTCCTTCTTCCGTCAGCAAATCACGAATGTCGAAAGTCATGCGGTATCCCAAATCCATGATCGAGAAACAAAGGATCTCCAACAAGGTGATTCCCGGATCAGAAGCGTTGTAGTCGGTCCAAATCTTACCGCTCAACGCACTGATACGTTCAATCCCGACATCCCTAAGTGCTACAACATCCAGAACCGGACGTCCTTTGTTATTTTCCAATTTACTATCCATTATACACTATTGTAATATCATGATTCATAACCGAAGTAAAAATCTCATATTGTTTCTTGTCAATCGTATGGTCGGAAACAGAATAGACTTTCCCTCCCGCTTCAATATCTGCCGACACCACAAAATCGACATATTCCAAATTCTCAAGAAAGAAATAAATATCGGCCACATTTTTCGAACTGTAAATCAAACTCTTCCTTAACTCCCCTTCACTTGAGTTCATCCAGGGCGAAATGAATTTTATCAAATCGGAATTAAGCTTATCGCGATAGAAGCTAATATCGGAAAAGCCCTTTCTCAGCTGGACCTTGCATTTCACCCTGACGGGTTTATACGAGAAGTTCAATACTTGAATGTCGGCATGTGGCGATGCTAATGATTTCAGATAATTGCGAATTTCGTTCAACAACTGCATGGGAACGACAGGTTCCAGCGGATTCTCCTGCATAAGGACACTTGTGTTGGGACTAAGCAATAGCAAAACGTTTCCGGGAGCAAATTCCGGCTCGGCTGTTTCGCCGTTTTCGTTCACAATACGGCTATGTGCCATGCATAAAGCAAACGAAATTTGCGGGAAGGCTTCCAAGACGAGGTGCTCATAATCCCACGAAGAAGAGGCTCTGTTTTTGTGCCGTAGCCTTTCGCTAATTCGAGTATAAAAATCCTTGTCGTTTTCAGCTTCTTTCCCTCCAAATGACGGGTAAGGTTGTTCAACAGACTTGATTTTAGGATTTTTTTCAACGAATTTCCGGATTAATCCGCCTGGCAGCCCCTTTATTAAATGCGAAAGCTCATTGTCATTATCTTTAAATGTAGCCGTAACGCAATTTGTGTGGACCTGAAGGATTTCAGGGAAACTCTTTCCCTTACCTTGAATTAATAGTCCAATCCAAACCGGAGTGTCATCCGCAAACAAAGCTTCCCGGGGAATAATGAAAGATAGGATTCCGGACTTGCTGAAACTTGACGTAGTATCCCTAACAATCATATTGTTTCCAAAAAGGACCCATTCCCTTCCATTGAAATAGCTCCAGAAATACCGATTGTCATCATCGAACGGATTGGAGTTGAAAATGTCAAAATAAACACTCACCTCACTGTCGGACGGGGCATTGGCAACGGCAAAATAATAGCACTTCTCGTTGATCATCTGCGCTGACGATTTTCCCGAAGCGAGTGTTTGAAACAACTTTCCATCAGCACGATCGATTTCGACATTTCGAAATGGATGGATCGAAAACAATTGGTGTTCCTGCAAGTTGAACTGTCCGGACAAGGTGTAATTGACCGATAAACTTTGGATCTCTGGTGTGTATGGTTTTTCGGGAACGGTTTTCTGATTTTCTGCGACCGGCATTTTAGCATTTGCCAACATCACTTTTCCGAGTAAGGTACTGAATATCGCATGACCAAAATCAACGGAAGAAACGTATTGCACAAACCCTGACTTCGTTTGGCTGGTGTATTCACCTAACATTTCCCGGATGCTGTCGCCTTGATTGGTGAAAGCAAGTTTATCCGACCAATTGCCATCATTCAAATACAATAAACGACCGGGAAGTTTTAATTTGTCAAACTTTGAAAATTTATCGACTTTAAAACTCCCATACAATTTCCTCTGATCTTCACTTAACAAAGCCCAACCATCCTTGTAGGTTTGATAATATTTCCCAATGTCCTCGGGAAAGCCTTTCCATTCAACATTAACATCAAACGACTTAAGGTATTTATTGAAGATCTTATTGTTCCCCATCAGAAAACGCGAAGATTGCGAAATCGGGTTAGGACCAAACGGCATAAACGGAACATCGTTGCTTAACCTTCCAAAATCGTTATAAAGCAACAGGTCCTTAGAATGCTCAACGTCAACTCTTATTGAACTTATCAACTCTTTTACGTTTAATGCAAACAGCGCCGCACCATCTTCTTTGGAAACCGGTTTTTCCTTTGAAAAAACAAATCGGATGATGGGGTCTTTGGCTTCAATGTGCATTTGATGTACCGATTCGTCATACTTTGCAAATGGCGGCAAGGCCTTAGGCACCTCGATGAAAAGCCTCCAAACATTTGACAAATATTTCATTGGCACAGGTTGCCAACCGGTGGGAGAAGAATACTCGATATTTGCATACTTATTAACCAGCCGAGCTTTTTCCTTATCACCGAACTCAATTTTCACATTCCGATCTCCATCTTTTAAATACAACATAGGGGAGGATATTGCAAAACCAATATTCGCCCGACGGAATGCAGTATCCGTCAGAATATCGTCTTGTGTAGTGAAATCAAGATGGTCGTTATCCTTTTTAATGGTCAATGTTCTGACCTGTTTGATTTCCGATTTGTTGACCGACAAATCGAAATCGGAAGCATACAGTCGTTTCTTTTTGTTTTTATCGTCGCCACCCTCAAAAAGCGTTCCCTTGGGGATCAGTGTCTTATTCTCTTTTTTGTCAATTTTGAAAAACAAATGCACCTTGTCGGCCACGGCCACATTACTTTCAAATCCAAGTATATTCTTATAGTAATACTCCAAATGACGTTGGGTGAAACGGTTCAGCTCGTCTTGGGCTATTTTGAAAATTTCGACAAAGGCAAGGTATAAAGCTAAATGGGAAGGTGCCTGAGCGTTTTTCTCCCATTCATCTATTTTTCGAAAATCAACCTCATGATTGACATAATCATAAACATCCTCGAAAAACGCTTCCCAGTTACCGTCTTCAAGATGCTGTTCGTTGTAGTATTTGATGCACGATGCCAACACTGCGGTTTGCTTCACAATATCATTGGCAGAGCGTTCATCCAATTTGAAATAATCGGGATCCAACGCTTTGGGGAATCGCTCATGCCTATAGGTGCCCTTATGATCGTTCAAATAGTCCATGTCTTATGTCTTTCACTCTTAATACCCAATCCCGCTTTCCAAATAAAACGGGAATACCATGTTATACTTAGTGTCGAACGCCTTGATGGTATAGGCCACCGATATTTCCACACAATCCTCTTGCTGGTTGTTTCGAACATCAACCTGATCCACGTCAACGCGAAACTCATTTTCGGTAATGGCGGTTTCTATCATTCTTTTCAATCGAATCCTATCCATCGACATCACATTTCTCATAAAAGCAAAATCATTGATTTCCGTCCCCAGGTTGGGATGGAAAAATCTTTCACCCAACCTTGTCAGCACAATGATTTTTATGCTCTTAGCGATATTTTCTTCATTCTCCAGCATCATGACACTTCTTGATTTCTTTGAAAATGTCGGCGGGAAACTCCATCCTTTCCCTAAAAACTCATACGAATTGTCATTATCCATCATGTTCATCCTCCAATTACGACTGTGGAACAACCCACTGCAGCATTTGCTCCGCATAAACAGACATCTGTCACGCGAATGGCAGGTTTACCACAAATTAATACTGTTGTACTTCCGATTAAAAAAGGAGAGGAAGGAATGTGTGGAGTTACCAGCGTTGACACTATTGCACAAGTGTGCAAATCGCCCATCACCGCTGCCGGCATTCCGCCGATCAAAACGGTTGCCGCCCCCGGTCCTGTCACGACCCCTCCGTGTGTTGTCACATCTCCGACTCTTACTGCTGCTGCCATGATTCTTAGATTAATTTATTTGTACCAACGCTCCTTTTACCACCATGATCCCCGAAGAGGACACTTCGGCATTTGCATTGCCCGAGGCTTTATACGATGCGGAAGCCTCCATTTTCAGGTTCACGCCTTTCAGTTCCATATCCGATGTCGCTTCAATGGAAATCTTTCCAGCACTCTTGATCACTATGCCTTGGTTATCCATAACAATTTGATTTCCATTCGCATCACCAATCTCCAGCTTTCCGTCTTTATCATTCAAAACCAGCTTATTTTTTCCCGGTGTTTCTACTGTGACGATTTTATCCTCTTCATTGACTTCCATTTTGATACCGCTTTTCAGATAAATGCCTTTCACATTATTATCATCACTCAGTACCTGCGGTGAAGCCATCTTATTGCTATACAGCGATCCTAACACTATGGGGTTGTTCGGATTTTGATCGACAAAGCCTATGACCACCTCATCATCGATTTCGGGAAAACAAAAAACACCTCTCTTGTCTCCGGCGTCGGCTGTGGCATGACGTGCCCATATTTCAGTGTTTTCGCCATCAAAACAGGGAAGTGCGACCTTTATCCTGAAATCATCGGCAGGATCACCCTCCAAAGCCACCACCTTTGCAATTTGCAAGCCGTGGGCAGCCGGTGAAAGCCCTGCAGCCGGAGCCGCATTAATATCGTCATACGACCAATAGTAGGACGTTTCTTCCATTCCAAATCCAATGGTTGTGCTCCATGCGCCATTTTCAAATTCAAAACTCACCTCAGTCACATAGGCATCGCCGTTGAAACTGTCACCCAATCCGCTAAACTTAACGGTTTCTCCCGGTTTTACATCACTTATGCCATATAGCTTCGCCTTGCCGACAATACGCGATAGATTATTCCGCATGATAGCAGCATTGACTTTTTCAGCCACAACATCCTTATCGACAAAACAACTGTTAATATTCATGATAAAGGTATCGTTTTTAAGCTTGTCGGCCAGCAGTTTGGTTTGCTGAGATCCTTGTTGGAAATCACTCGAAGCGTTTTTTTGCTCCACTTCTTGCTTTTCCTGACTGTTATAGTTCCATGAGGCGGCTTTATATTCCGAAAAAGCGGTACGCCCGTCAAGTTGCGCATCAAAATCGACAACGGATTCATAACCGTTGATTTCAAACTTAGCACTCTCAACCTTCGGTTTTTTGACCATGATTTTATCGTCATCGGTAAAAACCAGAAGCGCATTCGATTCGGCTTTTATATTGATAAAATCCCAATCGCTACAATTGTACTGTGTGGAGGTTTCGTGCTTGTATGACGTAGCTTCGACATCGCAGTCCAAGCCATATTTATTAATCAGTTCCTCTATCATTTCGCTGTCTTTCTTTTCGGAAAAGACATGGTTATAGCGGTTGAGGGTCATTTTATAGGCTTTGTTTTTGGCAGTGAGTATCAGAAGCGATTTCTTATTCGACAAGCTAACTGATTTTTTCACAACCACTCCTTTAAACACGCACTTTTCTCCATCATCGGTATAGATTTCCATTCCGTTACCAATGGCGAAGTCTTGATTCTTATCATCGACAAAATCGTCATCTAACAGACTTCCGTAATGCAGAACGACTTCAGCGGTCGATATCTTGCGGAATTGCTTGTGTGCAGCAATAGAAATCACATCTGCAACGTCTGCAACATCATTGCCGTTAATCAGCACTTTGAACCCCAACGAAATCCTATTCACTTCTTCCATGTCGTTCATACTACTTATACTTTAATCATTTTCTTATCACACTTTGATTTCTCTTCCGTCAATTGTGGAATAATTCGCCTCCGAACTTGTATAAAGCGTATCATGGTTGCTTTCCCTTGCTGATTCGACGGTATTGGGAGGGCACACACAAGGAGGACACAGAGGTATAGTTTCCGTCGGATTATTGGGCTTCTTTGGCTTCTTCCGAGGGGGATTCGGCTTAGCAGCGTCATCGATAATGGTAACGAAAGAGCAAACAACCTTGGCTCTTAAAGTCTCGCCTTCTTTGGAGAACAAGCTGTGTTCGATTGTGATAGAGTTGGTCCGAACCGTCCAAAGATGAGCACCATATTGTATTGCGACGGACTGCACGGGCTTCCCACTTGAAGTTTTATACACCACTTCCAAAAATTCCTTGATCATTTCATCAACACTTTGAGCATCGTGTCTCGTTTGAGATTTCGGAACCACATTCGTCCTATCCAAGTAAAAGGTAAACGAAATAGTCTCCGGATGGCAGCTATACGCATCCCCTTTGTTCTTGGATTTTGCCGAGTTGTTGCTGGTCGCCTGCATGCTCAAAGCCCTGGATATGTTTTCAGGATTAATCATCACGGTAAAATCAAGTTTACCTTTCTCCGGCTTTTCCTTCGATTCGTCGGCGTTTCTGCTGAACATGAGACGCGCTATCTCTCCGCTTTTCTTTATCCTGCTTTCAATGGTTGTTTCGCTCATGATTGCTCAAAATTATCTTTCTCTGTTGATTTTATTGACACTCACAATTTCCATAGGCTTTTTCAGAGCCAGACATTCATCGTTTGCCGTCGGCACGTCGCTGACTCCTTGTGAAAAGCTATCCTTCTTTTCTATTCTGGTCCTAATGATCAATTCGTTTATTTTGACAGTCATACTTCCGTTGTTTTACTCATTCATGATTTGTCATTGCACCTAAACTTTCAATTGTCAGGTTCATACGGCATTCCTCTTCGACCTATAATCATAATCATCGCTCCTTTTTTGCAAATTTAGCTTATTGCGACTTTTCTTAAATCCTTGTTTTCTCATTGCCTTCCTCCTTTTTGTTTGATCATGCAACATTTTTACTTACTGATTAAATAATATCATCAATGGAGTCCAGTAATTCATTCGCTGAGGCAGCAGCGTTTTCAACTTTCTCTTTTGCCTTTTTAATTTTACCCTCCATAGATTTCACCTTCTTTTCGACCTCTTTCTTCACCGATTCCACCTCGCCATCAATATTATTCATGGCTTCATCCGCTGTTGTTTGCATCACATCCACAATTTCTTTCATAGTCTCCTGAACCTTATCCGCCACTTCATTAAGTTTGCCCTCCACTTCTTCGATGGTGTTGCAAACGCTTTCGGATATTTCATCCACTTTATCAGAAACCGTTTCGACCGCCTTGGTGACAAACGATTCTATCTTATCCTTTGTATCTTTTACGCCGTCAGACAGCTTGCTTACTTTTTTGCCGATACTATCAATAACGGTTTCCGCATCTTTTTGCATCTTGGACGCCGCATCTGTCACACTGCTTGTGATTTTGCCAATCGTTTCATCGACCTGTTCTACTACATTCATCACTTCAGCCTTCACCTCTTCCGAAGCATCTTTTACTTTATCAGTCATTTCGTCGATCCTGTCTTTCAGGTTATCGGTGACATTTTCTACAGATTCTTTCACCTCACTGATCGAATCAGACACTTTTTGAGAGATGGCATCGATCTCACCATGAACGACTTCTATGGCTTGTGACACTTGATTTCCCATCTTGTCAACCGCGTTATTGATATTTTCGGAAACTGTTCCTATTTCTTTTGAAATCTGATTGATCACTTTTTCCGAAGCCTCAGTTGCCCCTTCTATGGTATCGCCGATCTTTTCGGAAATCTCTTTCGTCTTATTTGAAATCGTGTCAACAGCTGTTTGCACACCCTCTTTTGCCGTATCAAATGCACTTGTAATCGAAGAGGACACTTCGTCCACCTTATCCGTTACCTTGTTGACAACCTCTTTTGACTTCTCGATGGCATTATTTACCGCATCGTTGATTTGTCCGGAAATTTCATCCATGTTTTTCTTCACATCGCCAATCACGCCTTCCACGCCTCCCTTAATATCATTGACGGTTTGTGAAACCTTATTGGAAAAAGCCTTAGCCTTATCGGAAATGTCATCCTTTGTCTTTTCAAGTGCTTCCTTGGCTCCCTCAATAGCATCACCCACTTTTTCCACCGCTTCCTGCACCTTTTCGGAAACGTGATTGTAAACCTCTTTCGCTTTCGCCTCAACTTCTTTCGCTTTATCGATAACATTTTTCTTTATCTCAGAAAACTTATCCTTAGCTTCACCTATGGTCTTGGCGACACTCTTTTTCGCATCTTCAACTTTTTCCTTCACCTGAGTGACACTCTCTTTGATTTTTTCCTCCATTTCTTGTGCCGTTTGCTTGACATCGGAAATGGTTTGACTGGCTGTTTTTTCAACATCTTTCACTATATCCTTCACTTCATTTACAGCCTCGGAAACACTTTCTTTAATGCTTGTCAGGTTCTCTTTCAAGGCATCCTTTGCCGAAGAAATATTGTTTTTCAATCCGTCAACGCTTTCTTTTGCTTTGGAAACCAGCTCCTGAACATCACCACTTGCTTCTTTCAGCACATTTTCAACGTCTGCAATTGTATTTGTGAGGTCTTTTGACAAGTCGTCAAACAACGAAGAAACCTTATTACTTTGCGTCTCAATTACCGAGGCCGTGTTTTCAATTTCTTTCACGGCATCATCGGCGTAATGTTTCAAATCCGCCACTTCTTTAGTAATGGCTGCTTCTGCCTCTTTTTTGACATCAGAAGCTTTTTCAACCACATTTTCAACGTCTTTGAGCGTATCAATTTTGCTATTAATGCTATTGATAGCATCCGCTTCGGGTGATTGATACAATTGTATTTTGCTGTATGCAAGCTCAATAGTCTCGATAACGATTTCATTTTTGTTTGCATCGAAGGAAGAGGCTTCAAATCGTACCGGATAAGCATTGGATATCTCCCATGCTTTTATCATGGCATCATCTCCCCCGACCAATGAAACAATCATCGTGGCCGGGATGAATTCGAACCCATAAACGGCTTTTTGGCACCAAGCGACAAATTCGTTAGGATGAGGAACTATTCCTTTTTTCAAAACCAAGTTTGACAATTTCACCGGTTTGGGCAACTTGTAAACCCGGTCGTTTTCCCCTCCGCTCCACACCTCTTCACACGGGATGTCAACCTGAATACCGCTCACCTCGGCAAATGAAACGTTGTCGGCTTTTACTCCATCCAAAAAATCGACCCTGAAACTAAACGCAGGGACTAAGGAATAAATCTGATCTTCTTTTCTATTTTGTGCCACAGCTTTTCTGAAAAAATGATTATCACCGGCAAATTCCCCTGCCATCTCATGGGATGGCAGGGGGTTGCAAATACTTGATTATTTGGCCTTAGGTCTCGACAGTGTCAAGCCTTCATGCGCCAATTCAATCGTTTCGATCAGCACTTCGTTGCTGGTCGAATTGTAATTGGCATTGTCCACCTTTACGGGAAATGCGTTTTGCAGCGTCCATGTAATGACAGGCTCATGCAACTCGTCCAACAAGTTGACAACAACGTTTTTACGTTCAATCTTGTTCAGTTGAGCTTTGTTCCACCAATCGAACAAGCTATTGTCTTTGGCCATCGCACCACGTTTCAACGTGACGTTTCCGTACTTTTTCAGTCCTGGCATCTTAATGGTAGAATACACTTTGCTATTGCCTTCCCTATACTCTATGACTTGATTTTCTACCGACAGTCCCGAAACCTCCGTAAATGGAACAGCCTCTTTTTCATCTGCACTCCATCTCACCTCAAAGTGAAATGACGGTAATGGATAATTCGTTTCTTCCATAGTAATTATCTCCTATTATTAGTTGTTTTATGATTCCTGTAATTTGTGCGAAAAACGAAGAATGATGAATTCGGCGGGACGAACAGCAGCCATGCCGATCTCCACAATGAGCCTGCCTTCCAATATGTCCTGTACATCCATCGTAATATTCAAACCGCAATTGACGTAGAAAGCCTGATCGGGAGTGGCGCCTGCCAAACCTCCTGCACGCCAGATATTGGTAAGGAAGTTTTCGATCTGGCATTTGATTTTCGTCCATGTGTTCTGGTTGTTAGGCGAAAATACAGCCCACTCGGTGGATTCCTGCACACTTTCTTCAACATAGTTGAACAAACGTCTGACAGGAATGTAACGCCATTCATTATCGTTGCCTTTCAATGTACGCGCTCCCCATACCAAGATTCCCTTGCCGCTGAAAATACGTATGGCATTGACCGATTTCCCTGATGTATGAACATTCATGCCATCCTGAATCCGGTTGTTGATCAACCGGCTGCCCCCCTTGATGGACGCAATGCTCATGTTGGCGGGAGCTTTCCATACACCCGTAAAATTGTCGTTTTGAGCATAAATACCGGCAATAGCTCCGCTTGGCGGCACAAGAGACACCTTGTCAGCCAAAGCTTTCTCATATTCTCCGTAAAATGGAATAAACGGCTTCAGAGCTTGCTCCTTGACCCGCTGATCCTTGTCGGCAGGATTGATCTTCAAGAGATAGCCGGGTAAATAAGCAGAGTCCTTTTTGTCAATTTCAGCCTTAACCAAGTCTTCAACGACTTTCTTTTTGAGGAAATGGTCTGCTCTCTCTTTTTTCTTAACGTCATCAAGACCGTCATAAGTTTCGGAGGGAAGGAGTTGGGTAAGAATGTACGCCTTCAAATCTTCCGAATCCTTTAATTTATCGTATTTGGTTCCATACAGGTTGGTTTTGTCTTTCAGATCAATACCGTAGTCTTTTACCGAATTTTTACTATTCCATATTTTTTCGACCAACTCATAGTTGATATTGTCCGGGGAATAACAAGGCTTTAATTGGTCGTTCGTTTTAGCTGTCACATAAGCTTGCACTCTCTCAGGCTCCCAAGCACGAAGGAATGCCACACAGGAAAGAACGTCGTTCTTAAACAGTTCATACAATTTTTCGGTATCGTATTCGCCGGATACCTTCTTATACTTTTCTTCCATGATAAGCCTGATAACAGAGGAGAAGTCAAATCCGGTATATGTATATGCCGTAGAAACATACGGGTAATATGCTGCGCCATATTCAAGCCCTGTTGTACCGATTTTGTTTCTGAAATCTTGTATGACTTCTTCCGCATCGCTGTTTGCTTTAAAGCTTTCCTTCACATCGAGAATGGCAAAACGGTCTTTCAGAGTTTTGCACTGCAACAATGCAGCCTGCTGAACAACAGCCAATGCGTCTGCATCTAAACAGGTTGCCGCATCAGGCATGGCCAATAACGTGACTTCATCGATGTCTTCAAGCTTTTTCAATCCCGTTACGAAGTGATCGGAGTCAGGACTCTTCGCATCGTAGTTTCCGATGGAGACAATGTAACAGACGCCGCCTCCGTTGTCGTAGAACAGGCGAATACTATCATAGGTGACAAATCGACGGTTCAGCTCACCATCATCAGACAATGTTAACTGAGGCGCTTTGCCGAAAAAGCGCTCATACTCGAGCAATGACCCGATTTTCTTCGGCTTGTTCAGCAAATCGGAAACCGAGGTGTCCGAATTGGAAGATGCGTACTCGGTGTATCCTACGAAGCCTGGTATTGCCGTTGGAACATCCGCTACTGACTGAGGGAGCTTGGGAATTTCTTCCACATACACTCCAGGTGTTTTGTAACTTGCCATAATTACTGGATTTTAAGTGATTAATATTGGTTTACAATAATTTATTCTTTCTGTTTGCTATTTTGATTTCAGCATTGCTTTTACACTTTCATACACTTCTTTCGAATTGACAACAATGACGGAACGGTCGCCCTTCATCAGTTCAAAGCAGTCGTTGACCAATTGTTCTTTTTGGGTTTTTTCCGCCTCTATTTGTGCGGTGTCGGTGATGGCGGCATCCGATCCTTCTGGCAATCCGGAAGTCATGGGCTTTATCAAGCCGAAGAACTTTTGAACCGGCTTCATGTCGGGTTCTTTCTCCGGTTCGACAAAGGCTATCGCCTTCACCTTATATAGGATATACGGGTATTGTTTGCCTCCTATGGTTTGCCATAGCGAACTGTTCTGATCGAACGACAAGGTGTGGATGTCGAGCACCAATTTATCCAACAATTCAAAGCCTTCGCCAAAGTCGTCCGACACGGTGCCGTCTTCTTTTTCGAATCGGCCAAAGACGTTTTTCTGTCTGAAGCCGGCAATGATGCGCGAAACATGCTTCAGGGCCTCTTCATAAGGCGAACACGAGGAAGCGACAAGTACATAAAGATTCAGATAAAGTTTGGGGTTGACCTTGCGGTATCCTTCCACTTTGTTTGGGTTTTCCTTTTCGTAGTAGGTTTGTAGGTAGTCGTTGTTTTTGAGGGTCTTCTCCTCTTCGGCGTAAAGCAGCGACACATAGATCCCCTCTTTCACATCGTCCTTGCCGATGCTGTCCAAGTATATCTCTACGTTCGGAGCGTTGAGCATCTCCTCAACCTTATTCTTGATATATGTCAGTGATTGATGTAAGGGCATGGGTGATAATTATTTATTCATTTTGGTTTTGAACACTATTAAGAAACCATTTTGAAATTATATGATAATTTTTCTAAGCATGATTTGTGAGAAGGCGATTTGTAGCATGGCTTCTGAGAATTCGGAATAAAACTCACAGCCCTTAGTAGCGATTCTCCTAAAGTTTCCCATCCACTCGAAAGACATTTCAACGATCTTCCTTTTCGGGATAAATGCAAACCTTTGGGGACAATGGTCAGGACTGAGCGCAAGTTGCAGCCTAACATGTTCTTGAACGCATTGGCAAGTGCTTGACCATAGTAGCCTCCATCGACAAGAATCCTCTTGAATCCTGGAAGCTTCCCCGCGAACTTTTCGAAGAGCGATACCGCACCGACGCTATCGTAAATATTCGCCTCGTAAATCTTCACCGCCATCGGGAGACACATTGTGTCGACCACGACATGCTCATTCATGCCTTTGATATCTTTGTTTCCGTCAATCCCTCTATCCTTGGCGACATGGTGGGAGGTCGTCACGCTTCGAGAGTCAATGAGACCGAGGATCGTGCCGTTTTCCTTGCCCAACCAAAGCCCACACGAGCCCCCCCTGAGCGAGTCCGTGAAGTCCTCGAATACGCCCTCGTTCTTCCACTTCCGATAGTAGTAGTATTCCGTGTTGTATGGCGGGAAGTCCTTAGGCTGCATCCTCCATTGGCTGCCCGTCTTGTTTACATATAAGATGGCGTTCATCATCTCCTTGAGTTGTTTTTTTCCTTTTTCTGATTGCAGGATTGATTATTTTTTCTAATATTTACCACTGATTTTCGATAAGGTTAGTTGGATATTCTACATTATTTATAGCTAAGTAATTGAAAAACCAAAATATCACAAATAATTATCCAATTAACCTACTCATTATCAATATTCTTATTTCATTTTATTCGACCTATAACATTCTTTTTTGTTCATTTCAAAACAGCTTCTAAACAATCCTTATAATGATGGAGTATTCCTCCACTTAAGTTAATTTGATATCTTCAGGGGTTTCAAAAGTTACTATTGATGGTTGGGGTATGGGTTGATTTTAGCTCCATTATATAATAATTCTGTTACCGATGGCGAAGTATTATTCAAATTAATTGGTATAGGCTTACCAGATAAAATATACTTTATGAAACTTAATACTCCGTCAGGTTCCGATGTGATTTTTTGTTTTATTATATCTAAAATATCTACTGAATTTATATCGATGTATCTTATTCTATTTGAATTGTAATAATAAATTTTGACAGATCTTTCTCTATTAGAATTAGAGGATACGGCAAATAAATTATAGCCTAATGATAGAGAGTATGGTTCTTTAGTTTCTATGTGTCTTTTTATTTCATATAATGCGCCTTTAATATTTCTCCCAAGATAAACCCTATCTTTTGGTCGATTGGAATAAGAAGCACATACACCATTTACAGGAGAAGTTGGATCTTCGTGATTTATAAATGTAAGAGGAGAGTTTGCATCACATATTTGCTTGTTCGTATTGAAATAACCATAGCTAACATCGCTCGTATATACCGAAGCCTTGTTGCCTCTAACATGAATATTTGGCCCCATAATACATTTTACATGGTTCACTAATCCCTCCGGAGTGTCGGTATTTGCACCTGTTAAACATTCTGAAAATAGTATGGAATGAGACATCTTGCTTCCTTTTTCCTTATCAGCTGCATCAAATAGTTTTTTTATTTGATAAAAAAAGTCGTTTGATTGAGTATTAATTTTAATACCATCATTTAATTCAACAGATTCAGGAGAACCATGTACGCGAATGATCAAATTGCCTAGTGGACCATACTGTTGGGTTAACTGCTCCAGTTTCTTCTGGTATTCGTCCAGATTGTTCAATCCCTGCAACATAAAAACATTCGTTCTCGATTCGTTTTCTATAAAACCTCTTATCCCATTTCCTTTCCAATTCTGGTTTACTTTTTCTTCAAAAGGACAAATCCGGCTCTGCTCTTGCGAACGGACCCATTGCCCATCACGGTTTTGACCACAAGCTGCTCTCGCGTCTGTATATATTATTACGGTTATCGGCACAGTTATTGGCTTTTCTTCTCTGGTTTTTTTATAATTTTCTTCCAATTTCCTATTAGCAGCCATATCTGAAAGGACATAGTCATTAATCCACTGCCTATCTCTAACATAAGAGTACATTGGGTGTCCTGAGCTATTATTATTATCTTCCTCTCTCCCCACCTTTCCGCTCTGTTGCACCACATGGGTCAACTCATGGGCTATCAGATGCTGCCCTGCGGCGGAGTGGGGCTGGTACTGCCCGCTGTTAAAGAAAATGTCGTTGCCGTAGGTAAAGGCTTTGGCTTGCAGGTTGTGGTTCATCTGCACGGCGACATTGTCGGTGTGGAGGCGCACACCCGAGAAGTCGGCGCCGAAGCCGCTTTCCATCTGTGAGCGTAGCGCTGCAGGCATCGGCTGCCCGCCGCCGTGCGAGGCGTGTATGCCGCTTTCTGTCGCCGTATCCACCGCCACCCCTGCACTACTGCTTGCGCGGCGCGAAAGCACAGGAGGAAAAACGGATGTAGCTGAAGGCATTTCAGCAGGGGCGTTGCCCCCCTTCTGCATCACGAAATCCGCCATACGGTCGGCTTCGCGCTCGTAGCTGTCGCCGGGTGTGGTCAGCTCTAACTTAGGTTGTACAATGGTTTGCCGAGAAGGGGCATTAATACCTTCCTTCACGCTTTTGCGTCTTCCGCCCTCACGATTGGCCTTTGCAACATTTCTATGCGCAAGTCCGGAATCGCTTTGAATAACATCTTTCATTGTGCTGGTCCTTTCCTTTTTATGCAAAACTCCTGTTTAAGAACGTTGTAACCCTTCTACCTTAACAGCAAACAGAGCTTTCAGTACTATTTTTAATCTATACAAACATTGCAAACATACACAATAGTTCGATAGATGCAACATTTTCGCTAACTTTTTTTTCAACAAAAAGCCTTTGCGCACTTCCATGCCACAGAAAAACATTATCAATGAAGCTGTTATGCGTTTCCGTATTTTATTCTTCACAACAAATTCAGAAGCTGTTTTTGAAATACTGGGCATTCAGCGTAGCTAATTCTTACAACAAAGTTATTTTTCTACTATTCAATTTTTTTGTTTTCTGTTGATTTGATGCGCTACATTGGCTCATTTTGTCCATTGTCGCGCTTACATAGTCCGCTATGCCATGCTCTGAACCAGTCATGCTGAACCTGATCCAGAACTGATCCGGATTTGATTCAGCATCCCCTCACAAGCGGTATTACCTTAATAGAGTCATATCCTCGTAAGGAGATTCCGTGTCAAGCACGGAATGACACAAAAGGAGAAACGTTGTAAGCCTGATGGAACTGTACCATTTCGCTTTATCAGAATCCGTCATGCTGAACTCGATTCAGCATCTCGTTACCATTGCGGTACTATCCTCATAGAAGCATCTCCTCAAAAGGAGATTCTGTGTCAAACACGGAATGACGACCGGTTGGGGACATGGCACGGAAGGACCGAATGCGGGATGACACGAGAGGAAGAAGCGTGGTGTGCTTGATTGCTAAAGGCCTTCAGATTCCATGCCATGCGCATCCAATAGAAAAAACATTACCTTTGCGGCATCAACACCCCTACTCTGATGTTTCAACTGATTGTGTTTTGGTTTGCGGGTGTCGTTCTGTTTTTCGCTTTTCTCGCGCTACTCATGAAGTTGGTGCGAAAAATAGCTGAGAAACGTCACGACCAATCTGACACCGGCAAAAATGCTCAAGAACAAGACCATCCGTCTGCATCGCAAGAATGACGGTTTGACACAGGCTTTCGCCATCGTAGAGAAATGCGATGCACGGGTCTTCATGTCGGAAAAAATTCGTACTTTCGCACGACTATTCGATAAATAAACATACAAATATGAAATACGACGTCATCGTCATTGGCAGCGGTCCTGGAGGATATGTGGCTGCCATTAGAGCATCGCAACTTGGAAAACACGTGGCCGTAGTTGAAAAGGCCGAAATCGGGGGCACCTGCCTCAACTGGGGCTGCATCCCCACCAAAGCGCTTCTGAAAAGCGCACAGGTTTACACCTACACACAACATGCCGAGAACTACGGCATCAAAATAGAAGGCTCCGTCACGCCCGACATGGAAGCCGTTGTTGCCCGCAGCCGTAGCGTGTCCGAAAACATGAGCAAAGGTGTTCAGTTTCTTTTCAAAAAGAACAACATTGAACTGATTGCCGGTACGGGTCGCCTCAACGCCGACAAGAAAGTGGAAGTGACTGACAGCGAAGGCAACGTCACCCTACATGAAGCCGACCATATCGTTCTCGCCACCGGCTCTCGTGTGCGCGAACTGCCCGCACTGCCTATCGACGGCAAGCGCATTATCAGCTACCGCCAAGCCCTTGTTCTCGACAAGTTGCCCGAAACCATGGTCGTAGTCGGTTCTGGCGCCATAGGATCGGAATTTGCGTTTTTCTTCACATCGATGGGTGTCAAAGTCACTTTGGTGGAATTTCTGCCCAACGTCGTCCCGAACGAAGATGAAGAAGTGTCGAAACAAATCGACCGCGCATTCAGGAAACTCAAAATGACCGTTATGACCGATGCTTCGGTGACGCAAGTTGACACCAGTGGTGAAAAATGCGTGTGCACCATCAACACTAAAAAAGGTGAAAAAACGGTCGAAGCCGATGTGGTGTTGTCAGCGGTAGGCGTACAAACCAACATCGAAGGCATTGGACTGGAGAGCTTGGGCATCGCCACCGAGCGCGGCAAGGTGATTGTCGATGACTTTTACCGCACCAACGTTGAGGGCATTTATGCCATCGGCGACATCGTGCATGGCCCCGCACTGGCACACAAAGCCGACCATGAAGCCATCATCTGTGCTGAAAAGATTTGCGGACTCAACCCCAAGCCATTGAACTACAACAACATACCTGGATGCACCTATATTACACCCGAAATCGCATCTGTCGGAATGAGCGAAGCCAAGGCCATTGCCGAAGGACATGAAGTGAAAATCGGGAAGTTCCCCTTTACCGCCTCTGGCAAAGCCACTGCTGCGGGCAACAAGGACGGGTTTATCAAGGTTGTCTTCGATGCAAAGACCGGAGAATGGTTAGGCTGCCACATGGTGGGCGACAACGTCACCGAGATGATAGCATCTGCCGTGTTGTGCCGAGAACTTGGCGCCAAAGCCGATGATATTATCCGCGCCGTCTTCCCGCATCCAACCATGTCCGAAGCCATCATGGAGGCTGCAGCCGCCGCTTGCGGAGAATGTGTGCATTTGTAAGAATTGTTCCGTTGGTCAGCTGATTAGTTGTTAGAGTCAGGACGATCTGATCCGATGGAGAATGTTGAAGATTGTACTAAGCATTTAAGAGAAGTACTTGGATTTTTCGGTTGACATTACCAACATGTACAAATATACCTGCGAGGACAAGAAAAAGTATGGGTTGCGTAAACAGCTACTTAGAAGTGGCATCCGAATTGGTGCCAATCTTGACGAAGCACAAAAACGGCATTAGCCATCAGGACTTTGTCGCCGAGGTTTTTCTATCGTTGAAAGAATATGCCGAAACGGATTATCGACTGCTTCTTCTATACAGAACGAACTATCCAACACTTCAGAATACGATGACATCAACAACAAATGCCAGAAAATCAACAAAATCACAAACTGCATAACGGAAAAATCGCATAAACAACAACTATTCAGCTGAATATTATGGAAATCATAGCAACAAAAATAAAAGACCTTGTCATCGTCAAACCTGATGTCTTCAACGACGAACGCGGTTACTTCTTCGAGGCTTACAACAAGGAGCGGTTTCACGCGGCAGGTTTGACGATGGACTTTGTTCAGGACAATGAGTCTAAGTCCATGCGCGGCGTGCTACGCGGTTTGCACTTCCAAAAACCGCCTTATGCACAAGGCAAGCTGGTTCGCGTTGTGAAAGGCTCAGTGATGGACGTTGCCGTTGATCTTCGCGGCGGTTCTCCCACATTTGGAAAATGGGAAAGCGTCATTCTGACCGAATCCAACAAACTCATGCTTTGGATTCCCGAAGGCTTTGCCCACGGTTTCGTATGTTTGGAAGACCATTCCGTTTTCACCTATAAATGTACCAACCTATATAACAAGGCTTCCGAAGGCAGCATCCTTTGGAACGACCCCGACATCAACGTACAATGGAACATTGAAAATCCCATCCTATCGGAAAAAGACAAGGTAGCACCTTATTTCAAAGACTTTGTAACCCCATTCAAATGAAGACACGCAATATCCTTATTATCGCATCCTTAGTCGTTTTATTGACCGGATTTGCGGCAACCTACATGGTTATCAACGCGCAGAGCAACAAGGCCGAAGAGACCGACTATGAAGGAGAAGAGCGCGATTTTGTCTATTTCGACCAAATCGACCACCTCACTCACGACATCGAGATTCCTAAAAGCATGGATTTCGCCGGCGAAAGTGTGCCTCTTGAGTTATTCTATGTCAGCGAAAGACTTGAGCGCGAGCTGCTTGTCAATTCCTATCTACATGCGAGCACCTTATTATTATTAAAACGCACCACGCGCTGGTTCCCTGTCATGGACTCCATCATGAGACGGCATGGGCTTCCCGATGATTTCAAGTATCTCGCCATGATAGAAAGCGCCTTGACCAACGCCGTATCGTCCTCCAAAGCAGTAGGTTTCTGGCAGTTTCTGGAAGGTACCGGAAAGGATTACGGCTTAGAAATCAACCGCGAAGTTGATATGCGCTATAATGTTGAATTAGAAACTGTTGCCGCCTGCAAGTATCTGAAAGACGCTTACAATAAGTTTGGCAGCTGGACCTTGGCTGCGGCTGCTTTCAATGCGGGAAACGGAAGGATTTCGCGGAGCATCAGCGAACAGCATGTCACCTCTTACTACGACATGAAACTGTCTGAAGAAACCGAGCGTTACCTGTTTCGCATCCTCGCCCTGAAGCTCATCACCGAAAACCCTGCGAAATACGGTTTCCAAATCAGCGACTACTTGAAATACAATCCATTGCAATACAAGACCATCACCGTAACCCAGTCCATCTCCAATCTTGCAGACTTTGCCCTCGAACAAGGCACGAACTACAAGATGCTGAAGTACTTCAACCCTTGGCTGCGTGCCAATACGCTCACCATCTCGACCGGAAACAGCTATAAAATCAAGATACCGACCGGACGTTATGCGATGACCCATGCAAAACTGTTGAAGGGGAAGTAAGTTTCACTTCGCTGGTAATTTTCTGAAAGACAACACCATGAACGAATTTTCGGAAGATAAAAATCTTGTCATCTTAGGGGCAAGGGAAAACAATCTGAAAAACATCGACCTTTCCATTCCCCGCAACGCACTTGTCGTTATCACCGGCATCAGCGGAAGTGGAAAGTCGTCATTGGCTTTCGACACGATATATGCCGAAGGGCAACGCCGCTACATGGAGAGTTTTTCGGCCTACGCACGGCAGTTTATCGGCAACATGGAGCGTCCCGATGTGGACAAAATCACCGGTCTTAGTCCTGTTATTTCCATTGAACAAAAATCCGTCAATAAGAATCCGCGTTCTACCGTAGGCACCATCACGGAGATTTACGACTTTCTGCGTCTCCTCTATGCCCGCGTGTCGGAAGCCTATTCCTACAATACGGGAGAAAAGATGGTGCGTTATACCGAAGAAAAGATTACCGATCTGATTTTCAACACCTATAACGGCAAGCACATCCACATTCTTGCTCCTGCCACCCGTGGGCGCAAGGGACATTACCGTGAGTTGTTTGAACACATCCGCCAAGCAGGATTCAACCATGTGCGTGTTGACGGCGAGATTCGCGAAATTGAATACGGCATGATGCTCGACCGTTACAAGACACACGACATCGAAATCATCATCGACCGTATCGAGGTGAACGACAGCGCCTACACGCGCATCAAGAACTCGGTGCATACCGCTTTCCGTTACGGCAAGGGACTACTGATGGTGATGGAACACGACAGTGGCGATCTGCATTATTTCAGCCGCCTGCTAATGTGCCCCAGCACCGGTTTGTCGTATGAAGATCCGGAACCAAACACATTCTCGTTCAACTCGCCTTATGGTGCCTGCCCAAAATGCAGCGGATTGGGCGCCATCGCCGTTGTGGATAAGGATAAACTCATCCCGAATCCGGAACTCAGCCTCCGTAAGGGCGGTTTGGCACCTGCAGGAGAATACAAGTCGGGCAATTGGATATTTCGACAACTCGAAGCCATAGGACTTAGATACGGATTCACGCTTGACACGCCCATGAAGGACATCAGCGAAGAGGCCTTGGATGTCATCCTCTATGGCACCAACGAAACTTTTGAGGTGAAACGCGAGTTGGTGGGGGTCACTTCCACCTATAAGCTGAATTTTGAAGGCATCATCGGCTTCATCGAGTCACAAAACAACGAAGATGCCCCTGCCAGTATCACAAGATGGGCAAACTCCTTCATGAATCACGTGGCTTGCCCCACCTGTCAAGGAACACGGCTGAAAAAAGAAGCCCGCTATTTTCTCATCGACGGGAAAAACATCGCCGAAGTCGCCGAGATGGACATCCTGTCGCTCAACCAGTGGATTAGTGCGCTACCTGAAAAACTCAATGTACGTCAATACGAAATCGGCAAAGAAATTCTCCGCGAAATCAGCAAACGCATCCATTTCCTGCTCGACATCGGAATCGACTACTTGAACTTGAACCGTCCATCGGGAGCATTGTCGGGCGGCGAAGCACAGCGCATCCGTCTCGCCACTCAAATCGGGTCGCAGCTCACCGGCGTGCTGTACATTCTCGATGAACCGAGCATCGGGCTGCACCAGCGCGACAACCACCGCCTTATACAATCGCTAAAAGATTTACGCGACATCGGCAACTCAGTCATTGTTGTCGAACACGATAAAGACACCATGTTGGCCGCCGACTATATAGTTGACATCGGCCCCGGCGCAGGACGGCACGGCGGCGAAGTCGTCTTCTCGGGCACACCAAAAGAAGCCGAAAGCGGACATTCCATCACCTGCGACTATCTGAACGGGAAACGCAACATCGAAACACCCGCTAAACGTCGGAAACCACAAGAAGGACAGTTCCTTACCTTGAAAGGCGCTACCGGCCACAATCTAAAGCATGTCGATTTGAAGCTGCCATTAGGCTTGATGATTTGTGTCACAGGCGTTTCGGGTTCGGGAAAATCAACACTCATCAACGAAACCCTCTCGCCCATCCTCAGCAAGAAATTCTACCGGTCGCTGAAAGAGCCTCTGCCCTACGACTCCATTGAAGGAATAGAACTTATCGATAAAATCATCGAAATCGACCAAGCTCCAATAGGGCGCACGCCACGCTCCAATCCAGCTACCTACACGAAAGTTTTCGACGAGATCCGCAAGCTGTTCGGCGAACTTCCCGAATCAAAGATTAGGAACTACAAGTCCGGACGCTTCTCTTTCAATGTGAAAGGTGGACGTTGCGAGACCTGCAAAGGTGCCGGCATGAAAATCATCGAGATGAACTTCCTGCCCGATGTGTCGGTTGAATGCGAGGACTGCCAAGGCAAACGCTATAACCGCGAAACCTTAGAGGTGCGCTACAAAGGCAAGTCGATTAACGATGTGCTCAACATGACCATCAACCAAACCGTCGAGTTTTTCGAAAACATCCCATCCATCACACGGAAAATCAAGACCTTACAAAGCGTAGGACTTGGATATCTCACCTTAGGACAGGCCTCTACCACCATCTCGGGCGGCGAGGCTCAGCGCGTGAAACTGGCTGCCGAATTGGCAAAGAACGATACGGGAAAAACGCTTTACGTGCTTGACGAACCTACCACAGGATTGCATTTTGAAGATATTAAAGTGCTGATGAATGTGTTGAACAAATTAGTTGACAAAGGCAATACCGTCCTCATCATCGAACACAACCTTGATGTTATCAAGATGGCCGATTATATCATCGACATGGGACCCGAAGGCGGCGACCGCGGCGGACAGATTCTGTGCGAAGGCGCCCCTGAAGATATCGTCAAATGCGAAAACAGCTACACCGCGAAGTATTTGAAAGACGAGTTAGATCGAGACCGCTGAAATAGGCATTGACCATCACTTCAGCCGAATCTGTCTTCCCGGAGCAAGGTAGGTGTTTTCCTTGACATCGTTCTTTTTCTGCAACTTCTCCAGTTTCACAGCAAACTTCAATGCCACGTCACGCAGGGTTTCTCCATATTGCATCGTATAGTGCGACGGCTTCCGGCATTTGTTTTTCAACGGTTCTATATAAATCAAATCGCCACTCTTGAAAACATAATCTGTGCCGTTTTCCAAATAGTTGTATTTGTATATCTGGTAAGAAAAAACTCCCAATTCCGCGCCAAGCGAAATGGGCGTGTCTCCATCCTTGGCATAGATAAACTTCACGCCATTGTTCAAATAGACAAAACGACCGCTTTTGGTCATCTCCGCCAATTCGTATGCCGACTTATCGTCGGGTGAAAAAGGCGCTATGCTTTTTTGATAAGGCAGCCCAAGGCCTTCCGATTCCAAAGTGTCAGCCTCCTGCCCGTCCGTTTCGGCCAACAAACCCAAAGCCATGCGGTCAAAGCGGGTCAAGTCGTAATAATCGATTTTATCGATCAGGCTCTTGGCATAAGCAGGGTTGGTGGCATATCCTGCCGCTTTCAGACCTTTTGCCCATCCTTGATAATCCGTTATCTCCAACTCAAATAAAGCACTGTAACGACTGCGAGTAGTAAGGAAAAGCGAATGGTCACGGTATGATTCTTCAGGATTATCATATTTCCTGAAACACTCGTTTTTCTCGTCATCGTCCTGATAAAACGTGTCGCCCGACCATTCCTTGTGGCATTTGATGCCGAAATGGTTGTTGGCTTCAACAGCCAGTGCACTGTTTCCCGAATTGGATTCAAGGATACCCTGCGCCAAGGTAATGGATGCCGGTATCTTGAAGGTTCGCATTTCCTCAATGGCAATATGCTTATAGGTCGCGATATACGCTTCAGCAGTCGTCTGACCCAAAACAGAAACAGACCACAAAAGCAAGGCGGATAATACAGCTTCGATTCTCATTTTACCACAAAATAATCGGTAAAGATACAACCAATTGTATCATCCTCCGCCACGATTTATCGCCGATTGAAAAAATAACGCACATTTTACATTATTAGCATTATTTATCATACTGACAATCAGTAATATGCAAACAAATAGTGACGGTTTCGAAAAAAACATGTCCAACGTTACAAATGCAATTTATATTCATAAATGCTTGATGCAAAGTCATTTTTTCGTACTTTTGAACGCTAAAGAAAAACGCAATGGACACGAAAAGTCTTTTTACTTATTTTCCAAAACTAACAGACGTGCAGCGCATCCAGTTTGAGCAGTTAAGGGCGCTCTACGAAGACTGGAACAGCAAGATCAACGTCATTTCGCGCAAGGACATGGAGCATTTTTACGAGCACCATGTGCTGCATTCGCTGGCTATTGCGAAGTACATCGAGTTTCTTCCCGGTATGCGCATTATGGACTTGGGCACTGGTGGAGGCTTCCCCGGCATTCCGCTTGCCATCCTCTATCCTCAGACCGATTTTTATCTCATCGACGGCACGGGAAAGAAAATCACGGTTGTCAATGCTGTGGCGCAGGCTCTCGGACTGAAAAACGTTGTTGCAGAACACAAACGCGCGGAAGAAGTTCGTGAAAAATTCGACTTTATCACGGGCCGTGCCGTGATGACCCTCCCCGAGATCGCCAATCTTGCCGGCAATAAAATCCGTATTCGCGGCGACATCGAGGCGGGCGGCATCCTCTATTTGAAAGGCGGCGACCTGCAAAGCGAGTTCAAGGCGTTATCCAAATACTGGCAGCACAAAAAAGCAACCATATCGAAGTGGTTTCAGGAACCCTATTTCGAGGAAAAATACGTCGTGCACCTTTATTAATATTAATAGGCCTTGCAAAAACGGCTTTGCCGAATGGTTTTTAGCAGTCATTGAATCCGTATTTTTCGAGCAGATAATTTTAAAATAATTATAATCTAATAATTTGTAAATCAATATAATAAATAAATAACCCGATTGGATATGAAAAAGTTTGTCATCCTATTATTGGGCATGGTGTTCGTCGCCACAACGGGAATCGCCCAGCAATCCATGCCTGTTCCGTTCGATCCGAACGTAAGAACCGGACAATTAGAAAACGGCCTGACTTATTTCATCAGGCACAACGAAAAGCCTGCCCAACGCACCAACTTCTATATTGCGCAAAAGGTAGGTTCCATCTTGGAAGAAGAAAACCAGCGCGGTCTTGCCCATTTCTTGGAGCACATGGCTTTCAATGGCACCAAGAACTTCCCCGGGAAAAATCTGTTGGACTACATGGAGCGCAATGGTGTGAAGTTCGGCGAAAACGTAAACGCTTGGACCGGCATTGAACAGACCGTGTACATGCTAACCAATGTTCCGACCCACAGCACCAACTTGGTCGATTCATGTCTGCTCATCCTGCACGACTGGTCGAGTTTCATTTCGCTTGAAGGAGAGGAAATTGACAAGGAACGCGGTGTGATTCTGGAAGAAATGCGGCAGCGTGAGAACTCGCAAATGCGTATCTACGCAAAGCTGTTGCCCGAAATCTACCCCAACAGCCCTTACGGACACCGCCTGCCCATCGGAACCGAAGAAGTCGTTTCAAACTTCGACCATCAAGCCCTGCGCGACTATTACCACAAATGGTATCGCCCCGATCTTCAAGGCATTATCATTATTGGCGACATTGATGTCGATCTGATTGAAAGCCGCATCAAGGCCGTATTTGCCGACATCCCCGCCCCTGTCAACCCTGCCAAACGCACCGTTTTCCCCGTGGCCGACAACGAAACCCCTATCGTCAGCATTTGCACAGACATAGAAGAAACATATTACTCGGTGGACGTATATTATAAACACGACGTTGTACCGGCAGAAGAGAAGAACGACATTCAGTATTGGATGAAGACCTTTATGGACAACATCGTTTCGACCATGTTCAACAACCGCCTTGAAGAGTTGACCCAGAAAGCGAATCCGCCATTCATCTATGGCAGTGGCCGCTATTCCACATTTTTCGTCTCCGACACCAAGGAAGCCTGGTCATGCTCTGCCATTGCCAAAGACTGCGGCGGCATCGAAGAAGCGTTGACTGCCATTGTCATGGAATGCAATAAAATGAGACAATTTGGCTTCACCCAATCGGAGTTTGAACGTGCCAAGGCCGACCTGTTGAAATCCTTGGAGAACCGATACGAAGAGCGCAATAAGCAAGAAAACCGCTCTTTCTTTTGGCCCACGCTCTACCATTTCCTGAACAATGAGCCGCTCATGGGTATCGAGAATGAATTTGCACTGCTCAGCCAAGCCTTACCGAGCATTCCGCTTGAAGTCGTCAACCAATATGCGCCACAGTTTATTACGGACAACAACATCGTCATCACGCTTACCGCTCCCGTAAAGGAAGGCGAAACGCTGCCTACCAAGGAAGCATTGCTTGACATGTTCAACAAAGCCAATGCCAAGGAAGTGGAAGCGTACAAAGAGACCGTTTCCAACGAGCCTTTGGTGGCCGAGCTGCCCGCACCCGGAAAAATCGTCCAAAAGACTACAGATCCCGAATTCGACGCCACTGTCCTCACACTCAGCAACGGCATGAAAGTCATCTACAAACCGACAACTTTCAAAGACGACGAGATTCTCATGTCCTCATACAGTTTCGGCGGCATTTCTGTTTTACCGCAAAACGAAATCAACACCCTGAAAGAAATAAACAGCCTGATCACCCTCGGCGGCGTAGGCAAGTTCAGTGCCATCGATCTGCCCAAAGTCACTATGGGCAAAAAAGCCAATGTACATCCCAGCATCAGCAACTACAGCGAAGGCTTAAGTGGAAACTGCTCGGCAAAAGACTTGGAAACCATGATGCAACTGACCTATCTCTACTTCACTGCGCCTCGTAGCGATGAAGAAGCATTCGAGTCCTACCTCACCCGCACCAAGGCTGCGTTGGCCAACATCGAAGCCAATCCCATGGTCACTTTCCGCGACAGCCTAACTGCCGTCATGTACAACAACCATCCCCTTGCCGTGAGAATGAAATCGGAGGACTATGACAAGGTGAACTACGAAATGGCCATGAACATCTATGGTGATCGCTTTGCCGATCCTAATGACTTCGTTTTCACCTTTGTTGGCAATATCGATCCGGCAACGTTCGAGCCAATGGTAGCGCAGTACCTCGGCAGCCTCCCATCCATGAACCGTAAGGAAAGCTGGAAGAATAACGGCATGGAAATCAGCAAAAAGAATATCGTTTGCCATTACGAAAAAGAGATGGAAACGCCCAAAGCCACCTGCTACATGATTTACAATGGCGACATGGAATATACGATTGAAAACCAGATTTATATGGATGTTTTCACCGATATTATGGACATTGTCTATACCGAAAAGATCCGCGAAGACGAAGGCGGCACCTACGGTGTGGGCGTAAACGGTTCCATTAGCAATCGTCCGAACGATTACTTTGTTTTGCTAGTAGGTTTCGAGACCAACAAAGAGATGTACGAAAAGCTGATGGGCATCGCCAAAGCCGAATTGCAAAACATGGCTGAGGTCGGGCCGCGTCCGCAAGACCTGAAAAAGGTGAAAGAGTTCATGTTGAAAAAACACGCTGAAATGCTGGAACGCAACGGCTATTGGATGGACGCCATCGAAAGTAATCTACGCAACGGCATCAACCCGATGAAAAACTACGAAGACATTCTGAACGGCATCACCATTGAATCGATGGCGCAATTTGGCAAGCGGCTCATCAGTGCCTACAAGAAAGAAATCGTGCAGTTACCGAAGTAACATACTGTGAATTTTCTTATTTTCGCACCTCGAAATGCAATTTAAATCAACTAAAATAATAGTACAATGGTAGAAAAACTTCAAACTACGCTTCGCGATTCTGCAGTTGCGAGGTGGATGGCGCTTCTTTTACTGGCCTTGGCCATGTTCTGCGCTTACATTTTCATGGACATTCTGTCGCCCATTAAAGACCTGATGATGTCCGAACGCGGCTGGGACTCCACTGCTTTCGGCACCATGCAAGGCGCAGAGACTTTCCTGAATGTATTCATCTTCTTCCTGATCTTTGCCGGTATCATCCTCGACAAGATGGGAGTGCGTTTTACGGCCATCCTTTCAGGTATCGTCATGCTCATTGGCGCTATCATCAAATGGTACGCCATTTCTGACCGTTTCATCGGAACAGGAACGGAAGCATGGTTCACCAACCACCTCAACTACATCCCTGGATTCCACGAGCTTGGCGTTTCGCCTTTCTACGAAGGCATGCCCGCTTCGGCCAAACTCGCCGCATTGGGATTCATGATTTTCGGCTGCGGTGTCGAAATGGCCGGCATCACCGTTTCACGTGGTATCGTGAAGTGGTTCAAGGGCCGTGAAACCGCATTGGCCATGGGTTCGGAAATGGCGCTGGCGCGTCTCGGTGTAGCCACCTGCATGATTTTCTCACCCTATTTTGCCAAATTAGGCGGACAAATCAACGTCACCCGCTCCGTTTCGTTCGGCGTGGTGCTGCTGATGATCGCCCTGATTATGTTCATCGTCTATTTCTTCATGGACAAGAAGTTAGACACTCAAACCGGTGAAGCCGAGGCCAAAGACGAAGCCTTCCAGATCAAGGATGTCGGCAAGATCTTTTCCAGCCTTGGTTTCTGGCTCGTTGCCCTGCTGTGTGTGCTTTACTATTCCGCCATCTTCCCCTTCCAAAAATACGCCGTCAACATGCTTCAGTGCAACTTGACACTTACCCCCGGAATGGGATTCTGGGCCAGCAACTCGGTCACCATTGTACAGTATCTTATCATGCTTGTTGTGGCCATCGGTTCCTTTGCCAGCAACTTCTCAAAGAAAAGAAACGTCAAGGTAGCACTGATGGCGCTTGCTATCGTTGCTTTGGTGGTTTATTGCTACATGGGCTACAAACGCGGCGCCGCCGAAACGGTGTTTGCCGTGTTCCCGTTGCTTGCCGTTGCCATCACTCCTATTTTGGGCAACTATGTGGACCACAAGGGAAAGGCTGCTTCCATGCTGATGATAGGTTCTATCCTGCTTGTGTCCTGCCACCTTACTTTCGCCTTTATCCTTCCCGTCTTCAAGGGCAATGCCGTTGGCGGTATCATCGTGGCTTACGTCACCATCTTGGTACTTGGTGCTTCGTTCTCATTGGTGCCTGCCGCCTTGTGGCCCAGCGTACCGAAGTTGGTGGATGAAAAAATCATCGGTTCTGCATACGCCCTGATTTTCTGGATTCAGAACATCGGCCTGTGGCTCTTCCCCTTACTCATTGGAAAAGTGCTTGACAACACCAATCCCGGTGTCACCAATCCGGTAGAGTTCGACTACACGTGGCCGTTGGTCATGCTTGCCTGCCTTGGTGTTGCCGCCCTGTTTATCGGTATTTATCTGAAAGCCGTTGACAAGAAGAAAGGCTTAGGCCTTGAACAGCCTAACATTAAGGACTAATCAAGGGAAAGTGCAGGCTCTCGGCTTGCAACTGTTTCCTCCATCAAAGAAACACCGGTCTTTCAGGATCGGTGTTTTTTATTTCTGTAATTCGGAAGACTTGCCAATCTTTCGGCAATAAAAAAAGAGGGTGACTAAAAAGTCCTTTTTGGGGCAATTTTTGCAAAAACTAATATTGATTATCAATAAGTTACAAAATCATTAAGTCAAAATTTTACCCTTTTTGGTCACCCTCTTCAGGGTGGGAACTAATGGATTCGAACCATTGACCCCTTGCTTGTAAGGCAAGTGCTCTAAACCAACTGAGCTAAGCTCCCTTACGTTGAAATCGGCTGCAAAATTACACTTTTTTTCATTAGAAACACAAAGCGTTGAAAGTTTTTCAGCAAAAAAGTGCGGCCCGACAAAAAACCACCCCCGCGCAAACACTGTCGAGAGTGGTTTTTGAGCGAATAACGGGGTTCGAACCCGCGACCCTCAGCTTGGGAAGCTGATGCTCTGCCAACTGAGCTACATTCGCTTGACCCTGCAAAAGTACATATTTTTTTGGCATCCTACTGAACAACATTCACTTTTTTTATGATAAAACAAAATCGAAACAAAAAAACATCATAAAGAAGCTGTTTTTGAATGCTTAAAACGGTAACAACTTCTTGTAAGCCAACGCATTGTAATGGAAATAAAGCAAATGCATGGGACTTTCCAGCCCGTCATTTCATCCCAACAGCGATTCCATGTCGCACTTCAAGAAGTCCTCCAACGAAACCCCGCCCGTTCCAATGACAAAAGATTTATGGGGTTTGAAAGCATCCACAAAAGCAGGAAGACCCGGGTTCATGCTGCGGCGACCGCTTTTCACTTCAATGGCTGTCACCTCACCATCATTGACAATGATGAAGTCCACTTCTTTGTCTGCCCTGTTCTTTGCAGGCTCACGCCAGTAATATACTCGGTAGTCCAACTCTTCGGCCATACTCAACAAATGCGCACCTACAGCACTTTCCACCCATCTCCCCCACACAGCCGCATCCGTTCTGTCAGCAAGGAACGACCTACCCTTGTATGCCGTCAGCAGAGCGTTGTTATACACTTGATATTTGGGAATAGACCCACGTTTACGGGCATCATCATTAGCATACTTTTGTAAGCCGGTCAGCAAGGCGCATTGGTCAAGTATCTCCAAATATGAGACCAACGTAGTTACATTGCCTGCATCATGCAACTGTCCCATCAGTTTTGTTAGCGAGAGTATTTCGGCAGAATAACCACAGCCCAACTCAAACAATTGCTTCATAAGGGCAGGCTTGTAGATGTTGGAGGTCATTATCACATCTTTCTCTATAGCCTGGGCCACCAACGAGTCCTTAATGTACTTGCGCCAGCGTTTTTCATCGCCTGTCATGTGGGCGGGACCAGGATAGCCGCCAAAGTAGATATACGCATCGATCGTCACGCCAAAAGCGTCGTGCATCTCTTGATAGCTCCAATGCCCGAGACGGATGAGTTCGAAACGACCGGCCAAAGACTCCGTAAGTCCTTTTTTGAGCAACAGCCGGCTGCTACCCAGCAGTATCACCTTCAGATTGACATGCTTGCGGGTGTCCTCATCCCATTCTCTTTTAACCACCTCGCTCCAATTGTCAATCTTCTGAATCTCATCTATCACAAGCAGGCGTTCCGCTTCACCACGAATCGTCATGGTGGTTCGCGCCCCTTCCCATACTCGGCGGATCCAGTCTCCATCCTTCGGGTCAACAGCATCCGCCACCTCTACCGAATAAGGGATGGTTATTTCCTGCAACACCTGTCCCACAAGGGTCGATTTGCCTACTTGTCTCGGTCCGGCCAATACTTGCATAAACCGTCTTGGCTCTTGAAGGCGTACTTTCAGCGTATGATACTGTTTACGAATATATTTCATACTCAAATCAAATAAGGATTTTACTCAAATCTAATAAGAATTTTACTCAAATCTTTTTGCAAAATTACTCAATTCTTTCAATTTTCCAAATGAAAACCTCTGAAATTTGCAGACTATCGGCAAGCAGGACCAGGCTTTCACCCTTTCGGAAAGATACGGGCATATAGCCAAGATTTTGGAAGTGCTTACCAAAAGCGCTCCTTACTACCAGCCATGACGAAACGGACACACTGCTATTTTTCGCCATAGTATTTGAAAAGAATTTACGCATTTTTTACAAAATCCTGACGAACCAATCTGCAAATGACTACCTTTGCACTAACAAACTCTTAACAATAAAGAAAAATGAAAAAGTTCTTACTGGGAGTCTCCCTTTTACTCATGATGGCATCTTGCAGTTCCATTCAGGGACTTAACTCAGACAAAGTGCTACAGGCGGGAAGCGCCGCTGCCACAGCACTCACCATCTCCGACGCACAGATCGTTCAGTTGTGCAAAGAATACATGGTGAAAAGCGACAAGGACAACACCTTATTACCGGCAGACAACGCCTACTCCAAACGCTTGACCAACATCATGTCGAAGTTCAAAAACATCAGCAACATGAACGTCAACTACGCAGTTTATCAGTCGAAAATGATCAACGCCTTTGCCAGCGGCGACGGCAGCATTCGCGTTTACAGCGGCTTGATGGACGTCATGGACGATGAAGAGATTTTTGCCGTTATCGGCCACGAACTGGGGCATTTGAAAAACAAAGACACCCGCGATGCCTACCGCAACGCCTATCTGATGGTGGCCGCCCGCTACGGCATCTCCGCCATCAACTCCACCGCCGGTGCTATTTCCGAAGGCATGATTGGTGACATTGCACAACAAGTGGCCACGAGTGCTTTTTCGCGCAAGCAAGAATACGAAGCCGATGATGCCGCGTTGCAATTTTGCTTGACCAATAACGTCAATCCTTACGCCATGCACAATGCGCTCAACGTGTTGCTGCAATTGGAAAAGCAATCCGGTTCAAGCGGCAATTCAGGTTTTATCAAACAGATGCTCTCCACCCACCCCGATACGGCCAAACGCGCCGCACGCGCCAAGAGCAACGCCGATGCCACTGGAAAAGGCTCACCCAATGCCCAGATAAAAACCAATGTCAACACGGTAACCCCGTCGGGGACAAACGCTGGAAGCACGACGGTAAAGCCTTCTACCACCACAAACAAACCCAAGACAGTGAATGTAGGCGGCAGCAAACCGAAAACGGTCAAGCCCAACCAACCTTAACAAGGCCGTGCTATACCCATTCTTACACACTAAAAGAAAGGCTGTATCAAAATCCATTTTTTTGACACAGCCTTTTTCTCAACCACCCCCAAAAACTATGTTTTCCTCACAAATTGCGAAGCTAAGGCTTTGAATTTGGCACCGCGTTCCTCGAAATTTTTGTATCGGTCATAACTGGATGCAGCAGGCGACAACAAGCACAAATCGCCATCTTCCGCCAAACGGCTCACCGTGGCAAAGGCTTCCTCTAAGGTGTCATACCGTTCGATTCTCCCTTCATACATGCTGTCAGCCAGTGCCTTACAAATGCTTTGTCCGGCTTTTCCAGTCACTAAGACACATTTAACGGGATTGGCTTTCAAGAAATCCGCCAAAGGCTTGTAGTCGATATTGCGGTCGAAGCCACCCAACAACAGAAAATCGACCTTTCCCAGCGTTTGACAGGCTGCTATTGCCGTCTGCGGTATGGTAGAGATGCTATCGTTCACAAAATGCACACCGTCAAAAACACCCACGTTTTCCAACCGGTGTTCCAAAGGCTTAAAGGAATACAAATGCGGCAAGACCTCTTGGGGAGCAATTCCCATGACCACACAAGCACACAGAGCCGCCTCGGCATTCTGCACGTTGTGTCCGCCCTTAATGGGCAGCCTCCCCGCATCGATTTCAAACGCCATCCGCGAATAGCATACGCTGTTTACTGCCAGCGTATAAACCTCATCCATCAAGGATTCGTGAACGATGGCGTAATCATCAGCAGTCATGTAACGCAACAGGTTCAACTTTGCCTGTTTGTAGCGTTCAAATGTTCCAAAATGATCTAAATGTTCTTCAAAAACATTCAACAGCACCCCGGCACGCGGACTGTTATGGACATATTCGAGCTGATGCGCCGAGAGTTCGTACACGACAACCGTCTCGGGACGTATCGACGGAATCATATCAAAACAAGGAATGCCGATATTGCCGACCAATACACAGTCGCGCCCTGCCGAACGCAGCAGGTGGTATATCAAACTTGAAGTGGTGCTCTTCCCCTTCGTCCCCGACACTCCAATGGTTTGGGCATGAAAAGCGCACATGAAAAGGTCGGTTTGCGAAGTGATTTCCACCCCTTTCACATCAATGTCTTTCAACGAAATGCCGGGCGTTTTTATCACAAGGTCATAGTCATCAATTGCTGACAGGTAGCCCTCGCCACAATGCAACTGTATTCCGTTGTCTCCCACGCCAACCACATCTATCGGATTTCGGTCGGCAATGCCCAAACAGGCGTTGGGGAGACGGCACTGCAAAAAACGCAACGTGGAACGCCCCTCTCGCCCGAAACCGAGGATCAGGATGCGTTTCCCCTGCAATCGATTCAGAAACAAATCATCCATTCAGATTACGTTTAAGGAATTGGACAAAGACATCAGGTAAAAAGTGCTGTGCATTGAAACGCTGCAACAGTTCCGCCACCGAAGCCGATGTTTTCGGAACTTTATCAAGTAGCGTTCCGGACACATCTTTGACCGACCGGGCACAGGCGCACACTTCTTCCACCGTGCCAACACATTCAAAAGGCTTGACAGGTGTCACACCACTCAACGCATCGAAAACAGGTTGCAGGGTGCTATCCGAGAGAAGATTCTTTCCAAATATTTGCACCAACTTTTCTTGCGACAGGAACGGACTGAGTATCAACCATGTAAAAAGACATTTCGGACACGCTCCGCACCACGAATCGGTCTTGCTGCCCGCATTACAACTACGAAAGACAGAGTGATAAGCCTCGAAACGGCTGAACAGCATGGCGATCTGCAACTCGCTCAATGGCCGCAAAAAACTGAAATATTGAATTTTATCATTGATATTTTCGGCAACATACTGTCTGAAATCCGCTTCGAATTCAACCGACTTACTGTATTGGTGGTTGATGTTGGTTCCCACTACGGTGGACTCGTTCGCACTCGATTCATTTGAAAGCGCAATGTAGTGTGACGCACTTCCAAAGCCGCACAAAACAGCAATGAAAGCCAGCAGCGCCGAAAATGGCGTATGTCCGTTCAAATAGCCTTCCTTGTTGAGTCGCAGCATAGTAGGATCGAGTGTGCGGGTAACGATTAGACATTCTTCCAAAGAAAAACCAGCCGTTGAAGCACAATTTGTCGTGGCACCGCGCGGATTCACTATTAATGGGCGACAGGGCAGATCGTTGCGAAGCAATTCCAACGTCACCACAGAATCCTTGCCGCCGCCGACAGGAATAAGCACACGCTCCTCTAATTGCGACATCACTTTTGCAAAAGGTTTTCCCGAAACGGCAACAATATTCATAAGATCCGTCTCGCTACAATCGATGGAGTTAAGGTATAAAAACTCACCCAATCCATTATAATACAGCTTTTTCCAAAAGGCAATCTGACGATCAGTCAACGAATAAAGTTGGATGAGCACCTGCCGTGGACAAGCTATCTTCCAATAACTGATCAGTTCGACCATGCCGATATGAAACACCAATGTTTCCATCTCTTGCTCCGACAAACGATGCCAATCGACAAACCTATGTGCCGAGATCGTCAAAGTCGGCTGAAAACGATAACGATCATCAAGACAGAATGAAAATCGCACCGACAATGCGCCATCCTTAACGCACCATTCCTGGCTTTCAAAAACAAAAGTGGAAAAACGCGAACGCAGTTCTTCAAATTTTACCTGATTATCAAGACGTTTCAAAATGTTGCATATTTGTTCCGTAGGACAAAAATAGGGATTTCCGACCAAACACGAAGCTCCTCGCAAAGAATATTTCCCGACCATAACCACTTTGAAACTCTGAAAAAGCTATATTTGCATGTCGATTCCTACTCTTTGGGTTATGGTTAGTTTTCGAATACGCAGCAACAACATAAAACCGGCGGATGGCCGCATCTTGATTTCGGAGCCACTGATGAATGATTTTTTCTTTGGACGCTCCGTGGTGCTACTTATCGAACACCTTGAGGCCACCGGAACTTTCGGCTTGGTGTTGAACAAACCGATGAAGTTCAATATCAGCAGGATCAGCGGTCAATTTCCCGATTTTGATGCGCCTGTGTTTTTAGGTGGTCCGGTTGCCAAGGAACAGATTTTTTACATCCACACGCTTGGCGAAACCGTACCTGACTCCGTCAAAATTATTGACGGCTTATTTTGGGGCGGCGACGTTGAGGCATTGAGCATGTTAGCGGCAAGTGGCATTGCCAACCGCAACAACGTCCGGTTTTTCTTAGGCTATTCAGGATGGGACTCGGGACAATTGCAAAGCGAACTTCAACGCAACTCTTGGTTAGTAAGCTCTGCAACCGCAGCCTCCCTGATGGAAACAAGTTCCGAGAACCTGTGGCAAAACTGTGTCAACCAGATGGGCAAGGAGTATGAGTCGTGGCAACGTTTCCCTAAAAACGCAGAAGACAACTAAGAAGCTGTTTTGAAATGCTGTGCATTCAGTGTAGCTAATTCTTACAGAACCTCCCTACCGTGCCAACAAGTTTGAATAAAAAGCGATAATATCCTGCCGCATTAGCATGAAAGTAAATAGCAACCCGAACAAGGCGCCCCAGAAATGAGCGGAATGTCCGATGTTGTCGTTGCCCCGTTTTGACATGTAAACCGAATAACCGAGATAAAGCAATCCGAAAATCCAAGCCGGTATCGGAATGGGAATCGGGAAAATGATCAGCCGCGACAGGGGTGCTAATAAAATACTGGCAAACAGCACGGCATTGACCGCACCCGATGCGCCCACCGCATTGTAATTGTAGTCGTCCTTATAACGCCCGTAGTCCACCAAGGTCGAGAACAATATGCCAAACACATAAAGCATGACGAAATAGGCACCACCTTTTGTTGCACCAAAATACGATGCAAAATGGCTTTCCACATTGGCGCCAAAGGAATAAAGCACCAACATATTAATCAGCAGATGCCCCCATCCTGCATGAACAAAGGCATAACTCAAGAAACGCCAATACTGTCGGTCATAGCGAATCTGATAGGCGTTGAACAGCAACCGGAAATAAACCGTCCGATTGTTAAAAGCAACGACAGAAACAATGGCCGTGATGATTACGATAACTATTGTCAACATAAGATTGAAGTGTTTTTTGATGTAGAACTATTGAACAGCCTTGTACAGGATATCGTGCATCGTAGTGCGGATACCAAGGCGTGACAATTTGTTAATTTCAGGATTGGGATAAACACGGTTGGAAAGGAAAATAAACAGCAAGTCATTCTCGGGATCGGCCCATGCAAAAGTGCCTGTGAATCCAGTGTGTCCGTAGCTCGCCATCGATGCCAACTTGGATGCGGTAGCAGATCCTTTTTTCCCGACCGGCAACTTATCAAAACCCAAAGCCCGCCGATTATCGCTTGAAATGAAAGGCGCCGTCGTGAAATACTTGATGGTAGAAGGCCGGAGCAACTGTTGGCCGTTTGCCATGCCTCCGTCAAGAAGCATCTGCATGATTACCGCAAGGTCGTGCGCATTGGAAAACAATCCGGCGTGCCCCGAAACGCCACCCATCAAGGCTGCCGCCTGATCGTGCACATCGCCCCAAATCAACTGGTAACGGAACGATTTGTCATCTTCAGTCGGGGCAATCGTTTCACGGCTGCGCCAATTCAAAGGATGGAAACCGGTGTTTTTCAGTTGTAGCGGAGCGTAGAACTTCTCAGTCAGGTACTCTTCAAAAGTCTGGTTGGTCAACTGTTCAACGAGGTCGGGAATAAAGTAAAAACCCATATCGCAATAAAGGTATCTCTTGCCAGCTTTCACCGGGCTGGCCATCATCGTATCGATAACACGCTGTTTCATAGCATTATCGGCATAAAGATTCTCCGCCACGCGCAACGTATGCTGCTGGTCAAAATGGTCGGAAAAATACTCTGCTTTCGGACCATTTGCATCAAGGTAGGCAAGGTGAAACGGAATCCACGCTTTCATGCCGGTTTGATGAGTCAGGATGTCGATCAGCTTTATCGCTCCCTTATTGGACTGGCTCAAATAGGGGAAATAGGTTCCCAGCGTGTCGCTCAACTTGACGAGGCCATCCTCGTAGAGTTTCATCAGCACCAAGGTGGAGGCGAATATCTTGGTCAACGAGGCCACATCATACACGTCATCAGGTTGCACTGCATGTCCACCGCCGTATGTGAAATTGCCAAAACACTTGTCGTAAATCACACGACCGCCTTTCATGGCAAGCACCTGACAGCCCGGATAGGCGCCTTCCCTGATACCGACCTTCACCACCGAATCCAAACTGTTCACGTACTTTTCATCTATCGGCATTGTTTCTAACAATTCGAGCTTTGGCTCCTGTAAAAAGGTTGTATTAGATTCTGCTTCAGCCACTTCACGAATGCCATCGCCACACGCAAATTTAGCCGTCGAAACAGGAAGAACACCCTTGGCTTTCTTATCGCCTTTCAAAATAGAAAACACCGCATTCACTGCCTGCATATTGTCTTCATAAGCCACGACCACCCCTTTTACACTGTTATTGATACGGAACCGATCCAAGGCATAGGGGCAAGCAAACAAATTGAGAATCAGGTCGTTTTGTGCAGTCAAACGATTGAAAAAATCCACTGTGGCATCTGTGATACCATAATTTTTCGTTTGCAACATGTTGGTTTTCTGCACATTGAAAACCACCAAATCATAAGATTCAAGCGTTTTCAGCCAAGTGGCGACCTTATTTTGCAATTGGTCTCTCGAAACAGCAAATGATGTCACGGCATAACCCGATCGCGTAAGCGCCTCATGAAAATCGTTTGCTCCGTTTCCAACGGTGACCACCGCCATCTTCTTATTCCTTGAAAGAGGGATGACATTGTCGTTGTTGCGCAACAAAGTGACAGCGGCATCAAACAGTTGCTGCTTCAACTCCAGATAGGTTCCGTTGTTCAAATCACTGACTAAATTTGCTTTTGCCACAGGTTTGAAACGATTCAATCCTGAACGGAATTTATAACGCAGTATTTTTTTGCAGCTTTCCTCCACCCTATCAGCCACATTCGAGTCACGTTCGGCGGCTTTGGCGATAGATTGGATGGCAAAGGGGACATTGTGGGGCAAAATCAGCACGTCGTTTCCCGCCATGAAGGCCACATAAGGAACGCTGTCGGCTGAGACGGTCTGCGAAACGCCTTTCATATCCAAGCCATCGGTAAATATAAGACCCTCAAAACCAAGATCATGCTTCAACAAATCCGTTACAACTTTTTTCGACAAAGAAGAAGATGTGTTTTTTACCGGTTCGATGGCGGGGAAATACAAATGCCCCACCATAGCGCCATTCACACCCCTTTCGACCATGTAGCGGAAAGGAGCCAACTCTATTTGCTGCACTTGGTCCAAAGTAGCATTTACCGTTGGCAAGGTCAGATGAGAATCCGTAGAAGTATTTCCATGTCCCGGAAAATGCTTCATGGTGGTAATCAATCCCTTACTTTGTATTCCCAACGCATACGCAGCACCTTTTTCCCCCACATTGCGCGGATTTTCGCCAAAACTCCTCATGCCGATAACAGGATTGGCCGCATTGGAGTTCACATCGACAACAGGAGCAAAGTTCACCTGTATGCCCATGCGCTGACACTGTTCGGCGACCTGTTGTCCCATCTTGTAAATCAAATCGTTATCCGAAATGGCGCCCAATGTCATCTGGTAAGGATACGGCATGGTGTTTTTCACACGCATGGCCACTCCCCATTCCGCATCAATAGATATCATCAGCGGCGTTTGAGCCATGGCCTGCCACCGATTGGTCTGCTCAACTTGATCCGTTGGATCGGCCCGAAAAAAACACACACCGCCAATATTATACTTCCTGATATACTTGCCCACCTCCTCATAGAACGGCTTATCAGGCTGGTTGGCTCGCATACAGATAAGTTGCGCCACACGCTGCTCCAGCGTCAGGCTGTTATAAACCGAGTCCACCCAATGTGTTTCAGCATCTTGGGCAAGCAATGACCCAAAAGCGCAGGCAATACCAACGCAAACAACAGATAAACAATGTTTTATATTCATAAACAAATCATTTTTCTAAATATTTCCTATCATTCGGATTGGCAACCGACATTATCCATCCAATACCCGTTTCCATTCCATGAGTTCCTCAAAATCATACGGTTTCAGAACTATGGTTTTCTGCGCATCCAACACAAAAACAGACGGTGTCGAACTGACATGATAATCCAAAAAGGCCTTGCTCTCCCAACGCAAATCATCGTAAAAATGGTATCCTGTGAGCTTCATTTTTTTCAACGCCGCCTCCACTTCGTTTCTGTTGTCGGCAATAGAAACAGTAACAAGCTCAAAATCAGACTGCAAATCAAGTTTCTTGCGAATTTTTGACAAAAACTCATGACAGTATTCGCAATCGCCTGATGCAAAAAACACGATAATATGTTTTGCTTTGGATGCATAAAGGTCATACGGCAGGCCATCAATAGTGGTTCCGGACAGATTCGGCGCTTTCACCCCCACCCTGACTTTCTGATATGGCTCGGCAATGGCGTCAAGGCGCAACCCTTGTTCCAAAGGCACTTCTCCTTCGACCAACTTCGGATAATTCAACAGATAGTTGACCACCGGATCCATTCCCAAAGCTGAGAACCCCTCAAGCATGTAAGCCAAAACAAACTCATACATGTGCATGTTGACTTTCGCCTTTTCAAAAATAGCACCCAGCCCCACCACAAAACCCGCATCGGAATTGGATGCAAACTGCGGCAGCCCTTGATACAATGAAAGAAAATCGATCATCTTTGTCGTCAGCACATTGGTGGGGATCAGCGACAAGTCGTTGAAGTCAATATTATTGAAAAAATTGTCAATCAGATATTTACGCTGCTCATTTGCCGTATGTTTCAAATCTATCGGTAAATCTCTATCCGCTTGTATCAGTCGCGCTACATAGCTGCTGTCATTTAGGGTCAAGCTATCGGAAAACAACCGGAAGCCAGACTGCAACCGCATAAATTCAGCAGCCGTATTCTGATAAAACTCCGTTTGCGGGTCATACTGTCGCAATACGGATTTCAGCAACTCCGCGGCATCTCGGTAATTTGCGCGACGATACAAGTAAGCCGACCATTTTTCATTGATTTTAGAACGGACAAACTGTAGAGTTGCCAAATCATTTGCATCGGTCATCACAAATTGAACCGGCTGACCTTCGTAGAGCAGCTCCAATTCAGCATTTCCGTCAGATTGAAGCAAATACATGCCTTTACGCAAGCTGTTTTCAAAAGAGAACGAGCCTTGTTCATCCGCCACTGTTGCAGCTATCGTGTCCAACTTCAGCCCTGTGTATGCCAGCAGTCGTACCGTTTGTCCTTCCCATCCAGCCACCGTCCCAGAGAAAGGAAGCTGCGCCTTGGCAGGAAGCCCTGCTCCCACCCCTACGAAGAAAAGTAATATGACAGCCCAAAAATGTTTCATCGTAAATGAAATAAGAGACAAAAGTAATCAAAATCATAGAAACTATTTTGAATTCTTACAACAAAGTTATTATCATAAGCTCCAATCGAAACCATTCAAAAACAGCTCTTAGTTATTTATGGTGTTGTTTTTTGATACTTTTGCGGCAATATATCCAATCATCATGAAAAACAAACATTTTCACTCAGTACTCGAAAGATGGCTTAGCATTGCGATACTCGCAGCCGTGATTGCCGTCCCCTGTACCGCCAGCGGGCAGGAAAAAGAAAAAGTCATCCTCGACACTGACATGGTCGAAGTTTTCGACGACGGTATCGCCATGATGATGCTCGCGAAGGCTCCGAACATTGAATTGATCGGTGTCACCACGGTCGTTGGCAACACTTGGGTTCAGGAAGGAACAGCCTACGCAATCCGTCAGCTGGAAGCCATCAACCGAACCGACATCCCTGTTGTGCCGGGCATCCGCCAACCCATTTATCCCAATCGTTTTGAAACCATTAAAAACGAACGCATTTTATTTGGCATCGACAATACTTATGTCGGAGCCGCAGACTATCCGGAACCTAAGTCGTGGGAATCGGTTTATCTCACCAAATACGGCAAAGAGCCGACCACGAAGCCTTTGGATATGAAAGCAGTCAATTTTATTATCGAACAGGTAAAAGCAAACCCCGGTGAAATCATCATCATCGCCATCGGCACCTGTGTCAACATTGCAACGGCAATTCGCATTGCCCCCGAGATTGTGCCTTTGGTAAAACGCATCGTCTATATGGGCGGCTCGTTCTTCAGGCCAGGCAACGCCACTCCTACCGCCGAGTTCAACTGGTGGCTCGATCCTGATGCCGCAAAAATAGCCATCCGTTCGCCATTCAAAGAGCAAATCATCGTCGGTCTGGATGTATGCGAGAAAATGCCGTTCCGCAAAGACCGTTACAACCACATCCAATCGATAACCACCAACCCCACCATACAAAACATGCTGCAGCGCAGTTTCTTGAATCAGATCTTTATTGACAATCCCGATCACACACATTACATTTGGGATGTTATCGCTGCCTGTATCGTGATGGATCCTTCATTGATTAAGGACGAAGTGACCCGTTATGTGGATGTCAATTCGCAGTTTGGCTTCTCATACGGACAAGCTTTTGCTTTCGAAAACAACCAGCCTACCGGTTCGCAGCAGGCCCACATCATTTTGGAGGTGGATTCCGACCGCCTATGGGAAATGGTTGAAAAGTATTTGACAGGTTTTTAGACACGATTAAAAGACGGGGAGTCGGACCGTTATTTTTAGGCATCAGGTATTTCAATTCCATAAAGGTGCGATTAAAAGGAATTAAGTAGTTGGTCAAAATTAGGCTGCATGATGAGAATAGTTTATAAAGAGGAGCGTTCCGATGGCAGCCAAGGCTC